>JANRLW010000071.1:0-72377 GCA_033762295.1 Capsulimonadales bacterium
ACTGCCTTCGCCATCGGTATTCCTCCTGATCTCTACGCATTTCACCGCTACACCAGGAATTCCATGCTCCTCTGCCACACTCAAGCCAACCAGTATCCAAGGCACTGTTCACGTTGAGCGCTGAACCTTTCACCTCAGACTTAATTGGCCGCCTACGCGCGCTTTACGCCCAGTAACTTCGGACAACGCTCGCCCCCTACGTATTACCGCGGCTGCTGGCACGTAGTTAGCCGGGGCTTATTCACCAAGTACCGTCACTTGCTTCTTCCTTGGCAAAAGAAGTTTACAGACCGAAATCCTTCATCCTTCACGCGGCGTCGCTGCATCAGGGTTTCCCCCATTGTGCAAGATTCCTAATTGCTGCCCCCCGTAGGAGTCTGGGCCGTATCTCAGTCCCAATCCGGCTGATCGTCCTCTCAGACCAGCTACCCGTCGTCGGCTTGGTAGGCCGTTACCCCACCAACTACCTGATAGGCCGCAAGCCCATCCTGAAGCGATGAATCTTTAGATCACCCACGATGCCACGGGTGAACCACATGCGGTATTAGCACTCCTTTCGGAATGTTATCCCCCACTTCAGGGCAGGTTGCTTACGTGTTACGCGACCGTTCGCCACTGGGTATCGCTACCCCGTTCGACTTGCATTTCTTAGGCACGCCGCAAGCGTTCGTCCTGAGCCAGGATCAAACTCTCCGTCAAAATATGGTTTACGGTGAAAACACCGAAACTGACAGATTTGATCTTGTAATTACCCCTGCGAACAGGGGAAAAACCGAACCGAATCCGTTCGACGTCAGTTGATTACCATCCCGCTCCGTTGTCACTCAATCAGACAAACACGCACTTAAAGCAGAACAAAACCCATCTTCAATTGTATAAGGTACAGGCCACCTACTTGGATTTTTCCGTTCGGGGCATCGCTTTCGTCCAGCGACGAGAAGGAGTATATCGCACTGTCCGGCGTTGTCAAGGCCCCCGTAAAAAATATTCGGAGTCCGTTTTTAAGTCCGTTTTTGAGTCCGTTCGCGAGGCCACGACCGCGACACGACATACGGCCGCTTCACACCTCCGCTTCACACGGCCGCGCCGGGTACTCCGATCTCCAGGCGCACTACCCGGGCCGACTCCGGACCTTCCGATCCCGGCAGAGTCACCCCTCCGTTGGTGACGACATACGCCGCCGTGCGGTCACGAACGGTCCTCCCGAACGCCAGCGCCGTCGCCCCGCGCAGACCGGCCGACGCATCCGCCAGGATCGTCATCCGCCCGTTCGGAGCGACGCGAATCACACTGTTGTAAAAGTGCGTCGTCACATACAGGTTTCCACGAATATCCGGCGCAAAATCATCGCCGTTGATACGCTTCACCCACACCGATACCTTCCCCGGATGCCCGTCCCCACGCAATGGCACCCGCAGGATCTCCTGCCGCTGCGTATTCGTGACATACAGAACCTCCCGGAAAATCTTCAGTCCGTTCGCTCCGGGGACCGGGTTTTCGGAGGAAACGCGCGTCAGCAACGCGTCCTCCAGCCAGATCGATGTCTTTCTTGTGGCCGCGTCAAACTGCCAGATCACGCCCCGGTAGGAGTCCGCGATCAGGAAACGGTCTCCCGACAGCCGCGCGATCCCGTTCGGAAACACGACGCCGTCCGGCGCGGCGAGACGTTCGACCCGGGCGTTCCGCGCGACCCGAAAAATCGTCGGCGTCTTCCCGTCGGCCCAGCCCCCGACAATCAGGTTCCCCGCGCGGTCCCGGGCGATTCCGGCGATTTTGCCGCCGAGATCGGCGAACTCCGCCGTTTTGCCGTTCGGCGCGATCCGAAGGATCTTTCCTGCCTCATAATCGGTAATCCACAGAACCCCGTCCCGGTCCGTGACGATGTTTTCAAGAAAGGTGCCGGCCGGAAACTCGGCGATCGTGCGGGCGGCGACCGGTCGTTTCGGCACTCCGGCGAGCAACGGCGGCAGAGAACCGGCGGACTCCTGCAAGCTCCCCTCCTCCGCGACGACGGGGTTCGCAATCAACGACGGAATCGGACTTCCAATAAAAGGACGCGTTTTCAAGACAGGGTTTCCTTTCCGTAACCTTCGGACGAGCCACCGCAACGAATCGAAAAAGCATAACACAAAGCGCGCAAAAGATCACCTGCCTGTTTGAGCGGGGAGGGTAACTGTTCAGGGATGTGGGAATTTCAGGGCAGCCAAGCACGTATCGAAAGTCAATGAATTCTCTGGCCGACAATCTGGCCGACAATCTGGCCGACAAATCGCACGAGGAGTTGGTTGTCCTCATTCAGGAACAAGCCCAGACAATCGCCTTCCTGCTTCGCAAGATTGAAGCACTGGAGCAGGAAATCGCCCGTCTCAAAGGGCAGCTACCCCCTCCCAGCAAAGTCAAACCGGAGCCGCCTGCCTGGGTCAAGCCCAACCAACCCGCGCCGACAAAAAAGCCGAGAAAGCAACGTAAAGACGCCTTCGTTCGAAAACGGGAGACGCCGACCCAGGAAATCGTCTACGCTTGCTCGCATTGCCCGGATTGCGGTAGAAGGCTTGCCGGAGGCAGCGAATATAGTCGGCACCAAGTTATCGACCTGCCGCCCCTCACCGTTTCCATCCTCGACCATGTCGTTGTGTCCCGCTACTGCGGGGTCTGCCACAAGTCCTGCACCCCGCACGTTGACCTGACCGAACAAGCGGTGGGGAAAAGTCGGTTCGGCCTCGGAATTCACTCTCTGGTTGCCTACTTGCGTTCGGTTGCCCGCCTGCCGATTCGCTCGATTGGGGCGCTTTTGTCGGCGTTCTGCCGCCTGCCTATCAGTGCGGGGGAGATCGTTTTGCTGCTTGCCTCTGTTGCTCGCTTGGGCAAGTCGACCTATCACGGCCTGCAAGAGAGCCTGCGGACCAGTCCCTTTGTCCATGCCGACGAGACGGGCTGGCGCGAGAATGGTCAAAATGGCTACTTGTGGAGTTTCTCGACTCCCTCTTTAAGTTATTTTACCTATCCCAAGACCCGCTCGGGGCAGGTAGTGACCGAGGTATTAGGCGAGGCGTACAAAGGCGTGGTGGTCAGCGACTTCTACAGCGGGTATCGTCGGCATTTGGGCTTTCACCAGAGGTGTTGGGTACATTTGCTTCGGGACGTCCATGAGTTAGTGAAAAAGTACCCGATCGAGGGCGTGCAAAACTGGGCAAAACGCTTGCGGGAATTGTACGACCGTGCCAAAGGGTTTCAAAGCGAGAGTGCGTCGGCACGGGAGCTTGCCTGTTTTTCTTTTGCGGAGGAAGTGGTGGCCTTTGCGCGTCCGTATGTGGATGCCGGTTTGCCCCAGAGTACGCTTTGCCAGCGCTTGGTGTCCTATGCCGCCGAGTTGTTCGTTTTCGTCTGGCAGCCCGATGTCCCGTCGGAGAACAATGCGGCGGAGCGTAGCCTTCGCCCCCGGGTGATCGCCCGCAAGATAAGCGGGGGAACGCGCTCGGCTGCCGGTTCGGAGACGATGGCAATTCTGTCGTCTCTGTTTGCGACCTGGCGTTTGCAAAAGCTGGAGTCGTTGGCCGCGTGTCGTCAGATGTTGGTGGATGCCCAGAAAAAGCCTGGCCTGACCACCGCCTGAACTTCCCTTTGACATTCCTGAACAGTTACCGGGGAGGATGTAAATTGCGGCAAACATCCGTTTATGGTATAATGTCCTGTTAATCCAAATGAGAATCTGTCAATTGTTGACAGCAAGGGGAGCGGAACTTGGCGAAAACTAAACGGGAAAAGACGGATGCTTCTGAGGAGCCGATCACCGCGTCGGTCAACGGTCAAGCCGCGTCTCCGAACGGTCATTCCAACGGCACGGCCAACGGCCACGCCTATGCCGACCCGGAGATCGAACTCGAGGACATCAAAGCGCCCGGTGTGCAGAAAGTCGAAGGCAACTACGACGCCAACAAGCTTGATGAACTGGAAGGACTCGAGGCGGTCCGACGACGACCGGGCATGTACATCGGCGACACCGGTCTCAACGGTCTGCACCATCTCTTCAAAGAGATGATCGATAACTCCATCGATGAAGTGCTGGCCGGATACTGCACCGCAATCACCGTTCGCCTGAATAAGGACCACACCGTGACCGTGGAGGACAACGGGCGCGGTATCCCGGTCGATATCAATACCAAAACCGGCCTTCCCGGCGTCGAGATGGTCATGACCCGCCTGCACGCGGGCGGGAAATTCGGCGACGGCGGTTACAAAACCTCCGGCGGTCTTCACGGTGTCGGCGCTTCCTGCGTCAACGCACTGTCCGACTGGCTCGAAACCACCGTCAAGCGCGACGGCAAAATCTATCGCATCCGGTTCGAACGCGGGCATACGGTGACCCCCTTGCACATGGTCGGAACCTGCGCCCCGGACGATACCGGCACCATCCAGCAATGGCTGGCCGACAAAACCATCTTCGAGGCCGCCCTGACCGAGGAGGGCGAACTGGGATACCATCGGGAACGGTTCCTGGCGCGTATCCGCGAACTGTCCTACCTGAACAAAGAGGTCAGCATCACCTTCGTCGACGAACTCCATGATGAGGAGCCGGTGACCTTCCATCATAAGCGAGGCATCGCCGAATACGTCGCGCATTTGAACGAAGCCAAGGACTCGCTCCATGCCAAGGTCGTCTACTTCTACCGACAGCAGGGAGAGACACAGGTCGAGATCGCGATTCAGTACAACAAAAGCTATCAGGAGAGCATCTACGCCTTCGCCAACAATATTCCGCAGCCCGACGGCGGAACGCACCTCTCCGGCTTCAAGACCGCACTGACACGAGTCATCAACCAGTACGCCCGCAAGAACAACTACCTGAAGGACAAGGACGGTAACTTCTCCGGCGAGGATGTGCGCGAGGGCCTCACCGCGGTCATCTCCGTACGGCTGACCAATCCGATGTTCAACAGCCAGGACAAACGCCGCCTGACCAATCTCGAAATCGAGGGAATGGTGAACTCCATCGTCGGCGAGGGATTGACCCAGTTTCTGGAGGAGAACCCGTCGGTCGGTCGGTCCATCGTGGAGAAGTCGCTGACCGCCGCGAAAGCTCGCGAAGCCGCCCGAAAGGCGGCCGAACTGGTGAAACGTCAGAACCAGCTCGACGGCGGCGGACTTCCCGGAAAACTCGCCGACTGCACCGAACGGGACCCGAAAAAATGTGAACTCTATCTCGTCGAGGGAGACTCGGCGGGCGGTTCCGCGAAACAGGGACGCGATCGTCGAACCCAGGCGGTCCTGCCGCTTCGCGGAAAGATCATCTGCGTCGAAAAGGCGCGCGTCGACAAGGCCCTCGACAACGAAGCCGTCAAAACGTTGATCTCCGCTCTGGGCACCGGAATCGCCTATAACATCACCGCGACCGGCGACGACGATGACGATAAAGATCCGCTGAATCGGTACGACCTGAACAAACTGCGCTACGATAAGATCATCATCATGGCGGACGCCGATGTCGACGGGGACCATATTCGAACTTTGTTGCTGAACTTCTTCTACCGGTACATGAAACCGCTGGTCGACGAAGGGCACATCTATATCGCACAGCCGCCGCTCTACTCGATCCGGGTCGGGAAGGACGAAAAACGCTACGTCCGGACCGAAGCCGAACGGGACCGGGTGCTGAAGGAAGTGAAGCGGAAGGATGTTCATATCACCCGCTTCAAGGGCCTCGGGGAGATGAACCCGGAGGATCTGGCCGACACGACCATGAATCCGGTCAATCGGACCCTGGCCCAGGTCACCGTCGAGGAGGCCGCGGAAGCCGACCAGACGTTCACCATTCTGATGGGCGACAAGGTCGAACCGCGACGCGCCTTTATCGAAAAGTACGCCCGCGAGGTCAAGGAGATCGACGCCTTCTAAAACGGCGGCAACGAAAAAAGGAACGGGGTCGATGCCTTTCCGGCATCGACCCCGTTCGCCTGTTTACGACGTCGGACCGCGCCGACTTTTCCAGGGTCGGAACCACCGGCCATAGCAGGAATCGTTTTCCCATTGTTGCGGCTCTCTTCGTGACTTATGATAGAGCACATGAGTGGTTGCCGCCGTTTCCCCCTGTCCCCCGATCGACGGATACTGGCCGTGCTTTTGCTGACGCCGCTTGCCGTCCCCGCCTGCCGTCCGCCGGTCGAGGACTCGTTCACGGTCGTTGCCGGGGTCCGCTTCCATCGGGACCGGGAGGCGGGCGTCCAGTTGCTCGATGTCGATCTGAAAGTCGCCGACGTTCGCCCGGTCGTCGTTGCCGAAAACATCGAAAGACGCCGCAACAATTTCATCGGAGACTGCAAGACCGTTCGCGAATGGGCCGAGAAATACCAGGCGATCGGCGGCATCAACGGGGGATTCTTCGGGGATACGTACGATCAGCTCGGACGCCGAAAACAGATCGTCGGACTGGCGGTCGCCGAAGGGAAGGTGATCGCACCCAGCGACATCGTCACCTCCACCCGTCCGCCGCAACAGCGTTTTCTTCGCTCCGTTGTCGGCTTTACGCGTGCGGGTCTCCCCGAAATCGCCTACGGTATGGGTTCGCTGCGCGGTCGCGTCTACCGATACCGTACCGGAATCAACCCGACCGGCGGCGCTCTCTGGAATCTGCGTTACGGGATCGGCTGCGGTCCGCGCCTGTTTCAGGGGGGAACCCGCCGTGTGGCCGACCGGGACGAACGCCTGCTGAGTCCCGGAAAACTTCACCGCTCCTTTGTCGCCTACGATATCGGCGAGGACGGGTTCCCCTACCATCTCGTGCTGGGTCGGGCGGACGCGATGGACTTTGCCGACGTTGCCGATTACCTCGAACTCCACTTTCGACGGGTTCATTCCCGCCCACCGCAGGAAGCCATGTGTCTGGACGGCGGCCCTTCCTCACAGCTGGTCTTCCGGCGGGGCCAGACCCTTGAGGACGCCGAACCGACCGGCGTCCTGGTACCGACCGCCCTGCTCCTCGTTCCCCGGCAGCCCGCCCCGGCCGGTGGTTGATAATCGCACTTTTTTGTCCGTTTTCGTCATCGAGCCACCGGGGCAGGATTTCGAACCCCGAGCCCGGAATCCGGAATTACCCCATGTTGCGGGGGCAATCCGCAGGCTGAGGAGCATTATCGGATGATTCGGCAAAAACTCATGTTTCTCTACTCGTCCACCCCGGACCTCAAGAGCGAGGTGGGAGCGTGGTCGATTTACGACGGCACCGGCAAGGAACACCACACGACCGGCGACAGTGACGCCCCGCCCTACCGCTCGGTCTACGCCGCCATGCTCGACGGATGGCGCGTCCTGCAGGTTTCCCAGCTTCATCCGACCCAGACCGGGCAGGAGCTGACAACATCCTACCTGCGCTTCGAACATATGCTGGAAAAGCTGGAGGAGGTGTGACCGATGGCACTTGACAAAACCCATCTTCTGACATCCGCGCAGATGGCGGATTTCGTGGCGGACGGCTTCTTGCGCTTCGACGAACTGATTCCCGAGGAGATCAACCGTGAGGCGATGCGGGAGATCGATGAAGAGCGGATTCCCCGTCATTATGAACGCAGCGGAATGGCTCTCAGCGACCTGTGGCCCCAATCGAACGGCTTCGGCGCGATGTTCCGTCACCCGGCGGTTCAGGGAATGATCCGTTCGCTGGTCGGTCCGAACCCGCTGTACGACCATCACGCCTTCCACAAAGTCGGCCCGCAACATATCGAGGGGCAGATTTGGCACGCGGACAACATCATCGATCCCCGGCTTCACTTCGATATCCAGCTGTTTTACTACCCGCACGACACGCCGCGCGAGATGGGCGGCACCATGTTCCTGCCCGGAAGTCATCTGCGCTACGTTCATGAAAGCTTCATCGGACGTTACCAGAACTTCCTCAACCAGGCTCCGATCGTCTGCAAGGCGGGAACCGTCGCGGTCGCTCACCACGGAATCTGGCACTGCGCCCAGCCCAACCGGACCGACACGATGCGCTACATGTTCAAACTGCGGATCAATCCGACCGTCCGCCAGATGCTTCTCTGGAACACGGACGATCTTGCCGATCCGACAACGCAATCGCGGATCGGTCAGGCGTTGTTCCGCCATCACCGCTGGTACGGCGCGGAGGATCGCCTCGAATACGCACAGCGGATCAAGCTGTGGCGGTTCCTGGTGGGGAATGAAAAATTCGACGCCCGCTACTGGCTGACGCGTGTGGAAAACTGCCCTGAACGTATCGTCCCGGCTGACGTATAATTAGGGCGGAATGATCTCCGCTGCCGGCAACCGGGATTCCGACTTCTTCGTCGCGGGGGGCACACTTCATAAGGATGCCCCCTGCTATGTCCCCCGTTCCGCCGATGAAGCCCTTCATACGGCGGTTCGGAACGGCGAATACGCCTATGTGCTGACCTCGCGGCAGATGGGCAAATCCTCCCTGATGCTACGCGTGACGAACCGCCTGCGGGAGGAAGGCATCGCCGTCGTTCTGCTTGACCTCACCCGATTCGGCGCGCACAATATCAGCCCGGACCAGTGGTATGCGGGCATGCTCTCCGAGATCGGGCGCGCGCTGGACCTGCGGTCGCCGGTTCTTGCCTACTGGAAACAGGAGAACGCGCTGCCCGCCGCACAGCGTTTCTTCGGCGCTCTGACCGACATCCTCCTTCGAAAAATGTCCGGTCCGCTGGTGCTTTTCTTCGATGAGGTGGATGTCGTCCGCTCCCTCCCTTTCTGCGCGGACGAATTTTTCGCCGGAATCCGAGAGTGCTACAACCGTCGAACCGAGGACCCGGAGATGTGCCGCCTGATCTTCGGCCTGTTCGGCGTCGCCGCCCCCTCGCAGCTGATTCAGGACTCCCGGATGACCCCGTTCAATATCGGGGTTCGGGTGGAACTCGGCGACTTTACCTTCCCGGATGCGCTCGTACTGGCCGAAGGACTCGGGCCGAACGGTCAGGAGCAATTGAAGCGTGTGTTCCACTGGACCGCCGGCCATCCCTATCTCACTCTGAAACTGTGCCGCGCACTCGCCGACGATCCCACTGCCCACCGACCGTCCGATGTCGACCGCCTGGCCCACCGGCTGTACTTCACGCCCGCCTCGCGGGAGACCGACGATAACCTTCTGTTCGTGCGTCGCTGGCTGCTCGATGGCGGCGCGGATGTCGCTACCCTGCTCGATCTGTACCGACGCGTCCGCGAGGGCAAACGGATCGAAAACGACAGCGCGAACCCGTTGATCGAGATCCTCCGGCTCTCCGGCATCGTCGCGCCCGGGGAGCGGCATCTCATGGTGCGGAACCGGATCTACCAGCGTGTCTTCGACCCGGAATGGATCGTCGACCACATGCCGGACGCCGAACTGCGACGGCAGAAAGCGGCGTTTCGCCGGGGTGTGGCGCGTACGGCCTGGGTGAGCGGATCGGTCGCTCTGGCGCTGGGCTGTCTGTCGGTCTACGCTTTCTCCGAGAAATCCCGCGCCGACCGTATGACGGCGGAAGCGCAGGCGGAGGCGCAAACCGCCCACGCACGGGAGAAACAGGCGGTCCGTCTGGCCGCCCAGGTCACCGACCTCGCCCGTCAGCTTTCCCGCAGTCAGGCATCCGCGAAGGAGGCCGCCGCCCTTCGTCGTCGCCTGGAGAAACTGACGGCGACACCGACACCGGCACCGACACCGTCTCCGGTGGTCGCCGTCACGCCCCCCACTCCCTCGCCGACGCCCCGGGTCGTCGCCGCCGTTACCCGGCCCCGGCCAACGCCCACGCCGCACCCACTCGTTCGTCTGTCGGCCGTTCGATCGCTTCCCCGACCGACACCGACGCCGGCCCCCGCCCCGATCCCCTCCGCTTCGGAATCGCCCCGGGAAACGCCGACCCCGGCGCCCTCGACGACCGACGACCCGCTCCCTTCGTCCGGTATCGCCCCCTCTCACCCGGCGCTGGTGGCGCAGCCGGATACTCCCGCCGAGTTGATCCGTCGCCCACCGATGATCCTGCCCCCCCGGCTTCAGCGGATGGTCTACCGGGGGAACGCCACCTTCAACGTGACGGTCGGCCCCGGAGGGAAACATCTGGCGGTGCTGACGCAGGGAACCGATCTTCCGGCACTGGATCGTTACCTGAAATACTACATGTCGCTGACCCGGTGGAAAGCGGCAACCCTGAACGGCAAACCGGTCCCCACCCGGGTGGAGTTCACGCTGCCGATCGACCTGCCCCGCCGTCCGCGCACCGGCAGCGCACCGGAACCCGCCCCCTGACCGGACCGCCGTTCGGCCGCATCGTCGCCGTTCGTGGTTTAATTTCCTTATGCTGCCCGTACTCCGGACCCCGATCCCGGGGCCTCGTTCTCGCGCTCTCGCCCGGGAACTCCCTTCGGTGGAAAATCCGAATATCACCTACCTTGCGCCCGATGGCGGCTTCCCCGTCTTCTGGGAGTCGGCGACCGGCTGTCTGGTCACCGATGTCGACGGCAATACGTTCCTCGACCTGACCGCGGCGTTCGGGGTGGCGTCGATCGGGCATTCCCACCCGCGCGTCGTCCATGCGATACGCGAGCAGGCCGGGAGATTGATCCACGGGATGGGGGACGTTCACCCCACGGCGGTCAAGGTGGAACTGGCGAAGCGAATCGCCGAACGGACTCCCGGCGACCTGTCCGGAGTGATCTTCGGGCAGAACGGCGGGGATGCGATCGAAGCGGCGATCAAATCGGCGCGGCTCTTCACCGGCAAACCGGGCATCCTCGCCTTTGATACGGGATACCACGGCCTGACGTTCGGCGCGCTGGCGGCGACCGGCCGCCCGGATTTCAAAGCCCCGTTCTCGGGTCAGATTCCGCCCTTCGCAACCCATGTCCCGTATCCCGAACCGCGATCGTGCCGTCTCGCCTGCGGTTCCTGTACCCGAAGTTGCCTGCGTTTTGTCGAGGAGGCGCTGGCGGCGGGCCATATCGGCGCGGTGCTGGCCGAACCGATCCAGGGGCGCGGCGGCATCATCGTCCCGCCGGACGGGTGGCTCGCCGAACTCCATCGTCTCTGCCGACGCCATGACGCCCTTTTGATCCTGGATGAGATCTTCACCGGATGGGGCCGGACCGGCGAATGGTTCGCCTGTCAGCGGGACGGCGTCGTTCCGGACATTCTCTGTGTCGGTAAGGCGATGGGCGGTGGGTTTCCGATCTCCGCCTGTGTCGCCCGACCGGAGATCACCGCCGCCTGGGGCAAATCGACCGGCGAGGCGCTCCATACATCGACCTTTCTCGGCAATCCTCTCGGCTGCGCCGCGGCGCTGGCCGCCCTTTCCGTTCTCGAGGAGGAGAACCTTCCCGAACGCGCCCGGACCGTCGGCGCGTATTTCCGGCGTCGCCTGGAGGACCTGGCGGAACGTTTCCCGGAACGCATCGTCGAAGTGAGGGGACGCGGGCTGATGCTGGGCCTGCGCTTCGATGGTCGGGAAACGGCGCTCTCACTGGTTGCCGACCTTCTGCGACGCGGGCTGATCGTGCTCCCGGCAGGTCCGGGGGATATACTGGAGTTCGTACCGCCGCTGGTGATCGAAACACAGCAAATCGACTTCGCGGTCGCCCGCATAGAGGACGCTCTTCGGGATACCGTACCCGAAAGGATATTCGTGCCATGACTTCCCGCTATTCGCCGGCGACCGCCGTCATCGGTCTGCTTTGCCTGTCTTCGCTGGCGCTCGCTCAGGAACCGACCGAAGCGCCGAAGCAGGACGCTCCGAAACCGGACCCGGCCACCGTCGCTCCCCCCCTGCCTTCCGGTCCCCCCGCTCCTCCGGAAAAGAAGATCGATGCGGACGCCAAAAAGGCGCTCGACGAGATGGTGAAGACCTACCAGGACCTCAAATCGCTGTCCGGAAAGATGGCGTTCACCGTCGATCGCGGCACGGATAAACAGTCCTCTTCGACCGTCTTTACGCTGGCACGGCCGAACAAGGTCAGTATCGTCGCCACCGTCCCGAATCCCCGCGATCCGAAGGGCGCGCCGGTGAAGCGGACCATCGTCTCCGACGGGCAACAGTTCTTCGGTTTCAGCTCCGATCAGCCCAAATCCTATTACAAGGACAAGGCCCTGCCCGAGCCGGACAACATCGCACGGGGAATGACGTTCAGCGGTGGAGCCGGGTCCGGGTTGATGCCGCTGCTCCTGACCGATCCGAAGGCCGCCGATAAGGTGCTTGGCCCTTCGGTCATTCTGGTCGAGTTCGGACCTGACGAAAAGGTGGACAATGTGGACAGCCGGGTGATCAATGCGACCCTCCATGAAAACGCGCCCACCGGATCGAACGCCAACGATATTCTTCTCTCGTTCGCCGTCGGTAAGGAGGACAGCCTGCTCCGACGCGTCACCGTCACGGCCAAAATGCCGCAGGGAAGCCTGACGATGACGGAATCCTATTCCGAACTCAAGGTGAACGGGGACCTGGCGGCGAACACCTTTGCCTTTACCCCGCCCGCCGGCGCAAAGGCGGAGGGGCCGGGAATCGCTCCCCCGGCGCCCGCCCCGAAAAAGGACGGCGCGAAGCCCGCTCCCGGTAAGAAGGGCAACGCCAAACCCTGATCGGCGCGCCGAATGTCGGTCAACGAACTTTACGTCGCCGGATACCGCTCGGTGCGGGAGATACGACTGCCGCTGACCCGTTTGAACGTCCTGACCGGACCGAACGGGTGCGGCAAGTCGAACCTGCACCGGGCCCTTTACCTCCTCCACATGGCCGCGACCGGACGGTTCGCGCCCACGCTCGCCGAGGAGGGCGGCATGCCGTCCGTCCTCTGGGCCGGCTCCCGTAAAAAAGGTCCGGTTCGCCTGACGCTCCGCGCGGAATTCCGGGAGGGGATCGCTTACGAAATGGTTTGCGGCCTGCCCGAAGCGAACGATCTCCCCGGTTCGGTCAGGCTGGACCCCCTTTATCCGGGACAGGAAACAACGACCGCCTTTTGCCTCGACCCTCTGTTCAAGGAGGAGACACTCGCCTTTCGTGAGGGTCGGACCGCCGTTACGCTGATGGAACGGGGGAAAAGCGGCGTTCACCTCCGCGATAACGACGGCCGACGCGTCTCCCTTCCGATGAGTCTCGCTCGCAGCGAGTCGGTCCTGACGCAGATCGCGGACCCCTATCGCTTCCCCCATTTGAGCGGCTTGCGGGATCGGCTCGCCGGATGGCGTTTCTATCACGCTTTTCGCACCGATATGGCCGCCCCGTTGCGTCAGCCGCAGGTCGGCGTGTTCACTCCCGTTCTTTCGCACGACGGGACCGACCTGGCCGCCGCGCTCCAGACGATCCGGGAGATCGGAGACGCCGACGGACTGGACGAAAGCATTCGGGACGGACTGAACGCGAAACTGGAAATCGCGGCGGAAGAGGGGCGATTCCGCCTTCGTCTCCGAACCGCCGGACTTCTCCGACCGATGGAGGCATGGGAGCTTTCGGACGGCACCCTTCGTTACCTTTGCCTGCTCGCCGCCCTCCTGTCGCCGCGCCCGCCCGCTCTTCTCGCTTTGAACGAACCGGAAATGAGCCTGCACCCCGACCTGTTGCTACCGCTTGCCAACCGGATCGTCGATGCCTCCCACACCTCGCAGATCTGGCTGGCGACGCATTCACGCCCACTGGCCGAGGCCATTTCCCACGCCTCCGGCCTTCCCTCCGTCACGCTGGAAAAGGTCAAGGGCGAGACCCGCGTCGCTCTCCCGGTTACTCTCCCAGAATGACGGAGTGCTGCCCACCGCCGAAAAACGGCCTGGTTTCGTTCCGCCAGGTAAGGAAGACGTCGATACCGTCCGGCACGGCGAACTCGGCGTTCAAACGATCGCCGTCCCGGCGATAGGCCACCTGAATGCGTCCGCGCGGATGCGGCATACTTCCCGAAGCCTTGGTCAGCGAACCGAGGTGCGGACGCAGTTCCACCCCGACGAACCCCGGTCCGTACGGCAGGATGCCCAGCACGGTCGCCAGAAACTCGTAGTTCGGGGAGGCGCTCCAGGCATGGCAGTCGGAGCGCGTCGGCTCCGGGTTCTCCGCCCAGGTCGACAGACCCATCACCAGCATGTCGCGCCATGGTCCGAGCGTTTCCGGATACCGGTCCCCGAGTCCCGCTTTGACCAGCGCGCGATTCAGGTAGAAGCGGAAATAGAAGGTCGCCTGCGGCATGTCCGGATCGGACAGCACCCGCTCCATCACCCGTCGGCGGTGGTTCTTCGGCACGACGTCGGTCAGGATCGCGAGAATCGACGAATGTTGTGAATAGGAGGTCTTCGCCGGAGTGTCGGCGACCCGACCCTCCTTTGCCTCGTAACAGCGCGTCCGCACCGCCTTCACCATTCGCTCTCGCAGCCGTCGGTATCGGGTCATTTCGTCGGAAGGTCCGGCGACCGCCGCCACAAGTTCGGCCGCCTCGAGCGCCAGCGCGAGTTGAAGCGTCATAAACGCCGAGCCGCCCTCCTTCGCTCCGGGCGGGGTGCCGAACCGCCATCCACGGGTCCAGTCACCGAAACACCACCACTCCAGTTCCCCGAGAAGTCCGGTCTGCGGATCGACCCGATCAAGAAACCAGCCGAGAACGGAGCGGATTCCCGGCATCATCGAACGCAGAAAGTCGGTTTCGTCGGGCACCAGCAGGGCGTAGTCGGCCACCATGCAGACCCACCAGAGCGAGAACGGCGCGATAATCTGCGGAATACGGGACGGATACCGGCTATGTGTCAGGCCATCCGGCAGCCGGGAATCGAACATCTGCGACAGTGCGTTCCGGAACAGGCGGGAATCGCCGGTCACATACTGAGTCACCAGCGCCTGAATCCGGGTATCGCCGACGTACTGAAGCTGTTCGTAGTACGGGCAGTCCATATACGTCTCATGGGTACAGCGACGAATGGTCCGCCAGCCGACCTCCCATATCCGGTCGACGTCCGGCAGTTCCGGCGCGACGAATTTCGCCTTCTCCTCCCACGGATACCCGGTGACGATCGCCCGAATCCCCTCGATCGTCAGGGGGGCGTCCGCCGTCTCGACGGTCAGTTCGGCATAGCGATAGGTTTTCCACCAGAGGGGTCGCAGCAGACGATCGTCTCCGTCGGCGATCCAGTAGTCGGCATACCCCAGGAGAACGCGGCCCTCCGTTTCGTTCCGGTCGCCTTTTCGCCCGAGTTCCCACGGTTTCGCATCGGCGGGCAACAGCGATTCGGCATAGGCAAGGCGGAGCTTCGCCCCGTTCCCCTCTCGAATCCGTATCTCCGGAAAGGCGCACGTGAGATGCCCTTTATCGAAGAGAAGACGGACGGTACGGTGGGCGGGTATAAAATACCGATTCTCCCCGGTCGACGCCTCGCCGTCGATCCGCACGATCCGTCCGAAGGGTTCCGGTATCTCCTCCATCATCGGGATCGACCGCGGGACGAGCCACCAGTTGGTTTCCCCGTCTTCCAATCCGTAGGGTGCGGAGTACGACCGGTTGACCCGCTCGGTCGTCGGCCAGTCCGCGACGTCAAATCCGGGCGAGTCCCACCCGTACGGGAACCGCCGGCAGTCCAGAATCTCCGACGGCCCGACGGAACAGTAGGTGGACAGCGCGCGCATATCCTCGAGGGAAAAGGTGAAGGCATCGCAACGATGGACCCGCCACTCCTCCGGCGTGTTGACGGCGGATTCCGCTTCCGTATCTCCCTGAACGACCAGAGCGGCTTCCCAGGTGATCTGCGCGAGCGGAGCGACGGCGGTGTCCATGAAATGGACCTGCACCGCCAGCACGTTCTCACCCGTCCGAAGAAACGGGGCGATATCCACGGACTCGAACCGCCAGTGGTACAGATCGCCGCGCGCCGGTCCCCAGGCAATCGGCTGTCCGTTGACCAGCAACCGATACCGCTGATCGGCGGATAGATGCAGGAGAAACCGCTCGGGGACGGTTTCAAAATGCAGGCTCTTTCGAAAAAGAAAGACAGCGGACGACGTATGCGGCCCGCCGGGGTATCGGCACCAGGCCGCCGGCCACCGCTGTGACAGCAATTGAACGTTTCCCGGAAAATCAGGTATTTTTCGCACTGCAGTTCCCCCAAAAAACCCGCAACGATGCCCACTAATTTCCGTCATACTTCGCGAAAGCGGTTGTATACTGGAAAAGGTAACCAGGCAAACACTTTCGATTATCGATTTGTGGCGTCGAGGCCGCATCGCGCGGGGACAAGTATAGCGGTCATGTCTACACGATCTACAGGCTTATTGATGCGCCCGTCGGCCTATCGCGCACCGGACGAACATGGAAGCAGTCGACGCGCTTCCTTTCTTCCGGCGTCCCGACCCACGGCACGCCCGGTTCTCCCCGACAGCGAGACCGATCAACTTCTCCGCCGCTCCCATGCGCTGGTGGAACAGCTGCGCCGTGCGGTGGAGGCCCGCCGTAATCTCCTCTGATTTGCTTTCCTAAGTCCGGTCGAAATCGCCCAGACGTTCCAGCAGACGTTCGTGGCGGGTCCGCGCCTCACGGTAGATGCCATGCGCCCGGAGGTCCGGAAGGACCGTGTCCGTGATCGCCGCCATGGGGGCGTCCCCCACCGGCCCCAGTCCCAGTTTCTCCCGAAAAACCAGTGCCGCGCCGCGTGCGGACGCCTGACGTTCCGCCGAGAGACGGATCGGTTCTCCGAGAACGTCCGCGATGATCTGCGCCCAGGCGCGGGAGGACAGAAGGCCCGCGCCGGTCCCGATAATCTCCGCCGTCGGCGCGACCGGACGAAGCGCGTCCCGAAGAATCGCAAACCGGATCGCAACCGCCTCCAGGTGCGCCCGAACGATTTCCAGCGGCGTGGTGGCCGCCGACAGGCCGTGGATCACCGCCCGGAGATCGTCCCGCCAGAGCGGCGCACGCTCTCCGGACAGGAACGGCAGCACGGTCAATCCGTGCCCGTCCGGCGGCAGGGCCGCGAGCGGCTTTTGCAATTCATCGGAGGGGAGCGGCGGCAGGAGAACCGTTTCCTTCAGCCACGACCAGACCGCCCCCCCGTTGGTCAATGCGCCGCCGAGCAGAAAGGAATCCCGGTCCAGTTGATAACGCCAGAGACCGTTCGGCACCTGCGGCGGCGTCGCACCGGGCACCATCACGCGCATTGCCCCCGAGGTACCGATCATCAGCGCCAGTCGATCCGGGCGAACCGCGCCGCAACCCGCATTGGAACACGCGCCATCACCCAGAGCCGGCAGGAACGGGACGTCGGCCAGGGCGGGAAGCAGCGTTCGCCATTCCGGCAGAAGACCGGATACCGGCGCATCGGAGACGGGGGAGAAACGGTCGGCGGTCAATCCGGGTATCCGGGCCAGCGTCTCGTCATCCCAGCGGCCTTCCGCCTGATGGAAGAGTCCGGACGCCGAGGCCATCGAATAGGAGCACGTCACCCGATCGATTCCGAAGAGACGCGCGAAAACGTACTCTCCCGGTGACAGAAACCGGGCGCAGGCGGCGAAGGTAGCGGGTTCGGTTTCGGCCAGATGCAGCAATCGGCCCGGCAGATAGGAGGTATGGAGCGGACAACCGGTTCGTTGAACATAGGCGTCGACATCGCATCTCGCCTTCAGTCCGGCGACCTGCGCCGAGGATCGGGTGTCGGACCAGACCAGCACCGGCGTTTGCGGTCGTCCCGCGGCATCCGTTCCCAGAACCGAGTGCCAGAGCGTCGAGACGGCGACCCCGACGATCGGTCGATCACCGACCCGCGCCAGGACCGATTGCAGACACTCGATCGCCTCACGCAACAGTCCCTCCGGATCGAGCATCGAGCCACCGTCCGGCGTGGTCGTCGGTTCGTGGGTCACCGCATGGAAGATATCGCGAAAAGGCGTTCCATCCTCCGCCCGGAATGGGGCGGCCCGAGTGGAGGACGTGCCGATATCCAGGGTCAGAAGGAGACCATCGGCGGAATCGGAGACGGATGGCGCAGACACGAGTAACCATTCGCGCCGTCCGCCTCCGATTCCTACTTTCCTCAACGGAGGGTCAGAAATCCGTCCCGCTTCCCTCCGCCTTCGCCTTTTCGTAGACCAGAGCGGCGACCGCGATATCCTCCAGCGCGATCCCGAGAGATTTGAACAGGGTGATCTGATCGAGGTCCGTTCGGCCTTTTTCCCGCCGCGCGGCAATGGCGGACAGCGGATACGCCTGATCCCAGGAGAACAAACGCTTCTCATAGGCGAAGATTAACTCGGCCGCCTCCGCTCGCGCCTGCGCCATATCGTCGACAACGACAATGTCCGCGCGGCCGACCACCTGCTCCTCGATCTCACGGGCGGTCAGACGATTGGCGCCAACCGCCGCGACAAAATGCCCCTCGGTGAGCCAGTCCGCCATCAGAATCGGGTCCGTCGCCGTGGTCGCGCACAGGACGACCTGGGTGCCGCGCACCGCTTCTTCGGCGCTCGTCCGGGGCGTAAATCGAACGTTGGCTCGACGGGTCATCTGCTGGCAGAAGCGTTCCCGACGCACGAAATCCCGGCTGTAGACGAATACCTCGCGCAGGTTCGGGCAGGCAAGGAGAATCGCTTCCGCCTGCGCCTGCGCCTGATACCCCGACCCGAGCAATGCCGCAAAGTGGGAATCCTTCCGCGCCAGATAGCGGGCGGCAACCCCGGTCGCCGCGCCGGTGCGCACCTGACCGAGTTTGTTTCCCTCAATCAGCGCCAGCAGTTCCCCCGATTCCGACGAAAAAAGGAGAACATAAAAACGCACCTCCCGACCGAACGAGGTATAGGTTTTGGTGCCCATATACCCTTTTCCGGGAAGCGCGGCCGCCATATGGTGCATGACCCCGTGCGGCAGGAAGAAACGTTGACGAGACTGGGTGGCAGTGCCATCTCCCGAACTCAACGCGCTGAAAGCCGATTCCAGAGCGCCGATGGCGTCCGACATGGTGATCAGCCGTTGTACATCATTTTCCGATATGAATAGTGGCATGCCTTTATTGTGGCAGATTCGCCCCGGACATCCACATCCGCCAGCGTCATACAAATTACGGTTAAAAACTATAATTCGTCTGCGTGTAAATCCAGGTGCTGGGGTGCGAATCCCCGCCGTTCACCGAGCGAACGAACCGTCCCGGCAGAAAGCGGGCGATCCCTCCGCTGACGGTGACCCGATCGGTGGCGCGAACGCTGCCGTATAGATCGAACTCCCGCCCTATGTCCGTGCCTGCCGCGCCCGACGGGTCGCGTAACGCCTTCCCGGTCCGATTCCGGTTCGGCGCACCGTTATCCGCGTACCAGAAGTCGCGCGGATCGGCGAGACGGAAACGATGCCCTTCCAGCGTCACCGTCCCACGCGCATTCGGACGGATTCTCCATCGCAGACAGAGATCCGTCATGTTGCGCCAGCCCTGAACGTCCGCGATGCCGTAGAGGAAATGGTTGTTCGGGAACATCTGGTCGAACGTGCCGTAGCGTCGCGGGTTCGCCGGATCGCCGCCGGTGGCGAATGCGAATTCGCCCCATACCCGCATCGGCAGGCGACCGCCGATTTCCCTTCCGGCCTCGACGTACCCGGCGGCGGCCCGGATCTCCTTCCCCGCGTTCCGCCCGATCTGCCCCGCCAGTTCCACCGTTCCGGACCAGTCGCCGGCATGGCGCTCCGTTCGCATTCCGAACGTCCGAACGGCGACGCCGTTCCCGGAAACCCGATCGGTCTTGCTCAGGATATAGAGTTCCGACCGGTGTCGGCTGTCCGGGGAAAGGGTCGCATAGATTCCGGCGAGGTACGGGGCATTTGCCTGGTTCGCCGCCTGCCCGAGGCGTCCGGCGAAGAGATCGATCCGGCTCGTCCCTGACCGGAATCGTCCCCATCCGGCGTCGAAGGCACGTCCGCAGTAGGTCCAGCCCGAGGCCGCGATCAGGCGTCCCCCGCCGTATTCCAGTTCCTGCCGTCCCGCCCGCCAGGCCCATCGATCGCCGAACGCCCCTTCCAGCAACGCCTGATGAAAGTCGATCGTCTCCCGACGGACGTTTCCGGTGGCCGGCAACGCGCCCGTGATCTGCCGGAAAGAAACCTGTGGCTGGAACAGGAAACCGATCCTGGTCGTGGGGGCAACGCGTTCCGGACGCAGAGAAAGGCGGAGCCGGGAATAGGTGAAATCCGGGTCGTCACCGGAACCCGAACGATAATCGGCGAAGGTCCGGGATTCGAGCCGTGTCCACCCGTCGACCGCAACGCGAAACGATACGGGAACGGGTCGGCGGTTCGTCCGGTCCGGCAGCCTCTGAGCGGCGGACGGCAACACCGGAGCGCAAAGACAGAGCGTGAGAAGTCCGTTCCGGAGGACGGCAAGTTTCGATCCCATACCGAGTAATCCTCATTTTCGATGGTTGTCTTGCCGCGCCGGAAGCCGGAAACCGGGGCGGAACATCGCCCCTTCCCCCTCTATCCTTTCATCGTTTGTTCCGTCGGGCATCGCCGGTTCGGCGGATTGGCAGGCGGATTGGCAGGGGTCGATTTGCCTGAGCGAATTGCCTTGACACCGGGAAACGACCATGGTACACTCCACCCCGGACAACGATTTTGCGCCTTCCCCGTAGACAGCCGGTGCGTTTTCCGAACGCTTAAGGACCGTTGAGGTCGCCTGCCGAGGTGAGATGGCCCCGATTCGCTTTTCGACAGGACGATTCGTTCCTGCCGTGAGCGTCTGCGTATGGGCCCCCGATCCTCCTAAGGGTCGGGGGCTTTTCGTTTGCGCCCCGTTCCGGCCGTCAGGTCGTGCGGGGCAAGGGAGTATCCTTATCATGCCGATCGCAAAAAAAGACGCGAGCCGGAAAGCCGATGTCGTTTCGGATGTTCAGGAAAACCTTCGCGGTTCCCAGGCGGTGATACTCGCCGAGTATCGCGGCCTGACCGTGGCGCAGACCAGCGACATTCGGAAAAAATTGAAACCGAGCGGGACCAACTTCGCGGTCGTTAAGAACACTCTGTTCAAGCGCGCCGCGGAAGGTCTGATCGACCCCGATCCCGGTCTTGATGCGAGCCTCAACGGAACGACCGCCGTCGCCTTCGCGCAGAAGGATGCCGTCGAAACGGCCAAATTGGTTCTGGAGTATATCGCCGCCAACCGTAACACCCCGTTCAAGGTCAAAGGGGTGGTGGTCGGACGGCGGTTCTTCCCCGGCGACCGCCTGGAAGCTCTGTCCAAAACCCCGCCGCGCGAACAGCTTCTCGCCGAGGCGCTCGGATATATCCAGGCTCCGCTCTCCGGTTTTGTCGGCGTGCTGAACGGCGTCCTTCGGGATACCGTCACCACGCTTCAGGCTATCGTCAACGATTTCGTCTACACGCTTCAGGCCATTGTCGACAAGATGCAGGCCGAAGGAATTACAAACGAGGGTAAAACCATGGCACTCACCAAAGAACAACTGATCGAAGGCATCGAAAATATCACGGTTCTGGAGCTGGTCGAACTGGTCAAGCAGCTTCAGGAGAAGTTCGGCGTTTCCGCGGCGGCCCCGATGCCGATGATGCCGATGGGCGGCATGCCGATGCCCGGAGCGGGCGCGGCTCCGGCCGGCGGCGCTCCGGCCGCTCCGGTCGAGGAAGAGAAGACGACCTTTGACGTTATCCTGTCCGCGGCAGGCGACAAGAAGATCGCCGTTATCAAGGTCGTGCGCGAAATCACCGGGCTGGGTCTGAAGGAAGCCAAGGAACTTGTCGATAGCGCGCCCAAGGCTGTCAAGGAAGGCGTCAACAAGGACGAGGCCGAAAAGTTCAAGGCCATGCTGTCCGGCGAAGGCGCCACCGTCGAACTGAAGTAACCGATCTCCCTTACGGCCTGTTTCGGCAGGCTGTATTCAAACCGTCGCAAAGCCCGACCCTTCCCGGTCGGGCTTTCGTCATTACGCCTCGTCACGGTAGATTCGAGCGATGTGCGCACCCGTCGCCAGACGCAACGCCGGAATCGTCGCCTCATCTCCCACCCCGATCTCCGGCAGGTCGGTTACGTCGACCACGGTCAGTTGCATCGAAACCCGCCCCAGAACGGGCGCGGACTTGCCGCCGAATTGCACCGATAGCGTTCGCCGATACTTCCGGGCCAGCAGTTTGAAGGGGGATTGCCGCCAGATCGGCCCTTCCGGCGCGAGCGTGAATCCGTCGGCGTACCCGACCGGCAGAATCGCGGCGCGGGTCGGGCGTTTGGTCACCGCCTCTCCGCCATACCCGACGGCGGTTCCGGTTGGCAACTCCCGCACGGACACCACCCGTGCGATCAGTTCCCAGGTCTTTTGCAGGTTCAAGCTCTTCGGAACGGACGCCGACGGATACTGACCGTAGAGCAACGTGCCGATCCGCACCATGTCGAAATGCGCCTCCGGAAACCTTAACGCCGCCGCGCTGTTGGCCGCATGCGCCCATCCGAAGGCGATCTTCTCCGCCTGAAGGTGTGCCAGCGTCTCCTTGAAGACGACCAGTTGCCGACGGCAGGCCGCCGGGTCGCTCTCGCTCGCCGTGGCGAAATGGGTGAAGATACCCGTCGGCGTCACTCCGTAGATGCCGGCCAGGGCGCGGAAAAATCCGGGGGTCGCCTCCGGCAGCAGGCCGAGACGCCCCATTCCCGTATCGACTTTTACATGGACCAGCGCCTGCTTTTCCTGTCGCCGCGCCGCCGCCGCCAGCGCCTGACACAGTTCCAGGCTATCCGCCGCGCAAATCAGATCGTACCGTACCGCCGCCTCGGAATTCTCCGGCAAAATCGGCGCCATGACCAGAATCGGGGCATCCAAGCCGCCCTGTCGGAGGGTCAGCGCCTCATCGATCCGGGTGACGCCCAGCATATCCGCCCCCGCCGCCAGGAACGCCCGCGCCGGTTCGACATACCCATGCCCGAACCCGTTGCCCTTGACCACCGCCAGAATCCGCACCGGAGACGGCACCGTGCGGCGCACCTCGGAGAAGTTGTGACGAAGGGAAGGTAACGAAACCTCCACCCGCACGTCGGGAGTGATCGTGATCGTATCCTCGGACTCGGAGGCAGGCAGGGAGGGAAGCATCGGTTCAGGCTTCCTGAACCTGTTTCGTCGGCACCCGATTCCGGTTTTTCAGCGCGGTTCGGATTCGCGGCAACGCACGGGTCCAACCCCAGTACCAGACCGGCGAAAGAACCAGATCGTACTCGCCGACATACTCGACAAAACGGGGCCGGAACCCCTCCTTGAAGCGGTTCAAACCTTCCAGGTGAGCGTCTCCGGTGCCTTTCTTCGGCGAGACGCCCCGAAAATCGTACCACTTGCACCCCTGTTCCTTCGCCTGACGGATCATCTCCCACTGGAGCAGGTGGGGTGCCATAACGTTTCGATTCCGGTTGGAGGACGCGCCGTACAGGTAACACGCCTTGTCCCCGAAAACGTAGTTAAAAACCCCGGCGATCGGTTCTCCCTCGAAATAGGCCAGAGAGACACGGGCGAACCCGGCGGGACTCAGGCAGTCCCACATGTCGAGGAAATACTTTTCGCTTCGGACGAGGAACCCGTCCCGTTCGGTGGTTTCGCGCAGCAGGGCGTAAAAGGCAGAAATTTCCTCGCGCCCCCCATGGCGAACGGTCACGCCCTTCCGGCCCGCAAGCCGAATGTTGTAGCGCCACTTCTCATGGAACGACGCCAGCAACTCGTCTTCCGTCCGTCCGGCAAGGTCCAGTTGCATGACACACTTCGGTTGTGTCCCGCCGAATCCGGTCGCGGCGATCGGTCGAAAGCCGACCGCGCGCAGGTTCGCGTCGCTCACCGTGTCTTCGATATCGACCGGGGGATCGATCTTGATCAGGATCGCGCCGTGCTGACGCGCCGCCTGCTTCATGGCGTCGGTGAAGGAGCGAACGAGGTCGGCGTCTTTCGTGTCCAGAACCGGTCCGCGGGACGCATAGAGAATACATCGTCCCGTTTTCGGTATCGCCCGTTTGAGGAGAGAGACCGCCGCGATCGTTTCTCCGTCGCGTTCGGCGATCAGGCGGATCGGTTTCCAGCCCGCCCGGGCCTTGAGGTCGCCCCATTCCCAGGATTGCAGCAGATCGCCCCAGGAGAAGCGGGCGATGAAGTCGTTGAAGCGGGCACGGTCCTCCGTGCCCGCCACTTTCCATTGCATAGCCCCATTATACCGATTCCCCGGGCGGGGCCGCCCGGGGAAACCGCGTCAGAACTGGTAACCGAGGCGAATCTGTGTTCCGTTCAGGTTGACCCGCTCATCGAAAATGCTCGGATGCGGGGCGAACGTGTAGTCCACTTCGCCGAACAGACCGTTCGGCAGGCTGGCGCCAAGCGCGATCTTGCCGCCGAGGGTGGTCCGATTCGTTCGCTGGGAGATCGGACGAAGATCCGTTTCACTGATGACGGTTTCCTGTTTCACGCGACCCCAGTAGATACCGACCCCGGTTCCGAAATACGGGCGGAAACCCTGCAGTTCGCCCTTCGGGTCGAGGGAGTACTTCGCCATCAATCCGACCCCGACCATGGACGCTTCCACCCGCCCGATGGTCGCTTCGCGATGGTTTTTAATACGGTTAAAGTAGTCGGCGTACACTTCGACCGTTGTCGGCAGAAACGCGTCGAACCGGCGAAGATTTGCCCCGATACCGAAGGAGAGGAAATTCGTCCCCAAAGCCTCTCTGGTATTTCCGTTGGACGGCAGGTACCCACCGATCCGCACCAGAAACGGTCCTCGCGGCCCCATCGTCTGCGCCTGTACGGCGCCGCTCCCGATCAGTGTCAATGCACCGATCGCGCACGCTCCTGCCATTGTCCTCAACAAAGCCATTCCAATCCTCCTGAGATTTCCAGCCAAACCGTTTTCTATGAAAGCCGTTCGGCAAAAAGCCCTATGGCTCCTTCTTTCCATTCGTTTTCCGAGCAAAACCCGATTTCCTGACAAGGAGTAAGGAAGCATAGTTTCGCTATTTTACGACGGAGGACGTCGGGCGTAGCGAGGCGATCGTCACTTCGGCGGACGGATACTTTCGCCCGGTGCGCGTATCCCACATCATTAGCAGGACTCGCCCACCGACACCACCCGTATAACTGCCGGTGACAACCAGGGTAGCTCCGGCCTTCCGTCCGACCTCCGTCAGTTCCGGCCCCTCCTCCCGTTCGGGCCGATCCGGACGAAACGCCTCGGTGAGCAGACGCGCACCCTTGCGGTCGACGCTTTTGAAAAGTTCGCCTCGCCCTTGTTGCGCTGCGAGCAATAACTCCTCAAGAACGGCGCGAACGACCGGTTCCGGCACGGTACCCTCCCGACTGCCGCCGACCTGGCGGAGCGGAGCGACACCGATCCGGTACGGGGGCATCCGCAATCCGGGCGCGTCCGCCTTCGACATTGCCAGCGCGCCGGCGATCAGCCGGGCGGAGGCAAGGCGCAGGGCATCTCTCAGAGGATCTCCGGCGCGGTTACCGACGTAACCCGGCCTCGGCGTCAATCGTGCGTTCCCCCAGACACAGCCGCGGGCCCGGTCCATATCCCGGCCGCGCTGCGGCAGATCGGAGGCGTAGCGGGTGATCAGGGTGAGGCTCAGGACGCCTTCGGTGGACACATCCAGTTCCGTCGGCTCCCGGCGCGTCGGCTCCTCGGCGGTCCCGATCCCGACGGGCGACCGCAAAGCGCCCGTCGCCTCGGTCCGGGCCAGAAGCCGATCGTCCCCCCAGACCTCGAAATAGACGTACCCTCGCCCGCGCGACGCCTCCCGCTCCTCCCGCCCGACCGTCGCCCGGAAACGGACGAAATCACCGTTCAGCAGAACCGAAAGTTTCGATAGCTGCTCCCCCGGACGGATATTGGCGACCTCGGTAACCAGCGCCCGCTCGAATCGACGATCGGCCAGAGTCACGGTCCGTGACTCATACTTGCGGTAACCGCTCTGTCCCGCGGACAGCCCGTCCAGAAAGGCCGGCAGATCGATCGGGACCGGTTCCCGCACCGGGAGCGGTGTGAGCGGTGCGCCCTGAAACGGCGAAAGACCAGAGGCCAGGATGCAGAGAACCAGCCGGATAACGTCCACGTCGCACTCCTTCGCTGTATCTTATCGACACGGAACGGGTGTCGCTAATGGGTCGCTGATGGGTCGCTGACGGTTCGGCCCGCATCGACGGATGCCGTGGGTTCGGCGGGCGCGATCGGTGCGACCGGCGCGGAGCCGACCGCTACATCCCAATCCTTCTGAAATCGCTGCCGCGCCTCCTCCTCGGACGCTCCCTGCGACGACAGTTCCGCCAGACGATCCCGCTCGCTCAGCATCAGGGCCGTCACGTACGCCCGGACGTCCGCGACATGGGTCAGAAATCCGGTCAGTAGTTCCTCGCCACGAAGCCGACCGTTTCCGAACTGTTCCAGCGCTTCCGCTTTGATTTCGCTCAGGCGGTGACGCAAATACAGAAGCTCGCCCAGGTCCGGCGTAGCCTTTTCCTCCTCGGCCATCGCCGCTTTCTCCACCTTCGCCACTTCCTGCATGTACAGTTCCATTCCGTGGTACCGACGGCGGACGGCCCAGCGCCAGAGCAGGTACCCCCCGACCAGCAGAGACGCGATCAGATTTCGCAGACTATCGAGTCCCTGCATATCGTCGGAAGTGAAGGCGGGATGATTCCGGTGCAAAAAATCGGTCGCGCCGCGATGGATCGGCATCTCCGGGGACCGCAGAAGCGTCTCTTCCGCGATTTCCGGAAGGTTGGCGCGATGCAGGAAGGTCGGCGAGCGCAACGCCTCGAGTGTTCTTCGCACCGCTTCGGGCGCGACCCGGTCCGCCGCCACCAGCAGCAGGCGATTGCCCACGGTCGGAACGGTGTTTTCGGGAACGGGCGGTACCGCGCCGTAGGCGAACGCGGGCACGGTCGTCGGCACGATCGCGATGTCCCGAAGATTCAGCGCTTCTCCGTAGGGGAGAGGAAGAAATCGGTAGCCATGGCGGCGGATCAGTTTTTCCGCGACCGGGGACGGCAGGGTGGAAACCAGGAAGATCGCCTCCGGCAACGCTCCGGGGGAGAGCGCGTCCAGTTGTACGTACGGCCGGTTCTCCTCGACGAAATCCCGTCCCGCCTCCATCCCGAGGAAGGTCAGCACCCGTTTCGACAGACGGCGCGTGCCGCTCTCCGGAGTGCTCAGATTCAGCCGCCTTCCCCGCAATCCGAGCAAACCCTTTCCGACGAACGCCGGCTTCACCAGCAGATGGAGCGGTTCGACCGTCAGCATCGCCACCTGTTTCACACCGGGGACCGGTTCCTGCCCGCCCTGTATCAACGCCAGGTCCAGGTCGCCGCTTTTCAGCCGCTTCATCGCCTCGCCCGACCCCATGGTTTCGCGGACCGTGAGTCGGACCCCCTTCGATAACGCCTCCTCCGCCAGCAACGATGCCAGTTGATGGCGTCGTCCGAGGGTGTCGCCGCCGGTGATTCGCAGCGAATAGGTGCGCGGGCGGAGCAGCGAGACGGCGAAGAACAGAATCACCCCGACGACAACGGCGAAAGCGAAGACCGTGCGCAGGCGAACGCCGCGAAACAGGGTCGGCATGGTTCACTCCCCGGAGGCTTCGGTCGGCACCGGCGCGGCGGCATGCGGTTCGTTCAGATAATCGATGCCCGGTTCGACCTCGGAACCGCGCAGGTGCGCATCATCATTATAGCGATCCAGGACCCAGCGCGCCCGATCATGACGGACGATCTGTTTCCAGACCGTCAGGGAGGTATTGCGGGTATCGAACCCGGTGGCCGGAACGGAGAACGGATGCAGACCGAAGAAATGGAAAAAGGAGGCATCCACCACGCCGCCATGACAGACGATCACGATCCGTTTTCCGGCGTGCGCCTCCAGAATCCGCACCAGGGCGGAATGGACCCGGAGCATGAAGACGGCCCAGCTTTCCCCGCCCGGATCGGTCGGCGTGAACGGATAACGCTCCATATCGATCCACCCGAAACGCTTCTTGTACTCCGCCAGCGGCAGTCCGTCGCCCTCCGGCCCGGTCCGGAACTCCTGAAGGTCGTCGTCGGCTACCGGCGGCACGTCGAAAACCGGAGCCAGAATTTCGGCGGTCTGTCGGGCGCGTGGCAGACTGCTTGTCAGGAAAACATCCGCCGTCAGCTCGCCGGAGGTTCGCAGTCGGTCGCGCAATCGCTCGGCCTGTCGAACCCCGAGCGGGGTCAGACCGCGATCCCCCTTCATACCGCCAATCACCGGCTCGATATTGACGATCGCCTGTCCGTGTCGGATCAAAGTCAGAGAAGTCAGGTCATTGCGGTTCATGGTTTACCTTGGACGTAAATCCGTCGAGTTTATGTAGTTTCAACAAACCAATATTACTTCTACTAAGTATTCCTGACATGATACAAAAATAAATTTCTTAGCAAATTGCCTATATTTTATGTGAAAAAGACGTCACCTCGTGGCAGTATCATACCGGAAATCAATCCAAAACGTTCGACTACCTCTCAGGAGCATTTTATGTCCAACAACACTCGTCGCGCATTCACTCTCGTCGAAATCATGATCGTCGTTCTCGTCATCGGTATCCTGCTGGCGATCGCCGTTCCGAACTTTGTCAAGGCTCGCGAAACCTCCCGCGCCAATGCCTGCATCACCAACCTGAAGCAGATCAACTCGGCCAAGCAGCAGTGGGCCATGGACAACAAGAAGAACGGCTCTGACAGCCCGGTCATGACCGACCTGGTCGGCGTCACCGCCACCGCGGGCTACCTGCAGAGCACCCCGACCTGCCCGTCCAGCGGTTCCTACACCATCGGCAACATCGATACGCTGCCGACCTGCAGCATCACCGCCCCGATCGCGCACAAGATCCCGTAGGCCGGTACCCACCCGAACCGGCGTTCGGGGTTCGTTCCCGCCCCTTGTCCCTCCGCTCCGGCGCTCCTTTCGCCCGCGGCCGGGGGGACGGGGGCTTTCGTTTAACCCATTCGACAAAGGAGGCACCTCATGTCCGGCAAACGTCGCCTGGGCTTCACATTGATCGAACTCATGATCGTAATCCTGATCCTCGCCATACTGATCGGGATGGCATCCACCAACATGATCCGCGCACGCGCCACCGCCGCCGCGACCTCCTGTATCGCCAACCTCAAACAGATCACGACCGCCAAGGAGCAGTGGGCGATGGAGAATCGCAAAACCGCAACGGACACCGTTACCCTGGCCGACCTGACCACCGGGCCGGAGAACGCCCGGTATCTTCACGGTTCCGTCACCTGCCCGTCCGGCGGCAACTACACCATCGGCAACGTCGATACGCTACCGACCTGCAGCATCACCACCCCGATCCCGCACGTACTGCCCTGACGAATACCGCCCCCTTCGGTTCTCCGCCGATCGCCTCAACAAAGGCTGTCTGTAAGGATGTATATTAAATTCAGGCAGAAAAGAAAAAAAGGTTGAAAAAATATGTTAAAGGCGTCAACAGGTGTGGCAAGACGAATACGGAAATCAATCCACCCTTACAGGAGAATCGAATCATGTCGAACAACGCCCGACGCGCCTTTACGCTCATCGAAATCATGATTGTCGTTCTGATCATCGGCATTCTGCTGGCGATCGCCGTTCCGAACTTCGTCAAGGCCCGCGAGTCCTCCCGCGCTCGCGCCTGCATCTCCAACCTGAAGCAGATCAACTCGTCCAAGCAGCAGTGGGCCATGGACAACAAGAAGAACGGCGCCGACACCCCGGCCATGGCCGACCTGGTCGGAACCACCGCCGCCGCCGGTTATATGCAGAGCACCCCGACCTGCCCGTCCAGCGGTTCCTACACCATCGGCAACCTGGACACCCTGCCGACCTGCAGCGTCACCGCCCCGATCGCTCACGTTCTGCCGTAGTCGATCTTTTTCACGTCATCGAAAGACAGCGGGGAAACAAAGGCGTTTCCCCGCTTCGCTATTTTTGCCCGTCCGTAAACGACGCGAGCGACATTCCCCGCGCCAGATGCGCCTTCTCCCGCCAGGCATACATAAAAACCGCCGCCAGCAGGTCGTCCCACGAAAAATAGAGCGCGGCGATATCCTCCGCATTCGCCAGTTGACGTCCACGGGACTCGTGTTCCACCGGGACCTCCGTCAGTCCCTGAACCGTCGCGATAAACGTCGGAGCGTGCCGAACGCCGCCCGAAGTCGTCTCCGTCAGGATGAAGTAGCCGATATACCGGACCTCTCCCAGGATCGCTCCGGCCTCCTCCATCGCTTCCCGCCGCACCGCCGCCTCCGCGGTCTCTCCCGATTCGATGTGGCCGCTCGGAATACACCAGCCCCGGGTCACGATATCCGCGAGTACGACCCGGTCCCCGTAAAAGGGAAACACCAGCGCCGCCGGGGCGGGAATGTCCGTCACGGGCGGCTCGGACGATGCCACGAAGGTCGCCCACTCCCGCTTCCAGCGAACCGTCGGAAAGGAGATCACTCGTTCCCATCCACTTTCAACAGATCCTGTCGGTTCCGGGCATACAGTTCGATCCGGCCGCAATCGGTGCAGACACGGGCCGCAATCTGTGAGGTGGTATAGGGGATCACCCCTAGAAAGCCGTCGGGCTTTCCGGCAACGACGATGGTTGCTTCCAGGTTTCCCGCCTTCAATACCCCCTGCGCCAACTCGCCTCCGCAGGCCGCGCATCGCTTCGTCTTTTCCGCGCTTTTTCCTTCCGCCATCCCCGAATTCTTCCCTTCGAAGCGATGATAACCCCCCACGTCCGGCTTGTCAATGCGCTACCGGCGCGGGTGGGCCGCCCGGTAGGCCGCCCGGAGACGGTCCGATGCGACATGCGTATAGATCTGTGTGGTGGTTATCCGGGCATGCCCGAGCATCTCCTGGATAGCCCGCAGGTCGCTGCCCCGGTTCAACAGGTGAGTGGCGAAGGAGTGACGGAGCCAGTGCGGCGACGGACGGTTCGGCAACCCGGCCAGATCGGCATAGCGTTTGATCCGTCGCCAGACCAGACCGCGCCCCATCGGTTTGCCACCCTGCATAAACACGAAGTCCCGCGGCCCGGTCCCCGCTCCTTTTTCCCGTCGGTATTCGCTCAGCCGCTCCAGGGTTGGTCGCGCCACCGGAACCACCCGCTGCTTGCCGCCCTTTCCCGAAACGCGCAGTCGCCCGTGACGGTCGTCCAGATCCGCCCACCGAACATGGACCGCTTCCGACACCCGGAGGCCGCAGGCATACATCAATTCGAGAATCAGTCCGTCCCGGCGCGCCCGCACGGTCGTCCTTCCGGGAGCGTCGAGGAGACGACGGACCTCGTCCACGGTCAGAAAGTGCGGCAGTTTGCGCCCGGTCCTCGTCCGCGCATCCACCCCGGCGACCGGGTTTTCGTCCATTATTCCTTCGCGTTCAAGGAATCGACAGAACGACGACAGCGCCGCCCGTTTCCGCGCGACCGTGGCGGTCGACATCTTTCTCACGATTCGCAGTTCGGTCAGGTACGCCTCGATGGCTCCGACAGTCAGTTGTCCGCTCTCGGTCAGCCAGTGACGGAGGTCGCTTCGATAGGCCGACAGCGTATTCTCCGAGAGGCCACGTTCACCGCGCAGATGCGACAGAAACTCGGACAGGCGCGTCTCGACGTCCGCCATTATCGTTCCCCCGATGGCCGCGCGTCCGGGAACGGGTCCTCAATCACGATCGATCGGCCGGATTTTCGCGCGATGAACGCCGCCACCTCCGCCTGGCGCTCCTTCGGCGGCGCGGCCACCGAACGGAACATATCCCAGACGTCGCCGTTCGCAAACGTCACCTTAAAGGAAGGATTGCGTACCGGTCGGCCATTCGGCGCACGAAAGGAAACGACATTCGTCACCGCCGTGACTTCCTTCCAGGGGTAGCGAGTGACGCCGAGCGAAGCGTACCGATTGAGTGCGATCCCCTGCTCCGAAACGACCGTATACGAATCCAGGGTCAGCGGCAGTGTGATGGCGACGACGATCAGTAGGCTAATCATCAGTCCCTTGCCCACCTTCCGCATATCCAAGCCCGCTGACTGCCTCCGGTAGAGGTTCGCGGCCCGAATGGCATCATACAACTGATACTCCCGGAATTTTTCCGGTCCCATCCATCGTTCGAGCAACCGTTCCAGGGGGAACGCCGGCAGCGCGAGACCGAGGAAAAGCGCGTAAAGAGAGCGAACGGGATCGCCCGGTTGGAAGAGGTAAACCCCGTCCAACCCGGCCGAAATCAGGCTCGACAGGCCGCGCAGGACGAAAAAGATCAGCAGGCCGCACGGAACGGCAGCCGCGACGTACAGTCCGATGGCTTTCCGCTCCCAGGGGCGATACTCGGCTTCCAGTCGTTCGACCGAGACATCGGGGGGTATTTCGATGCGCAGCGTCCGAATCCGGCTGAGTCCGAAAAAGATAAGCGGGACAAGAACGGCCGCCGATACGCCACCGATCACTCCGGAATCCATCGGGTTCCTCCTGAACGTTTACGGACGGTCGGACCCGACGTTACTCCGTCTCCTTCAATGAAGCGGCCCGCCTTCAAAACGAAGGCGGGCCGCCGCAAGGGAGAATCCCGGACGCTTAGCGGCGTCGGAGGAACGCGGGAATATCGATATCGTTGTTCGCCGGGACACGGGCAGGTTCCGGCTCGGACTTCTCCTTCGCCGATCCGGAGAACGGCAGATCGGTCTTCCGGGTCGGACGGCTGTCAAATCCGGTCGCCAGAACGGTGATGCGGACCGCCCCTTGCAGGCGCGGATCGACGACCGTACCGAAGATGATGTTGGCATCCTCGGCGTCGGTGCCCTCGCGGATCAGATCGGCGGCCTCATAAACCTCGGACAGCGTCAGGTCCGGTCCGGCGGTGACGTTGACGAGGACGGCGCGCGCCCCGGAGATATCGGTTTCGAGGAGCGGGGACGAAATGGCCGCCTGCGCCGCTTCCACGGCGCGATGATCGCCGTCGGCGAAGCCGATCCCCATCAGCGCGGAACCCGCGTCGCTCATGACCGCCTTGACGTCGGCGAAGTCGACGTTGATCAGACCGGGGATCGTGATGATGTCGGAGATGCCCGCGACGCCCTGTCGAAGCACATCGTCCGCTTCCTTGAACGCCTCGATCAGGGTCGCTTTCTTTTCAACGACGTGCAGGAGCCGATCGTTCGGGATGACGATGACCGTATCGACATGGTCCTTCAGGTTATCGATGCCGTCCTCGGCCAACCGTGCCCGGCGCGGTCCCTCGAACCGGAACGGCTTGGTGACGACCGCAACCGTCAGAATGCCCGCATCCTTGGCGATTTCGGCGATGACCGGGGCCGCGCCCGTACCGGTCCCACCGCCCATACCGGCGGTCACGAAGACCATATCGGCGCCTTCAAGGGCCTTTTTGATGTCCGATTTGCTCTCTTCGGCGGACGCGCGACCGATCTCAGGGTTACCGCCCGCTCCCAACCCCTTGGTCAGGTTTTCGCCCAGCTGCAGGGTGTTATCGGCAAGCGACGTTTTCAGCACCTGGATATCGGTGTTCATCGCCCAGAAATCGACGCCGGACAGCCCGGCTTCGATCATGCGATTTACGGCGTTCGTTCCGCCACCCCCCACACCGACGACTTTAATTCGCGCAAACGGTTCTACTGGATTTGCGGCCATATACCCACGTTCCCCCTGAAGATGCCAACGGTCCTGGCGTCTGCAATCTCATCAACGCCGCCTGACGACGACGGGAAATCGGCATTTTTATGAACACCACCAGATATGGCGATGTCGTTCCATTATCTTAGCATATATAGTAGGTTTTGCGAATCGCAAAATCATTAATTGCCGAACTTTCTACTAATTTTTTGTCGGTAACCGTGCGCGCCCGTAACGCTTCCGTCCTCACTTCCGCCCGACGCTCAGACGGATTCGCCGCAGCCAGCCGAGGAGGGCGCCCAGCAACCCGCTCTCGGTCTCTCGCCGGACGATACCGGTCTGCAAACGCCCTCCCCAGAGCACCAGGCCGACCGAAGTGGCGAACGTCGGAGAGTTCACCGCTTCGGAAAGACCGCCGACCCCTCCGGGGTAGCCGACCCGGACCGGCATACCAGTGATATCCCGCCCCAGTTCCCGCATGCCTCCGAGCATGGCGCCGCCACCGGAAAGAACCATGCCCGCCGGCAAGACGGAGGCGAACTCCGACCGGGCCAGTTCTCGCCGTACGAGTTGGAACGTCTCCGTCGCCCGAGGCTCGATGATCGATGCCAGGGTCAGGACCGTCTCGGTGACCTCCTCGCCGGTACCCAGCAGGGTATACCGGAAGGTCGCATCCGGAGACACCGACTTGGCGCGCGTGGTGCCGTGGGCCAGTTTGACCCGTTCCGCCTCCTCCGGAGACATTCGCAACCCGGCGGCGATATCGCGCGTGACATAGTGCCCGCCGACCGGAACGACCACCGAATAACAGATATCCCCGTTCCGAAAGACGGCGACATCGGCCGTTCCACCGCCGATATCGACCAGAACGACGCCCATCTCCTTTTCGGCGTCCGCCAGCACGGCATCCGCCGTCGCCAGCGGTTCCAGTACCAGGTCCTCGACATGCAGGTGGGCGCGTTCGACACAGGTGACGACGTTGCGTAGGAACGAGGTGGCTCCGGTGACGATATGCGTCTCCACTTCCAGCCGGGTTCCGCTCATCCCGACCGGGCTGCGAATCCCGTTCTGCCCGTCGATCGCGTACCCACGCGGGATGGCGTGAACGATCTCCCGGTCCGGCGGCAGGACGATCACCTTGCTGCTCTCAACGACCCGCGTCACGTCGTCGGGAGTCACCTCCCGGTCGGTATGGGTGATCGCGATGACCCCACGGGAGTTCAGCGAGGCAATATGTTCACCGGTAACGCCGACGATGACGGCGTGGATCTCCACCCCCGCCATGCGCTGCGCTTTCCCGATCGCGTCCTCGATGGCGCGAACCGTCTGTTCGATATCGACCACCACCCCGCGGCGAATGCCGGTCGAGGCGGCGACGCCGACCCCCAAGATATCGACGCGTCCCGTCTCGCTCGTCACTTCGGCGACGAGCGCGCAGACTTTGGTCGTTCCGATATCGAGACCAACAACGATGTCGCCTTTCGCCATGATTCCGGGCTCAGAACGGCACGGTACGAGACCGACCGCCTAAGCCTCCTTTCTCGCCGCCAGTTGCCGCTGTGTCAGGTAGTACCGTCGGATCAGGGAAAGGTTCAGGAAAACGCGCCCGCCGAGAAGCACGACCGCCGCCAGAAACAGGTCGACCCCGATACGGTCTCCCAGGTAGGCCAGAAACGCGGCAATCAGTGTGTTGATGGCAAACCCGGAAAGGAAGATGTCGTCCGCGAACTTCCCCTCAAGCCCGGCGCGATACCCGCCGCAGACGGCATCGACGCCTGCCAGCGCGGCCAGGCTGAGATACGGTCCCAGAAACGGAGGGACGGTCAACTGGGTGAAATAGACGCTGAGGAATCCGACGATCAGGCCGACAATCGGCAGTGCGAGCATACGCCTGGATAACATCTCCCAACCTTCCTTACTTCCGAACTTAATTCTGGTGAATGACGCCCTTTTCCGCTTCGGCCGGTACCGGCCCGTTCGCACCCGCCTTCTCCGATGCCTGCTGCGCCTGCTGCGCCTTGGCGTCCGTGGCCGGCTGAGCAAATCGCAACGGCATGGCTCCCGCATAGGCAGGGAGGGTCAGACCGTTTTTCTTTTCCACCATAATCATACTGGGATCCAGGATATTGTACTGCTCCGCGACGCCCCCCTTCATATTCAACGCGTTCAACAGGGTCACCGGATCGCCGATGGCCTGGATACGGACCGGCGAACCGTTGGTCGTCACGTTATTCACCAATACGGACGGCCCGACACAGCGCACCGCCGTCGTCGACACGACCCGCTGGTCATTGACCGCCAGCGCCTCCGCTCCGGCCGCCCGCAGTTCGTTGATGACGGCCTGAATATCCTGATCGTGGATCAGGTAGGAGCGTACCAGTTCGATATAGGATTCCTGACTCATGTCGGCCGGTTTCGCCGGCGCTTTGGACGAATCCTTCAGGGTCACCACCACGCCCGGCCCGGTCACCGCCACCATTCCGGCCAGCAGATTCGCCTTCTGCAGGTCGGCCGAAAGCAGTTCGGCGTTGCCGTTGTCCTGCGCCGCCGCTTTCTGGTATTTGGTGAGACGGCTCTGAAGATCCGCGATCTTCTTCATCTGCTCGACATTGGTATCGCGCAGTTCGGCATAGGCCGCCGCCAGCTGGCTGATACGCATGTTCGGCAACTGGTCTCGCCGTATGCGATCCTGCGTTTTCAAGGAAAGGGCGAGCAAGGCCCCGAGAATAATGGAGAGAAACGTCACCTGGGTGACCCAGGGTCGATGTCGAACCGGAGACGTAAACACGCTCATGGGTGCTCCCGGGTACGGTCGGTCGCCTCCGTACCGAGGCTGCGGGAAAGAGAACGGTCGGATGAGTGCGCCTTTGCCGACGCGGTGGCGATCGTGTCGCGGGGCATCACCGCCGGGGCTTCGCAGGCATAAAGATTGACGTAGGCAGCCCGGGAGAGGTCGTATCGCTCCATCACCAGTGCGAGAGCTTTCAGCTTTTTCGACAGGTCCACTGCCGACCCGAGCCGGATTTCGGTGCCGCCGTCACTATTAAAGCACAGTTTCCCGGCCCGGTCAATTGTGATGTCTCTCAGGACGAAATCGGTGCGCCCCCTCGCCCAATCCAGGCATTCGCGGACCTCGGCCAGGCCGCGCGCCTCCAGTTTCCTTCCCGGCGTCACCACCGTTCCGGCCGTCCGCGCCGCCGTCTCTCCGGCGACGGTCTCCCCGGTCGCGGCCAGCACCACCCTCGGCAGTCCGGGTTCGGGCGCTTTCGCCTTTCGAAACGGCACCAGATGACTATCGATCGTCCACCACTCCTCCCGATCGATACGGACACTGGCCCAGGGCTGCCGTTCCCTCACCCGGATTTCCACCTTTCGCGGCAATATCCGTCGCACTTCGACCGATTCGAAGGTCGGTTCCTGCGCCAGTGCGCCCTTCAGACGGTCGGTCGGGAAAAGGAAAAGGTTGGTTCCCATCCACCGTTGCGCCTTCCCGACGACGACGGCCGTCGGAATCGCCGCATTTCCGGCGACCGAGACCTCGTGTACGGCAAGCCGGGGCGAGAGGAACAGCGCGGCGACAATCTCCAGAGCCAGTCCGACCGAAACGATCCCCAGCGCGATTCGCGCATAGTTCGGTCGCCGTCGATTGAGACGGACCCGCCGTCGTGATGTCGCCCGATCGCGATACCCCGTCGCCTTCCAACGCTGGGCGGACGGGTTCGGGCGATTCCGGTCCGCCGAGTCCGGACCGGGCGGCGGACCCGGTGGCGGCGGCAGGGGCATCCCCTGCTGCAAGTCACGATAGGCGCGTTGCTGTCGACTGACGGGCCGGGGACCGGCATCGATCGGCTCCTTGCGGACCTCGCGCGAGTTCGGCCGCAGGCGCGACGCCGGCGCCTCAGGGTTTCGTCGGGAAGGATCGTTTCGACGCATGGTCTTTTCCAGTTCGGAGATCGGGTTTTCGCTATTTTTCGACCGCATAGGCGATCAGTCGGTCCATCAGTTCGGGGAAGGGAATTCCGGCCGCCGCCGCCGCTTTCGGCAACAGGGAGGTCACCGTCATCCCCGGAATCGTGTTGATCTCCAGAGTGATGACCTCGCCGTAATCCGTCACGAACATATCGGTACGGCTCATCCCCCGGCATCCCAGCAGACGATGACAGCGAACCGCGATCTCCTGCGCCTCGCGGGCGATCTCTTCGTCGATACGGGCGGGCACGATCTCCCGCGCGGCCACGGCCTCGTCCTGAGAATACTTGGACTGATAATCAAAAAATCCGTCCGGAGGGACGATTTCCACGACCGGAAGCGCGAACGGCTCGCGATTGCCCAGAACCGCGACCGTGATTTCGGTCCCGAAGATTCGCTGTTCCACCAGAACGGTATCATCGTAACGGAACGCCTCCGTCAGCGCATCGGTCAGCGTTTCGGCGTCGGTCGCGACCGTGCAGCCGTAGGTGCTCCCCTGACGGGACGGCTTGACGACCACGGGGAACCCCAGATTTCGCGCCACCTCGTTCCCGGCTCTTCGCAGGCGCGGCGCATCGTCCCGGGTCAGCACCAGCCCGGGCGGCGTCACAATGTTTTCGGTTCCCAGAAAAATCTTGCAACGCATCTTATCCATCGCCAGCGCCGACGCCAGCACGCCGGAACCGGTATAGGGAATGCCGAGCGTCTCCAGAAAGCCCTGCACCGACCCGTCCTCGCCGCCCGGTCCGTGCAGCGCGATAAAGACGACATTAGGCCTTTCGGCGAGAGCGACCGTCGGCAGCGCCGTCAATGCGTTCACCGGTCGACCATCCACGGCGGTCAACTGCGCCACCGGACGGTTCATTTCCGCCGGAAGGAAGCGCTCCCCGGAGGCCGTGTCCAGCGCATACACCTCGTATCGGTCCGGGTCCAACGCGTTCAGCACCTGCAGTCCGGTCGCCAGCGAGACGTCACGCTCCGCCGATCTCCCGCCCATCAGAACCGCCACACGTCTTTTCATTGCGTGTCCCTCAATCGGGCGAGCAGTTGTTCCCCCGCCTTTCGAATATCTCCGGCTCCCATCGTCAACACGATATCTCCGGGGCGAATCGTTTCCGTCAGGTATGCCGCGATGTCGTTCTTGTCCGGAATATGAAGCACGGTTCCGTCCGGCTGTCGTGCGCGGACCCGGGCAGCCAGTGTTTCCGACGAGACGCCGGGCAGAGGCCGTTCCCGTGCCAGATAGATATCCGTCAAGACGATCAGATCGGCTTTCAAGGCGTCGGCGAAATCCTCCATGAAATCCCGGGTGCGCGACGGCAGGTGCGGCTGAAAGATCGCGATCAGGCGGCGATCCGGAAACGCGGACCGGGTGGCGGCCAGGGTGGCGCGGATTTCCGTCGGATGGTGGGCGTAATCGTCAATGATCCACGCGCCGTTCGCCTCGCCCAGTCGCTCGAAACGCCGCCCGGTCCCGGTAAACGAATCCAGTCCCGCCAGGATCGTTTCGTCCGGCAGTCCCAGCGTGAACCCGACCGCCGCCGCGGCCAGCGCATTGAGAACATTGTGCTGTCCCGGGACTTTCAGCCGGACATGACCGACGAACACTCCGGGAACGAACTCCGTGTCCTCCCCCCGGTCCCGATGCAGATCGAACTCCGCCCCCGCCTCGGAAAATGTCATGTTTCGCGCCGAAACCGCTCCCCGCTCGCCGTACGTCAGGAGTCGGGCCTCATCTCGTGTCGCGCCTTCCAGCGGATCACGCGCGGACCCCGCCTCCGGAAGAAACGATACGATCGCCGTCCCGCCCGGTTTGATCTGCTGCACGAAACGTCGAAACGAGGCGAACACGGCCTCCTCGGTACCATGATAATCGAGATGATCGGCCTCGATATTGGTGATGACGGCGATTTCCGGATGCAGATAAAGGAACCCGTCGTAAGCCTCGCAGGCCTCGGCGAGAACGATGTCGCCACCCGGACGGTCGGGGTCGCCGTTCCGGGCGTTTCCGCCGATGCGCGGCAAATCTCCTCCGATCAGGATCGTCGGTTCCCAAGCCGCTTCCAGCAAAAGGGATGCCACCATTCCGGTCGTCGTCGTCTTGCCGTGGGTTCCGGCGATGGCGATTCCCCGCCCCGCATTGAAGATCGCGCCAAGCGCTTCCGGGCGTCGGAAAACGGGAATACCTCGCTCCCGCGCCGCCCGGATCTCCGGGTTGGTCTCGTCGACGGCATCGGTCGCCACGACCGCCGCCGCCTCTCCGACCTGCATCGGATCGTGCTGACGATAGACCGTCACACCGACCGATTCCAGTCGTGTCCGGGTGGCTTCCGTGATCCCCGGATCGCTTCCGGCGATCTCGCGTCCGCGCTGCGCCAGAACCCGGGCAATCGCGCTCATTCCCGCGCCGCCGATTCCGACGAAGTAGAGAGGGCCGTCGGGCAAAGGGCGCGGCGTCGCCGGTACCGGTTCTTTTTTCAGCATGGTTTTAGCCTGTTCCGTGTTCCGCCCGCATCGCTCGCAACCGCGATTTCGCCTCTTCGGCGCTGCCTCCTGCCTGATACTCCGGCAGCGTCTCCTCATACGCCAGTCGCTTCGCCGGCTTCTGTTCCCGGTAGAACGGTCGCTGCGAAATATTCAGCAGGATGCCGATTCCGAACAGCGTCGGCACCAGCGACGACCCGCCGTACGAAATAAAGGGCAGCGGAATCCCGGTGGTCGGTATCGATGCCGTGACCACCCCGATGTTGAGCAGGGCGGGAATCACGATCATCGAGGTGACGCCGGTCGCCAGCAGGGAACCGAAGGGGTCCTTGGCCCGCTGGGCGATATGATACCCCCGGGCGGCCAGAAGCAGAAAACCGGACAGAACCCCCAGGGTTCCGACCAGGCCGAACTCCTCCCCGATGATGGCGAAGATAAAGTCGGTACGCTGCATCGGGAGATTGCCCAGACGCTTTTCGCGCGATTCGCCGAATCCGAGACCGGTCAGTCCGCCGGAGCCAAGCGCGACCGTGGAATGATAGATCTGGAACCCTTCGTTGCGCGGATCGGCGGACGGGTTGGCGAAGGTCGTCAGACGTTTCCAGCGGTAGTTACTTTTCCCGCCGTGCGGCCAGACGATCATCAATCCGACCACGGTCGCCAGCGCCAGCGTGCCGAGAATCCATCGCGCCCTCGCCCCGGCGACATACAGCACGACCAGCGTCGTCAGGAGCATGGTGATGGCGGTTCCCATATCCGGCTCCCGCTCCACCAGGAAGACCGCCAGGAACGCGACCCCGGCCACCGGCAGCAATCCGCCCCAGAGGTCCCGCGCCGCCGACGGACGCGCCGCCAGCACCTTCGCCAGGTACAGCACCAGCGCCAGCTTGGATAGTTCCGATGGCTGCATCTTGAACGGACCCCAGCCGATCCACCGCTGAGCGCCCAGCGCGCCATGCCCGAAAAAGTGCACCAGGATCAACAGGACGAAGGCGAAGATGAGGCCCGGCACGGCGACCCGCTGCCACCGGTGAAAGGGCACCGCCATGGCGAAAAACAGGCCGCAGAGGCCGATCACGGCCGAGACGATCTGCCGCTTGACCCAGTACGCTCCGTCCTGATGCTTTTCAAAAGCATGCGGATAGGAGGCATCGAACACCATGACGATCCCGAAACCGAGCAGAACGATCGTTACCAGAAACAGCCACCAGTCGGGCCGAAACGTCTTTTCCTCGCCCGACACCTTTCGGCCGGACACCCGCCCGTTCGCCGCCTTCCATTTTCCTGCCGTGACGACAGCCATTGAAACACCCCCTCACCGTTCTCCGTTTGTTACAATGCGCGGACCGCTTCGCGAAACACCTGTCCGCGCTCCTCAAACCCGCTGAACATATCGAAGCTGGCGCAGCCGGGGACGAGCATCACGGTATCGCCGTCCGCCGCCATTCCGGCCGCCTTCGCCGTCGCCTCGGCCAGCGTCGCCGCAAACGAATACTCCCCACCGCCCGCGTTTCGTATCGCCGCCGCGAACTCCTCCGCCGACCGACCGATCAGGATCGTATGGCGCGCACGTTCCGCCAGCGCCTGCCCGACCCCGCTCAGGTCGCCGCCTTTGTGAACGCCTCCGGAAATCGCGATCAGCGGGGTGGTCAACGCCGCCACCGACGCGATCAATGCCGCCGGATTGGTACACATCGAGTTGTTGATATAGCGGACGCCGTTCACTTCGGCGACGAACTCCATCCGATGCGCCACCCCGCCGAACTCGCCCAGCGCCTTCGCGATGACCGGGATCGGATTGCCGATCGGCGTCGTTATCCCGACCGCCGCCATGATGTTGAGCAGGTTATGCCGCCCGGCGAGACGGATCGACTCGACCGGAGCTTCGATCCACCCCCCGCCGATGAGGGGGTTTTCGTACACCAGTCGGTGCGGTTCCAGCCGGTAAGTGCCGGTCCCGCGCGTACAGAAGCCGGTTCTTCCCTCCTCATCGACGCCGAAAATGGCGCGGACGCCCCGTCCGACGTCCCGCCCGTAGCGGAGAACGGCCTCATCCTCGCCGTTCAAAACCGCGAAATCCTCCTCCGTCTGAGCACGGAAGATGTGGGACTTGGCGCGCGCGTATTCATCCATGTCCTTATAGCGGTCGAGGTGATCCGCGCTCAGGTTCAGCCAGGCGGCGACCCGGGGCCGGAACCGTTCGACCCACTCCAGCTGGAACGACGAAACCTCCGCGACGATGACCCCGTCCTCCGGCGCCTCCATGGCCGCTTCGATCAATGGCAGGCGTTTTCCGGCATCCTCGGCGATATTGCCCGCCACCCAGGTCTTGAGTCCGGATTCGCGGCAGATCGCGCCGACCAGTGCGGTCGTGGTCGTTTTGCCGTTGGTGCCGGTGATGGCGAGGATGGGCGCGCGCGCGAGCCGATAGGCGACCTCGATCTCGCCCAGAATCGGAACGCCCCGCCGCACCGCATCAGTCAGCACGGGGGAATAGGCAGGGACTCCCGGCGACGGAACGATCAGGTCCGTCGCTGTGTCCGTCGTTTCGGTGTTCGGTCGGAAGGCGACCCCGTCGAGCGAACGCACCTCGGCAACTCGCGCGGCCTCCAGTCTCTCCTCCGGTTTTCCGTCGTAGACCGTGACGTTCGCTCCCTGCTGACGAAGGACTTTCGCGGTCGCCAGGCCGGTCGCCGCCAGCCCGATCACCGCGACGTTTCTCCCGGCGAATTCGTCCGTCCTCATCGTCCGCTCTCCCCGGCGCGAACCCGATGCTCGGCATCCCGACCGATCCCTTCCGGCAGTTCGTGCGGTGTCAGCAGGCCGCAGACCATCAGACCGATCGCCCCGGCAATCAGGCTGACGACCCAGAAACGGCCCACGACCTGCGTCTCGTGCCAGCCCAGTTCCTCGAAATGGTGGTGCAACGGCGCACGCCGGAAGACGCGGTTCGCCTTCGCGTAGTCGATCCCGAAACGGATGCGCCGGTACTTGAAGACGTACCGCTGAATCATCATCGAGAGGATTTCCACGATGTAGACGACACCGACGATCAGGAAAAGCAGCTCCTGCTTCGCGGCCAGAACGGCGGACGCGATGCCCATTCCCAGGGCCAGCGAACCGGTGTCCCCCATGAATACCCGCGCCGGGTAGACGTTAAACCAGAGAAACCCCGCACAGGCCCCGGCGACGCTGCCGTAAAACAGACTCATCAGCGGAAATCCGCCCAGCCCCGGAAAAACCCAGCAGGCGATCGCAAGCGTGGTCGTGACGATCAGGGTCGTTCCCGCCGCCAGTCCGTCCAGTCCGTCGGTGAAGTTGACCGCGTTCGCAAACCCCATGATGAAAAGGACCGCGAGCGGGTAAAACCAGAGACCGATATCCCATCGGAGGTCGCCCACCTGAAAAACCGACACCGTCCCGGCCTGACCGATCAGGAAAAGCAGGGCGACGAACGCCAGCGAGACGACCAGTTGCATCACGAGTTTGGCTCGTTCGGACAGTCCCGCTTTGTTCTCCTTCTTTCGCGCCTTGCCCAGATCATCGAGGAATCCGATCACCCCCCCGCCGAGAAAGACGAAAAGGACGGCAAAGACATAAATCTTCTCCCGGGCGGAGATCAGCAAACCCGGCCGCCCCGTGAAGTAAAACGCGGTCTGCGCCAGTACCGAGACGGTGACCGCCGCCAGCAGCAGGACGCCCCCCATCGTCGGCGTTCCGTGCTTCAGACGATGCTTCTCCGGAGCGTCCGGCGAGATCGGCTGCACCGACTTTCGCGACCGAAGGAACGCGATCGTCGGCCCTCCCGCGACCAGAACGACGGCAAGCGCGACGAGAAACGAAATGGCGACCGGAAAGTACATTTACGGAGCCGCCTCTTCCGGCGGAGCGTTTCCCGTGAGCGACCGAACGATCCCCTCCAGGGCCAGCGCACGGCTGCCCTTGACCAGCACGATATCGCCCGGCTGAATGATTTTCGGGACCAGTTCGACCGCTGTCTCGGTCGTTTCGAACGGATGGACTTTTTCCGGCGGGAATCCGGCGGCGATCGCCGCCGCCGTCAGTTTGGAGGTCAGTTCGCCGACGGTGATAAGAAAATCCGGCTTGATCCGGGCGGCCATTCGCCCGACCGACGCATGCGCCTCCGCGGCGTAGGGACCCAGTTCCCGCATCTCGCCCAGTACGGCGATCCGCTTCCCGCCCGGTCCGACCGGCATATCCCGGAGCGTCTCCAGAGCGCCGACCATGGAATCCGGAGCCGCATTGTACGCATCGGACAGGATGGTCGCGCCGTTCGCCGCCCGGACGATCTCCAGACGCATCGACGCCGGCTTCCATTCGAGGAGCGTACGGGCGATGCTGTCAAGCGGAATCCCCAGGTGTCCGCCGACCGCCACCGCGAACAGAGCGTTGAGAATGTTGAACCGCCCCGGCGACGGCAGAAACATCTTCTGCGTCCCCCACGGCGAATAGACGGTGAACCGCCAGCCGTTTTCGTGGCGAGTCACCTTCGTCGCCTGCACTTCGGCGAACCCCTCGACCGCACAGGTCAGCGCGTCCTGCCCTTTGTACAGGGAACGCAGAAGACCCGCATAATCGTCTCCGGCCGGGTAGACCGCCAATCCGCCATCGGCGGGCAAGCAGGCGAACAGTTCTCCCTTGGCGCGCGCAATATTCTCTCGCGAGCCGAGCAGTTCGATATGCGAAAGACCGATGCCGGTAACCACCCCGATGGTCGGCGCGGCGATTTCCGCCAGACGCTGGATCTGTCCCGCGCCGCGCATTCCCATCTCCAGGATGGCGGCGGTATGGTGCTCCTCAAGCGCGAACAGAGTATGAGGGACGCCGATTTCGTTGTTGAAATTCTCCGCGCTTTTATGGACGGAATACTTCGCCGCCAGCACGGTCGCCATCATCTCCTTGACGGTGGTCTTGCCGACGCTGCCGGTCACGCCGATCACCGGGCCGGAAAACCGGTCACGCACGTAGCGAGCGATATCGCCCAGGGCATGGGTGGTATCCGGGACGACGACATGGGGCAGGTGAGCCTCCTCCAGATGCAGGGCGCGGGCGACGACCAGTCCGGCGGCTCCGGCGTCGCGGGCCGCCGCCAGGTAATCATGGGCGTCGTGCCGGTCCCCCCGAAGCGCGACGAACAGTGCGCCCGGTCGCAGGGTTCGGGTATCGGTCGATACCGACGTACAGACCTCCTCGCCGGAGGCCGGCCCGGTTTGCGGACCGTCCACCAGTCCGCCGCCCGTCACTTCGACAACCTCATCCAGAGTCAGATCGCGGATCATATGACGTTCCTTAGCTCCTCGCCCGCCACTTCGACATCGGAGAAATGAATGGTTTCGTCCCCGAGGATCTGATAATCCTCATGTCCCTTCCCGGCAATGACCACCGTGTCTCCCGCCCGTGCGATGCCGACCGCCAGCGCGATCGCTTTGCGCCGGTCCGCTTCCCGGTACACGGTTCCCCCGACCGCCATCCCGGTAAAAATCTCGTCGATGATCGCTTCCGGTTCCTCCCGGCGCGGGTTATCGGAGGTGACGACGACGATATCGGCCAGACGGGTCGCAATCCCGCCCATGATCGGCCGTTTCGTTCGATCACGGTTACCGCCACACCCGAAAACCGCGATCAACCGCCCCGGCGTCAGCGGACGCGCCGAGGTCAGAACATTTTCCAGGCCGTCCGGGGTATGCGCATAGTCGACCAGCACCGCGAACTCCTGTCCGACCCGTACCGGTTCGAAACGCCCCGGCACCGGCGGACAGGTCGACAATCCCCGGGCGATCACCTCGACCGCCAGTCCGCGGGCGATTCCGTATCCGATCGCGGCCAGAGCGTTCTCGACATTGAACCGTCCGCCGAACGGCAGGTCGATCGGAACACGCCCGTTCGGCGTTTCGGCGACGAACCGGATCGCATCGATTGCAGGGTGGACCTCGGTCGCGCGAATATCCGCCGGTCCGTCGGTCGCATAGGTAATGGTCCGGTCGGCACGCGTGATGGTCGCGTAGTACCGGCCCGCATCCGATCCCACATTCAATACGGCGACGAATTTTTTCCCGTCCTCGCGGGCGGCGTCGGCATACTCGGTGAACAGCAGTCCCTTGGCGTCCCGGTACGCTTCCATGGTCCCGTGAAAATCGAGGTGGTCCTGTGTCAGGTTGGTAAACACGCCGACGTCATACGCGCAGCCGGTCACCCGCCCCGAAACCAGGGCGTGCGACGAGACCTCCATCACCGCCGAAACCGCGCCGGCCGCCCGCATCCCGGCAAACAGCCTTTGCAGGTCCGGGGCTTCCGGCGTCGTCCGGTCGTGCGGAATCGCTTCTCCGGCGACGGTCGCGCCCAGGGTGCCCACCGTTCCCGTCCTCTCTCCCGCCGCGCGCGCGATGCTGTCGATCATGCGCGTGACGGTCGTTTTCCCGTTGGTCCCCGTGACACCGGCCAGATACAGGGCGCGGGTCGGGAAATCGTAGAAGGCTCCGGCGATCGGCCCCAGGGCCGCCCGCACATTCGGAACGATGAGGGTCGGGACGGACGGAACCACCGTTTCGGCGACGCGGTCGGCCTGAATCACCACGGCGGCCGCGCCGCTCGCCACCGCCCGGTCAAGAAACGCATGGCCATCGAATCGCTCTCCGGGAACCGCCAGAAACAAAAAACCCGGCTCGACCGACCGGGAATCGTACGTCAGACCGGTAATCCTCGTTTCCCCGGTCCCGTCTTTCAGATACCCTTCCGGCGTCGCCCGTGCCAGTTCCTTCAACCCTTTGCTTCGGACCATCGCCCCATCCATCGTACGTCGCCCCTTCACCGAGATTAAACCACATTCGGCCGTCGCCCGAAGGGATATGCCAGACCGTCTCCGGTTGGAGCATTCTCAATCGCTGGCAGCCGTCGCCACGGATTTCTTGTCGTCGCGCAACACCCCGTCTCTCGGAACCCGCCAGGCGAGCAACGCCTTTTCGGCGATCTCCTTGAACACCGGACCGGCTACCGCGCCACCGTAATGGATCCCGCCCTTCGGCTTGCTGACCGAGACGGCGATGACGAAACGGGGTTTTTCAACCGGCGCGATTCCGATGAAGGAGGAGATAAACTCGTCCGGGCTGTAGCCTCGTCCGCCGGTCCGGGCGACCTGCGCGGTGGCGGTCTTCCCGCCCGCCGTATATCCATCGAGTCGGGCGGGCTTTCCGGTGCCGACCTCCATCGCCGCCAGGAGCATTTTTCGAACGGTCCGGGCCGTCCGGGGGGAGATCACCTGCCGTCCCTCCTCCACCTTCCGGAGTTCGGTCTGTCCTACCTCGTCACGAATGCCCCGGACGATTCGCGGCCTCCGATACATCCCATCGTTGGCGATCGCGCCGTATGCGGCGGCCATCTGAATGGCGTTCACGGTCATTCCCTGACCGAAGGCGATATTCGCCCAGCGGATGTCGGACCATTTTTCGGGCGCTTCGAGCACGCCGGGTTCCTCGCCCGGCAGACCGCTCTTTGGCCGCTCTCCGAATCCGAACTTCCGCAGATAGTGGTATAACCGGGTTTGTCCCAGTCCGAAGCCGATCTCCGCCGTCCCGATATTGCACGAATTGGCCAGCACGGTCGTCACGTCCTGATTTCGATGTTTCTGGCCGTCGTGGCAGTGAATCGTTCTTCGCCCGATCCGCCTGGACCAGTTACAGAAAAAATGACTCTCCGGAGTAATCTTCCCCTCTTCCAGGGCGGCAGCGATCGTAAAGACCTTCATCGTCGAACCGGGTTCGAATGTGGCGGTGACGGCCCGGTTCATACGGGCCACGCTATCGGATTTTTCCCAGTGATTGATATCGAAGGTCGGATAGTTCGCCAGGGCGAGAATATCGCCGGTCGCAGGGTCCAGAACGACCGCCGTCGCCGCTTCCGCTCTGGCGGCGAGAAACGCTTTGCCCAATGCTTCCTGCACGGTGTGCTGAAGGTCGGCATCCAGGGTCAGGACAAAGTTCGTGCCGTGCTGGGGCGGCCGATGGTTGCGAATCGTTCCCGGAATCATTCCACGCGAGTCGAACTCCGCCTGCAGTTCGCCGGGACGGCCCTTCAACGAGTAGGTCGGTCCGTGCTGGAGCGCGGACTCCAGTCCTTCCAGCCCTTCTCCGTCCGTACCGGTGATCCCGACGACCTGAGGGGCCAGATCGCCCAGAACCGCCGAACGGCGAACGGCGGGTCGAACGCCGGCTCCCAGAATCTGCTGCTGCTTGATCCGCTCACCGAGTTTTTCAGGCATCTCCCGGGCGATGACGATGGTCCGGTAGGACCCGGTCGACCCTTTTACGATGCCCCGTTTCTCGACGATTCCCCGAACATCGATACCCGGCAGCAGCGCCGACAGACGCTCGATGGCGCTTCGCTTCAGCGTTTCCGCCGTCTCGTCACTGGCGCGCGCGGCGAACCAGAGGTTGGGGTCGAGGACGATGTCGCAGACCGGCTCGTTACGAACCAGCGGATTGCCGTAGCGATCCAGCATTTCGCCGCGTCGCGCCGGCAATTCCACGGTACGCGACCGCAGTTCCCGCGCTTCCCTGACGAAATCGTTCCGTTTCACGACCTGGAGGTAGACGAGTCGGGCGGCCAAGGCGGCGTGCGCCAGCGCCAGCAACAGGAAAATGGGCAGAACCCGTTCCTGGACCACCACTCCCGTCGTTTCGCGGGCGGCGACCCGGGCGTTCTCCCGTGCCGCGGCGTGAAGCGCATTGAGAGCCGGGTTCGGACGGCGTCCACGGGTGTACGCGCCGGGGCCGTTCGGCTTCGTCGTTCGAATCGTCGCCATCAGGGAACTACCTCGTCCGAGCCCGCATCCGCTCCGGTGTTCGAGTCATCGGTCGCCAGCATCCGGACCGTTCCCGGGGTTTGCGGCACCAGCCCCATCTTCCGCGCCAGTTCGGCGATGCGTTCCAGGGATTGATGCTCGGAAATGGACGCCTGTAGCGCGTTCCCGCGCTTCTCCGCCTCGGCGATTTCCCGATGGAGCCGTTTGATCGCAAACCCCTCGGCGGTGACCCGGGCGTACGCGGCAACGTAACAGCAGAGCAGGGAAACGATGAAGGAAGCGAGCAGGACGGCCAGCATTTCGCGACCGACCGCGCGGTTGGCGGGTCGGGAGACGGCGGGGGTTCGTTTTGCGCCAAGGACTCGATTGGCTCGATTGGCCGGAACGACCGCGTTTCCGGCCATTCGCGAGGCGTGCGCCCGCGCCTGGGAAGCGTCAGGGGGGGCCGGGGACCCCACCGACGTCCGTGGAGCGGGCATCGCCCGCGCCCTGGTCGCTCGTGCCGGAGGCACCATTCCCGGTTCGGCCATCATCCGCGCCATATTTCGTTCCTTACCTGTGTCCTGTTCGGTATCGTTCGGTATCGTTCGGTCATCCGACCTCGGGCGTTCGTGTCCCGGACGCTGTCCGAACGCGTTATGGCTCGCTCCCGATTCGTTCTGCGACACGCAGTTTCGCGCTTCGGGCGCGGGGATTGGACCGCACTTCCTCCTCCGTCGGGGTAATGGGTTTTCGAGTCACCGGCATCAGGATCGGCGGCGGCAACGGTTGTGGCGAGGGCAGGTCGGATTCGACCCGTTTGCCCGCCAGTTCCGCCATCACCTTCTTGACGATGCGATCCTCCAGCGAATGGTAGGAGATCACCGCCAGTCGCCCTCCGGCCGCCAGTCGCCCGGCCGCCGCCCGTAAGGCGCCTTCCAGAATGTCCAGTTCCCGATTCACGGCGATGCGAACCGCCTGAAAAACCTTCGTCGCCGGGTGGATCTCTCCCGGTCGGGTCCGGAACGGCATCGCCGCCCGTACCGCATCGGTCAGATCCTCCGTCGTCTCCAGCGGACGAACGGCCCGCCGCCGGACGATCTCCGCGGCGATCCGCTTTCCTCTGGGTTCCTCCCCGAACTCAAACAGGATTCGTGCGATCTCCGCTTCCGGCAGGCGGTTCAGCAGTTCGGCGGCGGTTTCCCCGCCGGCCGTTCCCGCCATTCTCATATCCAGGGGTCCGACGTATCGAATCGCGAACCCCCGCTCCGGCGTATCCAATTGGTGCGACGAAACCCCCAGATCGAAGAGCGCTCCGTCCACCGTTCGTAACCCATCCCCGTCCATCGCTTCGCTCAAATCGGCGAAGTTTACCTGATGCAATCGAATTTCGGTCTCATCCACCACATCGAGCGTCTTTCGCGCTTCTGCGAGCGCTTCCGCGTCCTGGTCCAGTCCGATCAACAGCCCGCCCGGAGCGATCCGCTGAGCGATCGCTCGTGCATGGCCCCCGCCACCCAGCGTGGCATCCAGGATTCGCTTTCCCGGCGCGAGTCGGAGTGCGTCCGTCACTTCGTTCAACAACGCCGGTACGTGATACGTCATCTCCCGCTTACTTTCCGAGTCCGACTTCCGCCGCGGATCGAGCGATCAGTTCGTCGCTCAAGCTGGCATTAAACGCATCCCAACCGGCCCGCGACCAGATCTCGATCCGACTCCCGGCCCCGACGATGACGACCTCCTCGACGATGCCGGCGAACTCCCGGAGGTTGCCGGGAATCGCGACCCGTCCCTGATTATCCACCTGTGTCTCCAGCGCCTCCGCCGACAGCCAGCGTTGAAGAAGGATCGTATGCCGATCCAGCGCCGGTTGCGCCTGCAGTTTCTTTTCCATTTCGACAAAATCGTCCTCGCGGAAAACGAAGAGACATTTGTCTAATCCTTTGGTGATGATGAAGGTATTGCCAAGTTCATTTCGGAAACGCAAGGGAATAATGACTCGTCCCTTGTCATCGACCGAATGGTAGTGCGCCCCACGAAACACGCTTTAACGCTCTCCCCGGGGCCGTAATCCACTCGCCACCCCGAACCCTCCACCAGGTCACCACTTGCCACCACTCGCCACCACTGCGAGGATTGTATGACATCCCCCCCGCCATGTCAACGTCTGTCGGTCGAATTACCCGTTTTTTTTATCAAAGCACTACCGTATATGGGTTTTTTGCCACGCCTGGCCCCAACATATAGTGTCCCCGAACCCGTTCGCGGACAGGGTTCGTACCACCTCCGGACCGCCTGCGGCCTTCCGCCCGGCGAGGGTTCGCCTCCACCTGCCACCACCGGGGCCCTTTTTCCCCGAGAGTTGCCGTCCCCCCCTTGCGGACGGTGGCGATTTCGGGTGGCCGGTGGAGGCCAGGGGAGATTTGGGGAGGTTTGGGGAGGCCGGGGGAGGTTTGGGGGAGGTTTGGGGGGCCGAAGGAGGCACGGAGGGAGGCACGGGGCGAACATCGACCCGTCGCACGGCAAGGCCGCCCTCCGGACGAAGGGATTCATCGGGCATCGGGAGAATCTATTCCGGCAAAGAACCCTACTTACAGGAAACCGAAATCAGATGCAACCGATTACCGATGCCCCATATATCCTCGGTGTGGACCTCGGCGGAACGAATGTCCGGGCCGCCGTTCTCGACCGTGCGGGGAAGCTTCTGGGATCGGGACGTGCCTCGTCCTACGCGACGGAGGGCGTCCCCGCGACCATCACGCAGATCGTTACCGCCGCCGGCACCGCTATGGAAACGGCCGGCGTCCGCAAGGAAGACGTGGCCGGACTCGGAATCGGTTGTCCGGGACATATCGATGACCGGAATGGCGTCGTTCTGTGGGCGCCCAACTTCTTCGAACAGGGACTTCCCTGGCGCAAGGTCACTCTGGCCGAGCCGATCAGCCAGCAGATCGGTCTTCCCGTCTTCATGGGCAACGATGCCAACGTCGCCGCGCTCGGCGAGTTTCGCTTCGGAGCGGGACGCGCGGTCCGTACCATGGTCATGGTCACCCTGGGCACCGGCATCGGCGGCGGCATCATCCTGGATGGCAAACTCTGGACCGGTTCCTCCGGCGGTGCCGGTGAGATCGGCCATATCATCGTCGCGGCCGGACAGCGGGGCGGGGCCGCAGTCTTCGGCGCGCTGGAAAGCATGGGGCAGATCGCCGCCATCAACGAGTGTGCGGCACGCAAGATCTGCTCCGGACGCAAAACCGTCCTCACCGAAAAAGTCGACGACTGGCACTTCCTGGAACCCAAAGTCATCGCCGAGGCGGCGAATGAGGGCGATGCCGTGGCAATCGAAGTTTTTGAAGAGGTCGGTTATTTTATCGGCCTTGGAATCGCGTCGATGATCAACCTTCTCGACCCGGAGATGGTCGTCATCGGCGGGGGCGTCGCCCAGGCCGGAGAACTGATCTTCGACCCGATCCGTCGTTCGACCCGCGCCAACGGCATTCCGTCGCTTGTCGCGCACTGTCCGCTCGTCCCGGCCGAACTGGGCGACGACGCCGGGATTTACGGCGGGGCGTCGCTGGTGCTGGACGCGATCGAATCCTGATCCGACACCGAAAAATCCGTTCGGCGACGCGAAACGGCCTGCAAACGCAGGCCGTTTTTGTTTCAGGTGTTTGAAACACTTTTAAGCCAAATTTCAGGAACAAACGTTTCGCTCAGTGCGTACATCCCAAAAATTTACGGTTAACGCCCGCTCACTTGATGAAAATCGAGAGGAATGATATGAAACAAACGCATCCCCAATCTGCGTAGGAATGAACAGGGTGGCCTTCGGAGGCGCCCTTTCGAAGGAGAATTGATTTGACTTCCATGACCAAACACCCGGCAACGGGTTTCAATCGGAAGGCGTTCACACTGATCGAGCTGCTCGTCGTCATCGCCATTATCGCGATTCTGGCGGCCATCCTGTTCCCCGTGTTCGCCCAGGCTCGCGAAAAGGCTCGATCCGTTTCCTGCCTTTCCAATATCAAACAGATCGGTCTGTCCGTTCTTATGTACGGACAGGACTACGATGAGGTCTTCCCGATGGGCCTGACCTCGAACTGGCAAAGCGGATGGCCGGTCGCCGTTCAGCCGTATACCAAGAGCGTCGATCTGTTCCGCTGTCCGAGCGATAGCGACCGCTCCTACGGAGCGTATGGCACGGCGAATGACGCTCAGTACTGGGTCGGCGTTCCGATCTCCTACGCCTCCAACGGGATCATTATGTGGGACAATAACGCCCAGCAAAATATCAACAAGGGCATTATGAGCATCGCCGACAGTTCCTGGGTCGGCAACAGCGTCACCGCGATGGCGGGCGTCAATCGACCGGCGGACACCATCCTGCTGACCGAAGTGCACAACGGTGACGCCATGCGTACGACCGGCAATCCGGCCGGCACCTGGGGCAACTTCAGCAACTTCGGACCCGGTTCGGTCATCGCCAACATCAACTGGGACGACCGGACGATGCCGCGCGGAATTGCGCCGAACGGCACCCGACCGGCCAGCAATCCGTACCCGACCGGCCCGACCGGTTCGCTGTCCACCCGCCACTCGGAAATGACCAACTTTACGTTCGCCGACGGTCACTCCAAGGCGATGCGCGCGGCGCAGACCAACCCGGACCCGGATAACCGCCCGCAGGATAACATGTGGGATGCGACCCGCCCGTAATCACCGGGAGTCATCGAACCGAAAGGAGATCCCGATGCGTTTCGTTTCCCCGACGCTTCTGGCAGTGACCGTTCTGGGGGCGCTGACCCTGCTGACCGGTTGTTCCGAGCCGGCCAGCAAACCGGCGACGACCAACGACGTGAAAAGCTTCCGCGGGGGTGAGATGCCGCCCGAAGTCCGCCAGAAAATAGAGGCCACACGCCGGAACGCCGCTCAGGGCGCCGCTTCCGGCGGTCAGGCCGTCCGGTAAGGCGGAAGCCGTCCGGTAATTACCCCGCCCCGTCTCCCCCGATGCGCCCGGCCCGATCCTGTCGGTTACCGGGTGGCACGGAGACGGGGCGTTCCGGTCCGTGCCTGTACCTCGTCTCCGAACGAACCTTCTCTTCCGCCGCCGCCTGAAGACGATTGATGGCCTCCGTCACCCGCGCCGCCGCCGCCGTCCAGTCCTCCCCCTCGCGGATGAAGATCGGCTCCCCGAAGATCCATCGGGCGCGCGCGAACGGACGCGGTATCAGGAACCGATCCCAGGAATCCGTTTCCCAACGGGGCCAGGCGGCGATTCCCGCCGGAATGATCGGCTTTCCGGATTTCAAAGCGAAGTAGACCACCCCCGGCTGCGCGACACCGGCCGGTCCCCGTGGCCCGTCCGGAGTGAAGGCCAGAACCCCTCCCTTGTCGAGCAGATTCAGCACCTCGCGCGCCGCCGCCGCCCCCCGGCGGTTGGTCGATCCCCGGATCACTTTCAGACCGCAGGCCGCAAGATACGCCGCCAGAAAGTCTCCGTCCCGCGACAGCGAAACCAGCGTATGGTAACCGATCCGCCCGCGCCCGCGAAAATGGTCGATCGGTATCATCGTCCGACCGTGCCAGGTGACGAACAAACAGCCGCCGTGTTGAGCGATCAGCGCTTCGCTCTCCGCCTCGCGCTCAATCGTCAACCGGAGGGTCGCGCAGAGGCACCGCACGACGCCCACCGTGATCCGCGCCAGAATCCGATTCTTCGGAGAGACGGGGCGGGGACGTTCCGGTTCCTTCATGCCGCTCCCTCCGACGTTTCGGAGCCAATGGCCGCGGATCGCCGTTGAGTCTCGAAGAGAGCGGCATAGACCCCGTTTCTTGCCATCAGTTCCGCGTGCGTTCCCATCTCGGCGATACAGCCTCCCCGCTTCAGCACCACGATCTTATCCGCGTTGACAATGGTCGAAAGGCGATGCGCGATGAGGAGGGTGGTCCGTCCTTTCATCAGCCTTTCCAGCGCCTCCTGCACCATGGCTTCGGTCGCCGCGTCCAGCGCGGACGTCGCTTCGTCGAGGATCAGGATTCGTGGGTCCGCCAGCAGTGCGCGGGCAATCGCGATCCGCTGACGCTGTCCGCCGGACACGGACGCGCCCCGTTCGGCGATTCGCGACGCGTATCCGTCCGGCAGACTTTCGATAAAGGGCGCGATATTGGCCGCACGCGCCGCTTCGGCGACCTCGGCGTCGGTCGCCTCCGGTCTGCCGTAGGCGATGTTGTCCCGTATGGTCCCGGAAAACAGCAGCGTGTCCTGCGGGACGATGCCGATCTGTCGTCGCAAGGAGGCGACGGTCACCGTGCGCAGGTCCACCCCGTCCACCCGTACCGCGCCACCGGTCGGATCGTAGAACCGGGGAACCAGATCGGCCAGCGTCGTCTTGCCCGCGCCGGTCTCCCCGACCAGCGCGACGACCTGCCCCGGTTCGATCGTCAGGTCGATCCCCGACAGGACGGGGATGCCGGGCACATAGGCGAACTCCACCCGGTCAAACTCGATACGTCCCTGAATCGTCGGCAGGTCCTTCGCACCCGGTGCGTCCCGGATGTCCGGCGTCACATCCAGAATTTCGGAAAAGATGCGGTCGGCCGCGCCCATCATCTCCTCCCATCCCGCCTTCAGGTTTCCCATACCGTTCGCGGCGTTCGCCACTAAGCTGGCGATTCCGATGAACGCGATCAGGCTCCCTGAGTTCATCTGCTGGGCGACCACCTGCTGGCCGCCGAAGAAGAGGATGGCCGACACACCCGCCGCGCCGATCACATCCACGATCGGTCCCAGTCGACCGGAACGACGCACGACTTTCAACTGGCTATTGACGGCCAGGTCGCTGACGGTTTCGAACCGTTTCAGTTCGCGATCCTCCGCGACGAAGGCTCGAACGATTCGGGGCGCGGAGATGGTCTCCTCCATCACCGCCGAAACGTCCGCCAGCCGTTCCTGGGTGGTCTGCGAAATACGGCGAAGCCGGCGTGTCAGCCGCTGAATGGCGACGGCGATGAAGGGCACGACCAGCAACGTGAAGAAGGTCATCTGCCAGGAGATGGAGATCATAAACCCCAGATAGATCACGAGCTGCAACGGCGTCGCGACAATCTCCTTCATCATCATCGCTGCGTTCTGCAGTTTGGCGACATCGTTGGTGAGGGCGGACATCAACGCGCCGGTCCGTCGCTGATGGAAGTAGGCCAGAGACAGGGTTTGCAGATGGGCGTAGATATCGCGTCGTATGCGTACTCCGACCCGCTGCGCTACGGTTGCAAGAAGCACGTTCTGGGCATATTTCAAAACGCCCATCACCGCGTACAACCCGACGACACCGACGCAGACCCAGGCCAGCGTTCCGACATTCCCCCGGTTCAGGCTTTCGATGTAGACGCTGATTTGCTTCATGATCCATCCCTGAATCGACGCGACGGTCGTTCCGGCCACGAGGCCGCCGATCAGGGGGAAACGGTACTGTGCCAGATAGCCGAGGAGGCGGCGACGGATCTCCACGGGCGATAGGGAAGAACCGTTTCGGGGGGCGGGAGCAGACATGGTCAGGCTATTCTACCGTCTCTCAGGTACGTCGGTTCCCGGCGTCCGCCAGTTCCAGAACCATTTCGGCCGTCCGGCCCGCGCCGCCGGGCGTGCCCAGAAGACGAACGACGTTCCGAAGGTCCTCGCGCATCCGCAAAATCCGATCGGGTTCGAGCAATAGCCCGATCACCTCCCCGGCAAGGTTTTCCGGTGTCGCGGCATCCTGTACCAGTTCCGGGCAGATGTTGCGGTCGGCCAGCAGGTTCGGCATTCCGATGAAGCGAGGAATCCCTTTCCTCACGAGCATATATTCGAGCCAGTTGCTGCTGGCAAGGCGGTAGGTGATGACCATCGGCTTGCCAAGGATCGCTCCCTCCAGAGTCACCGTCCCGGAGGTGACCAGAAGGACGTCGGAAACGCCCATCACATCGTAGGTCGCATCCTCGACGATCGCGATGGGGACGTCGCTCGAGGGGGTTTCGGGAATATCGGCGGCGCGCGCCAGCCATTTCTTTCGTTGTTCCTCGAGTTCGGCGGGGGTCAGCGGCGCGCCACGCCCCTCAGCCATCACCGGCAGCGTGCCGACCGGCGGAATCTCCGCCTTGTTGTCGAAGGCCGCGGCGGCTTTTTGCCGTTCGGTCTCCGCCTGACGCTCCGCGCGTTCGCGCCGAATCGCCGCCTCGATGGCCTCGCGATCGACGGTCGGCGCCAGTCCGATCAGGAACTGTACCGCCGGCACACGTTGATGGATGATGCTGGCCGCCGCCAGCTGCGCGGGCAGGATCGCTTCTATCTCCTGCAGGCGGCTTCCGGGGAAGATGCCGACCACCGGCTTTTCGCGGTCCACCCCGTGCCGGGCGGCAAACGTTTCCGACGATTCCTGGGGGTGAACCAGGTCCAGCAGCGGATGACCGACGAACGTCGCCTCGATCCCGAGGCGGCGCAGTTCGGTTTCGCTCCACGGGAAGGGGGTCGCGACTCTATCCGCCAGGTGTTCCAGCGGGCTGCTTTTCAGAGTGCGTCGCCAGGAACCGGGCGGGAAATAGTAAAGAATCTTGGTGTCGGGCAGGTGTTTACGGACGAACGGGCAGACGCCCTGAAGGCCGGCGAAGCCGATATTGAACCCGCCCGCATCGATCGGAATGACGACATCGGGGCGGCGTTTGAGCAGTTCCTTCCGGAGGAACCCCAGGGCGTTCAGAATGCGCGGAAATATCCGGACGGCGGCAGCCGCGCCGACGACGCCCCAGCGCGCGGAATCGATCGTCACTTCGACGCCGGCGGCGCGCAGGTATTTACCGCCCGTTCCCCAGAGTTCGACGTCCGGGTGGCGTTTCCGTATCTCCTGCGCCAGCTGGCCACCGACACGGTCGCCGGACGCTTCCCCGGTAATGATGGCGATATTCATGGTCCGTCGTCGTCCGTTACGTGGTTCCGGTTCGCTGCGCGGCGGACTATTTGCGGCGCGGCCGATCGTTGGCGCGGCCGAACCCGCCTTCGCCCATCTGCTTGATAAATTCGGTCAGGTGGACGATTTCCGGGGTCGGTTCCACCTCCTCCTCGATCGCTTCGAGTGCCTGGGAGACATTCAGATTGGACCGGTAGAGAAGTTTATAGGCCTGTTTCAGCGCCGCGCGCGCCGCCGCCGGGACACCGGCCCGACGCACGCCCCGAACATTGAGGTCCAGAACGTCGGCCGGACGACCGTCCGCCAGCATAAACGGCGGCACATCGGTCACCACTTTCGAATACCCCCCCAGCATCGCCAGTTTCCCGACGCGGACGAATTGATGGATGCCTACCATCCCGCCGATCACCACGCTATCCGCCAGGGTAATATGCCCCGAAAGCCCGGCATAGGACGAAATCATCGATCCGTTCCCGAGGACGCAGTTGTGGCCGACATGTACGTACGCCATGATCAGGTTGTCATTCCCGACCGTCGTCGCCTGTTCTTCGCCGGTCGCGCGGTGGATCGTTACATACTCACGAATCTGATTCCGATCACCGATCCGAACATAGGAACGTTCGCCCTTGAACTTGTTATCCTGGGGAGGACCGCCCAGCACCGCTCCGGCGCGGATCAGGCATTCCTGACCGATCAGGGTATACTCTTCCAGAACGACGTGCGGCCCGATCACCGTTCCCTCGCCGATCCGGCAGTTGGGACCGATAACCGTATAGGCGCCGATTTCCACATTCTCTTCCACGACCGTGGAAGGATCGATGACGGCGGTCGGATGAATCTTCAAGATTTTGCCGTCCTTGCTAAATGATCGCATCTCCGTCGACGCTGTCGCGCGCGACCAGGGCGAACGCGATATCCGCTTCGCACACCAGTTTCCCCGCCACATGCGCGGTCGCCTTGACCCAGCCCATTCCCGATCGTTCCTTCAACATGGTGATTTCCGCCCGGACGGTATCGCCGGGCAACACGGGTTTCCGAAAACGGGCTTTCTCGATTCCTGCCAGATAGGCGAGTTTCCCCTGATGCTCCTCGACCAGCAATTGCATCACGCCGCCGACCTGCGCCAACATCTCGATAATCAGCACACCCGGCATGATCGGGTGTCCGGGGAAATGCCCGACGAAGAACGGTTCGTTCATCGTGACATTCTTCTCAGCGACAATGCGCTTCCCGGGTTCCACTTCAAGAATACGATCGACCAGGAGAAAAGGGTAACGGTGCGGCAATATGCGCAGAATGTCCTTCGCCTCCAGGGCGACGGGCCGCGGTTTGCCCGGTATTTCCTCGTTTTCCAACAGGCTTTCCTTATGGTTCGTACGGATTCGCTGCGCGGCAATCGCTCGCGCCGCTTCCACGTTTAATCGATGGCTGGGTTTCACTGCGATTATATCAGCAACCGGAAGAGATTGACCGTCACTTAGCAGCAAGTCGCCCAGGAGGTCCAGCAATTTGTGGCGAGCGAGTTCGTTATCAAACCGCAACGGAGCGGAATAACGATCGGGGTAGACGATCACCGCATTGTCGAGAGATCCGCCCCGGGCCAATCCCGCCGCCCGCAGCGCTTCGACCTCCTCGATGAACCCGAAGGTGCGCGCCGGCGCAATCTCGCGTTCGTAATCGTCATGATCCGGTTCGAATCGCGCGACCTGGGTTCCGACCAGAGGGTGATCGAACGCGGCGGTGACGGTGATTTTCAGTCGATCGGACGGATAACAGGCAACGAAACTGCCGCCTTTCCCGGTGACCAGGACCGGTTCCCGAAGACGGAACGTCCCGACCGGCACGTCCGAATCGGTGTCACGGAACCCGACCCGCATCAGAGCCTCGGTCCAGATCGACGCGCTGCCGTCACCGATGGGCAACTCCGGTCCGTCCGTCTCGATCCGCAGATCGGTGATGCCCAGTCCGGCGCAGGCCGAAAGCAGATGCTCGACCGTCGAGAGACGGAGTTCGTCCCGCCCCAGAACCGTGCAACGGGCCGTATCGACGACATTGTCGACGGTCGGCGGCAGTTCCGCTCCTTCACGAACGAGGAAAAAGCCGATCCCCGCCTCCGGCGAAGCCGGGCGCAAAACAACGGTCGCGGATGCGCCGGTGTGGATACCGACCCCCGCGACCGTCACCGGCCCGGCTATCGTGCGACGCGGCCGTCGTCCGCCGTCCGACGGCATCATCCGCTACTCCTCATCGACCGTGGTTTCCTCCGGCCCCGCATCGACCGTCTTTCCTTCCAGCCCCGCCAATCGGCGTTCCATATCGCGCACTTTCCGCAGCAGGTCCGGGAGAAAGCTGAGCGCCGCATTCACCTTCAGCGTGTCCTTGTGCGCGCGCGGACCGTAACCGGAAACGAACGCGCCGGCCGGGACATCCCCCATCACTCCGGCCTGCGCGCCGATCACCACCCGGTCCCCGATCTTGACCTGTTCCTTAACCCCGGACTGCCCGGCAATAATCACATGGTTACCCACTTCGACGCCGCCGGCAAGGCCGACCTGCGCCACCAGGATACAATCCTCGCCGATCTGGCAGTTGTGCCCGATATGGACCATGTTGTCGATCTTGGTGCCGTTTCCGACTCGCGTGGTGCCGGTTCGCGCCCGGTCGATCGTTACATTCGCACCGATCTCGACATCGTTCCCGACCTGGACGTTTCCGATCTGCGGTATCTTGCGATGCTTGCCTTGCATCGTCAGGTAGCCGAAACCATCGGCGCCGAGAACGGTCCCGGAGTGGAGGATGCAGTTCGACCCGACGATCGTCCCGCGCAGCAGGGTTACCTGCGGCCCGATCACGGTGTTGTCGCCGACCTCGACATCGTCTCCGAGATAGCATAGCGGATGGATGGTCACATTCTCACCGAGCCGGACGTTCTCGCCGAGAACCGAATTCGCGCCGATGGAGACATTCGCGCCGTACCGAAAGTCCGATCCGTACACGACCGTGGGATCGATGCCGCGTCGGGCGTACTGCTCCGGGGCGAACAGATCGAGGAGCTGCGCGAAGGCGAGTCGGGGATTGGCGACCTGGATCATCACCTTTCCGCCGTTCACGGCGGCGTTCTCCGGGGCCAGAATTGCCGTTGCCATCGACTGTTCCGCATTATGCAGGAAACGCACGCTTTCGGCGAACGTAATGTCGCCGTTTCGCGCCTCCTCAATGGATGCAATCCCCCGGATGACCGTTTCCGGGTCGCCCTGCACACGCCCTTTGACCACCTGGGCCAGTTCGGCGACCGTACGCTCCCTGCGCTCTTTCACAACGATTTCCTTCCTCGACCCGCCGCTTCTTCCCCATCGTGCGCCCCGTACGAAAACGGCAGTCCTGACATCGGCAAGTTCTCTGGCGAATTGGAGGTTACAGGAAGGAGAAGGTTTCCGCTGTTTTACGAATGCGCCGTTTTTTTGCGACTTCGTCCGGTGTTTCGTCACCGGTGTTTCGTCAAAGGGAAGGACGGCTTACGCCGGACGGCACCCCCGGGAGTTGCCCCGGTTTCATCTCGCTCAGGAACCGGTCGGTCACGTCGGTCCGTCCGATGATCTCCGCCGGCGGGTTACCGGGGGCGACCGTTCGGACGAGCACGATATCCGGATACCGGGTCGCCGCCATATCCAGCACTCGCCCGCGGACCGCGCGGAGGATGGTCGCTTCAAGGCGGCGGCGTTGATCCGCCAGACGGTCCGCCGCCGCCGTCGCGTTTTGTGCCAGGAGAGTGGCGGGCGTCGGTCCGCCCGCAGGGCCGGCGAAACGCAGTGTCTCGGCGCCCTGCCCTGACTCCTGCGCGGCGCGAACGGTCGCCCGGGTGTTGCTGCGTTCGAAGGCGATCGCTTCCGGAATGGCGCGTTCCTGCCGGATCAGTCGGTTCGGCAGATCCGTATCCGTCACGGACTCTCGCAGAAACTCTCGTATTGCCGCTTCCCGGATCGCCCGGTTCCGCTCGGACAGTTCCGCCAGCAGACGATCCCCTTCCTGCCGAATCCGGTCCAGTTTTGCCGTCAACTCGAGCAAAAGGGCATCCTGCGTCTGATATTTCTTTTCCAGACGCGCCCGCATGCTGACCCCGTACGCCTCCGGGTTTCGTTCCAGAAGAGCGATCTCCTCCTGAACGATCCGTTCGGCCTCCTCATCAAAGGCCGGGGTACGTGGCGTTCGACGATCGAGAACCACCAGAGGAACCGCCGGATTCCGCAACTGGCCGTTCAAAACCGCCAGGCGCGACCGTACGGTCGCCACGTCCGTTGAGACCGCTCCGCGAAGGCGCGCCACCGTTTCATCGATGATCTCCTGGCGTTGACTCTCCTCGCGCTGCAGGCTGGCGGCAATCAGTTCGGCCCGCTTTTCGGTTTCTCGTTGTTCGGCCAGGCGACGTTCCCGGTCCCGATATTCGGTCAGGAAGGCGTTCCGCTGATTTTCCGCGTTCCTCTGAAGCCGGTCGAAATGCGCCTCCTGTCGGGCGGCCAGCGACGAGAGGTAAGGGGTCGTGACCGGGCCTGCGGGTAGCGGGGGGAGAACGAACTCCGCAAGTCGGGGTTCGGCCGTTTCCGAACGCTCGTCCCGCAGACGCGCCTCCAGTTGACGAAGTCGCTCCACTTCCGCCTGGAGAGGGTGTGCGGCGACGAGCGGCGCAAGACGCACAAAAACCGGACGGGGTGCGACCGGCGGCTCCTTCGCCACCTGTCGACACCCCGTCAACGAAATCGCCCCGAAAATCGCCAGGAACGTCCGGCCGACCCGTCGGTCGGCCGGACGCGTTCCGGTCGATCCATTTGTTGATCTATTTGTTGATCTGTTTGATGACATCCTGTGTGATATCGTTCGCGGTCCATATCGCGACCTGGCTGTCGAATACGGCGGAAAGCCCCTTATCCTGTGCGATTTTTGCGATGACCGCCTTGATTTCGGAGACCGTCTTGTTGTTCAACTCGACCTGTCGGGCGTTGATACGTTTCGAAAAATCGTCGTTGATCGCTTTCATGACGGCGAGTCCCTTCTCTTCGGTTTCACGCAATTGTCCGAACTGCTGCTGCTGTTCGTCCGTCGGGTTCGCCGTGTTCTCCAGATTCCGTTTCCGGGCGGCCTTCGCGTTTCCGCTGTCCTCCAGCGCGGTAATCCGTTTTTTGTCCGCGTCCGTCTTGTTGGCTTTTTCGTACAGGACGGCCAGTTCCTTGATTTCCGCCTCGGCCAGGAACCGGGCATTCACATTCTGCAGGGATTCGAGAACGCCGTTCAGACCGCTCGCCATCTGGGTCAGTTCGGCGACATCCTTCTGACGCGCCTTGGATTCGTTCAGGACTTGCGCCACATCCACATGCCCGAACAGGGGGGCGCCATTCTTCTTCTCCTGCGCCCTCGCCGTGGAAACCAGTCCGAGCAACCCGACGACCACCGCAACAAAGGTTAACAAACTTCTATTGAGTCTCAAGATTTTCTCCTGCGCGATCCGAATGGAAAAGGGATTCCGGAAAACAAGCGACGAAACCGACCGACGCCGATGGCTAATTCCCCGTCGGCGGACAATCCCCCTCCTGCTTAAAACGCCTGTCCGATGGAGAAGTGCGTCCGGGTGGTCTCTCCCCGCCCCAGGTCGAGGCGCACCGGCCCGACCGGCGTCCGCAATCGAACCCCGAAACCGGCGCCGATACGGGGTCCGAAGCCGCTATGCTGGCCGAATCCGGGGATGTTCTCCCGGTTGAGCGAACTGGCACCCCAGGCATCGCCGACATCGAGGAACGTCACCAGAGTCAGGCTCCCGCTTCGTCGATCCAGCGGAATGCGCAACTCCACCGAGGTCAGGAACAGGTTGTTTCCCCAGAAACGGTCGTCGGCGAAACCGCGCAGGTTATCCGCGCCGCCCATGAAGAACTGTTCGGCGAACGCCAGGTTTCCGCCCGACGTTCCGAGCAGCGTTCGAACCGCCAGTACGGTTTTCGGTTCGCGCAGGGTGACGCGCGGGGTTCGCGAGAGGTTGAAGTAACGACGGGAATCGACTACGAACTTGGTGAAGCCCCCCCGCTGGTTCCGTTCGTCGACGAGAACACGCGGAACGTCCGGGGTCTCCGTCGTACTGATAAAGGCCGGATTCAACCGGGGTTTCTGCGATGAGAACGCCGCCGAACCGACTTCGACCGAGGGAGACAGATAGAACCCGGCCGCCGGGTCCTGCTCGTTATCCCGCGTGTTCGTCAGATAACGCAACGTCACCGACGAGACATCGCCGTTCTGCACCAGAGCGCCGCGAATGTTATTGATCTCGTCGTTGGTCAACTGCGAATAATCCGGCTGCAGATTGTTTGCCCGGATCCCTTCCGTACGTAGCGTCGTGAAGGCGCGGGAAAACTCGCTGGTCGGACGAGACAGAGTGACCGATCCGCCCCGGCGTTCCTCGAAGTAGGGGTTGCTGTTCTGCCCGTTGGTCGCGTTGGAGGAGAGTACCCGGTTGAATCGGAAGTTGAACCGACTGTACAGATTGATCCCGATCGATGTGTTGTAGCGGTCCAGCCACGGTTCCGAGAACCCGAGTTCGAACTGGTTCCGGGCGACGGTTCCACCGACCGTCCAGGCCGCATTGACCGTCTGTCCCTTACCCTGAAAGTTCTGTTCCGCCACTTCGACGGTCCCCGTCAATCGCTGGGCGACCGAATAGCCGAATCCCACCTGAATCTGCCCGGTCCTCTGCTCCTGTACCGGCACGATCAGTTTGACCTTGCCCTCCTCGGCCGGTTCCGTACGCGGGGTGCCGACATCCTGGAACAGGCCCGTACCGAAGATTCGGGTCAGGTCGCGTTTCAGGGTGTTGATGTTCAGGGCGTCGCCGACCTTGGTGCGCATCTCGCGTGTGACGACGTAGCCCTTGGTTTTCTTCAGTCCCTCGATTTCGATGCTTTCCACCACCGTTTCGGTGACGGGAAACGTCAGGGTCCCGCTTCGGGGGTCGAAAACATCCTCGATTTCGGAAAGGAACGCCTCATAACCGGCCTGACGATAAATCCGCTGGATCAGCTGGGCATCTTCACGGATCGTGTTCGTGTTAATGACCGTTCCTTCCCTGGAACTCAGCCGCTCCTTGATCCGATCCGCCGGGATTTTGGTATTGCCTTTGATGCGAATGTACTGAATAACGGGATTTTCGACGACTTCGGCGGTGATACTGGCCTTTTTATCGGCGGTCAGATCGGCGCGGATGTAGATATCGCTATAGTAGCCTTCGGCGAGCACCCGTTGCCGCGCGTCGTTCACCATTTCCCGGCGGTAGATCGCCCCCGTCTTGATTCCCGCCGCCGCCAGGGCGTTCAGGATGATCGTTCGATTGGTCTTGACATTGCCTTTGACTTCGATCGAACCGATCGGTTGCCCGTCCTGCGCGGCGGCAGGCAGGGCGCAGACAATGGCTCCCAATCCGTTGAATACAGCGATCGCCGGAGCGACGAACCGACCAGTCATTCTCTGTTGACTCCTGAGGAATCGGCTGACGTGCCTTTCCCTGATGCGTTTTTCATTTTGGAGAGTTTGTGCGAACCACCGTCCGGACATGCCGCCACCGAGGCGACACAGGGGGACGCCATCAGGAGTTCCGGCCGGACCAGCCCCGATAATAGGGTTCCAGTCGTTGCCGGACGCGTATACGGGCGCGATGCAGGCGCGTTTTCACGGCGGGAACCGACAGATTCGTAATCCGTGCGATCTCTTCGTACGAGTGATCCTCCTGCTCCAGAAGAAGTACCATTCGATACTCCACCGGCAGGGCTTCCACCGCTTTCCGAACCTGCTCCGCAAACTCTTTGGAAAGAACCATCTGTTCGGGCGCGGCACGCCAATCGGCCACTTCCCTGGACAGTTCTCCCGAATCCGTTTCGATCGAGTCGTCCAGCGAAATCGGCTCCCGCTCTCGCTGTCGATCCTTCTGTTTGAAACGGTTTTTACAATTGTTGACGGCAATCTGATGGAGCCACGTCGATACCTTCGCATCTCCGCGGAATCGTCCCCAGGCGCGAAACGCATTATAAAACGTTTCCACCGTCAGGTCTTCCGCATCCTCATGATTGCCCACCAGGCGCAGGATCAGGTTATAGATCTTCGCGTAATACTTTTTGGTTATCGCCTCAAAATCGAGCGAGCGATCCTCGTCCGCTTCGGCGATGGTTCTCCCCGCTCCGCGCTCCTCAGGGCGGTCGCTCACCCTGGCCCCTCCCCAGCCCAGGGTCCACGTCCGACGTGCGTTAGGCTCCGCTGACGTTTCCTCCGGAATCGTCTCGGCATTCTTTACCGCACGGCTCTCCGTGTCCCCTGAGTAGACAGAATCCACTGGTGAAAGTTTCTCTTTCTTCAGTCGTCCGATGGGATTGTACAGGGGGAATTCCGTTGCCATCTCCGGGCTACCTCCCGCACCGATCCGGACCATCGCCTCGCCAACAATCAACTTTACCCGATATCTTATACAAACATGGGCGGCAGGTAACGGACGCCTTCGGTTCCCGAGAAACGATCCCGACAACCCCGGTATCATGTATTGTTAATTGAAGCCAGCGGTTCCCGTTCATGAACTTTTTGACCCCGGAACCGGGGTCCGGGTTCAAGATTTCGTCCGCCGGAGACGGTTTTTCTTTTTGCCGACGATGGTGGTAGAATTTCCACGGTTCCCCATGCCGCTTTCCACCCGTTTTCCGGCTCTCGCCAGCCCCGATTTCCGACGCCTCTGGCCCGCCAATATCTTCTCCGCCATCGGGGGGCAGATGCAGATGGTCGCGCTGAACTGGCAGATCTACGAATTGACGCATGATGCGCTCGCGCTGGGAGCGATCGGTCTGGTCCGGGTCATCCCGATTCTTCTTTTCTCTCTGCTCGGCGGTTCCGCCGCCGATCACTACGATCGCCGTAAACTCCTCCTGATGACCCAGGGCTCGCTGACCGTCATCGCCCTCGTCCTCGGCGCTCTCTCGCTCAGCGGTGGCATCACGCCGACTGCGATCTATGCCCTGGCCGCGCTGTCGGCCGCGGTCACGGCATTCAATAACCCTGCCTATCAGGCGTTGATCCCCTCCCTGGTCGGCCGTGAAAACCTGCAAAACGCGGTCACGCTGGGCACGACGGGTTTTCAGGTCGCGACCGTGATCGGTCCGGCGCTGGCCGGAATCGTCATCGGTCGATACGGAATCGCCTGGGCGTACCTGATCAATGCCGTCACCTTTCTCGCGCCGCTGACCGTGCTCGCGACCCTTCGCTACCGACCGGCGCGTACCGAAGAGACGTCCCCGCCCCTGAACTTCCTCGAATCCCTTCGCGAAGGGATTGTTTTTATGCGGTCGACGCCGATTCTGCTGTCCACGATGCTGCTGGACTTTATCGCCACCTTCTTCTCCTCGGCATCCGCCCTGCTGCCCATCTTCGCCCGGGATATTCTCCATGTTGGCGCGGAGGGTTTCGGCCTGCTCTCGGCCGCGCCCGCCGTCGGTTCCTCCATTACCGCCGTGACGCTGGCCCTGCTTCCGCCGATACGGGAGACGGGCAAAACGTTGATCCTCGCCGTCCTGCTCTTCGGTTTCGCCACGATCGGTTTCGGGCTTTCGACCACCTTCCCGGCCGCTCTGTTCTTTCTCGCCCTGACCGGAGCGACGGACACGGTGAGCACGGTCATCCGTCAAACCGTCCGACAGCTGGTCACGCCGGATCGCATGCGAGGACGTATGATCGCCATCGGCATGATCTTTTTTATGGGCGGCCCGCAACTCGGCGAACTGGAGGCCGGCGTGGTGGCGCGCTGGTTCGGCGCAGTCGCCTCGGTCGTGTCGGGCGGTATCCTGAGCGTGCTGGGTACTCTGACCGTCGCCGCCAACGCGACCGAACTACGCCGTTTCCGACTGGCGGAACATCCTCGTCCGGAGGAACGTTAGTCGCTGCCCGTGACGCCCGGAACCGGGCGTACGACCAGGACGGAGCAGGGAGCATGGTGCAGGATGTGCTCCGAGACGCTCCCCAGCAGCGCGTCCTCCGCGCCGGTCGTTCCCTTCGAACCCACGATCACCAGATCCGTCCGATCGGCGCGCGCCGCCTCGATCAGCGCCTCGCCCGCATCGCGATCTTCGACGATATCGGAACCGATCGGCACGCTCACCCCCATCCGTCGCAGTTCGGCGATCATCGGCGGCGCGGCGGCGGCGATTCGTTCCCGGTCGCGATCCGATAGCCGGTCGGGGTCGGTCCCCGACACTTTCAGAAGGATGCCCGCTCCGCCGGTGAACACCGGATGCGGCAGTACGACGCTGAAAAGGCGCACCGCACACTGTTCGGAAAGCGGCAATCGCGGCAGCCAGGCCGCAGCGATCCGGGCATGCTCCGAGCCATCGAACCCGATCAGGATACGGTCGAAGGCGTCGCCCACGACCGGTCCCGCCAGCATGACCGGCAAAGGCGCTTTGCGGACCACCACGTCCGCCACACTGCCGACCAGGAGTCGTCGCCACGCCGATTGACCGCCGATCCCCAGAACGATCAGATCGGCCGCCACACGCCGCGCTTCAAAAATGATCGTTTCCGCGATTTTCGCGTTCCCGTCGGCATGGGCGATCGTCTCATGGATCGCACCGGAAAAAGCCGTCAGGACGGAGCGAACATCAGCCAGAATCCGCTCCCCCTCCCCGTTGCTCCGCTCACCGGTCGGACGTACGGTCAGCAGGTGGATCGATACGCTGTCCGGGTGCGGCAGGCGGGCCAGAAAACGGGCCGCGCCCGAAGCGCTCGCCGAACCGTCGGTAGCATATAGGATTTTCAACATCACGGTTACCTCCTCATCGGGTCTTCCGTCACACCGCCGCAAGCTCGCTGAGGGTCGGAATTCGTTTGACAACCAGAACCGACATGGGCGCGTGCCGCAGCAACCGTTCGGCAACACTGCCCAGTCGGAAGGCATCGACCCCCGTCAAGCCCTGCGATCCGACGACGATCAGCCCGGCCCCCTGCTCCTCCGCCACTCGCAGAATCTCCATCGCCGGGTTCCCGAGCGGCGTTTCGCAAACTCCCACCGTCAATCCGCCCGCCCGGGCCGTCTCCGCCATCTCCGCGAGACAGGTCTTTGCCGCATCGGTCTCGCGCGACAGTTCCTCCGGGGGACGTCCTCCCGACGGTATGGCCCGGACCAGGTGCAGAACGGCGGAAGGATGCCAAAGTTCGGAGATCAGGAAGCGCAACGCGTTCCCCGCCTCCTCGGAACCGTCCGCTCCGAGCACGACGGATCGCAGGGGACCGACCGGAGGACGGGTCAGCAGAATCGATTGTTCCGCGTATCGAGAAACGGCTTCGGCAATGCTTCCCAGAAAGAAACGAGCCAGCGCCGACTTCCCGCTCGCTCCGAGGGCGATCAGATCCGCGTCGGTGTAATCCGCCGTGTCGAGGATGGTTCCGACAATGCCGCTGGCGGAATCGCCCCGTCCGACCGCCGTGGTGATATGTCCGGCAAACTCTCCCAGCGCGGCTTTCGCCGCCGTCAATGCCGCACTCGCCTCCGACGGACGCTCGCTGTCCGCGACCGTCAGTATATGCACGTAAACCTCCCGGCGGTGCGGAAATCCGGACAGGAACCGCGCCGCCGTCAGTGCGCGTTCGGAACCGTCCGTCGCCAGTAGAACTCTCATGTCCCTTACTTCCCTTCGTCCCCTGTTTCTTCATACGGGACCGCAAACGTAAAGCGTCCGCATCTCGCCGATTTTTGCTATTTTTTGCCGTCGTCGCCCCGATTCCGGCGGAAGATCGCGATATAGGCCTCGTGTCCGATCAGAAGGAGGGAACTGACGCCGAAAGCGAACATCCACTCCACGGCGGTCAACGGGACCGTGCCGAAGGCGACATTCAGGAAGGGCAGATGAAGAACGGCCAACTGCAGCAGGACGGCGAGAAGAATCGCTCCGAGCAGGTACGGACTGTGGCGAATCTGATGGAACGCGCTGCGGTCCTCGGCGCCCCGATGCGTCAGGGCATTGAACACCTGGAACAGAACCAGAGTGGTAAACGCCAGGGATCGGGCATGCGTTTCGGCCGCGCGCAGGTCGTCGAAGCGGACCAGGAAGTTGAAGAACCCGCCCGGATAGGCGGCATCCAGTGCGAGGAGGGTGCCGGCGGTCATGATCAGTCCGATGATTCCCACCCGTTTCCAGCCATCGGTCGTCAGAATCCCGTGGCGAACATCGCGCGGGGGACGGGTCATCGCGTCCGGGGCGGTCGGTTCCACTCCCAGCGCCAGGGCGGGCGGACCGTCGGTGACCAGGTTGATCCACAGCAATTGGGAAGCCAGAAGCGGCACCATCAGATCGGCGTTGTTATCGACCGCGACCCACTCGGCCAGCAGTATCCCGAAGAACATGGTAATCACTTCGGCGGCGTTGCTCTCAAGCAGGTAGAAGAGACAGCGACGAATGTTATCGAAGATGCCGCGCCCTTCCTCTACCGCGACCACGATCGTCGCAAAATTGTCGTCCGCCAGTACCATGTCGGCCGCCTCGCGCGCCACATCGGTTCCGGTGATACCCATGGCGATCCCGATATCGGCGGCGCGCAGGGCGGGGGCGTCATTGACGCCGTCACCGGTCATCGCGACGATGTGTCCGTGACGTTGCCAGGCCTGGACGATCCGCAGTTTATGAGCCGGAGCGACCCGGGCGTAAACCTGCACCTGCTCGACGCGTGCGGCCAGATCCTCGTCGCTCATCGCTTCGAGTTCCGATCCGCTGACCGCCTCGCCACCCTCCGTCAGAATTCCGAGTTCGCGGGCGATCGCCATTGCGGTTTCGCGGTGATCGCCGGTGGCCATGACGACCCGGATACCGGCTTTCTTCGCCCTTCGAACGGCGTCCGCGGCCTCGGGGCGCGGCGGATCGAGCATTCCCACCATGCCGAGAAAGACCAGTTCCTCCTCGATCTCCTCATCGGTCGGCGCATCGGCCCCGTCCCGCGGCAGAACTCGCTCCGCCATCGCCAGCGTCCGCAGCGTCTGTCCGCTCAGTTTTGAATTGGCCTCCCGCACCTCACGGAAATGGGTTTCGGTCATCCGCTGACGTTCCCCGTTGACGAGGATATACGCGCACCGATCGAGCAGTACGTCGGGCGCTCCTTTGACGAACACGCGCCATTCGTCCGGATGATCGGTGTCATGGTGGACGGTGGTGTGGCGTTTCCGATCGGAGGTGAACGGAATCTCGGCGCGTCGAGCGAACCGTTCGGCATCGTTATCGGCCCCGATTTTGCGCGCGGCCACCAGCAGCGCGGCTTCGGTGGGATCGCCCTGGGCATCCTGTCCGCCACGGTCGTTCTCGACCAGCGTGGCATCGTTCGCCATCGCGCCGGCCCGTAATGCCTTGCGGACCGCCTGTCGGGCGGGTTCGGAGAGACCGGCCAGCGGGTCGTCCTCTTCCAATGACACTTCGGCATCGGCGGTGAAAAGGACGCGCACGCTCATTTTGTTTTGCGTCAGCGTTCCGGTCTTGTCGGTACAGATCACGGTCGCCGCCCCCAGCGTCTCGACGGCGGGGAGACGACGAACGATCGCGTTGCGGGCGGCCATCCGGCGCGTGCCCAGCGCCAGGCCGGTCGTCACGATCGTGGGGAGGGCTTCGGGGATGGCGGCGACGGCGATCGCGACCGCGAACAGGGAGAACTCCAGTAAACCGCGCAGACCGTGGACCCGACCGGTCAGCAGGCCGGCCACGAAAACGACCACGCAGATGATGAGTACGACCATGCTGAGTCGTTTTCCGACCCGGTCCAGCTCCTTTTCAAGCGGTGTCTGCTCCTTCTCGGTCTCCGCCACCATCCGCGCGATCTTCCCGACCTCGGTCTTTCGTCCGGTCGCCACGACCAGAGCATGGCCCCGGCCCAGGGTGACGGCGGTCGCACTGAACAGGGTGTTCCTCCGGTCGCCCAGACTGTCGGCGTCCGCGATCGGGTCGATCGACTTCTCCACCGGCAGACTCTCTCCGGTCAGAGCCGCCTCCTCGACCCGCAGGTTGGCCGCCTCGGTCAACCGGGCGTCCGCGGGAACGGTATCCCCGGCCTCGACCAGGATCAGATCGCCCCGAACCAGTTCGCGGGCCGGGATCTTCTGACGACGACCGTCGCGGATCACCGACGCCTGGGGAGCCGACAGCGCCTTCAACGAGCGAACGGCATCATCGGCCCGCGCCTCCTGTACCAGATCCAGAATGACATTCAACAGAACGATCAGCAGGATAACGATCGCTTCGTAGGGAAGCGCCGATTCGCGCGGGGTTTCGATGACCCACTCGACGCCGGAAATGACGGTCGCGGCCAGCAGGATCAGGGTGAGAACGTTGGACAGTTCGCGAACGATTCGTCGCCAGAGCGGCGTGGGCGGCGCCTCCTCCAGTTCGTTGGCCCCCTCGGACTCCAGACGTCTTGTCGCCTCGGCTACGCTCAACCCTTTCTCGACGTCCGTTTCCAGATGGGCGACGACCGCAGAGACACTTTCGCGCTCGGACCGGAATTCAGCCACGCTTCCTGTTCCCTTCCTTATTGCGACAATGTTGCAATATTCATCACGTTCCTTCCAATGATACC
>JANRLW010000072.1:0-4958 GCA_033762295.1 Capsulimonadales bacterium
GCCGCACGGTACGAACGAGAAGACGTCAGCGCATCGTACACATCCGCCACCGACAGAATCCGCGCCGTCCGGGGGATCGACTCCCCACGCAAACCGTCCGGATACCCCGAACCGTCCCAACGCTCGTGATGATGCTTCACCACCGGAAGCACCGGCCACGGGAACTTCACCGGGTCCAGGATGTCCGCCCCGATCCGCGGATGCTCACGGATCTTGTTCTCTTCCTCCTCGGTGAGGCGTCCGGGTTTGAGCAGAACGTACTCGGGAACGCCGAGTTTGCCGATGTCGTGCAGCAGCGCGCCGGTCTCGATGGCTTTGAGTTCGTCTCCGTCGATGTTCAGAGCCAGAGCGGTGGCGACGGCGTACTGCTGGACGCGCAGGATGTGCTGGTGGGTGTACTGGTCCTTGGCGTCGATGGCCAGGGCCAGGCTTCGGATGGTGGCCAGGTACAGGGTGGCCAGTTCCTCCTTGCTGTCGATCAGGTCGGCGGCGTGTTTGAGGTAGGAACGGAAGGAGGCGTGGGTGAGCAGGGCGATGGGCACGGCGCACAGCAGGGTCGCCAGCAGTTTGTTTCCGATCACCACGCTCGCTACCGTGGAAACCGCGGCGGCGATCACATAACTCGGGGCGGTCCGGAGGAACGATTCCCGCCAGATCGAGATCGGGGAGCGTCCGGAAAACCCTCCGACCATGATCGCCATCATTCCCGTATGGATGGCAAAGAACGAAAGGCAGGCGACGCCAACGGAAGAGACAGCGGTCCAGGATCGTAACTCCAGCGTTCCGCCGTTGACCAGCAGGAATGCCGTGCCGGCGACGGAGGTCCGGATCAGGTCGACGGCGATATTGAACAGGAACTGGTACCAGGGCTGTCGGGGGCGCAGGGAGCTGGCGACGGTGCTGGCGAATCCGGCGAGGAGCGCGCCCTGGGGACCGAACCGCAGCATGGTTACGAAGATCATCGCGAAACCGAGGGACAGGGTTCCCGTCTCCGCCTCCTTACTCCCCTTCCGCGCCCCGGGCAACAGCACCCGGGAATTACCAGCGAGGGCGGACAGGACGATGAAGACGATCAGTTCCGCCGTCGATCCGGTCCGTAAAGGCAGGGAAAGCCGGGTGAAAACCAGCGTTGCGCAGACGATCCCCAGAAGGCAGGTTACGACCAGGTAAAGCCGTACGCCGATCGGCAACGGTGACGCGGCACCGATATGCGATGTCTTTCTCCCTTTCCGACGAAACGAACCGATCTCCGTCAGCTCGCTTTCATTTTGAGTCGTCTCTCTTCTTCGACGCTCGCGCACTTTCATTTATGTCTCCCTGTTCTGCTTCGGATCCGGGCGGATCGGCTTTAGGGGTCCGACTCCGGGATCGATCGTTCCTCCTCGACGTCGACCCATGGAATGTTCCGGTACGAAAAAACGTACCGTCCTCCTAAAAAGCACAATCCATACCAGCGCGATCTCCGAGAACACGAGCGACCATGTTTATAAACTGACTGAACCTTGTGCCTCCATTCTAACAAAGAAATATCGGAATATGATGGTTTTGCTCAAAAAATAGTAGATATACGGAACTGAATCCTTCAGGATTCTGCTGATATAAAGATTTTATGCCTGTCATATGAGTATATATTACGTGGGCGAACGACTTGCCGGGAAGGAAATCCGCCCGCTGTGGTGAACGGGGGGTTATGAACAGCGATACTCCCTTCCTTGCCCATCAGCCGGTCAGCGACGAACTGCTAAATCGATGGGTCGAACAGTTCCATCGGGACGGTTTCCTTTTTCTGGAGAACGTTCTGACACCGGAGATGGTCGCCGAACTGAAGACGGACCTGGATACGGCGCTCGCCGCGCGACAGGACTACGGCACGGATATCATCGAGATTCACTGCCGCATGTTCGAGACGAGTCGGGCCAACCTGAACCTCTTCGCCATGGAGCCTGTGGTTTCGTTCGCGGAGCGACTGGTCGCCCCGGATTGCCATGTGGTGCACAACAACTCGTTCCGCACGCCCCTCGGCAAAGGAATCACGACCTGGCATCAGGACGATCCGCCGCATTACATTGTGACGCACGGCGACCCTCCGACCAACGTTCGCCTGCCGGTTCTGCTGTTCACCGCCAACTACTACCTCACCGACGTGCCGACCCCCGAATACGGACCGACCCAGTGCATTCCGGGTTCGCACCTGTTCGGCGCATCGCCGCCGCCGACCATGGACGGAACGCGCTGGGAGGAGAGTATCGTTTCTCACTGCGGACCCGCCGGGAGCGTCATCCTGTTCAACAACCAGGTCTGGCATCGCGGCGGGCCGAATCTGAGCGACCGGGTTCGTTACATCACGCAGGTGAGTTACGGGCGTCGAATGGTCAATCACTTCTTCTACCCGTTTATGAACTATCAAATGCCGGCGCACTGCTACGAGAACGCCGATCCGCGCCTCAAACGCCTGCTGGGCTTTTTACCGTCGGGAGCGTACGGGTAAAAACGAGAATAAAAAGGGCGCAGGACGGGATTCGAACCCGCGAGAAACAGGTGCCACAAACCTGTGCGTCTACCACTTCGCCACCTGCGCCGTACGATGTCCCCGGCGGGATTCGAACCCGCAACCTGCTCTTTCTAAGAGAGCCGACGCTACCGGTTAGTCTACGGGGACCGGGTCTTGCGGCGGGCGGACTCGGACCGTCGATCTCGGGGGTATCAGTCCCTCCACAAATCCGCGTCCTCACGCCGCACTCTCGAACTCGATCGGAAGCCCGGAAGAGGAATCGAACCCCCACCGATGAGGTACAAGCTCATCGCGCTGCCATTACGCCATCCGGGCCTGCGAATCTCCTTTTCCTCTCCTCCGTCTCCTCTCTCTCCCTGATCGATTGACCGGAACGGACTCGAACCGTTGTTCCTCACTTTGTAAGAGTGATGCCTTCGCCACTGGGCGCCACCGGTCAGCGGATGATCTCCTTTTCAAACTCGCGAGGAGGGACTCGAACCCCCAACCGTCGCCTTAACAGGGCGCCGCTCCGCCAGTTGAGCCACTCGCGATCATTGCAATTTATTGGACGTTAGTCCGAGCGGGAGGAATCGAACCTCCGTCTCATGCTCCCAAGGCATGGGTCTTTCCACTATACGACGCTCAGAAAAAGCGCGAAAACAAGGCCGAGGCCAACGAAAAACCCCGGATCGCTATCTGCGTCCCGGGGCCTCGCCTTTTCGTGAGAGTCGGATCGTCAGTTTCGACGATACGCCCCTCCGTTTCGGGCTCCCGGGTCGACCGCCGTCGGTTCGCCGACGACGCGATCCGTTCGTCGTCCCGTACCCGGGTGCATCGGGTGGGCAACGAAGGTCTGCGGGCGGTTTTTCGGTTGTCGGTCGAGCCACAGCATGAAAGCGATCCTTCTCCGACGCCACCTTTGCCATCATCGGGCAGCGTTCGGACACCTACCGTATCGCCGCTTCGGCGCATTTGTTAAAGACGGAAGGAAAAATAACGTCCGGCCCGCTTTGTGGGGCGCTCCCCGGTCGTGCTGCCGTCCTTCCCGGCAAATTCCCTGGGTTTCAGATTCCCCTCGACCGGATGGAAACCGGACAGACACTCGCGATAGGCCCGTTGGAAGAGATACAGACGGACCATACTCCAGGGCAGTCGGACGAGACCGCGCGGGGAGCGGACCGACAGGCACCGGTTCCGCTCCCGCCGCGCCCATCCCTCTCCCTCCGGAAGCCCGAGCAGAGTCAATTTGGCCGCCGTCGCTCCGTTCCCAAGCGCGTACCCGGTCACGTGCCGAAAAATCGCCTTCAGTCCGAAGCGACGTCCGTACGTGTGATGCACCAGGGCGCGCGGGGTGGACAGCATTCGCACACCATGGCGTTCGAGTCGTAATTTAAAATCCGTATCCTCGCCGGCGGCAAACCGTTCGCCGGCCCCCAGGCACTCGTCAAACCCGCCCACGGTCGAGAAGACCGCTCGCCGGACCGCGAAATTGGCACCGATCCAGTCCCAGCCCGCCGGTGGCCTGCCGGGCGTCGCCACGGGATCGTACAACGCCTCACGGACACGCTTCTCCGGACAGACCGAAAGCCGGCCACGCGGCTTTTCCGGAGCGATCACGCTTCCCCCCACCAGACCAAGCCCGTCGTCCGACGAGAAACAGTCCGAAATCACCCGGAGCCAGTCGGGGTCCGCTTCGCAGTCATCGTCGATGAACGCGATCACCTCTCCCTGCGCCTGCGCGATACCGGCGTTCCGCGCCCGGCTGATCCCCCGTTCCGCCAGATGAAGATAGCGAATACGCGGGTCCGTCTCTCCTATCCCCCGTACCAGGCGACCAATCTCCGGGTCCTCTCCCTGTCCGACCACCAGAAGTTCCCAGTTTTCATAGCTCTGTCGTCGAATCGAATCGATTGTCGCCGCCAGCGTGATCGGACGAACCGAGGGAATGCAAACGGAAATCACCATACCATTCACTTCCTACGCCCCGAAACGGCGGCGCGGACATCCGGTCCGTTCCGGATACCTGTAAAATTTACTTAAGTATTGACCGATTTAATTGAGGGTAAACGGACGAAGCGCAAAATTTCAGGAGTTAGTTTTTGTCGGAGCGGATTCATTGGGCGACCGTAGCGGACGGACAGAGGCGGACGGGCAGAGGTCAGACGCCGAATCCTCCGCTTAATGCTCGGCGTTGCCCTGAGGAATGCGTTTGAGATGGTTGAGGGGCCAGAAGACGAAATCAGCGCGCCCGAAGACGCGGTCGGCCGGTAGCATCCCCCAGACATGGGAATCGTACGACGTGTTCCGATTGTCGCCCATAACAAAGAGATGATTTGCGGGGACGACCTGTGGGGGCATATGGTACTCGGTATCCTCGGTCACGTAGCATTCCATCAGCATGCGACCGTTCAAGAGCACCTGACCGGGGCGAATCCGCACCGGCAAACCCGCTTTTCCGACCAGC
>JANRLW010000073.1:0-63694 GCA_033762295.1 Capsulimonadales bacterium
GACGACCCGCCCGCCCGCCCGTACGCTCCCTGGGCCGTCCCGTAATCACCGGCGACCGCACTTGACACCGCCGCCGGTCGAGCGGTAAAATCCCGACAGTTCCCACAAATGGAACGCTATTTCATATATGGAATTCAAAGAGGATGGTTCCACGGTTCCTGCGGTGGAGCGGGCGCTCGATATTCTCGAACTTCTGGAATCCGACGGCGCGCCCCTCACCATGACCGCGATCGCCGAGTCCCTGGGTCTGCCCAGAGCGTCGGTCCATCGACTTCTGGCGACACTGACCGCACGCGGATATGTGACACGGGACGGCGACCCTTACCGGACGTACCGGCCGGGCACCCGATGGGCGGCGCTCGGGGCGCGTGCGGCCGCGAGGATGGATATTCCCCGGATCGCCGGTCCCCTGCTGGAACGGTTGGCGGCGGAAACGGGCGAGGGATGCCAGTTATCGGTTCGGGTCGACCGGCAGGCCGTCTGTCTGCTGCGTGTTCCCTCTCCGATCCATCCTGAAATCACCCTGACCGGCGGGGCCGGACACTCCTTCCCGCTGCATGCGACGGCGATCGGGAAGGCGTTGCTGGCGTTCGCACCGGAGAGCGTCCGTACCGCCTATTCGCAGGGACCGCTTCCGCCGCAGACCGCGCGGACTCTGACCGATCCGGCGGCGCTTTGCGCCGAACTGGAGACGATCCGTCACCAGGGGTTCGCGTTGGACGACGAGGAGTACAAACCCGGACTGTGCGCCTTCGCCGCGCCGGTGTTCGGTGGCGGCGCGGTCGTGGTCGCGGCCATCGCCCTGCCGTTCTTGAAGGCGGCCGCGCCATCGCAGGACTATTGCGCGGCCGTGGTTCGAACGGCCGGAGAGATCTCCGCCCTGACGGGCGCGGGAGTGAAGGGAACGTTCGAAACATCATGACCATCGCCGACCTGAATCAAATGGAGGGACGCCACTATCCCGCCCGTCGCCGAACCCGCAATCTGGTCGGCGGTTCCTCGCCGATCCGCTGCGAAAACTTCTGCCTGGGTTATGTGGTGCTGGAACCGGACGGCGGGCAGGTGCCCTGGCATAACCAGGAGCAGGAAGAGGTCTACTTCATCGTTTCCGGTCACGGCGAAATGTGCCTGGGCGAGGAACGACAGGACATATCCGCCGGGCAATGTGTGCATATTCCCACCGGTATCTTCCATCAGCTGACCAATACCGGGGACCAACCGATGATCATGCTCTACTGTTACGGCCCGGCCGGGGAGGTCGCCCACTGGCGGCAGGAACTCGACGGAACGCTGCCTCGCGCCGGCACGGAAGCTCCGTCGCTGCCGGAAGGCGCGCGACCACAGATCGTTTGACAGGAGGACCGACATGGCGGAACAACGCGTGGGCGTCATTATGAACGGCGTCACGGGACGAATGGGCACCCATCAGCACCTGCTGCGCTCCCTCGTCGCCATTATCAAGCAGGGCGGTGTCCGACTCGCCGAGGGAGAGTACCTCGTCCCGGACCCGATACTGGTCGGACGCAGCGATACCAGACTCCGACACCTGGCCGAACTGGCGCAGCGGGAAGGGGTTGCCGTCCGCCGGACGACCGACCTCGATGCCGCGCTCGCCGATCCGCAGGACTCGATCTATTTCGACGCCCAGCTTACCCGGCTTCGCGCCCCGGCGGTGACGAAGGCGATCGAGGCCGGCAAACATATCTACTGCGAAAAACCGAGCGGGGTCACCACCGGGGAGGCGTACGAACTCTACCGGCAGGCCAAGGAAAAGGGGGTCCGGCACGGGGTCGTGCAGGACAAACTCTTCCTGCCCGGACTCCTCAAACTGAAGAACCTGATCGATACCGGATTCTTTGGCGAGATCCTCTCGGTGCGGGGAGAGTTCGGCTACTGGGTGTTCACCGGACATGACGCCATACCGATTCAGCGACCGTCCTGGAACTATCGCCGGGAGGAGGGGGGCGGCATCATCGTCGATATGCTCTGCCACTGGCGCTACGTGCTCGACAACCTGTTCGGAGAGGTTCGGGCGGTCTCCTGCCTGGGCGCGACCCATGTCCGGGAGCGAGTCGACGAGAACGGGGAGCCGTACGTCTGTACGGCGGATGATGCCGCCTATGCGACCTTCGAACTGGCTAACGGCATCATTGCCCAGTTCAACTCCTCGTGGACGGTGCGTGTACGCCGCGACGATCTCCTGACCGTCCAGGTGGACGGCACGAAGGGAACGGCGGTTGCGGGTCTGCGCAATTGCGTGATTCAGCCGTACGGAGCCACTCCGCGCCCGGTCTGGAATCCGGACCTCGACTCTCCGATCGATTTTTACGCCGATTGGATGAAGGTGCCGACCAACCAGGTCTTCGATAACGGTTTCAAGACCCAGTGGGAGATGTTTCTTCGGCATGTCGCCCTCGGCACGCCCTTTCCTCACGATCTGCGCGAGGGAGCCAAAGGGGTTCAACTGGCCGAAGCGGGTCTTCGATCCTGGTCGGAACGCCGCTGGATCACCCTGGAGGAACTGCCGACATGACTTCCCTGTTTCAAGACGCCTTCGCCTTCGCTCAGGCGCAGGTCCGTCGGGTCCTGGAAAAGTACCCGCCGACGGACTCGCTCTATTACCCGATGTACACGGTCGACGGGAAGTTCGGATCGGATCGGAAGCGGTGGACGCACTGGTGCGACGGTTTCTTCCCCGGCATGATGTTTGTCTTCGCCGAAGCGACCGGCGACCCGTTCTGGCTCGATCACGCCGTCCGGTACGCAACGCCTCTGGAAGACCGCCGGTATGACCGTGCGGTTCATGACCTGGGCTTCCTGTTCTTTTCCACCTATCTGCGGTGGCGTGCGCTGGGCGGCCCCGTCGAGCGCATCGACCCGGTCCTGATCCAGGCCGGGAAAACGATGGCGATGCGGTTCATGGCGAACGGGCAGTACCTGCGCTCGTTCGTGGAACCGGCGTCCCTGTTCATCGATATCATGATGAATGTCGGCACCGTCTTTCATGCGGGAACGGTTACGGGGGACTCTCATCTGCTGGCCATCGCCCATCGGCACTGCGAAACGTCGCGTCGTTGTCTGGTGCGCGGCGATGGTTCCACCGCGCATGAGGCGTTGTTCGACCTCGAAACCGGCGAGTGCCTTCGTCAATCGACGCATCAGGGATATCGCGGCGACTCCTGCTGGTCGCGCGGCCTGGCCTGGTCCCTCTACGGTTTCGTTCGTTCTTACCGGCAGACCGGACGGGCGGAGTACCTCGCCACGGCGGAAGCGAACGCCGCCTATCTGATCGCTCACCTCCCGGCGGGTGGAGTCACCCCCTGGGATTTCGACGCTCCGCTCGATGGACCGCTGTCCCGGTCGCAGGTCGACACCTCCGCGTCGGCCATCGCCGCTTCCGGTCTTCTGGACCTTTCGGACGACTGCCCGGACCGGGTCCGGGCGGTTACGTACCGACAGATGGCTCTGTCCCTGCTCGGGCGTCTCTGTACGGACTATCTGGGGGACCGGACGCCCGGTTTTGAGGGTATTCTGAACGGCGGCGTTTACCATATTCATAAGAACCTGGGCGTCCATGAGGCGGTGCTTTTCGGCGACTTCTTTTTTGTCGAAGCGCTCCGGAAGGCGCTGACTTCGAGCGCACCGACGCCTGATCCGGTCATCCTTCCGTACCCGGAGGACTCGCTGCCCGCCGTCTACCGGACCTGGCAGGACGGACCGACCGAGGAGGAGATGCCGTCGCCTTCCGAGGGATCAAGATGAATGTCGCGCTGGTCACCGGCGCCGGTCGGGGTATCGGGCGGGGCATCGTTCTCTCCCTGGCCCGGCTCGGCTGGCGGATCGTCATCAACTATGCGGGGAACGCCGAGGCAGCCGACGAATGTCTTCGTCTGGCGCGGGAAGCGGGAGGCGACGGCATCACGGTCCGGGCGGACATCGCTCTGGCGGAGGATCGCGAACGTCTGGTCGACACCGCGTATACCGCCTGCGGGCGACTGGACCTGCTGGTCAACAATGCGGGAATCGCGCCGACGGTTCGGGCGGACCTTCTGGAGGCGTCGGAGGCGTCTTTTGACAGACTGATCGCCGTCAACCTCAAAGGTCCGTACTTCCTCACGCAGTCGGTCGCCCGGCGTATGATCGAGCAGGTTCGCGAGCCTTCCGGGTTTCCGCCGCCCCAGATCGTCACGGTCACCTCGATCTCCGCGTATACCGCGTCGACGAACCGGGGGGATTACTGCATCAGCAAAGCGGGTCTGGGAATGGCGACGGCGCTCTGGGCGGTTCGTCTGGCGGAGTACGGCATTCGGGTGTACGAGATCCGGCCGGGGGTCATCGCGACCGACATGACCGGCGGGGTCCGGGAGAAGTACGACCGGTTGATCGAGCAGGGGGCCTGGCCGATCCGGCGATGGGGTCAGCCGGAGGATATCGGTCGCGCGGTCGCCGCGATCGCTGGCGGGGATTTTCCTTTCTCGACCGGCGCTATCTTCGACGTGGACGGCGGCTTTCATCTCCGAACGCTTTGAGCGTCCGGCGTCGACGGTACCCGGTTGAATAGTGGGGGAAGTGCCACCTACCGGACTCGAACCGGTGACACGAGGATTTTCAGTCCTCTGCTGCGTCGGTCGTCCAATCCTCAAAGGCAACATTGGGTATTTGCGAAAAGTGGCGTGTATTACGTGTGATAACCGTTGCTCCGTGGATTATCGCCGTTGCAGCGATTTTGCAGTCCGCGCTGCCATTGCGCTTGATGACAGCGGAAAAACTGCGGTAAAGCCGATCTGCGACCTCCGAATAGGGGAGTATCGGATACTGGTTCAGTTGGCTCAGGAGAAAGACAAGAAGACTATATCCTGCCGTTCCTTTGCCGGTGGTCTCTTCCTTGCGTATAAGTGCGAGAGCGCCACGCAATACTTCCTCGGCAGTCACGGCGCTAACATAGACGGATGTACGTTGCCGCTCGAGTCTTTCGACCAGATCGGGAGCTTGTTTCTTTGTTGTCGATCGGCTTAACAGCGTAAACACGTCCGTGTCAAGCACGATCACAAGGCATCGCTCCCGACGAAATGCACGGCGTTATCTGTCTGGCGCTGGCGCTCGATTTCCTCAAGGAAGTCGTTCCATGTTTCGTCAGAGATTTCGGCGGGGGGTAAAATCGTCTGTTGAACGTCGTCGGCCAGGTCCACAGTAATAACCTGAGCCTGTCGGGTAGCTTGCCGAAACGCGGCAATCGCTTCGTCGGGCGTGTTGCCCTCTCCGTAAACCGCAAAACGACCGCTCCCGGTCACCCGGTAACGACGATTCGGTAATGTTTCCAGAAGAGCTTGGGTCGTCATGCATTCATTATAGCATGCAGGAAAAAAGGAGCCGGACACGTGCACGGCAACTTCGGGGGAAGTGCCACCTACCGGACTCGAACCAGTGACACGAGGATTTTCAGTCCTCTGCTCTACCAACTGAGCTAAGGTGGCGGGGTCGAACGAAGCAAATTCTAACACGAAATGCCCCTGTCCGCAAGGGACCCGTTCCCCGAGAATGCGTCGGAGGCAGGAGGAATGATCGCGCGCCCCGGTGTACGTTCCATCATTCGCGATCGTCATGCCCGATCGGACGACCCACACGGGATTATGGAGAAACGCTGTTGCCCATTACCGACACCCCGCTCCTTCGTTTCGAAAACGATCGACTGACCCTCGAATTCGATACCGTCACCGGACACTGGGTTTCGATGAACGATCGACAGGAGAACACGACGATTTTTCTGGGCGGAGAATCCGTTCGCCCCGTTCTGCTGACCGTGGGCGGCAGGACGACCGCACGAAGAGGGATCAATCAGCTGATCGCCCTCACCGATACCGAAACCATCGGACTGCACGGGACGCTCGACAGGATCGAACAGAGCCGGTCCGCCACCGAAAACCGGCTGATCGTCCGCTGGCGCGAAAACGACTGGCGGGTTGCCCTCCGCTACACTCTGCGCCCCGGTTCCACACGCCTGGAGCGGACCGTCCGAATCGAGTATGTCGGCGAGGAGGAGACGCTTCTACGGTACTTTACCCTCCGAACCCCGCTGGCCCATCTCGGCTCGCCGGCCGATACCTACCTCGAGGCGCCCGGATTCGCCCTGCGCCCCGGACGACGCGTCAGTTCGTTCCTCCCCGGACCGATCGGCATCGGAATGCAGGGACCCTTCAGCGACTCCCCGGCCTGGCATCCTCCCCTGATCGGTCTGCACCACCCGGAAAGCCGGCGCGCGCTCCTCTTCTGGGCCCATACCGAAACCGAACCGTTCTATCCGTCCGCCGACCGATATGACCACGGTCTCGGCTTCAGCCACCGGGTCTATCTGGCCGACCGGTTTCGTCGCGGTCATGCCCTCGAATGGGGCACACAGTTCCTCGAACTCCGCCATGAGGACTGGATGACCGCTCTGGCCCGCTTCCCGGACTTCTATGACGAGGCAGGTTTCCACGCCCCGGAGGATGTCGCCGACTGGGCGCGCTCCCTGAACCTGTACGAGGTGCATGTCGGCACCCTGACCGGAACCGGCCTCGCCCCCTATCCGACCTACGAACCGCTGATCGCCGATCTTCCCCGTATCCGCGCCAACGGGTTCGACGCCGTCTACATCATGCCGCATGTCCCCTATCCCTCGTATTCGGTCATCGATTATCGAAACATGGAGATACAACAGGGCTCCGATCAGGGATTTCGAGCCTTTATTCGACGCGCCCACGAACTGAATCTGAAGGTGTTCATGGATGTGACCATGCACGGGGTTCTCGATCGGCGGGCAAGGCGTCTCCTGGCGACCCTGGACGGGCATCGCGCGGACTCCTACCCGGTCGAACCGAGCATGCCGGAAGAGCACCCCTATCTCGCCGCTCACCCCGAATGGTTCTGCCGGAACGAGGACGGCGACATTGCCATGACCTACACCTACGCCTTCGATCATGCCTGCCCGTCCTGGCAGGACTTCATGGTCGATGTCTTCCGCTATTATGTCGAAGAATACGATGTGGACGGGTTCCGGGTCGACTCCCATACCTGGAACTTCTTCCCCAACTGGGCGCGAGACCTGCCCTACCCGGCCAGTCGCAGCTTTTACGGGTCGGCTCAGCTTTTCCGTCGGGTCCGCCGGGAACTGAAGGCGATCAAACCGGACGTCGTCCTCTACACCGAAACCCCCGGCCCGCTGCTGCATACGTCGCACGAAATGAGTTATAACTATGACGAGGCATGGCTGCTTCTCAGCCTGCTTCCTCTCCGGTCTCGACGCGGCATGCTCTGCCACTTCGCGCAGGCGGGCCATGTCACCGGCCCCCGCCTGACCGCCGCCGACATCGCCCGGTGGATGACCCAGCGGCGTTATGTCCTGCCTCGCGGCGCGATCAAGATGCGCAGCCTGGATTCCCACGACTCCTACTGGCGTCCCCAGGAGTTTCGTAGCGCCACCTTCGGCATTCCGGCATCGCGCGCCATCGTCGGCCTTTTCGCTTTCCTCGACGGCGGGTTCATGGACTACAACGGCGCGGACCGGGGATCGGAAGCGTTCTATCGAAAGGTCATGCGCCTCCGCCGATCGGAGCCCGCCCTGCGTGAGGGGACCTGCGACCTGCTGGCCGTCACACCGTCCGATCCGATGGCCATCGCCCCGCTCCGGCAGACCGTCGGCCAGACGCTGCTCGCCGTCCTTTATTTCGAGGACCGTTCGGCGCGCATCGGTCTGCCCATCCCGCCCGACGTCCTCCCTGCCGATCACGACACCTTTCTCGTACGAGATCGGATGTCCGGTCGGATCGTTCCCGGACCGAATGGGAACCGTGGCTGGAAACGGGAGGAGTTAACGGACTTCGCGGCGGATATGAAACCGTACGGGGTACGTCTGCTGGAATTCGTTCCCGATCTCCGAACCCGAAACGACGATTCGTTCTCCCGATCGCCTTGATCCTTTCCCTGGTTCCGTCGGTCCTCCGCTTGCCGGAGGGGTCGGTAAACCGACAACCGCCTTCCCGATTCGGGCCGCCCCCCCGAACAACAGGCAAAGACACAGGCCGACCATCGGTACCTAATGGCGCTCCTCGGGATCACGGCGTTGCGTCCCGGCGGGAACGGTAACCCGAACGCACCGGACGCCGGCAGGAGGTCAACCGATGGATCCGAAGCAGCGGCGAATGGGACGCCGTCCTCGATTTTGACGCCGGACCCTCTGGACCATCTGCATCCGACCGGCCCCGGCTACCGCGTCCTGGCCGAATCGATCGACCTGCGGCTGTTCCGGTCGTGAAAGAACGGACCGTGGCAGGAACCCTCCGGAAGGGCGCCGGAGTATTTCAGGCGATGAATACGCCGATTTCTCGCCTTGCCGCCTTTGCGGAACGACTGCGCCCCGATGCCGCGCGGTTGGATACGGAGGATGGCCTGGTACGGGAATGGTTTGACGCCTTCCGGAACGAAGGCTTCCATGAACTGGGCGGAAGTCGCGCGCCGCTTTCCGGGGAGGAGTTTGCGGAGGTCCTGGCGACTCTGGGCGCGGTCAGCGGCGCGTTCGCCTTCGTGGCGTTGCAGCAGATTGTCGCGAATATGCATCTGGCCGTTCCGGAGGAACCTTCCTGGCCCGTCGTCGGCGTGGCTTTCGGACATCTGAGAAATGTCGCCGGTCCCGCCCCCGTCTGGGACGGTGCGACGGTCTCCGGTTTCGTTCCCTGGCTGACGGGAGCGAATCTTTTCCCCGAAGTCATTCTGGGTATGCGGACGCTCGACGGAGACGAAGTTTTCGCGCGCGTCGATGCCCGCGACCGACCGGCGTTTCGTCATTCCGAACCGATGCCCCTCATCGCCTGCGCCGGAACGCGGACGGTCACCGTGCGGGTGGACGGTCTGTCCGTTTCGCCGTCGCAGGTGCTGCGCAGCCAGCCGAACGGCACGATGGCCGAGGGCGACGCGCAAAGCGTTCTCTATCAGACGCCCCTGATGGTCGGATGCGCACGGGCTTGCCTGTCCCTGATCGCGGCGTCAGGCCGCCTTGGCGACGAGGAGAAAAGTCGGTATCGTAAAACGGTCAAAGCCCGTCTGGAATCCGTACGGGAAGCGTTCTCCGGAAGCGATGCCTTGCAGGGGCGACGACTGCGGGCGCGGTTGGGCGACCTGACCGTACGGCTCGCCCGTCTCGCGGTGATGGCTTCCGGCGGTTCCGCTCTGATCACCGGTCACCCGGCGGAACGGCTCTATCGTGAGGCGCTGCTTTACTCCCTGATGGCACAGACACCGGAGATCGTTCAGGATGCGTTCGCGGAGGCGCTGAGATGAGAACGTTGCAGGCGCACCCGCGCGATACGGAGGCGGCGATCGAACGGGCCAGGGCGCTGGGCTGTTCCGCTATCGCCTGGACCCTGGACGATGGAGCGGACCGGGCCGCCGAAACGGCCCGCCGCGCCGGACTGGAAACCTGCGGCTGGTATCAGGCCGCCCGCGACCCGGTGGCGGCACGGACGAACCCGCACTGGATGCACGCTCCTCAGCACCATGAGTGGCTCCGACGATTCCCCGAATACTCCGGCGGGCATCCGGCGCTGGTCGCACCCTATATCGGGCTGAACACCCGCGCCGCCGCAGAACATGCGCGGTCTCAGGCGTACCGGCGTATCGCGGACGCGGTCTGGGCGAAACGCCTCTTTCTCGGGGATATCCAGGGACCGCCGATGGGCTGCGGCTGCGGCAACCCCTGCTGTCGGTCATGGGATAACGCTCCCGGACCGAAACTCGCCTCCACTCCGTATGATCGGCCCGTGCTGCTCTTTCCGGTCGAATTCGTCGCCGCGCTCAAAGCGGCACTGCCGGACCGGGACCTGGTGCCCGTCCTCTGTCCGGAGTGCGAACGCGGCGTCCGGATCGACGGCATAGACGATCCGGACGGTCCGGAGGGCACCGATCTCTGTCAGGGGGTTCCCTGTGTCTCTCCCTGCGCGACCCTGTACTGGCCGTCGCTATTGACCGCTTTTCGCGGTATGGGCGGGGAGGTCGGGTTGCTGTTGCTGACGCGCGCCCTGGGCAAGGAGCATCCGGTGTTCGGCGGCCCACGGGCCTGGGCGGAGCGCGCGCATCGGCACTACGGCGTCGATCTTCTGCCCGCCGTCGAACCGGAGGATGCCGCCCGGTTCGATCGGGTTTTGATTTTGACCGACGCTCCGCAGGACGTCCATCCCGTGGAACCGCCTGCGGACTACGTTCCCGACGTCCCGGCTATTCGTTGCGGTTACTGTCCGCCGTAAGCCGGGCGGCGGTGTTCTCGGTCGAGTCCTCGTCCCAGAAAAGGACATGTTCGACGATCTGTCGGATGGTCGTCACGCCCGGTTCCGGTTCCCGGTCGAGCAGTTCGTCGGGCAGGTCCAGGAGGAGGGCGATCAGGGTCGCCCGTTCCCGGTACCACTCCGCCAGATAGCGTTCGCGCGGCGTCCTCTGCAGTGCGCCCAGGCTGTACCGTCGGTCGGAGATCTGCCCGTAGTGCATCCGTTCATGTTCGGCGTTATGCGCGATGAGATCGGCGAGATGACCGCTCATCGCGCACGGATGATCGGACCGCTCCTCGCCCGTGGCCGTGGTAAAAACTTCCAGTGCCCGGTTCATGCGTGTTTGAAGCCGCGCGATCAACGCCCGGACCTGCGGATTCGGTGGTGAGGATGAGGACATGGCAAACTCCTTTTCCGTATTCTACCCGCCATGCGGGGAGAAGCGCGATCGGAAAAAGGGGGTAGGAAAACCGTCGTCGTTCGATGAGGTCGGTGGGGTGTGAACGGGTGTGGAGGAACGGAGATGACGGGGCTCGAACCCGCGGCCTCCGCCTTGACAGGGCGGCGCTCTAACCGACTGAGCTACACCTCCACACGCACCGCTCCGTCGCCTCTTGGGAGGACATCGGCGCGACTACAGGAGGGATTGTATCCCCGATTTTCGCATCTGTCAAAACCGAAAGGGCATTTTCCGGCCGGAATCCGTTTTTTGTTGGAATACCCGTCAGGGCGATCGAGTTCGACGGTTCGCTGCGAGAGGAGGCGGATGGTTCTTGTCGCCAACCGGCAAATTTCGGAGTGGGAATGGGCGGTGAGGGATTCGAACCCCCGACCATCTGTTTGTAAGACAGACGCTCTACCACTGAGCTAACCGCCCGAATCAGGTCCTGCGGAGAGGGGGTGTATCGGGAACGGTGAAAAGTGTATCATACACAGGCATTCCTGTCAAGGCAACGCCCCCTTCGCCTTGACAGTCCATGCACCCCGCCGTACACTGCAAAGACGACAGGCTTGCGTTCTCCCGCCCTGAGAACGACCGCGAAAGGACCCCCGCCCATGCGGCTTTGCGTTATCACCGATGAAATCTCTCAAAACCTCGGTCATGCCCTGAACGTCATGGCCGAATACGGATGCAAGGACGCCGAACTGCGCAATGTCTACGGTTCCTATATCGTCGATGCCGACGAAAACCTGATCGCCAGGGTGGAACAGGACCTCAAAAACGCGCAGATGACCGTTCCCTGCATCGATACGCCGTTCTTCAAGTGCGATCTCCCCGGAACCACCCCCGGACAGGGCGCGGGCGGACCCACCCACAACGCCCGGCAGCGCACACCCGACGAACAGATGCACCTGCTCCTTCGCGCCATCGATCTCTGCAAACGGTTCGAATCCCCCTATATCCGCATCTTCTCCTTCTGGAAACGTGGCCCGCTGACCCCCGATATCGAGGAGCGAATCGCTGATCAGCTGGTTCGCCCCTGCGAAATCGCCGAACGCGCCGGTATCACACTGCTGCTCGAAAATGAACATTCCTGCTATCTGGGAACCGGCAAAGAGACCGCGCGAGTAATTGAAAAGGTGGGTTCCCCCGCCCTGAAGATGATCTGGGACCCCGGCAACGCCTACGTCGCCGGTGAACGCCCCTTCCCTTCCGGGTATGATTCCGCCAAGCCCCACCTGGCGCACCTGCATATCAAGGATGCCCGCGCCACCGACGAAGGCAAGATCGAATGGACCGTCGTCGGCGAGGGGGAGATCGATTACGCGGGTCAGTTCGCCGCCCTCCGGGCGGACGGATTCTCCGGCGCCGTATCGCTGGAGACGCACTACAAAGGACCGAACAACAACGCCGAAGAGGCCTCCCGCCTCTGTCTGGCCGGTATGAGGCGGCTGATCGAAGCCGCCGGGTGATTCTCCCAGGAACGTTATCTACCTATGTCGCTTATGGCTATGAACCGTGCCTTCAAGAAGCACGGACCGATTTGGGGCGGAATTCTCGCCTTCGTCATGATTATCGGAGTGGTCCTGACCGGTTTCGGGGCCAATGTCGCCGGTGGAGGGCCGGACCCGACGACCGGAGCCGCCGCCGGGAAAACCGTGGCGACCGTCGGTGAGGCGAAAGTCACCGCCGAGGAACTCGAACGACGCCTGGAAGCGGCTCTTCGACAGCAGTCCTCCTTCGGCGCGCCGCCCAACCTCTCCGCCGCCGATAAGGCCAACTTCCGGTTCATGATTCTCAACGGCATCAAGCAGGAGCAAGCCATGGTCGCCGCCGCCAAAAAGGCCGGCGTTACCGTCACCGATGCCGATATCGCCGCGCAGCGTCGGCAGGTCTGGGAACAGAACCGCACCGGCTTCCTCACCACCCTCGGCCTCCCCGAGAAGGCGACCGACCGGCAGATCGAACAGGAACTGGCCAAACAACAGGTCGCGCCGTCGCTCGACGCGTTCCTGAAAGTCCGCCTTCCGGACGATGCCCTCCGCATGAAGGCCTACAACGACGGACTTCAGGCGGCCCTGAAAAAGCAGGCGGGAACGACCGAAGCCGAAGTGCGCCGCTCCTATAACGATATCCGGGTCCGGCATATCCTGATCAAAACCGGAGAGGGCGGTCTGCCCGAAGGCGCGGCAAAGGCCAAGGCGGAAAAACTGCTCGCCGACATCAATGCCAATCCGTCCCGCTTCGCCGAACTGGCGGATCGGAATTCCGATGACCCCGGTAACAAAGACCCGAAGACCAACCGGAAAAACGGCGGACTTTACGATTGGGCGCCGGCATCCCAGTACGTTCCCGAGTTTACCGGAGCCGCCCTGAAAGCCGGAGTGGGCAAGGTCTATCCCGAACCGGTCAAGACCACCTACGGTTTCCATATCATCAAGCTGGAAGGCGAACGGCCCGGCAAATCCCTCCCGGCCGACTTCGATAAGGAAAAACAGAAGTATATTGATCAGTTCGCCGAACGGCAGGTCCTGCAGAAGATGCAGGCCGCCATCGATGCCGAAATGCCGTCGGTCGCGATCGTGGTGACCGATCCGCTTCTGCGCGCCGCCCAGCTGCAGGAGGAAGCCCGGAAACTGACCGGCGACGAAAAGGCGCGGAACGCCAAATACGAGGAAGCCCTCACCGAACTGGCGAAGGTGAACAAGGACGAAGACCCGAACGGCGCGATTCCGCAGATGAAGACCGCCATCTACTCGGCGATGAAGAAGAACAAGGAAGCGATCGTCGCCGCCAACGAGGCACTGAACTACGGCAACACCGTCGAAGCGCGTATCGCCCTCGCTCAGCTTTACCTGGACGAGAAGGACAACAAGAACGCCCTCGCCCAGCTGGCGGAAGCCGAAAAACTGGCCGTTCCCTCGTTCCAGATGCAGGGACAGATCGGCGAACTCTATGCGAAGGCGGGAGATAAGGCAAAGGCCGCCGCCGCACAGAAAAAGGCGCAGGAGATGCTCATGCGGATGATTCAACTCCAGCAGAAGCAACAGGAAGCCGCCAAAGCCGCCGCGCCGCCCCCGACCGCTCCGACCGGTTCGACCGCGCCGACAACGGCGAGCCCCGCTCCGACAACGGCGAGCCCCGCGCCGGCCAGTCCGGCAGCGGCCAGCCCCGACCCCAAGGCCCCCTGATCCGGGTCCGATCGCTCCGAAAGGACCGCTTCCCCGGTTTGGGAAGCGGTCCTTTTTCAATGGTCCGGGACGTTCGCCTTCAGTTCCTCCAGCCAGACGACCGCCTCCGAATCCGACGGCGCCCGCCAGTCGCCGCGCGGCGAAAGCGATCCGCCCGACCCGACCTTCGGCGCGTTCGGCACGCAGGACCGTTTGAACTGGCTCGTCTTGAAGAAACGCCACAGGAACGTGTTCAGCCATTTTTTGATCGTCGGCAGATCGTACGCAATGCGTTTGGCGACCGGGTAGTTCTCCGGCCAGGCTCCCGCCTGCGCGTCGCTCCAGGCGTTCCACGACAGATAGGCCACCCGCGACGGGCGAAACCCGAACCGGGTGATGTAATACAGGTTGAAATCCTGTAGTGCATAGGGCCCGATCGTCGCCTCCGTGCTCTGTGAGGGAGCCGACTTCTCCTCCCCCTCCCGGTGCGGCACCAGTTCCGGCGATATTTCCGTATCGACGATGCTCTGCAGGGTGACACTCGTCGCCTCGTCGAACTGCCGGGTCGCGATCACCCACCGCAACAGAAACTGAATCATGGTCTTCGGCACCGAAGCGTTGACGTTGTAGTGGCTCATATGGTCGCCGACGCCGTAGGTGCACCAGCCCAGCGCCAGTTCCGAAAGGTCGCCCGTTCCCAAAACCAGCGCATGGGTGAAGTTGGCCAATCGAAAGAGGTGCGACGTACGCTCCCCGGCCTGCACGTTCTCAAAGGTAATATCGTAGACCGGTTCCCCTCCGATGAACGGATGCCCGATATCCCGCATCATCTGCAGACAGGAGGGCCGGATATCGATCTCCCGCGCCGTCGCGCCGATCGCCCGCATCAGGGAATGGGCGTTCCGCAACGTCGTCTCGGAGGTCGCGAAACCGGGCATCGTATAGGCAAGGATGTTTTCTCGCGGCAGGCCCAGGCGATCCATCGTCCTCGCGGCGACAATCAGGGCATGGGTCGAATCCAGTCCCCCCGATACCCCGATGACGATCTTTTCGATACCGGAGGACTGCAGACGTCGGACAAGGCCGTGCACCTGGATGTTGTATGCCTCGTAACAGCGGGCGTCCCGTTCGGCCGTATCGGCCGGCACATACGGGAAACGCGCGACCCGACGCTGCAGCGGTATCTCCCCGTCCGGCATCACGAACTCGAAGGCAACCCGGCGCACCTCGCGCAGACGCTCCCGAAAATCGTGCGCCGAATCCCCGAACGATGTCTGACGCATCCGTTCCTGGACCAGCCGCTCCACATCGATATCGGCGTAGACGGTGGCCTCCTCCGGCGAAAATCGATCCGACTCGGCCAGCTTCTCGCCGTTCTCATAGATCAGGGCATGGCCGTCCCAGGCCAGATCGGTCGTCGACTCGCCGGGGCCGGCGGCGGAATAGAGGTACGCGGAAAGACAGCGTCCCGACTGGTTGGCGCAGAGTTGTTGCCGGTAATCCGCCTTTCCGACCGTGATATTGGACGCCGACAGGTTCGCCAGGACCGTCGCCCCGGCCAGCGCGCCGAAGGTGGAAGGCGGAACGGGCGTCCAGACATCCTCGCAAATCTCGACGTGAAGGGAGAACTCCGGAAGATTCGCGGCGGAAAAGACCAGGTCGCTCCCGAAGGGAACCGTCTCCCCGAACAGGGTCACCTCGCGGGCGACGGCATCCCGCCCGGACACAAACTGCCGTTTCTCGTAAAACTCGCGGTAGTTGGGCAGGTAGGTCTTGGGAACGATTCCGAGGACTTTCCCCCGGTAGATGACCGCCGCGCAGTTGAACAGGCGATGCTCGAATCGCAGTGGCGCACCGACGAGAAGCACGGGCGTCAGGTCGCGGCTCCCCTCGACGACCGATCGGAGGGCCGCACGTACGGCGTCGAGAAGGGCCTCCTGATGGAACAGATCCTCGTTGGTATAGGCGGAAATCCCCAGTTCGGGAAAGAGGGCGACGGCGGCGTGGCGGTCGGACGCCTCACGGGCCAGAGCGAGCGTGCGCTCGGCATTGTGCACGGGGTCCGCGACCCGGACGGACGGAATACAGACGGCCCCACGCACGAACCCATGCGAATAAGGCGAGAAAAACGGTCGATCCATGGCGGAAGTATACCCGATTCCTTTAGTGTTATTTCGACACTTATTATATCGCGTTTTTCATCACGATTCCGTGGAAGGAGCAGGAGGTTTACCGGGAAGCGGACACCCTTCGTAGAAGGCCCTTCCCCTATCGCTTCGTCGTCAATGCCGCGAGCATCTTCGCCCGATCGCTATGCCCGGACGCTTTCGCCCTGTCCCAGGCGGACTGACCGTTCGGATTCCGATGTTTCGGATCGGCCCCGTACTCGATCAGAACCGCCAGTGTTTTCTTCGTGGCCGCAGGTTCGTCGTTTGGATAATCGGTGTTCGCCCAGGCCATGAGCGGCGTTTTGTGATCGAAATTGTCGGTGGCGTTGGGATTCGCGCCGGCCCGCAACAGAACGCGGCAAACCTCGGCTCGATGGTATGCCGACGCATTCGTTAGCCCGGCGGTGACCGCATCGCGAATCTCCGCAGGGGTATGCCCCCACCGGGGCACCGCATGCAGGAGGAGACGAGCGGATTCCGGGTCGCCGACACGATCCAGGGCATCCAGCGGATCGCTATCGCCATAGCGGAGGAACAGACGCACCAGAGTCGGATCGCCGGCCTGAGCGGCCCAGACCAGAGGAGCATGTCCGATCACGCAGAGGTCTTTCGGCGGGACGCCCTCGGCAAGAATACGTGCCACCCTGGCACGGTCTCGCTGAAGAATCGCTTCCCGGATCGGCATCCCGGCGTAGAGCCTGTGTAGGTGGTTCAGGGTGGAGTGGATCAGGGAGGCGACCGTGCCGAGAAGAAGGCCGACGAGCAACGGTATTCCCCACATTTTCAGGATCGGGCGGAAGTGGACAGGCATATTGAAAAAACGAACGCCGGAGGCGATAGGTTTCGCCTCCGGCTTCTTCGTTGCCCTTTATTTTTTACGAGACGACGGTTTCGCGCAGGCGTCCGCCGACCTCGCCGCGCCGCAGTTTCTGCAGTGCGCCGGCCTCGATCTGGCGCGCACGCTCGCGGGACAGGTGCAGTTCCTTCCCGACCTGTTCCAGCGTCATCGGGCCTTCGCGATCCTCGGACAGGCCGTAGCGGAGCATCAGCACCTCGCGTTCGCGCGGCGTCAGATGGCGCAGGGCGCGGGTGATCTCATCGCGCAACGCGCGTCGGAAGACGCGGGACGACGGCGCGGTGGCGTCCTCGGCCGGGAGCAGGTCTCCCAGTCGGGTCGTGGACTCTCCCGCCGGGGCGTCCAGGCTCATCGGTTCCGGGGTTTCCGCCTCCAGCAGCGTTTCGACCTTATCGAGCGGCATATTGATCTCGCGAGCGATTTCGCCGGCGGTCGGTACCCGATTCAGTCGGGTGGCCAGCATTTCGCGGGTTCGCTTGATCTTGCCCAGCGACTCGATCGCGTGCGACGGGAGTCGGATCGTCCGTCCCTGGTTCTCGACCGCGCGTCCGAGCGCCTGTCGGATCCAGTGCGTGGCGTACGTCGAGAAGCGAAACCCTCGTTTGTAATCGTACTTATCCACGGCATGGATCAGGCCCAGCGTCCCCTCCTGAATCAGATCCTCCATGGCGATGCCACGGTTCTGGTACTTTTTGGCGATGCTGGTGACCAGGCGCAGATTGGCGTTCACCAGGATTTCCCGGGCGCGTTTATCGCCCCGTTCCACCTGTTTGGCCAGTTTCCGCTCCTCGGACTGGGTCAGCAGCGGCAGAGAACCGCTGCCGCCGCCACGGTCCGACAGATAGGCGGCAAACTCGGACAGGTCATCGGTCTGCTCCGTGCCCTCCGTCGAGAACCCGGGCGCGGTATGGAGATCGGGCGGTATGTTATCGTCCGCATCCGGCAGCAGAGAGGACAGCACCTTACCCGTCAGTTCCTCGCCGGACGCCTCCCGAATATCGATTTGTAGTTCCTGCTTTTTCATCTTCGCTTTCACTCAGCGGTTAGGTTCGCCAAGCGCCCACTCCTCTCCTTATCTGCCTGCACCCTTACGTTGCGCACGGTCCGTGCCGGGCGACACCCGGCTTTCGAACCGTACGACCGTCGTCCGACACGGCTCAATGAAAGGACCGGTCCACCCCAAAATAAGTCCGGTATGAATTCCGCTATTTATGAGTCCGGTGGCGATTATTTGTGGCGTCGGATTTTTCACGATATACTGCAAGACGCAGACCTTTTTCCCCAGGTCCCGGGGTCGCCGAGAAATTTCGTTACTATTAACAGTGATGCCAGGAAGTTAAGGAACGCGTTCGGAAGGGCGTGACGCACCCTGCGCCGTCGTATTTCGAACGTGCTTATTAAGAACGTAAAATTTACCTCGCGGGTTCCCTATCGTTTGAGAACTTTTTTTGGTAAAGCCTCGCTCGCCCTTTCCGCTCGTTTCCGTCTTCCATTTATACGCATTCTCACCGGTTCCCGTTACCCGATTTTTTGCGCCCCCTCCTCGAAACGGCGTTCCTTTCAGTATTCCATGTTCTCTCCCTTTTCCAAACACGCATTGCCTGCTTTTCACAGACTTTCCCTTTGTTGACGCCAATTGACAAACGAATGTTCCCCGCTCCGTTCGCCTGATCCCCCTATCGAATCTTTGGCGACGAACCTATGTTATAATGAGGCGGCGACAGTCGTCAGGAGGCGGTTCGGGATGATCCAGGCACGTTCCGGGGTAAAGCAACTGATCAAATTTTGCATCGTGGGCGCCTCCTCCTCGGTGATTGACTTCGGCTTGCTGAATCTCCTTCACTTCGCCGCTCGCCTTCCGGTCGCCGTCGCGGCGACCATTTCCTTCCTGCTGGCGGTGTGCAACGGTTTTTACTGGAATCGTCGCTGGACGTTTCGCGCCAGCGACGGCGACCCGCTCAAGCAATATCCCAAGTTCGTCGCCACCAACGTCATAGGGTGGCTGTTGAACCTGACCATTATGAGTCTTGCTCTGGTGGTCGCCGGAGCCATGGGATGGCTGCACGAAATTCGGACGCCCGCCGAGACCATCCGGCTAATCGTTCAGGGAGAGGGCAAGAACGCCTTCGGACCGCTCGCCCTGAATACGGCCAAGGTCGTGGCGACCGTCATGGTCACCGCCTGGAACTTTTCGGCGGCCAAACTCTGGACCTTCAAACGCTAACGGTTGAACCGCCCGGTCCGGTAGAGACCTGCCCCTGACATCAGGCGGACTCGTCTCCCGGACGACCGAACGCACGCGCCTGTCGACTTTCGAACAAGCCGCGTGCCCTGGGCGGAAAGAAAGGTGTTTTATCATCGTTTATGGCTAAAGACATCATCGTCAACGCCGATGCCCGCGAATCCCGCATCGCCGTCCGCGAAGACAATCAACTGGTCGAACTCCACATCGAGCGGGAGGAGCGAGTCGTCGGTAGCATCTATAAGGGACGCGTCGAAAGCGTTCACCACGGAATGGATGCCTCGTTCGTCGATATCGGACTCGAAAAGAACGCGTTCCTCTTCGCCGGAGATATCGTCCCCGGCGGCGGCGATACCGACGAAAACGGCGACGGCGACAATGACGCCGTCCATGACCGACGCGGACGACGTCCCCGACAGCACTCCGGCATCACCTCCCTGGTCAAACGCGGACAGGAGATCCTCGTTCAGGTCATGAAAGGCCCGCGCGGCAGCAAAGGCGCGCGCGTCACCACCCGGATCTCCCTGCCGGGCCGCTATCTCGTTTATATGCCCGAGGAGGCGTCCGTCGGCGTCTCGCGCAAAATCGAGGACTCGCGCGAACGCGACCGGCTGAAGCGGATCATCGAGGGCATTCGCGCCACCAACTCCCACGGGAAACCCACCTACGGATTGATCGTTCGTACCGAGGCCGAGGGCAAGACCGAACGCGAACTGCGCCAGGATCTCGAGTTTCTGGAGCGGACCTGGGCCGATATTCGGCAGAAATCCGCCGTCACCCCGGCGCCGAACCTGGTCTATGCCGACCTGACCCTGCTCTTCCGCATTCTTCGCGATACCTTCGGACAGGAGGTGCATCGCCTGATCCTCGATTCCCCCGACGATTACCGCCGGGCGCACGAACTCCTCGATTTCTTCGGTCCCGCCCTGAAGGACCGTGTGGAACTGTACGACGGCGAAAAACCGATCTTCGAACACTTCGGCATCGAACAGGATATCCAGCGACTGCTGGAAAAACGCGTCTGGCTCAAATCGGGCGGGTATCTGGTCATCGATCAGGCGGAAGCTCTGGTCGCCATCGACGTCAACTCCGGCCGCTTCACCGGCCAGACGACCGGACTTAACGACACCATCGTCCAGACCAACCTGGAAGCGGTCAACGAAATCGCCCGGCAGTTGCGCCTGCGCGATCTTGGCGGCATCATCGTGCTCGACCTGATCGACATGAGCAATCAGGCCGACCGGAAGCGGGTGGAGGTCGCCCTGGAAGCGGCTCTCAACAAAGACAAAGCACGGTGGCGGATCGGACACATCTCGCCGATGGGTCTTATGGAAATGACGCGCAAACGTACCGGCGAGGCCGTCAACGAACAGATGACGGAGGCCTGTCCGTACTGCACCGGTCTCGGCAAAATCGCCGCCCCGGACACGGTCGCCATCAATATTCAGCGCGACCTGCGCCGGCTCTCCAAAATCCAGGGAGGCGACGCTTTCCTCGTTCGTTGCCATCCGCACGTCGCGTCGCATCTGGTCGGCGAGGACGGCGAGGAGATCGAAGCGCTCGAACATCTCCTGCAGCGAGGGATCTACGTTCGCGTCGACGAGAAACTGCACCAGGAAAAATATGAGATCCAGCCCGGTAAAATGGACGACTTCGACCGCCGCCAGCTTCCCTACCACCGGGGTCAGGTCGTCGAGGTGACCGTGATGCGGGGCGGCCTCGCCACCGCCCCGGCCGCGACCGCCTATACCTCCAGCGGCTATCTGGTCCATCTGGAACAGGGCGCGCGGTTTGTCGGCGCGCATATCCGGGTACGGCTCGTCCGCGTCGGACGCTCCTCCTCGACCGGCGAACTGATGACCAAGGGCGGGGACAACCCGCCGGCAAACGCGCCGACACCGCCTCCGGCCCTGTCCGAACCGCCCCGGCGCGAGGATTCGCCCGGCGGCAACGCCCCGCGGAACGGCAACAACCGCAACCGCCGGAACCGGAATCGCCAACGCGACCGCCAGCCGGCCTGATCCGGTGACCGACCGGATGCGCCTTCGGGACGCCGACCTCACCGACCTTCCGGGGATCGTCGACATTTACAATGCGTCGATCCCCGGACGTCTCGCGACCGCCGACACTGAACCGATCACGGTTGAGAGCCGACAGGAATGGTTCGCGCGGTTCTCACCCGATCGTCGCCCCCTCTGGGTCGTCGAGGAGGGCGACATACTCTGCGGGTGGCTCGCGTTCGGATGGTTTTACGGGGGACGGCCCGCTTACGACGCGACCGCGGAGATCAGCGTCTATGTCGCGCCCGGTAAACAGCGAAAGGGCGTCGGCCGATTTCTGGTGACGGAAGCGGTTCGCCGCGCCCCGACTCTGGGGATCCGGACCCTGCTCTATTTCGTCTTCGCGCATAACGAGCCGAGCCTCCGGCTCTGCCGCGCCTTCGGTTTTTCGGAGTGGGGTTACCTGCCCGCCATCGCCTGCCTGGACGGGGTGGAACGCGATCTGGCGATCTACGGTCTGCGCCTGCGCGATCCGGCGACCGAATAGCAAGCCGGGACCGAAACGGTCACGGCTTTTTCCGGTAGACCCGAATGTAATCCACCTCCATCGTTCCCGGAAACGGCGTCGTATCATCCGGCATTCCCGGCCAATCGCCGCCGACCGCGAGGTTGGCGATCACATACATCGGGACCTGCGGCACCTGCCGACCGGTTCGCGCCCGTTCCCGCCCGTCGACATACCAGAGGATCTCGTCGGGCTTCCAGTGCGCGGCGAAGACATGGAAGTTTTTGGAAAAATCCGGCCCGTCGAACTCCTGCGTCTGATGTTCGTGGACACCCTTCCGGTTCGCCCAGTGGTTGGAAAAGTACACGCGATCGGTTTCATGTCCCAGGATCTCGAGCACGTCGATTTCGGGCGGCCAGGTCCGGGTATTCGGCAGCAGCCAGAACGCCGGCCACATTCCCTGCCCCTTCGGGAACCGGGCGCGGATCTCGAACCACCCGTATTTTTGCATGAAGCGACCGTGGGAGGAAACCATGCCGGACGTGTACGGCTTCCCGCCCATTTCGCGACGGAGAGCGGTAAACGTCATCCGCCCCCCGCCAACGGTCACGCCGTCCGGCGCATAGAACTGCTGTTCGTTATTGCTATGGGTCCGAACGCCACCGGGATAGCAATCGAGCCATTTCGCGCCGTTCAGCCGATTCCCGTCGAATTCGTCCGAGAAGGTGAGGGTCCAGAGGTTCGGGGCCGTCTGAGGCGTCCCCGGCGCGGGGGGCGGTTCCGGACGCCGTTCGACCGACGCGGGTTCGGACGCCGGAACCGCCGCATCGACGTCCGCCGACGTTTCCACGGTGGCGGGCGCCTCGTCGGCATAGGCAACTGCCTGTATCTTTCGCACCCCGAGCCAGCCGCCGCACATGACTCCCGCCGTCGCTACAAACGCGGCGATCACTTTCATCTGGTAGTTCATTCCGGGTGGATCTTCCTTCGTTTCTTCCCGAGGGTTCAACCGATGAGCCGTTTACTTGCGTAGCAGCCGAATACTCGCCAGTTCGACCGCGTTTTTCGCCTGACCGAACTGGAACGTCAGAAAGAACACCTTTTCCGGATGCTTGTCCACCCGCAGATCGACCGTGTACTCCTTCCACTGTGTGGTCAGAGCGATTGGCTGCTGCGAATCGGTCGTATACGGAGCGACGGTCGCCTGGGTCATCACCGTAATCTCCCGTTCCGCCGTCGACCGCGCGAGGAATTTCAACTGCGCCTTTCCGGACGGAATCTGGGCGGTCGGGACCTGAATATGGTATCCGATGCTCCAGGGATGCGGTCCCGGCTCGAAAATATCGAACCGAACCGGGTCCTTCAGATCGGGGCGGTCCGCCTGAAGCGGTCGCCTGGCGAGACTTGCCCCGGGATCGGAGTACGCTTCCCAGAGGCTCGCCTTCAGCGGCACCTGTTCGGGGGAACTCGCGACGCGGGGCGCGGCCGTCGCGGACCGGGTAATGGGCTTCAGCGGAAAGAGGCGGGGCAACACGGCCAGAGAGGCCATGACGCTCAACAGGACGGCGACACCCAGCGGTTTGATGATGACTCGCATTCTTGGTTCCCCTGTGTCCGCGGCGCGCTTCGAGGAGACGGCACGGTCCCGCGGACGAGATAACGTGAGATTACAACGTGATTATCGGACAGCCTTTTGAAAACAACAGGTCTTTTGAGAGTATGGACAGGCAAATCGGAGGGGAACCGGGCGGTGTTCCCGCACCGTCTTCTGTAGAAGATGCAAATCGGTCTGCTGATCCTGCTCCGTATGCTGGCGGCGTTTTTCCTGCTGCCGGTTCCGGCCGGGGCGATGCCGACCTTGCCGGCGGTATCGTCCGTCCGTCCCCCCGCCGTGAAACCGGACCTCTCCCCGAGGCAACCGGTTTTCCTTGCGGAGTTCCTGCGACCGGCCCTGCCCGAAGCGCGTTCCGTCCGAAACCCGCCGAATCCGTCCGGTCCGTCCGCAGCCCCGGAAGTCGCCGATTGCCCTTTGTTTTCCTGGCAGTACGGTTCGTCGCTTCCCGATCCGGTCGGCGTCGGACGACCCGCTAACTCCGTACTTCGCTCGCCTGTCCGGCCCTGCCCGTCGCGCGCTCCGCCGTTTCGACCGTCTCCATCCCCCTCGAACGTCCCGCGCCCGAAACGGAAAGGAAACTGCCATGCCGGCAAGCAACCACGAAACGCGTCCGCCTCGCTGGGTCCGCGACTTCGGTGAACGGCTTCTCTATCTGATCCTGGCGCTCTGCGCCGTTGGCCTGCTGTTCGCCGTCGCTATCGAAGTCCCCTGGCTCAGAAGCCTCCTTTTCCCGGAGGCCAAAGGATGAACGGCCATTCCGGAACCGAATTTCTCACCCAGATCGGTATCGTGCTCGGTGCGGCCCTGCTGAGCGGGCTTGCCGCCCGCGCACTGGGCCTCCCGGTCCTGATCGGTTATCTCCTGGCCGGCCTTCTGGTTGGCCCGCACACGCCCGGTGTCGTCGCGGACCGGGCCGTCCTCGGCACGGTCGCCGACCTGGGCGTCGCCCTGCTGATGTTCACGGTCGGGGTCCGCTTCTCCCTGCAGGAGTTGAATCAGGTGCGACGAATCGCTCTGGTCGGCGGCACGACCCAGATCGCCGGAACGGCGGTTCTCGGCGTCCTCCTCGGACTCCTGTTCGGGTGGGGCGCGTATGCCGGCCTTTTCCTGGGTTGTGCGCTGGCTCTTTCCTCCACGGCGGTCGTTTTGAAGATCCTCGAGGAGCGGGGCGAGCAGGGAACCACACACGGTCACATTTTGCTCGGATTGCTGGTCGTCCAGGATCTCTCGCTGGTACTGATGATCGTTCTGCTGCCCGCCCTCGCCGCGCTGAGTACGGAAGGGGTTACCGCCCTGGTCGATGTCGGCATCGCTTTGCTCAAAGCGGCGCTCTTCCTGGCAGGGACGATTCTTCTGGCGACGCGCGGCGTCCCCGGACTGTTCGATCGGGTTGCCCGGACCGGATCACGGGAGCTTTTCCTGTTGACCGTGGTCAGCCTGTGCCTGGCGGCCAGCGTCGCCGCCGAGCGTCTCGGACTCGGACTTCTACTGGGCGCGTTCCTTGCCGGAATCGTCGTCTCCGAATCCGGCTTTGCTCAGGAGGTGTTCACCCAGGTTCGACCGCTGCGCGATGTTTTCGCCGCGCTCTTCTTTGTTTCGGTCGGAATGCTTCTCGATCCCGGCTTCCTCGCCGGAAACGCACTGCCGATCGGCGCGGTCGTTCTGACCATCCTCGTCGGAAAGACACTGGTGACGGTCCTGCCGCTGCGGTACCTCGGTCTGCCCGGTCGAACGATCGTCCGCACGGGCTTGGGACTGGCTCAGATCGGCGAGTTCTCTTTCGTGCTCGCCTCGGTCGGTGCGGCGGGCGGGCTGATCGCCCAGGAAATCGGGAATATCATCCTTTCCGCCGCGCTGGTAACGATCCTTCTGACACCGTTTGTTTACGGCAGTGCGGACCCCGTGTACCAATCTCTCCTTCGCGTTCCCCGTCTTCAGCGGTGGCTGAACGGGCCGACCCCCACGGTCGAACGTTCCGATTCCCCCGCCGCCGTCTGCGGGCCGGACGCCTCACGGGTGGTGATCCTGGGCGCGGGACGAGTCGGCCGGTACGTCTCGGACGCTCTCCGGGCGCACGATATTCTCCATACCGTGATCGATTACGACGGCAACGCACTGGAACGCCTGCGCGACAACGCGGCGACGATCTATGGCGACGCGACCAGCGAGATCGTACTCGAACAAACCGCGCCGGAGTGCGCCGAACTGGCGATCATCGCCCTGCCCGACGCGGATTCGACCGAAATCGCCCTCCGTCAGATCAAGCGGATGGCGCCTTCTTTGCCGGTCGTCGTTCGGGTCCATCGCGGCATCGACATCCCCCGGATGCGTAAGGCGGGCGCGGATACCGTGATCCATGCCGAGTTCGAGGCCGGTACCGAGATGATCCGGCAGGGATTGGATCGTCTGGGCATTCGGGATCCGGAAGTGGACGCCTACATCGGCGCGGTCCGCGAACGACGTTATAGAGAAGGCTGAGACGTACACCGCCGATTCCCCTCGCTTCGGTCCGTTTCCGATCGAGGGAGGATTTTCGGCGGGAGCGAAGGAAACGGAGTTCGGACGGCGTCATGCCGTTACAGGATCATGTCACAGGGTTGGCCCGGGAGGATGCCCGTATCATGACACGCCGACAATGGCTCCGGGGAGCGACCGCCCTGGTCTTTCAGCCGGACAGGGGATTTCGGGACACCGGATCGCTTCTGGCCGGGGCGGCCAGGCGCGTCATCACCCCCGACCCGCTGCTTCCCCTGTCGGGCGGGATGGGTCCCCCGCAACCCGCCCTCCGGAAACAGGGAGAGTTGACCGTCCGCGCCCTCTATCTTCGCCGGGGCGAGACCGCCATTGCCATTGTCGGTCTGGACCTTCTCGGCTTTCCCGGAGTCCTGGCGGACCGTGTCCGCGCCCGGGTTCCCCGACTGAAGCCGGAAGCGATTCTGATCGGCGCCACCCACACCCATAGTGCGCCCGACTGCTATGCCTTTCCGGACGGGAAGGGCGGTCATACCGGCGACCTGAAATACCTCGACCGGGTTTGCGTCCTCGCCGCCGAGGCCGTCAACGAGGCGATCGATCGCGCCCGGCCCGCCCGCCTCCGGGTCGGAACGGACGAAGCGCGCGGGAAGATCGCCTACAACTACTACGCACCCGACCTTTACGACCGGCGGATGTCGGTCCTGCAGGCGACCGCCGACGACGGAAGGGCGATTGTCACCCTGGTCAACTACGCGATCCATCCGGAGGTGATCGGCAACGGGCAGGGCATCCTGAGTCCGGACCTCTGCGGACCGCTCTATGACCGCATCGAGGAGAAGGCGGGCGGAATCGCGCTCTTCATGAACGGAGCGCAGGGCGGGATGGTCACCGCCGACAACCGCTCGCCGGAGAAGCTGAAGGACCCTCTGCGCGGGTACTGGGAGGATGAGCGTACCTGGGAGGAGTGCGTCCGCATCGGCAACACGATGGCCGACGAGGCGTTGCGGATCATCGGCAACGCCCCGGTTCAGGACCATCCGGGCCTCGTCCTGCGAAGCGTTCGGGTTACTCTTCCGGTCTCCTCCCCGGAGATGTGGCAGGTCGTCACGCAGTCTCCGCTGGGCTATCCGCACGGCAAGGAGCGGACGATACGGACGCGCCTTGCCCTGGTGAACGTGGGGGACGCCCAGATCCTGACGATTCCCGGCGAGGCCCTGCCCAATATCGGGTTCTTCCTCAAGCGGAAGATGCGCGGACGACACAACCTGCTGTTCGGCCTGACGAACGACGCCTTCGGCTATATCCTGACCGAGGTGGACTTCCGGAGCTTCCCCCGGTACGAGTATGTCTCCCGCACATCACTGGGCGAGCAGACCGGCCCGCTTTTGATCCGGAAATGGCTGGAACTGATCCGGAACAGTCCGCGTCCCGACGCCGGACCGGGGTAGATCGACCGTACAAACCATCATGAGGTTAGGCACCGTTACCCTCCGTTCAAGAGCGGCTGTAAGAATCTCCGAAAATCCGCATTTTACCGAGATGGCACTACATAGGAGTTTCCGCTGTTCCCGGCGAACCGGCTAGATAATGAAGCACACGGTCCACGACTCCGTCGTCAGTTTTATCCGGAACATTGCGGATGATTGCCTTCGGGTCTGGTCCGATCGTGCCGATGAAGCCGTCCGGTTTGGAATTGACATTCGATCGTTCGGGGAGTGAGGCGATGTTATCAGCGTCTCAGCCTGATCGACGACCCGTGTCGCCGAAGATATACCATATTACCCACAGCGATAACCTGCCCTCTCTCATTGCGGATGGCTACCTCTGGTCGGATGCCGAATCGTTACGCCGTGGGACTGTCCGCACCACTATCGGCATGAGTGAGATCAAAAGACGCCGGCTGGAAGAGTTGGAGGTAGGGTGCTGTCCGGGGGCCAAGGTCGGCCAATTCGTCCCGTTCTACTTTTGCCCTCGTTCGATCATGCTCTATATCCTCTACCGAGGGGATGCACCGGGCCTTCATTATACGGGCGGACAACGGCCCATCGTCCACATGGAAGCGGACCTGCGAGAAGCGGTTACATGGGCAAATGCCCACGGGCGGATGTGGGCTTTTTCCACCAGCAACGCCGGAGCCTACTACACCGACTTTTACAACGATCTCGGGAAACTGGACAGGATCGATTGGGAGGCAGTTCACGCGACGAACTGGCAACAGAGGAAAGAAGGGAAACAGGCCGAATACTTATCCTATCAATCCTTCCCATGGTATCTTATCCGTCGGATCGGCGTGATGGATGCAACCGTCGCCAAACAGGTCCGGGGTCATCTCACCGGAGCGACCCATATTCCTGAAGTGACCGTCATCCCGGAGTGGTACTATTAACCACGAATGATTCACATGGCCCAAGGCGATATATTGCAGGCGGACGCTGAAGCCCTCGTCAATACCGTTAATTGCGTGGGAGTAATGGGGCGCGGCGTCGCCCTTCAGTTCCGCAAAGCATACCCCGAAAACTTCAAGCTCTACAAATCCGTTTGTGATAAACAGGAACTGACGCCCGGTCAGGTGCTTACCTACTCGCGCGATACCCTGGAGCACCCGCGTTATATTATTAACTTCCCTACCAAGCGGCACTGGAAAGGCCACAGCCGGATCGAGTATATCGAAACCGGATTGGAGGCCCTGATTGCGGAGGTGCAACGACTCAACATCCGCTCCATCGCGATCCCCCCGCTGGGTTGCGGTCTGGGTGGTCTGGACTGGAACGACGTACGTCCCAGAATCGAGGCCGCTTTTCGCCAGCTTCTGGACGTCAAAGTACTGCTCTATGAACCTGCGGGTGCGCCGACGCCCGGAGCAATGGTGAAGGAGAAGAAGATCCCGAGAATGTCCTTGGGGCGGGCCATTCTTCTTGCCTTGATCCGTCAATATCTCTCTGCGCTCATGGACACCTCCGTTACTCTCCTGGAAATCCACAAATTAATGTACTTCATGGAAGAGGCAGGTGAACCGCTCGATCTGAGGTACAAGAAAGCTGCCTACGGTCCCTATTCCGAGAGGATGCGTCATGTGCTTAGCGCTATCGAAGGACATTTCCTCGCAGGGTACGGCGACGGTCAGGATGCACCGCAGAAGGCGATCGAAGTACTGCCGGGGGCGGACCTGAAAGCCATGGAGTTTCTACAGGAGCAACCGGAGACGCTGGAACGGTTGGATCGGGTTGCCGAACTGATTCGCGGGTTTGAAACTCCTTTCGGGATGGAACTGCTATCCACCGTTTATTGGGTCGCTAAGTCCGAACAGGCTCCGAACATCGATGCGATCATCGCCGGAGTTTACGGGTGGAATCCGCACAAAGCGATCTTTCAGGAACGGCAAATCCGCCTTGCTTACGAAGTACTGCAAAAGCGGGGGTGGCTAACGGCCTGAGAACCCGTGGGTGGCGGAACGCCGGAATAGGGCAGACACGAAGGAAGAAATCACCCACATCGTTTCCCAAGGAAAGCCCAAATTTGCCGTGAAGGGTCGGAGCATCAAGAGCCATTCAATCGCACGTCAAAGCGCGAGGAATGGCTCTCGGAGAGGGCTTTTTGGGGAAAGAGGCTCCCGGTAGTGGATTCGAACCACTGACACCCCAGTTAACAGCCGGGTGCTCTGCCGCTGAGCTAACCGGGAACGGCAGGTGTTTTATATCACGACACTATCACCCCGTCAAGAAAATTCCACGACCGCCTCCCGGAGAGGCAAATAGGGCGCATACCCCGTAAAACGGTTCGCTTCGTCGACAAAACCGACCCGCGTTTCGACCGACGAAGGATCGTCCGTCAGGGCGAAAGAGGCGACGATCACCTTATCTCCGACCCGACAGCGCAACGCCGCCGGACCGTTCATACAGATCACGCCCGAGCCGCGCTCCCCGACGATCGTGTAGGTCTGCAAACGCTCGCCATTGGTCACATTCCAGACATGTACCAGTTCGCCCGGATACATCCCTACCCGCTCCATCAAGTCCGCATCGATAGTGATCGAACCGATATAGTTGACGTTCGCTTCCGTGATCGTCACGTGATGCAGTTTCGCCGCCAGTATCTGCCTGAATTGCATTGGTTGTTTCCCCGGATCGCCCCGCCCACACCGCCGGTCACGCTCAGAAGGTCAGTATAGCGCGTGCCGCCTGCCGACGCAACCGACCGAAATGAAGGAAAAATTCCTCACGGAAACCAATCAAATTGGCGACGTTCGATTGCCGTACGTCGTCTAAATAAGCGGTCGGACAATTCGAGCGACGGTCCCATCTACGGGACACACACCAGGGGGAACGGTTCCATGTGGCGAGCGGGAATGTGGTACGACGACGAACGAACGACGACGATGGGCTACCTCCGGAACGGCGCCATCGTTCTCGCCGGCTTCCTCGTGACGGGCGTTATCTTTCTGGTTCTCCAGCGCAGCCTCGACAATATGAACAAGCGCATCTCCGGCACCTATAACAGGGCCGGGGAGACGGAAGGCACTGCTCCCACCTTCGCCCCGATCAACGCGCCTCAGTCCGCGTATCCCCGGGTCAACGCCGTCTATTCCCCGGTCGCCGGTTCCTACGCCGCCCCGTCCTACGCCAATCCGTCCGCTACCCCGGTCGGTTCCGCACCCGTTGCCGCGCCGGTCTACAACGTCCCGGTGGCGTATTCCCTGTTCTCCAGCGATGCCGAACGTCGACAGGCGCGCCTCGCCGTCTCCGACCTCCGCGTCGCTTTGAAGGATTTCAAGGACTATAACACTCGAACACTGCCCGGAACGCTCTCCGGGAGCGCCGGTTCCCGCCCCCTGACCGCGATCACCGAGGATGGCGACGCCGGGACCGTCGCACTGGACGGTTATGACCCGGCCCGGCAGGAAGCGATGGTCGACCGCGTCGGCAAAGAGACGGAAGCCCTCGGGTCTCTCCTCTCCCTGACCGCGCACCCGGATCGCTTTCCCGAACCGCTCCGCGACCATGTCGGCGTCGTCTCCCGCGAACTCCGAACCTACCTGCAAAACGTTCGCTACGCGGTCGCCTTGCCGGACGAACGCTCCCGCCTTATGTCGCTCGCCTCGCAACACCTGACCCGGGGCGAAACCGCCCTGCAGGAAATGGAACGCGCGGTCGGCGGGACGACCGGCGGCCCGAACATCCCGTAGGCTCTGGTCCCGGTTCCCGGCTTCAGGCCCCCGGCACGCCGAACGGGATCAGCATCCCGGTCGGCCGCAACGGCGTCTCCCCCTCCGGCGAGTCCCACCGGAACTCCCGTATCCCTTCGCCTCGTTCGGGCGGGGTCGGATATCGAAGCCCGGCCCCGACACCCTTTTCCCGTGCCGGATCGAGCCAGCGGGAAACGCAAACAAAAGCCTTCGGGACGGGTTGGCCGCCGTAATGAGCGGAAAAGAAGGAACGCGCCAGATCCGAAGATTCGCGGAAAGCCGGTTCCTCGGGCAGTTCACCGTCCGGAAGGTGGATCTCCAGTATCGGGTCGCCCGCCTGCAGGAACGGTTCCCACTCGGAACGCAGGAGCGTCCGCGTCTCCTGCGTCGCCAGTCCCCGATCGGAAATCCCGCAACCCGACACCGCCTCCGCGTCCTCCCGCACTTCGGCGGTCAGCGCGCCCGGAGCGTCGGTCTCCGTTCGGTAGCCCGCCGCGTCATAGGCCGCTCCGTGCGCCGCCAGCGCCGTCAACTCACCGGTTTGCCTATGTCGAAACGCCAGTACCTCGCCCGGAAAGGTCCCGCGGACGAACTCCAGCGCACCCAGTCGGTACAGTTCGCCGGAAGCGAGGAGGCGAAACCAGGGAAGCAGGGAGCGATCGATGCCGAGCGGGCGATCCACGGTTCCATGGACCGATTTCCAACGGGCGACCGCCGTTCCGATATCGCGACAGGTCGCCCGCGTGATGCTCTCGTCCACTTTTCGTAACGCATGGGCTACCCGAACGCTCGGAAGCGCGGCCAGAGCGATCAGCAGGCAGAAGGCGGGTTCCTCCTCCGCCGGCGGCTGCCACCCGGAAAGATCGTCGTATCCCCCCTCGGCGTTCCGTTCGTAGAGAAGATCCGCTCCCTGTTCGCACAGAGCCGCAAGCTTTTTGTCCTTTCGCACCCGCGCCACCAATGCCGCCAGCGCCGCTTCCTCCTCCGCCGGTAGACCGGACCACTCACGCAGGGCAGGTACGGCTTTTGCCTCAGGTAACCACATTCTCTCCGGCACCAACCCTGAAAACAGGGCACATCCTTCCAGTTGATATCGCCTGTATATGTTGCGAACGACCTGAGACGATTCCTGCCGAATACCGATTTTATTGTGGCCTCACGTTTCGCTCCGGAATCGCCCCCTTTCCGGACCCGACCGACTGCCCGAATTTGCTATTTTGATTGCCGATCCGGAACGATTTACGGTACGTTAACGGTATACCGGGCGGGAATCTTCCCCTCGCGGATACCATATCAAAAGTATCGAAACGACATCGGGAGCTTTTGCCCCCGGAAGCGGTGCCGGAATGACCGAGAGATTCAACAACCATATTCGAGTTTTTCTTGCCGGAATGATGATTGGCCTGCCGTCGATCGGCGCGACCCAGCCCGGAGGCGATACCGACTTTGCCCGCATTCGATCCGCGGCGGTCGAACCGAACCCGGTGACGCCGGGGAAAAAGGCAACCCTCACCGTGACCGTTGCCATCGCCGAAGGGTTTCATATCAATGCCAACCAGCCGGGCAGCGATATGTACATCCCGACGGTGCTGACCGTCTCCGCGCCAAAGACCGCCGGAATCACCCTCGGTCCCGTCGTCTATCCGAAGCCCCGGACCATCCCGGTTTCCTTCGATCCCAAACCGCTCAAAGCCTACGAGGAGACGATCACGATCACCGTCCCGGTGACGGTCCCATCGAACGCCAAACCCGGCGTGGTCCGACTCTCCGGTTCGCTGCGGGCGCAGGGTTGTAACGATACCACCTGTTTTCCGCCGAAAACCTTTCCGATAGCCGTCCGACTGACCATTGCCGGAGGTAAATAATTGATGCGACGTTCGCTTTCCGTTCTGGCCGTTCTCGCGATGCTCGTCCTGGCGGTTCCGTCGTTCGCTCAGAATCTTCTGAAGCGTCCCGATCCGGTACATTTCACCGCGACCGTGCAACCCTCTCCCGTCCGCGCCGGAGAGTATGTTCGCGTGACGTTGAACGCGGTTATTGACAGCCCCTACCATCTGTACTCTATTATCCCACCCGATAAAGAGAGCATACTGCCGACCACCCTTCAGATCACCCTCGGCGATTGGAAGCCGGTCGGACCGGTGACCGAATCACCGGCCGAGCGCAAACCGACCAAATTCGGCGCGGAGATGGTCGAGATCGGCACTCACGAAAAGAGCGCGACCTTCACCCAGGTCTTTCAGGTGCCGAAGACCGCCTCCGGCAATGTTACGCCCGTCATTTCCGCCCGATATCAGGCGTGCGATGCCACCTCCTGCCTCCCGCCGGTGACCAAGAAACCGGAGGTCGCCCTCCTCACCATCGAGCCGGGAGAACCGCGCCCTGAGTTCGCACAGCCTCCCACCCCGGAAAACGTCACTCCGGCGACCGCCGTACCGTCGGCTTCCCTCCCCTCGGCGACTCCGACCGCCCCGAAGTCCGAATCCACCGGCCTCCTTCCCTTCCTGGCCGCCGCCTTTGGCGCGGGTCTGCTTGCCCTGCTGACGCCGTGCGTCTTTCCGATGATTCCGGTCACCCTGGCCTACTTTACGAAGCAGGCTTTGAAACCGGGCGCCACCGAAGACCCCAACGCCGAAGCGGTCAAACCCAAGCAGGCAACGCAACCGGACGTCACCGGAAACCCCAACACAGGAGTGGTCAAACTCGCGACAATCTACTCACTCAAGCAGGAAACGCAACCGGACGTCACCGGAAACCCCAACGCCGGAGTGGTCAAGCTCGCGACAATCTACTCGCTCGGAATTATCGGGGCGTTCACCGGAATCGGCGCGATCCTCGCCGCCACCATCGGCGCGGCCGGCGCGACCCGTGTCGCCGCCAACCCCTGGACCAACCTGGCGTTCGCCATCCTCTTCATCGTCTTCGGCCTCGCGTTGCTGGAAGTCTTCGAACTGCGACTGCCGGCCGGACTGCAAAACCTTACCGGCAAAGGACGCCAGGTAGGCGGAACCCTCGGCGTCCTGCTGATGGGCCTGACCTTCGTCATCGCCGCGTTCACCTGCACCGCGCCGTTCGTCGGCACCGTGCTCGTCGCCGCCTCCACTGCGTCCTCCGGCGCGGAATGGCTTCGCCCGATCCTCGGTATGGCGACATTCGCCACCGCGCTGGCCCTCCCGTTCTTCCTTCTCGCGCTGTTCCCCGGATGGCTGGCGAAGATGCCGAAGTCCGGCGCCTGGCTGACCACCGTCAAGGGAACGATGGGCTTTCTCGAACTGGCGGCGGCGATCAAGTTCCTCTCCAACACCGACCTCGTCTGGAACTGGCAGGTACTGACCCGCCCCGTCATGCTGACCCTCTGGATTCTGATCGCCGTACTCGCCGGTCTCTGGCTGTTCGGCGTCCTGCGTCTGGGAGAAAACAGTCCGGAGGGGCGGCCTTCGGTTCTTCGCGGAGCCACCGCCTCCGCCTTCCTGGCGGTCGCTCTCTACTTCCTGGTCGGTCTGACCGGGCGTCCGCTATTGGGCTGGCTGAATGCCTTTCTGCCTCCCGCCGAATATGGCCTCCCTACCGGCAAGGGAGCCGCCCTGCCGTCCGGACAACTGGCGTTCCACGACACGCTGGACAAAGCGCTGGCCGCCGCGAAAGCCGAAAACAAACCGATCTTCATCGACTTCACCGGTATCACCTGTCTGAACTGCCGCGACATGGAGGATAATGTCTTCCCGATTCCGGAGGTTAAACAGGAGCTGGAGAAGTTCGTCCGTGTCCGGCTGTACACCGACGACGAAAAGATCCAGAAGTATCAGGAGGAGACGTTCCGGACGGTCGCCCTGCCGCTCTACGGCATCCTGAATCCGGACGGAACCCCCGTCGACAGCATCCCCTACACGCCCGATGCCGGAACCTTCGCACAGTTCCTCCGACAGACCCGGGAGCGTCAGGTAGCCGACGCCGGTCGCTAACGTCCGATTTCCGACGTTCGCTTCAGCGGCTTCAACGAAACACGGCCTCCGGGACAGAAGTCCCGGAGGCCGTTTTTGATTTTTGATGCGTCGTTTTACGCGTTCGTGGAGAGCCGTCTTACTCCCAGGGCAGTCCGGCATCGCCTGACTGCGCCGGTTTGGTCGGTTCCGGTTCCGCCTGCTTCTCGCGTTTCGGCCCGACCGGCACCTCGGCCACATCGATCGTGCCCATTCGCCCGGACCCGGTCGCGGCAGTCGGCGTTTGACCGACTCCGCCGACCGCGCTTCCATCGGCGGCGGGAGTTCGAGCCGCCATCGCCGGGTTCACCGGAACCCGATACGGCAGCGCGCAGTACAGTTCCACATCGTTCGACTCGACGTCCAACAATGCCGTGGCGTTCGCCGGAATCTTTCGGGGCAGCAACCGGTCATCGGCGTTCACATGTTTGTGAACCATATCGCCGTTCGGAAGAGAGACCTGGTAGGTCACGCTCCGTCCGAACCGGTAATCGCCGCTCATATTTTCAGCCGACAGAATACGGGCCATCACCGGAGCGCCGTTCTTTACCAGATGCTCACCGCGCGCCAGATACCGCTGGGTCAGATAGGGTCCGAGGAAACCGATGATGCCCGCTCCGCCGAGGGTAATCAAGATACCCAGAATGGTGTATAAAACGGTGCCCACGTTCAGACCGGCGATCAGGAGAACCACCCCGCCCACCGCCAGTGCGCCGCCCGCGCCGTACATCAGCATCGGATTCGGACGGTTGAGATCGGGAAACTCCGATCGTACGATGCGACGTGGCGGCAGTTCCGTCAGTTCCGGTTCCACCGTCCAGTTTTCCTGCACATTAACTTCCATAGACATGAGCAGTCCGTCCTTACATCCTCCTGAATTTTCGCCTTTCGCCCCACGATTCTCCGGCAACGCAACCGTCAAGCTCCGTCGTTCGAAAGGCACTTTGGAAGTTATTCACGACGGATAACCGGAATTCCTGCGCTCCGGTATTTCTTCCCCGCAAGCGTCTTGGAAACCTCTTTACACAAAGGTTATCTTTCGTCTTTCATTCTCGGTTGAAGCCGGTCCGCGGACGATGAATCGGGCGATTATTTCCGATAATTGCTCCGGGTCGAACGGTTTGGTGACATAGGCATCGACACCCGCGTCGAGGCCCCGTTCGCGATCCTCATCCTGCGCCCGCGCGGTCAGCATCAGTATCGGGGTCGCCTTCAGTTCAGGGTCGTTTCGCAGAATGGTCACCACCCCCAGGCCGTCCAGCCTCGGCATCATGACATCGAGCAGGATCAGGTCGGGACGCTCCGACCGGGCGACCGCCAGCGCCTCCTCACCGTTCAAAGCCGTCAACACCGTGTAGCCCTGACGCACCAGTAGAAACTCCATAAGGCGGAGCAGGGGCGGTTCGTCATCGGCGACCAGAACCTTTCCACGGGATACGATCGGGGCTTTTGCGGACGTCGCTTCGCGACGCTCGGTTTCCGCTGCGGTCGACGCAACGGAAGGCGTTTCGGTTCTCTCCAGCATCTCGCTCACATTCACCTTTCTCTCTTCCAACCCTCTTGATTCGTTTCCCATAGGACGGCCCCGGGGGCGGGACGTTCCCGGGCACGGTTCCCCACCGTCGCCTCATCAAATTTGACGAGCGCGCCGGGGCGGAAAGTTCGGGATTCGTGCTGTCATTTTTTACCGACGATCATAGCCGAAAAAAGAAAGGCCCGCGATTTCGCGGACCTTCCCCGGCGCCGTCCCCGGCCGAAACGACCGGATTCAGTGGTAGACGTATTGCCGCCAGCCGGGAGGGCCGGACGGAAGGTTTTCGAACGACATCTGCATCAAAGTCGCCACGCCCCGCTCGGAGAGGAAGTAACCCCGTTCCGCCAGCGCATCATTTCCGTCGCGCTGCAGACGTAACCGAAACGGAACGTCCTCCACCGCCAGCGTCACGATCTGACGCAGTTGAAAGGTATCCAGCATCTCCACGGCCACCCGGGATTCCTCGGCGACATCGGCGTCAGGCTGCATCTGGAGCACACGAAGAAAGGAGCGGATCGCCGCAGCGACATTCCCTTTCTGGTGCAATAAAACACCCCGCTTGAAATGGTTGGCGGGGTCGGTCGGATCGAGAAGAATCATCTCATCGGTAACGCGCAGAGCCTGGTCGACCAATCCGCGCTGAAGAAAGGCGGCGGAAAGTACATCACGGGCAAAGAGGGAGCGCGGAGACAGAGCGAGAAGTACATTGGCCTCGTCGATGGCCGAATCCCAGCGTCCCATCTCCAGGTAGATATCGGCGAGGGCTTCCCGTGGGTCCGGGTCTCGCGGCGCCTGCTCCACCGCGGTTCGGAGCACCTCCACCGCTTCGGCGGCGCGACAGGCGTCTCTCAGCAGCGAGGCCAGACGAAGATATCCCGAGACCGCTTCCGGCATCTGCTTGACCAGACGTTTCAAATGCGCCAGGGCTTTCGCCTTCTGACCGGCCGCAATCAGGGCATCCGCCCGCCGTACGCTCCGGACTTCCCGTCCCGTCATCGCGGGACGCATGCGCAATACGCGACCACGCAACGTCTGAGACGTGCCCGAAAGCGGCAGCATTCCGATCGGGGCGCTCGAACGACCGTTCTGAGACCCGTTCACAGAAATTTCCGGACCCGCTGAACTTTTCATAGACACTTCGCGCCGTCGTCTCCTCTCCCGCACCGCAACGGAGCCGTGACCGGAGCCCCTCTATTCCCGGTATCGGCAAACGACCGCCCGTTGCATGCGGAGCATCGATTCATTATATCACGATGCCCCTCCCGGCATCGAACCCGGAAAAAGAAAACCGGGGGAATGCCCGGGCAGGCGGACAAACACCGTCTTCCCTGCGTCTCCAAATCCGAATATCCCCTGTTAAACGCCACTGATTTACGATATAATCGGCATCAACGGTCATGGAAAAGACATACTCCGGTTCCGGAATCTCGCGAACTCGCAACACACAGCAGCGCAAAGCCGTCCTTCGCGCGGTTCAATCTCTGGCCGGTTCCCACCCCACCGCCGCCGATATCCATAACACGCTCCGCGAGGAACATCCGCAGATGTCGCTCGCGACCGTCTACCGCGCGCTTCACGCCCTCGTACGTCAAAACAGCGTCTGCGAAATGCGGATCGAAAACACCGCCCGCTACGATGCCGGCCCCTGCCCGCACCATCATCTAGTCTGCCGCCACTGCGGTTCCGTCACCGATATCTGCGCCGAATCGCTTCCCCCGACCGTTCTGCAAACGCTCAAACTCCGGATTGCCGACACCGGTTTCACCCTGGACAACTACCCCGTCCAGTTCTCCGGCCTGTGCGCGAAATGCGCTTCGTCCGCGTAACCTCCTCGTTCGCACGTATCGAAGCCTGTCGCTGCTTCCGGTTCCGCCCCGCAACGTAGAGTATCCGATTTCCGGAGGTATCCCATGGCGAAAACAACAACCCGGTTTGTCTGTCAGGAATGCGGCGCGGCCAGTCCGAAATGGATGGGGAAATGCCCCGAATGCGGCGCCTGGAACTGCATGACCGAGGAGATCGTCCGCCCGGCGCCCACCAGTCTGGCGGCGGCCATCAAGCGTAGCGCGGATCTCCCGACCGGCGCGCCCGCCGCCTCGAACGCCGTCTCCTTCATGGGCGCGGCCCAGAGCCGACCCCGACCGATCACCGAGGTCTCTCCGCTCGCCGAACAGCGCACCCCCACCCATATCAGCGAGTTCGACCGCGTTCTCGGCGGGGGCGTCGTTCCCGGTTCCCTGGTATTGATCGGCGGCGATCCGGGCGTCGGAAAGTCGACTCTCCTCACACAGGTCGCCGGTAACATGGCGCGGGAAAACGGTCCCACTCTGTATATTTCCGGGGAGGAGAGCGCGGAGCAGATCAAAATGCGCGCGGCGCGCCTCGGGTCCGAACATGAAAACCTGCTGCTCGCCTCCGAAACCGATGTCGCCCAGATCGCGAACTATGTCCGACAACTGCGTCCGCACTACCTGATCGTCGATTCCATACAGACGATGCAGGTGCCGGAGATCGATTCCGCGCCCGGAACCGTCTCCCAGGTACGCGCCTCCTGCGCCGCCCTCGCCGCCCTCGCCAAAGGGCTCAAGACCCCCATCTTCCTGGTCGGCCATGTCACCAAGGACGGCGCGATCGCCGGGCCGCGCGTCCTCGAACATATGGTCGATACCGTCCTGTACTTCGAGGGCGATCGCCATCTGGCCTACCGGCTCCTGCGCGCCGTCAAAAATCGGTTCGGTTCCACCGACGAACTCGGCATCTTCGCCATGCGCGAGGAGGGCCTGATCAGCGTCGATAACCCGTCCGAGGTATTCCTGGCCGAACGAGCGGCGCATGGTCCCGGTTCGACCGTCACGGCGACCGTCGAGGGCAGCCGTCCGTTGCTCGTTGAAATCCAGGCCCTGGTCGCCCCGGCGTTCGCCGGAGCCGCCCGTCGCACCACCAACGGCGTCGATCGCGACCGGGTTGCCATGATTCTGGCGGTTCTGGAGAAGCGCATCGGACTGCGCCTTTCCGATAAGGACGTCTACGTCAATGTCGTCGGCGGCGTCGAGATCGACGAACCCGCGGCCGACCTTGCCATCGCGCTGGCCGTCGCCTCGTCGCTCACCGATCTGCCGGTCGAACCGGGCGCGGTCTTCCTCGGAGAGATCGGGCTTTCCGGCGAGGTACGCGGATGCTCGCAGATGGAAAAGCGACTGAAAGAGGCCGCCCGACTCGGATTCACCTCCGCGATCCTGCCCGAAAAAAACGTTGGCCGCGATACCAGAAACGTCGGCCTGACGACGCGCGGCGTCGACACGCTGAAAGCGGCGTTTCAGGCCGCCTTACGTCCCGACGGCAACGCCGCCTGACCCGTTCCGAATGGACCTGACCCGTTCCGGATTTCACCGACGTTCCCGAAGCGTCCGGGGTCCGGAAACCGGCACGGATTGCCGATGAATCGGTGACCCGAATCCGTCCTTGAACGAACCGGCACAAGGGAACCGAAAGGTTTCTACGGAACGTTTTTAGGGAACGATAAACGGGTCACAGCCGTTTCGGGAACGCTTCGTTTTCACGCTCCCCATCTCCGGAACTGAAGGAACACTCACTATGTCGATACTGGTTGTCGGTGGCGCCGGATACATCGGTTCGCACACCGCGGATCTGCTTTTGAAACGAGGGTACGAGGTCGTCATCTACGACTCGCTGGAACTGGGACACCGGAACGCGGTCGAGATCGTCGGAGCGCCGTTCGTCCATGGAGACTACGGTGACCTGAACGCCGTCAGCCGGGCGATTCGCACCTATAATGTCGACGCGGTCATGCACTTCGGCGCGTACGCGTCCGTCGGCGATTCCGTCCGCGACCCGGCCAAATACTACGAAAGCAACATCGGGCGCGGCGTCACCCTCCTGCGAGCGATTCTCGACCACGGCATCCGCCACTTCATCTTCTCCTCGTCCGCCGCCACCTACGGAGAGCCGTCGATCGTCCCCATCCCCGAAGACCATCCGCAAAAAACCACCAACCCCTACGGCGAGACCAAACTGATGTTCGAACGCATTCTGCGCGACTACGATCACGCGTTCGGCCTCAAATCCGTCAGCCTGCGCTACTTCAACGCGGCGGGCGCGGACGCGGACGGACGCCTGGGTGAGGACCATACCCCCGAACAGCACATCATTCCTCTGGTCATCGATTCCGCCCTCGGACGCCGTCCCGACGTCAAAATCTTCGGCACCGACTGGGACACCCGTGACGGCTCCTGCCTCCGGGATTTCGTGCATGTCACCGACCTGGCGGACGCCCACATCCGGGCGCTCGAATACCTGCGCAACGGCGGGACGACCACCGCCTACAACCTGGGCAACTCCTACGGCACCACCGTCCTCGAAGTGGTCGAAGCCGTCGCAAAGGTCACCGGGCTGAAAGTGAACGCCACGCCCGCCCCACGACGCCCCGGCGACCCCGGACGGCTTGTCGCTTCCTGCGACCGTATCAAGGCCGAACTGGGCTGGAACCCGATCTATCCCGATATCGAAACGATCATCCTGCACGCCTTTACCTGGCGCAAGGATCACCCGAACGGCTACCGCAGCTAACTGCGGCACCCGCTCGGGACAGACCCTTAGCGCGCGCCCGGCGCTACGAAATTCTGCGAGGCGTCGTCCAGAACCAGCACCCAGTCCGGTCCCGTCGACGGCGGCGTGAACTTGCCCGTTCCCGCCCGATCGATCTGCCCGCGAAACTCCGCGCCGCCGGTGCGGGGATCGTACCAGAAGACGTTGATCCGGCTGCCGTGCAGCGGCGTCAGGTCGATCTCCGCCTCCCGCGCGGACGGGAAATAGACCAACGCATAGCGACCGTCGATATCGCGGGTCGCTCGGACATGGTGCGTCCCCGCGCCCGGATCGGAGACGATCAGCTTCTGATCCGGGATACGGGAGAGATACGGGCGGGATTCGAGCAGGGCGCGGGCATGTCGCATCTGTCCTGAGCCCGGCAGCGCCACCGCCTCGAACCAGGGGCGTCGGCAGAACGAATACGGCTCCCGGTCACGCGTCCACATCTGCCAGATCGGGTGACAGCCGTACGTATGCCCGCACGCCCCGGCGAAGGTCGCCCAGTAAATGGCTTTCCGGTTGTCGTACTCTTCCAGATACCCGTTGTTCAGGTCGAACCCCGCCGGATGATCCTCATACCCCGGTTCGCCGTCCAGTACCGGCTTGACCGGCGTCCGCGCATAATCCTCCGCGATCTGTCCGTAGTTGGCGCTGTTTCTCCCATGCCCGGACTGCCACATGTTGAAGTCGAGCCAGTCCGCGTCATGAAACAGATTCGCCGACCCCGAACCGCCGACCGGGTGAAACGTCCGAAGATGCGTCCCGCCATCCCCGGCGCTCACCCCCTCGGCCATCGCCGTCACGATCGCTCGATGCTGGTCATCCTTCACCGGGCGGTCGCCGCCGAGAACCCAGATCAAATCGGCGTCCCGGTAGCGTTTGCCAAGGAACTCACCGTAGATGCGGGCATTGTCGGGGGTGAAAACCTCCGGTCCCTTGCCCCACTGTTTGTTCCATTTATCGCCCCAGGTCGGAAGCATCGCGAGAACCAGACCCAGCCGGTTCGCGATCTCGACAATGGCATCGACATGCCGGAAGTACGCCTCGTTGGGACGCGTCGGGTCCTGGTCGATGAGCGGAACGTCGCCATTGGAATTGGGTTCGTTCAGTCCGTCGCTCTCGGCCAGCACCACCGCCTGGATGGCGGTGAACCGCTTGGCCGCCCGGTCACGCAGATACCACTCCGCCTCGCCGCGCGTACAGCGGTGGAACAGTTCCCAGGCGGTATCGGCCAGATAGAAGAAAGGGGTGCCGTCTTCGCGCACCAGAAATCGTCGATTCTCGCTCAGTCGGATACGTTGCATGATGGTTCGCTCCTCCGCTCCTCCGTCAATGAGAGACTGCCGCTCCACGGTTCGCCGCGCCGCGCCCCGATTTCCTCCCCGCAAGCCGTGGGAACACGATAGAATGCAACAAGGAGCGTCAGGATGACGAAGGGAACCGGGGTGCGGGATCGAGTGCGTCTGGTACGGGGGAATATCGCGGCGTTGCCGCTGGAGGCGATCGTCACCGCCGCCAACAGCGCGCTGATGGGCGGCGGTGGCGTGGACGGCGCGGTGCATCGGGCCGCCGGACCGGAACTGCAGGCGGCGCTACATGCCTACGACGGCTGTCCGGAAGGGGATGCCGTACGTACGCCCGGATTTCACCTGCCCGCGAAATGGGTGATTCACGCCGTGGGACCGATCTACGTCAACGGGTCCTTCGGTGAGGCCGAAATCCTGGAATCGGCGTACCGCCGATCCCTCGCCGTGGCGGAGGAGGCGCACGTGCGCACGATCGCGTTCCCCTGTATCGGGACCGGAGCGTTCCGCTATCCACGACCCGAAGCGGCCCGAATCGCCATCGATACCGTCACCGCCTGGCTGACCGAGCATCCGCTGCCGGAAACGGTCTGGTTCTGCGTCTTCGACCCGGAGGATGTCGTACTCTACGGGACACTCCTGGAAATGACTCCGGTCAGCGTCGAGTCCGTGTCGAGTCCGTGACGCCGTCCGTTCGGGGCCGGTTCCGCCGAACGATTTCCCGAACGATCCCCCCGCTGACATCCGACGCGGATTTGAGTTATACTGCAGGACAAGAGACCGTACACTGGACAACATTGTCGCATTATTCGCGGCGTTTCCGTTCCGCCCGGTTCGGATCGCGCCACTGTAAGCAAGGAAACGCAAGCATGCCCGGAAAGACCGATTCGGAAGAGTACGAAATCCCCCCGGACGTCGAGGAAGCCCTCCTGCGTCAGGATGAAGCGCTGGCGCTGCTGGAACGCCTGCGGGCCGAGGAGCCGGTCGCCCGGAAGAAGTCTCAGGTCGGCGGCGGACGGCGCGACTTCCGCCGATGGCCGACCCCGCCCGGCGTGACCGTCGAGTTTCATAACGGCGAACGCTGGCACGCCATGGACTGCCTGGACATGGGGACGGGCGGCGCGCGCCTGGGACAGTTGCCGGACTGGGTCCGGGGACCGGTTCCCGCACGCCTCAAAGCGCCCGGTCTCGTCTCCGTCATCACCCTGGCGGACGTCATGTGGCGAGACCGCGAAGGCAAGGCGGGTCTGCGCTTCGAATTCCTGGACGACGAGGAACGCGAACTCTGGGCCGCCGCCCTTATCGATGCGCTGCTCGCCGGACACGCCCTCAACTAACTCCGTCCGCAGAGAGAAATCAACCGTCATGACGAAAATTGGCCTGATCGGCTGCGGCGCGGTGGCGGATTTCGGTCACCTGCCCGCCATCGCCGAAACCCCCGGATTGGAACTGGTGGCGGTCGTCGACCCGAACCCCGAAGCCGCGCGCCGCGCCGCCGAACGGTTTCCCCATACCGTCGCCTGCACCGACAGCGAGACCTTTTTTGCCGTCGGGCGCGACCGCGGCATGCAGGCGGTCACCATCGCCTCACCCGCCCCCGCTCACCTGACCAATGTTCGTGATGCCGCCGCCTACGGACTGCACATCCTCTGCGAAAAGCCGCTCGGAACCGATGAAGCCCAGATTCGCGAGATGATCGATCTGACCGACCGGGCCGGTGTCCGGCTCGCCACCGCTCTCTGCTATCGCTACAGTCCGGTCGCGCAACGCATCCGAGAGCTGGTCGAACATCGAGCCATCGGCGATATTCGTGTCCTGCGCCTGATCTACCTGTGGAACCTGCACGGCAAGTATTTCTTCGATAAGGAGGGAGGCCGATTCGAGTCCCCGCTTCGTATCGGACGGATGCGTGAGGGAGGCCCGATGACCGACTGCGGCGTCCATCAGATCGATCTGGCCTGCTGGTGGCTGCAATCCGATGTCGAACGGCAACAGGCGGTCGCCGCCTGGGTCGACAACGATTACGAAGCGCCGGATCATGTCTGGCTGCATCTCGATCATCGCTGCGGCGCCCATTCGCATATCGAAATGGCGTTCTCCTATACGCATACCGCCGCGGAACCGGTCAGTCTCTTCACCTATGAACTGATCGGAACCGAGGGGCTGATCAAATACGACCGGGATGGCTGGCGATTCTCCGTTCGCCACGGATTCGGAACCGATCACCTGCCCGGCGCGAGCGAAAAGAATTTTCATGGGATGTATGCCGCCTGGCGGGATGCCCTGACCACCGGGGACTTCCGTCACCTGCCCTCCGCCGAGGACGGCCTGCGCATCACCCGAATCGCGGAGGAAGCGGTCCGGTCGGCCATAACGGATCGCGCGCAACGACGGAATCTTTCGTAGGCCGCATCCGGCAGACCGGTAAAAGGAGTTCTATGTACGTCAATTCCGGGATTACCCGTAACAATCCGTCCTGCTTCCTCTTTATCATCGACCAGTCGGCCTCCATGGGCCAGCAGTTCGGCGACCGCCACGAGCCGCACACCAAAGCCGAGGGCGTCTCCGACGCATTGAACAATCTCCTGCGCAACCTCATCATCACCTGCTCCAAGAGCGACGGAATCCGCAACTACTTCGACGTCGGCGTGATCGGTTACGGCGAGACCGCCGGCCCCGCCTGGAGCGGCCCCCTCTTCGGACGGGAACTGGTGCCGATCCGCGACGTCGCCCAGTTCTATACCCGGACCGTCGAACGGCAGGAGACGGTCAAGGACCCGTTCGGCGGCGAGTCCGCGCAGACGGTCAAAATCCCCGTCTGGGTGGAAGCGAAAGCCAGGGGCAGTACGCCCATGTGCCAGGCGCTCGCCCTCTCCTATGAGGTGCTCAAAGTCTGGCTCCTGCGCAATCAGACCTGCCATCCCCCGGTCGTCGTTCACATCACCGACGGCGAGGCGACCGATGGGAACCCGGCTCCGCTGATGGCGGCCCTCACCGAACTGCGATCGGTCAACGGCCCGGTTACCCTGTTCAACGTCCATCTGTCCAGCCGACGGGAAGCGACCCCCACGTCCTTTCCCGACTCCCCGGAAGGACTGCCCGACGCCTATGCCCGTACGCTGTTCGAACGGTCGAGTTATCTGACCCCCTATATGCGGACCGTCGCCTGGGACCATGGCGTTCCGCTCACCGAGGCGTCCCGCGCTTTCGTTCTTAACGCCGATCCGACCCTGCTGGTGCTGGCCCTGGAGATCGGAACGCGCGCCGGTCACGTCCGGTAACGCCGAAGGGACGGTTCCATCGAGATGCGCGAGGTGTTCTTTGCCGGTTCCCTTCCCCGGACGGACCATGAGGCAGACTCCTGCGAGGATCGCCATGCCGTGCGCCGGACTCCGTCCGGCCTACTGCGGGCGGCCATCGCCGATGGCGCGAGCAGTACCCTGTTCTCCGGACTGTGGGCCGAACTGCTGACCGCCACCTTCATCGAGGATGAGGCGAGCGAGCCGACGCTGCCGGACCTGACCGGAATCCGACGAACCTGGTACGACACCGTGACCCGACAGCCCCTTCCCTGGCATCTTCAGGCCAAACTCGGACAGGGAGCGGCGGCGGCGTTCCTCGGACTGACCGTCACCGACCGGGGGCGATGGAGCGCCCTCTCCGTCGGGGACTGCGGGCTGTTTCACCTGCGAGAGGATCGCTGTATCACGGCGTTCCCCGAAGAGGACCCGGACAATATGCCCGCACTGCCTTCCCTCCTGCGAACGCACGCGGGGGAGTCGGACTACCTGCATACGATCGCTCGAACCCAAACGGGCGACGTCATCGCCGGCGACCGCTTCCTCCTGATGACCGATGCCCTGGCGGCCTGGTTTCTCCGCGAATGGCGTCGCGAACACGCCCCGTGGAAATGGCTCGAGGATATCCGCCACCCCTCGGTGTTCCGTCACCGCATCACACAGCTCAGGCGTATGGGCCGTCTCGTCGAGGACGATATCACCCTGATTCACCTTCGTATTCCGCCGACACCGACCGAAGCGGCACCGTAGAAACAAAGGATCATGCCACCGTCGCCCGATAGCCCTCGCTCCGATCCGCCGGCCCGTCGTCTCTGGCCGACCCAGATTCGTTACCAGGAACGGATCGAATACCCCGAACGGTGTTTCGCGGACCCGGAACTCCGCGCCGCGCGTGTGGCCGACCGCACCCCCTTCGATATGCCGCTGCCGATCACCGGACAGTTTACCAACGTTTACCGGATGATCGGCGCGGACGGTCGAGCGATGGCCGTCCGGCTCTTTCTTCGGGACGACCCCCACCGCACCCGACACTGGCAGGCTCTGACCGCCCATTTCCGCTCCCTGGAAACTCTTCCGCCCTACCTGACCGTTCCCGATTATCAGGAGGACGGCTTCGTGATCGGCGAGGACCGATTCCCGCTGGTCAAACTGGACTGGCTGCCCGGAATCTCGCTCAATACCTATGTGGAAAAACGGCTGTACGACAGTCAGGCGCTACGTCGACTCGCCGCCGACTGGAAGTCCATGATGCTCGACCTGGAAAACGCCCGGTTCGTCCACGGTGACCTGCAGCATGGGAACGTGCTCGCCGAGGAGGAAACCGGCAAACTGCGGCTGATCGATTACGACGCGTCCTACGTTCCCGCCCTGGCGCGGACACCGAACCGGGAAACCGGGCACCCGTCGTATCAGCATCCCCGTCGCTCGCCCTCGGACTACGGTCCGTTCGCCGACCGCTTCTCCTCGCTGGTCATCCTCACCGCCATCCGAACGCTGGCCGTCGCGCCGCAACTCTGGTATCGGCTCGACAACGGCGAGAACCTGCTGTTTCAAAAGGAGGACTTCACCGATCCGAACGGGAGTCGAGCGTTCGCGCTGATCGCGGAGACGATGAGAAACCACCCGGAGGAGCGGCATCTGGCGACCCTGTTGCGTAACGCCTGTCCGGGCTTACCTTCGGACGCCCCGCCGCCGGATCGCTACTGAATCGGCATTACCTGGGTTCGGCGACTTTCCGCAGGGAGACATCCGAAAAGAAAGCCGTGTTGCTCTGCCGCCCCACCATGAATACCAGGGATCCATGACCGGCAGGACTGTTGTCCTGCGCCGTAAAGATGAAGCGGAATAATTTCCACTCCCCGGTCGCGATCGGAAACTGTGTCAGGCCGATGGCCCCGTAGTCACCGTTGTCTTTCTGCACCTGAACGATCACCGGGAGGGAGGAAACACCCTCCACTCGCATGCGAAACTGCAGCGCATACACGCTCCCCGGAGCGAGGGTCAATCCCTTCTGCAGTAGCTGGACGTCCCAGGGGTCCTTCGCCCCCTTCCGGGTTTCGATCCGGAAGATGTCGCCCGGCAATCGCGTCATCTGCGCGATTCCGTCCGCCGCCCGATACCAGTCCCAGCCAGCCGGGTCCAGCTCCTCTTTTTCAAGGCTGACCTCGCCCGCCTGGGCACGAGCGATCAGCCAGCGACGGGTCAATCCGGGCGGAGCCACGTCCCCCATGTCGCGAATGAGTCGGGACAGCGTCATGGCGGCATCATGCCACTTCTTCGCCTCCTCGAATTGATTCGCCTCCTCTTCCGCACGTTTCCAGGCCGCCTCCTGCGCGAATGCCCGCAGCCGCGCCAGACGGGCCGCCGTCCCCGGATCGCCGGCTTCCCAGACTCGAACCGCCCCGTTCAACTGCGCGGTATACAGACGCTGACCGCTCCGGTCGAAGACGACACGATGCACCCGGTCCGTATGGCCGTTCAGAGTCGCCAGTTCGCGACCGGTGCGCATATCCCACAGCTTGGTGGTCTGGTCCCAGCTGGCCGACGCCAGCGTCTTGCCATCCGGGGAGAAGGCAAGGTCGTGGACGGAGTCGGAATGCCCGGTCAGACGGCGCAGGAGACCGCCCGGTTCGGAGACCGGATAAATATCCACAAACCGATCGTGCGCGACCCCGATTCGCTGGCCGTCCGCCGAAAAGGACACACCCGCGACCGCCCCCGAAACATTTCGAATCGCCCGCCGTCGACCGGACGCGACATCGAACAGGGATACCGTCCGATCGAACGAGCCGACCGCCAGTGTCCGTCCGTCCGGAGAAAAGGCGACGGCAGGAGTCGCGTTGCCAAACCCTTTCCACTCCGTCAGCAGCTTACCGCTCGTGCTGTCGCGAATCTGCGCGACTCCCCGACCATCGCCCAGACTCCACAGAGACTGCCCGAACCCGATCGCCAGCGTCTTCCCGTCCGGTGAGAATACCAGACGTCCGATATCCCGCCGATACGCCCCGCTTTCCCGGCAGCGAAAGGTTTTGAGATGCGCGCCATCCGCCACCCGGAAGAGAGAGACCTGGGCCTGGTCGTTTGCCAGCGCGACTCGCAGCCCGTCCGGCGAGAACGCACCCGCCGTAATCATCGTCGGCGCGGAAAAGTTCCGCAGTCGCCTTCCCGTGACCGCATCTCGCAACAGAACCGTCTCCGAGTCCGCGATCAACAGGGATCGTCCATCCGGGGAAACGGCCAGATCGCGAAACGCGGAGGGATTGGCGACCAGAAAACCGGACGAATCGCGGTCGGGCAGTGCCCAGCAACGGATCTCTCCGCTTTCATCGCCCGTCCAGAGACGATCCGCCCGGTCCTCGAACCGCAGGTAGTTGATACTTGCGACGTGCCCCTTGAAGGTGCGCAATTTCCGCCCGCTGGAAATGTCCCAGAGGACGACCGTCCCGTCCGTGCTGCCGACCGCGACCGTCGCTCCCGCCGGAGCGAACTGACAGTAGGAGATTCCGGCGGAGGTCGCCTGAAAACGGGCCACCTCCTGGGTCTCGAAAGTACTGCCCGGCAACAATTTCAACACCACGACGCGCCCGGTCGAATCGCCGGTCACCAGACGCCGCTCCTCCAGAGAGAAGGCGGCGGAAAGCAACGGCGACAGGCTGTCCAGTTCGATCCGCGAATACATGGCGCCGCCGCTACGATTGGCGTCCAGCAACAACACCCGTCCGGTCGTCACCTGAAAGGCGAAAAACCGGCCGTTCTCCGAGACAGCCATCAGTCGACCCGCCGCATGGTTGAACGCCTGGAGAAAGTCGGGAGCGCGCAGGTAGTCGGGCGTGACGTCCTCGCCCGTCGCCGTATCGTGCACTCGCACGGTCCGCACCTCTCCCCCGTCCTTTCCGCCGGCGTCCTCGAGCGACAGTACCGTTCGATCCCCTTGCTGGAACATCAGATGGGTGACCGGGTATCGAAGGTCCTTCCGTTCCCAATGCGTGCGACCGGTCGACGCATCGAGCAGGGAAAGACGACCGTTCTTTTCCGCGACGGCGAGAGACCGACCGTTCCGTGAAACCGCGGCGCGCCGAAGATTCGGGAAACGGAGCCGCAAATCGATGCCGGGAGCGCCGCCGTTCGCATCGTAGACACGGCCCGCGCTGTCCAGTCGGGCCACCTCGAAGTCGCCGTTCTCGCTCCCCCCCGCACCATACTCGACCACCGTCGGCAGACGACGATCGGTATCCTGTGCGACCGCCTGGTTATCCGGGAAAAGCGGAGCCAGGCGCATCACCGCCTCACCGTGCGTCAGCCGTGTCCACAACGCCTTCCAGGCAAACTCCCGGCGATCCGTGCCGGCATTTCCCTTGGGCACGAGCGTCAGCAGCAGGTCGCGCACCCCGCGCACCCCGTGACGTTCGCTTTCCCAGTAGTTCGCGGCCAGTTGGACGTTGGCATCGTAGAGAAACTGCTCGCCCTGACGTCGGGCGACGGTTTCATTCTCCCGGGCGAGAATCGCGTCCCGCCTCCGGGCGTTCGCCTCGCGCAGGGCGTTTTCCAGCGAGGAGGCCAGCACGATCGCGTTCTGCTTGGCCACCTTTTCGGCCGACGCGGCGCGTTCGGCGCTGGCTTTCGCCATCCGCGCCGCGCGCTCTCCCTGGTTGGCCCGGTCCGCCTGCAAACGCGCCTGCGTCGCCAGACGACTGGCTCGTTGCGCCTCGTCGTTCGCCCGCCGCGCCTCCTCGTTGGCACGGTCCGCTTCCTTCTTCGCCTGGTCCGCCAGCAGGTTCGCCTGCAGTTCGCTTCGCCGGGCGTTCGATCGCTCCAAGCTCGCCTCGTTGGCCTTGCCGATGGCGATGAACGACAGAATACCGAAAATCGCGGTCATAAACCCGGCGATCGTCGTCGCGCGCAGCACACCCCGCCGATACGCCTCCCGCTGCCGTCGCAGTTCGGCATCGGGCAGGTGGGCCTCGACCCAATCGTCGTCGAAGACACGATCATAGATCCGATTCCGGAGCACCAGATGATTGGACGGGTTGACCTTGACCACGCCCGACAGACGCAAAACCGCGCAGAGCGGGTCCGTCTCGTCATCCGTGATGCGTCTCCCCCCGCGAATCTTGCGATATCGATCCAGCAGCGAGGCCAGATCGACATCCGACCGGATCAGACGATTGCGAACGAACGAAAGATTATCGTCGGACTCCCGCGCCGACTTGATCAGAAAAAGCGCACGGCAGATGCGGTCGATATCGGCCGCCGTGCCGTCGCTCCCCTCCTCGACCACCGTCCGGCAGAGACGCTGTGTCAGGTACGGATGCCCGCCGGTCCAGTACAGGACCCGGTTCAGGCTCGCCCGACCGCCGACCATCCCCTGGGCCAGCGGCGCGGCCTCCTCCGCCGTGAAGTCCCGCAGGCGGATCCGCCGACCGACATTGAACGGCGAGATACGTGTGTCGGAGATCAGATCGGCCGGAGTCGCGACCCCCAGCAGACAGAACGTCAGCCGATGGAACAGCGGGTCACGGACCCGGCGGTTGAAACACTCGCGAATCGCCGCGAAAAACTCATCGGTCGGAAACGGAAGGGAGCGGATCGCATCGATCTCATCGACGAAGATCACCAGGGAGGTCTCGATCCGGGGAAGCGCCACATGCTCCAGTGCGCCGAAATACCGCTCCAGAGGCGAATAGGCGGCGTTCTCCTTCGCGTACGCCAGAAACTCCTTGCGCAGTCCGAGCGAACGCCCCGTTTCCGAAAGCAGACCGAGATACCACTGCTCGGCGGTGACGTTCTGTCCGCCGAACCGGGTCAGGTCGAGGAAGACGGTGGAGACCCCCCGTTCCTGCAGGCGCAGGATCGTCCGCGCGGACAGCGAGGATTTCCCCATCTGCCGCGTATTCAGAACGTAGCAGTACTCGCCCGCCATCAGCCCTTCCAGGAGATCCCGGTCGGCCTGTCGTTCGACGTACGAGGGCGCGTCCGGCGGAACGGTTCCGCCGGTAACGAAAAATTCGGATTCGAGGTTCGACATTACCCGACCATCAGGGAAAATCTCACGGGCTACCGTATTTTAACACGATTCCACCGCGAAAAAACCGCACAATTGCGGGTAAACATTTGGATCTTTCATCGAATCCGCGCACAAAATGAAAAAGCCAGGCATCACGGATGCCCGGCTTTCCCCTGCGTCACGACGGGTCGAACCCACTACATGCGGCGAACGGCGGGAGCGTTCGGGTTGGACGCGCCGCGAGCGATCTCCGCCTGCATAATCATGTTCTCCAGGTCGGTGCGGTTCATCGCGCGCGAAAGCGCCATTTCCCGGCTGATGACTCCCTTGATATAGAGGTCACGCAGACACATATCCATCGTCTGCATACCGACATTACCCGATGTCTGGATCATCGAGGTGATCTGGTGCGCTTTCGCCTCGCGGATCAGGTTCCGAATCGCGGGCGTCGCGATCATGATCTCCTGCGCGCAAACACGACCCGGCTGGTTGTGGCGCGGCAGAAGCTGCTGACAGAGAACGGCCTGCAGGTTGTTCGATAGCTGCAGACGGATCTGCTCCTGCTGACCCGGCGGGAAGGAGTCGACGATACGGTCGACCGTGGATGCCGCGGAGTTGGTGTGCAGGGTCGCGAACACAAGGTGGCCGGTCTCCGCCGAGGAAACCGCCATCTGCATCGTCTCCAGGTCGCGCATCTCACCGACCAGAATCACGTCCGGGTCCTCGCGGAGCGCGGCGCGCAGCGCGTTCGGGAACGTCTTGGTGTCCTGGCCGAGTTCGCGCTGGTTGATGACCGACATCTTATGCTGATGCAGGTACTCGATCGGGTCCTCGATCGTGATGATATGCTCGGAGCGTCCCATGTTGATCGCGTTGATCATCGCCGCGAGCGTCGTCGACTTGCCCGAACCGGTCGGCCCGGTGACGAGGATCAGACCGCGCTTCAGGTGCGTCAGCTTTTCCAGAACCGGCGGCAGATTCAGGTCCTTCAGCGTCGGAATCTTGGTCGGAATGACGCGGAAGGCCGAAGCGACCGTCCCCTTGTCGCGAAAAACGTTCACGCGGAAGCGGGAAGTGCGGCCGAGCGCGTAGGAGAAGTCGAGTTCGTAGGTCGATTCGAACTTCTGGATCTGCTCGTCCGTCAGAATATCGTAGACCATTCGCTGCGAGACGGTGGGCGAGAACGGCTCGTACGGAGCCTGCTTCAGTTCGCCGTCGACCCGAAGGACGGGCGGAAGCCCGACCGCGATGTGCAGGTCGGACGCATTGGTCTGAACGACGAGCGACAGCAGCTCGTCGATATGGGTATCTTCCAGCGCGGCCAGCCGCATCGCTCCCGCATCAACGGGAGCCGGCGGCGCGCCGCCGGGAACGGGCGCAGGTACGGACATAACTCACACTACTCCTTCGTCTAATCCCGGATTTAAAATGAAATCGGGGAAATTGCCACGTCGTCTAGGGTAGAATACGCAATTTTCATACCGGAAATTACCACAGCAAAAACCCTCGCGCCCGACCGACGGCGCGAGGGTTCCCGCCTGATTTAGTAACCGGCGGTGAAGACGACGCGCCGTACCTCCTCCGGGGTGGTGATCCCGTCGAGAATCTTTCGCAGGCCGTCCTCGCGCATCTCCTTCATACCGCCCGCCTTGGCCGCCGCCTTCAGGTCGGCGAGCGGCGCGCGACGGACGATCAGTTCGGCGATTTCGGCGTTGACGCGCATCAGTTCGTGGATGCCGGTTCGTCCCTTGAATCCCTTGCCGTTGCAGATCTCGCAGCCCCGCCCCCGGTACAGAGTGATCGTATCCTCCTCCGAGGTCAACTCCAGGCCGAACTCCTTCAGCAGGGCTTTGTTGCTCGGGTCAAATCCGAACTTCGCCAGTTCATGCGCCGGAATGTCATACGGTTCCTTGCACTCGCTACAGACCTTACGGGCGAGGCGCTGGGCGAGAATCCCGATGACGGTCGCCGATACGAGGAACGGTTCGACGCCCATATCCGCCAGACGGATCGTCGCCGACGGCGCGTCGTTGGTGTGCAGCGTCGAAAGAACCAGGTGTCCGGTAAGCGCGGCCTCGATCGCGATGTCCGCCGTCTCCAGGTCGCGCATCTCTCCGACCATGATGATGTCCGGGTCCTGGCGGAGGAAGCTACGCAGCGCGTTCGAGAAGTTCAGACCGGCCTTCTTGTTGATACCGACCTGGGTGACGCCCGACAGCTGGTACTCGATCGGGTCCTCGACCGTGATGATATTCTTCTCGATGTCGTTCAGCTTGTTCAGTACCGAATACAGAGTCGTCGTCTTGCCCGAACCGGTCGGTCCGGTGACGATGAACATGCCGTTCGGCTGGATGACCAGTTCCTCGAGAACGTCCTGAACATCCGGGTAGATTCCGAGCTTGTTCAAACCGATCAAAACCGAGGACTTGTCCAGAATACGCATAACGATCTTCTCTCCGTACAGAGAGGGAAGACAGGAGACGCGAAGGTCGTAGTCCTTGGTGCCGTGCTTGATCGGAATACGTCCGTCCTGCGGAATACGGCGTTCGGCGATATTCATATCCGCCATAATCTTGTAACGGGAGATCAGCGGGGCCTGAATATGCTTCGGAACGGCCATCAACTGCTGGAGAACGCCGTCGACACGGCAGCGGATCCGGACATTGCGCTGGGCCGGCTCGATATGGATGTCCGACGCGCCCTGCTCGATCGCCGTGACGATGATCGCGTTCGCCATACGGACGATCGGAGCGGTGGAGGCTTCCTCGATATCGCCCTTATCCGAATCCTCGGTCATCGAGGGGCCGAACTCCGTGATCGCCTTGTTCAGATCGATCATGCTCTGACCGACCGGCGGCGCGGGGACGGCCGGCCCGGAAGCGACGGCGGGCACCGGCGACAGGGAACCGTAGTTCTTTTCGATTCCCGCACGCAGATCGGCGGGCACCGCCATCATCGGGCGGATCGTCGTACAGCGGGACGCCATCCGGATGGAGTCGATCGCGTTGATATCCTTCGGATTCAGCATCGCCACATACAGCGTCTGCTGATCCTTGCGAACCGGAAGCGCCGTATACTGCGTGGCCACCTTCTGCGGAACGACATTGATCGCGGAAGGCTCCGGCTTGTGCTTGGTCAGATCGATAAACGGCAGGTTCTCGGTTTCAGCCTTGGACTTATAGACATCAACTTCGGCGGCAAAGCCGTTGGAGACGACATACTGCCCGACATCCAGACCGGGATTGGTCCGCAACTGTTCCTGTACCTGCTGGGCCTGTTCGCGGCTGATAAACTGCTTTTCCGTCAGAACGTCCAACAGGGTCTTTCGAGCGATAGCCATGGTGGTATTTGTTTCAACCTCGTTTTCATCCCTCGCCGGTCACAGGCGCGGGGCAGTCCTTATGAGCAAGAGCCCGAAGATACGCTGCTCGGAATCCGAACAGACCTTTGTTCGCGGGCGTCGGTCGAAATGCCTCCTTTCGGAGGAGGCAAGCCGCAAAAAAGAATGGAAAATAGCCGGGGCACGAAGCCCTGTGCGACCATTCGACCGAAAGCCGAAGGAAAGCCTCAAACCGAGGTATGAATCCCGTACGATGCAAAAAGGCAGGATGAGAGCGCTTGTCCGTCTATCGAAAATCAGACCCCGTAACGGGTCGGGTTCAAAAGTTCGGTACGGAAAGACTATACTGAATTTTTTACCCTTGTGGTGGGGATTATAACACAACCCCGTGTTTCCCTGCAACCCTCCCATCAGGCCGACCGGGCGACCGCCGTCCGTCGTTCGTCTTCCGATAACCGGCAGACAAACAAATCAACCGTAACCCCCTGTTCGACGGTTCGGCCCCGTGAAATGTTCCGAACCGCCAAAGCCCCCAAAATCCCTACGGGCGCGCCGCCACCGCTTTCAACTTCGCCAGCGCGTAGACCTCGGTCGCCGAATCCGGAACCCAGCCCTGCATCTCATACAGACGGAACGCCGCCGCAAAACGCTGACGCGCGGCCTGCTCCTGACCCTGCCGCGCACGGACACGCCCCAGGTAATAGGTCGCCAGAGGGTTCTGCGGACACGTACGCACCGCACGCTCCAGAGCCTGCGCCGAACGCTCCAACGCCTCCGGAGTCGCCTGCTTCCAGATCAAACGGCCGGGAGCGCGCTCTCCGCGGTAAAAGTCAAACTGCGAACGCAGGAACGAAACGGTCAGCGGACGCACCTGATGCGCCGGAATCGTCCGACCACCCTTCACCGGAAGATACTCCCGGATGCGACGCGTCCCCGCGTCGAAGACCGGTTCCACGAACAGATAGCCGCTGTTCTGCGGATTGCACAGATACAAACCCCTGTGCATCAGGTCCGGAACGTTATGTGTCGAAACATCCAGAATACGATCCGTCCCGTCGCAGTGACGCATGAGAGCGACGCAATGCCCCAGATTGGACGCCTCGCCGGTCTCTCCCTTCCAGACCATGACCACGCCCGCCGGCAGACCGGCTTTCTGCAGCATCCCGGCCACCAGCACCGACTGCAACAGGCATTGCCGCTCCCCCGTTCGCACGACGCCGGCAAACTCGAACCCCCGGTCCAGACTGAACCGGGTAATGCTCTTCTTCACGATCCGGAAGACCCCGTCCGACAACTCCAGTTCCGCCCGCAGCCGCTCCTCCGGCGATCGAATCCCGGCGATCCGCTGCCCCTCCCGGTTCAGATACTCCTCCAGGGACACGGTGGCCAGAGCCGGAATACGCGTCCGCTCCGCCGCCTGACGGACCCGATCACGGTAAAAACCGTAAAACTCCGGCAGCGTACGTCCGTCCGGGGCCAGACGATAGGAATCGTCGATCATCGCCGTAAAGACCTCGGAGCCGTACGGAAAACGCTCCTTCGGCAGCAGGGGACGGGCAACCTCCTGCGCGCGGACCGCCCCGCCCGTCGCGCCGAGAACGACCGCTGCCAGCAGTCCCACCAATGCCGCCGCCACCCGTACCGATTTCGTCACTTTCATGCGTTTCGCTTTCCCCGACCGACTCCCCGATCGACCTCAACCCGGGCCTACTCCGTTAACGGACGCCGGTGCGCCACAGGTTCCTTCGCGGAACATCCCCACATTCCCCGATCGTCCGTTCTCCTCCTGCGTTTCCCCCGACGGAGGGTCACGTCGGGAAGGTTTCCGCGCCCGTCACCCATAAACATACCGTATGCCTGACGAAGTCATCGGGGACAAAGAGGTTTTGAAATTCGGCGTGATCGGCTGCGGAGGCATCGGTCCCACCCACTGCGGCGCGATCGTTCGAACGCGCGGCGCGGCCCTGGTCGCCGTCGCCGATCTCCTCCAGGAACGCGCCCGGAGCGTCGCCGAAAAATTCGATGTCCCCCTGGTCTACGACCGCGATACCACGCTTCTCGAAAACCCCGACATCGACGTCGTCTGCCTCTGCACACCCTCCGGAATGCACGCCGACGGCGCGGTGCTGGCCCTGCGCGCCGGAAAACACGTCATCGCCGAAAAACCGATGGACGTCTCGCTCGCCGCCTGCGACCGGATGATCCGCGTACGGCAGGAAACCGGCAAACTCCTGACCGTCATCAGTCAGCACCGGTTCGATACCGCCGCAAAGATCGTCAAGGAAGCGGTCGACACCGGCAAACTCGGAAGGATCGTCCTCGCCAACGCCACCGTTCCCTGGTATCGCACCCAGGCATACTACGATTCCGGCGACTGGCGGGGCACCTGGGAGATGGATGGCGGCGGCGCGTTGATGAATCAGGGGGTCCATACCGTCGACCTGCTGCAATGGCTCGTCAGCGGGCAGGGGCGCGTCACCCAGGTTTTCGGACAGACCCGGACCGCCGCCCACGAACGTATCGAAGTCGAGGACGTCGCGGCCGCCACGCTGACCTTTGCCGGCGGGGCTATCGGCAACCTGAGCGCCACAACCGCCGCCTACGACGGGTTTCCGGTCCGGATCGAGATCTACGGGACCGAAGGCAGCGCCGTACTCGAAGGTGACCGACTTCGCTTCATCCGACTCTCGACCGGTGAAGCGTTCCAGACCGAGGAGGCGGCCTCTCATGCCCTGTCCGTCGCACGGGGCGGAACCGCCTCGGTGCGCGAGGAAACGGTCACCCGAATCGGCCCGGCGCATTCCGCCCCGGTCGGCGCGGTCTGGGGCGACGCTCACCAGGCACAGATCGAGGATTTCTGTCAGGCCATCCGCACCGGCGGAACCCCGGCCATCGACGGACCCGCCGCGCGCATTCCGGTCGAGATCATTCTGAGCGTTTACCGGTCGGCCCGCTCCGGTTTCCCGGTTCCCCTGCCCTGAATACCGTACGATACGGTACAATACGGACCGCGCATGGCATCCTCCAGGGAAACCAAACTTCGTATCGCCGGATCGGTCCTGCTGGCGTTCGGATTCGTTGACGCCGTCCTTGGCCGATGTATGGCGGAGTTCCGCCACACCCCGGCAACCGGCCCGGCGACCGACCCGTGCCCCGATCACACGGTTCTCGTCGGCGCGCTTCACGTCCACTCCACCTACTCGGACGGCGGCGGCGATATTCCCACCGTCATGGAAGCGGCCCGAACCGCCGGCGTCGATTTCGTCCTTCTGACCGACCACAACACGCAAAAACCCCGACGCGACGGATGGGAGGACAGGTACCCCGCACCGCCCTTTCTCCTGATCGGTACCGAGATCACCGTCGAGGAAGGCGCGTTTCTGCTCGCCCTGGATATGCCGCCGGAATGGGAACCGACGAAGCATCGACCGCCGCAGGAGACCATCGACGAGGTCAACCGACATGGCGGACTCCCCCTGATCTCCCTGCCGTTCGATGTCAAGCACCCCTGGCGCGAATGGGAGGTTCAGGGGTGCGTGGGGCTGGAAGTCGTCAACCTGAGCACCGTCGCCCGCCGACATATCAATATTCCCTCGTTGCTCTGGCTGCTTCCCCTTTATCGGAGAGGGGGCGCTCCCGCCGCCCTGCGCGCCCTGCTCACGCGCCCGGACGCGGCCCTGGAACGATGGGACCGGCTTACCGGCGACGGTCGACCGAGCGTCGGCATCGGCGCGCTCGACGCCCACGCCCTGATGAAAATCGGCAAGCGGAAGTACCCCATCCCCTCCTATGCCGATTCCCTCGGCGTCGTGACCACCCACGTTCTCCTTCCCGCCGGACTCGGCGACCACCTCCCCTCCCTTCGCGCCGCCATCTACGACGCGCTTCGCCGGGGACGCTGTTATATCGCCTATGACGCCCTCGGCGACCCGCGTCCCTTCCGTTTCTTCGCCGACAATGGCACGGATGTTGCGGAAATGGGAGGGCGATTGACGGCGACGAACGGACCGGTCACCCTGATCGCGCGCAGTCGGCCGGGGACATTGCTTCGCCTCTACCATCGGGGCAGAGCCGTGGCCGCCGGACGGGAAAGCGTGAGTTATCGGGCGACGACCTCCGGCGCCTATCGGGTCGAGGTCTATCGCTACGCCGCGCGTCTGGGACCGATCCATATCGATACCCGTCCCTGGGTCTTTTCCAATCCGATCTACATCGACGGCCTGCCGGAAACCGACGCCGCTCCCACGGCCTAAGGAATCAAAAAAATCCTCCATTCCGCGGAGGAAATAGAGCAATCATGCCGTATACTGTCGTGGCGTTGCGGAGACAGGGTCGATACCGGTGGCAGCCGACCGGGAAAGCCGGAACTTTTGCCGATCGCCGGTCGTTTATTATACCGGATTGCGATGCGATGAGGCAGCCCATTCCGACCAACGTTTGCGTTTCGGGACGCTTTCCCGGCAGGATCAACAGGATCGAAGGTCCCAACAGGACCGGAAAAATGCGCCGCCTCACTCTCCGGGAGTTCCCCGGCGAATCAACTTGCGGCCCGATTCGGCAACGGATTCGAATATCTTCCACGGATCGGCGTCAACGGACAGCGTTCGACGAAAACCGCCAGTCGCTCTATCCGCCGGACAGTCGGACAGGGAACGGGAGCATTACGATTGAGATTAGCTTGCCTGGTCAAAAGTGAGGAATCCGCACGGTGAAATCGGTTCAATCCTCGGACGAACAACTGCCGCAGGCCGCGGCAAAAACAACCGACGACAGGATGCCCGTCCCTGTCGCTTCGGCGGAACCGGCGCAGATACCGGTGACCGTCGATCTTTCCGGGGAAACCGGAACTCACGCCGAGTTTCGACCCATCACGGACCCGACCGGCGATACCCTCGGACCGGAGAATACGGCCGCGGTCGTACGAACGGCGCGGCCTCTCGTCGGACTCCCCTCCCTGGCCGATGCCGTCAAATCCGTGCGCGGCGAAAAAATGCTGACCTTCGATCTTCACCCGCTCTATGGCTCCATCCTTCAGGACGGAGCGCAGATTCGACGCGGAGAAGTCCTCGGACTCGATGGCGACCTGCGACGCGTTCTCGTCGCGCCGTTCGACGGAATCATCCGCCTGCTCGTGACCGGCACCGGGAACGAACGCCGGGTACGCGTCTATCTCTCCGAACACCGGGAACGACGGGAAACCTTCGCGGCCGGACGGCGGTAATCCGTCAGATATGTGGAAATAATTAACCTATTCCCGGTATACTGAGGAGAATAAAACTGAGCAAGGAGCCCTCTTTGCAGATTTCCGGTTCATTCGCCGCCGGGCGAACCCTCGCCCTCCTCACCTTCCTTCTTCTCCTCGCTCACCCCGGAGTCCGCGCCGACTTCTCCTTCGTACATCTCACGGACACCCACGTCACTGCGCGCCAGACCGCCGACTCCCCCGCCGCGAAGGATCGCGCGCTCCTCCTCGAAATCGCACAGCGAACCCCCCGCCCCCGATTCGCCGTCCTGACCGGGGACGTCTGCGAAGCGGGCACTCCCGAGGAGTTCGCCGCCTTCCGCGCACTGCGCGACCGATTCCCGGTCCGCCTCTACGTCGCTCCCGGAAACCACGACGTCCGCTGGAACCCTCAGGGCAAGACCGGCTTCGAAAAGGGGACCGGCCAGCCGCTCTATCAGTCCTGGGACCATGAAAACGTCCACTTCGTACTGCTGGACAGCACCGTGCTCCTGCAGCACTGGGGCCATTTCGGGCGGAAACAACTCGACTGGCTGGCGAACGATCTGAAGAAGGTCGGACGACGAAAGCCCGTCATCATCGGCTTCCATCACTTCCTCTACCGACCCGGCGACGCCCAGATCGATAATGCCGACGCCCTCCGGAAGGTGATCGAACCCTACAACGTCCGCCTGTTTCTGATCGGCCACGGACACAGCGATATCGAATGGAGTATCGACGGCATTCCCGCCATCATGGCCAGAGGACTGTACCAGGGTTCCTACCATCTGATTCGCGTGACCGGCGACCGGCTCACCGTCTACCGACGCACCGAGAAGACCCCCGAACCGACCGTCCCGATACTGACCGTTCCGCTGGAACCGGTCAAACAACCCCGGCGCGAAGCGTCCGTATCCGTCCGCGACAACATCGGCACGGTTCGCCTCAAACGCGGCGAACTCCCCTCCGACGCCGTCAGCGCGTTCCGCGTCAACTCCGGTGAGGAAATCGCCATGGAACCCACCGCCGACGGCTTCGAAGGCAGGTTCCGGCTCGTTTCCGCAACACCGGGACACCACACCGTCACCATCACCACCACCCTTCCGGACCAACGCGCCTATCAAACCGTCCTGCCTTTGCGCCTGGAGAGCGGCGAGACGGCGCGCCGCACCGGCGCACGGGAGGTGATCCGCCCCCGGTGGACTTTCGATGTCGGCGGCGAGGTGCAGGGGAAAATCGCCCTGTCCGACAATACCCTCTACGTTCCGACGATGAGCGGTGACCTGGTCGCTCTCCGAACCGACACCGGCCGGGAACGCTGGCGTTTTCGTACCGGAGGCCCGATCTTCTCCACCCCTCTCGTCACCGGGAATACCGTGATCTTCGGCTCCGTCGACGGATCGGTTTACGCCCTGGATACGGCGACCGGCAAACTGCGCTGGCGCGCCCGGACCGGCGGACCGGTCTTCGCCGGAGCCGCCGTCGCCGGGCAGGTCGTCTGTATCGCCTCCTCCGACGCCAAAATCTACGGCCTCGATCTGCGCGACGGACGTATCCTTCGGACCGTCCCGGTCGGCGGCCTCTATCAGAGCCAGGCCGCCACCGACGGAACCCGGTTCTTTCTCGGAGGCTGGGATAACGCCTTCCGCTGTCTGGATGCCGCCACCGGTCAGGAGATCTGGCAACAGAAATTCGGTCGGAACGCGCGCGGCGATCTGCTCTTCTACTATGCCCCGGCCATCGGTTCCCCCGCCGTCGGTGACGGCCGTGTCTATGTCACCAGCAACGACGGATGGCTGCACGCGATGGACGCCGCCAGCGGAAACGTCCTCTGGGAGGTCCGCGGCCCCTCCCTCGGATACGGCAGTCCGCTCCTTCACCAGGGACGGATTTACGGTCCTTCCCTCACTCCCCAGGGACGCGTTTTCTGCTTCGATGCCGGCGACGGCAAAAAAATCTGGGAACAGCCGACCGGCTCCGTCATCTATGACTCCTCCTGCGCCTTCGGCGGCGGGAATATCTATGTCGGCGGCGTCGACGGGACGTTCAGCGCGCTGCGCGCCGACGATGGCAGCGTCCTCTGGCAGTACCGGCTTTCCCCCGGTCATCTCCTCTCCTCCCCGGTCACCGACGACCACTCCGTTTATATCGGCTCGCTGAGCGGCGAAGTCAGCGCCTTCCCCCTGACCCTTCCGCCGGGAAAAATCTGAGAATCTCGCCGGAAATTTAACTTTCGCTTAACACGCCGGACCGACAAAATAAGTAGAATATCAATGTATCGAAAAGAAAAACAACTTCGAAGGATTGAGGCATCCGGTGTCCGACGATAAGGGACTACTTCGAAATAACGCCACCATTCTCGTGTTATCCGTTCTGCGTGACGGCGCGCGCCACGGGTACGATATCGCGCGCGAAGTGGAACGGCGCAGTCAGAATACGTTGACCTTCAAGCACGGCACGCTGTACCCCGTGCTGCACGCCCTGGAAAAGGACGGCCTGATCACCAGTGCGTGGGAACAGCCGACCGGCGAACGCGCCAAGCGGGTCTACCAGTTGACCGAAGCCGGGTCGCAGGAACTCGAACGGTGCGTCGCCACCTGGGAGACGTTCGCCCGTGCGATGAACCGTGTCATCCGTCTCCACCCGCTCGGCGAGGAGCGGCCGAGCGAAACGTAGCCGGTCCGGAGAGTCGGCGATCCCGGTCGAAATCGCCGAGGGACAGGAGAATGAGGCATGTCGGTCGTTCGATGGAATGTGGCGGAACGGAACCCCGGACCGGCGACCCTCCCGGTGTTACAGCCGGATGAAGTGATCGCCGATTACCTGGATCACCTCTGCGCTCCCCTGGTCGGCGTGGTTCCCTTCGACGAGCGGAACCGACTTCGCGAGGAAGCCGCCTACCATATCGACCGCCTGATGAACACCTATCTTCTGGAAGGACTCGCCCCGGACGCCGCCGCTCAGGAAGCCGTTCGTCGCTACGGCGGTTCGCAGGAGGTCGGATACCAGTTCCTCGAAGCCTGGTTCACCCATCAACCGCAGGGGCCGGTCGCCCGTCGCCTCGGTCTTGCCAATCTTCGCGCCCTCACCTACTTCGGAACCGCCACCCTGCTGGTCACCCTGCTCGTACAATTGCGCGTCTACCTGCCCAACCCGGACCCCCTCACCTTCGGACTGTCGCTCGCCCAGGTCCGGCAGGTCCTGCCCGAACCGCTCCCCCTGCCCGACGCCTCGCCCCTCTCGATTCTCCTCGCAGGGACCACTCTCTGCGCTCCGTTCGTCGCCGGAACGTTGACCGGCATGGCCGTCCCCGTCGCGCCCGGACGCGCCGTCTATCAGGTGCAAACCGTCCTCACACTGTACACGTTCGTCCTCGGCGTCCAGATGCTCCCGACCCGCGAAGGCATCCTCCTCGGGCTGATCCAGCTCTTCTTCTGGCTGCCCGTCGGTTGCCTGT
>JANRLW010000074.1:0-10182 GCA_033762295.1 Capsulimonadales bacterium
TTCTCCGAGGGAACCGTAACGCGACCGTACGAGGATTCGTCGACGGAGAAGACTTCAAAGACAACACAGTCCGGATGGACGCTGACCACCGGATCGAGAATGATCCAGGCTTCCCGAAAATGCTTGAAGAGGTACTCGAAATACTTACGGGTCGCCGCGTAGTAATCCTGTCCCTGAAGCGCCGCTTCGAGCGGACGAATCCGCGTACGGAGATCCTCGATCTCCGTCTTTAGTTGGTCCCGCTCCCGCTTTTTCTCGGGAAGTTGTCGCAGTTGTGCGCCACGGGCTGCGTCAAGCTCCTCCAGGTATCGTTCCTCAACCCATGCCTGATAGGCCGAATGATCCTTCGGCTTCGCACGAAAATCCGAGGCGACGACCTCGTATAACGCGAGCATGACACGGGCATACGACAAACTGTCGAGGATTCGCGCATTCAGTTCGACCCCCGGACGCGACAGTTCCGCGGACACCGAAAGACGCATTCCCGACGCGTCCATGGTCGCCGAACTCGGCCGAGCGTACGCTTGAGTGACTTCCATCGTTCCCTTCCCATCGTTGGGGTGTTACCGGTCGAACCCCACTTCACGATAACTGCGGTAAAACCCTCCTGCCCGGAACGAAAAGCGGGTAGTGCCTGCGGAAACCCCGCTAAAGACGGGATTTCTCCGCCCCTTTTCCCTCGGTTACGGTGTAAAACGTATCGACGGACAGGTTTTTCAGTCGATCCGTGATTCCGCTCGGCCACCGAATCTCCACCGAATCCACGATTTTTGCGTCGCCCAATCCGAAGTAGACCCGGTGGTCGCTATGGGAGGCGTAACTGCTGCTGCTATGCACTTCGCTGAAATACTTCCGGTCGCCGCACGTCACGGTGATTTTCGCATGGTAGCCGTTCCGGTTGCTCCTGGTCCCGATCGTTCGGAACGAAATCCAGTGCCCCCTGAGCGGGGCGTCGTTTCGGAACAATTGAGCCGGGCCGTTCTGGTTGCTGACAAGAAAGTCGATTCGTCCGTCATTGTCGAAATCGCCGGTTGCCAGCCCGCGCGAAACGGTCTCCGTTCCCAGATCCCCCAGATTATCCGTAATCTCGACGAAACGGCCGGTCCCATCGTTGCGGAAAAGCTGCTTCCGCTCCTTATATGTCACGCCTTCCGACGTCTCCGCGACCGAAAGGACGACATGACCGTTGGCAACGATCAGATCCCGCCAGCCGTCCGCATCGTAATCGAAAAAGTCGCAACCGAACGCCAGGAACTTCATGTGCGGCAGCGCCACATTCGCCGCCATGCTTACGTCCTCGAAAAGACCGTTCCCGAGATTGCGGAAGAGGGTGTTCGGCTGCTGATGAAAGTTCGTGACGAACAGGCTTTCCCGCCCCGAGTTATCGTAATCGCCGACGCCGATGCCCATCCCGGCCAGGTGATGAGCATCGTAATCGTACGCCGTACCCGCCTCCTCCGATTTGTTGGTGAACGTTCCGTTCCCGTTATTTCGCCAGAGAAACTGGATATTCAGGTCGTTCGTGACGAAAAGATCCTCCCAGCCATCTCCATCGTAGTCCAGCCAGACCACCCCCAGACCATGCCCTTTCAGTTTGGCGATCCCGCTTGGCTTCGAGACGTCGGTAAACGTTCCGTTCCCGTTATTCCGGTAAAGACGGTGCGTATCGGTATCGAGGACATCCGGGGTGCAGTACTCATCCGCGCCTTTGGCCGATTTGCAGATGATGTTCCTTTCCGGAGTCCACCGGGCGTAGTGGCAGACATACAGGTCGAGGTCGCCATCCCGGTCGTAGTCGCCGAACGCTGAGGAGGTGGCATACCGTGGCCCGTCGTCGGTGTCGCCCACCCCGGCCCTTTCCGTAACATCCGTAAACCGCCCGGTTCCCCCCTCGTTTCGGAGCAGGTGATTCCCGCCGTAGGCAGTCACATACAGATCATCGAAGCCGTCGTTGTCATAATCTCCGACCGAAACGCCCTGACCATAACCGAAATCGCGGTCCAGTCCCGAACCCGCCGTCACCTCGGAAAAGGTCCCATCGCGGTTGTTTCGAAACAGAGCGCAATGGTCCTTCGGTTGGGGTGTCCCCGTTCTCGGAATCGTCCCCGACTGCACGAGGAAAATATCCTGCCATCCGTCACGGTCGAAATCGATGAAGGCGCAGCCCGCCCCCGTTTCCTCGACATAATAGAACTTACCGGTCGCGCCCGTGCTATGGTAAAACGTGACCCCGGCCTTTTTCGCGACATCCGAAAAGAGCGGAGGGTTCCCCGGTGACGGAACGGCGGTCGGCCCGGTCGGTCGGCATGACCAGACCGAACCTGCCAGAAGAAGAGAAAGGCAAAGTCGCCAGTGTCGATTCATCTGATCCGTTTACGGAGCGATCGGCCGATTCTTCGCCCGTTCCGCGGCCAACTTTTCGGCGCGAGCGAGAAGCGCCCGGATTCCGGCGTCCTCCGGCCGGAGCTTTGCTGCCTTCCGAAGATAATAATCCGCCCGCTCCGGGTCGTTCGTACGTAAATAAAGCTCCCCGAGACGGCGCGGGTATTCCGGGTTATCCGGATACGTCGAACTCCTCACCACCAGCATCCGTTCATCGCCCGCGATCCGCTCCATTTCCAGAAAACGCTTTCGCGCGATGGCAGCCTTTTCCGGCATGCCTCCGGCCTGGTAGGCATTGGCCAGTTCCTTCGTCACCCGCGCTATATTGGGAAGTATCCGAATCGCGTTTTCCAGCTCCGGAATCGCCCGTTCCGGCTGTCGGAGCGAAAGGTACGCGCGCCCGAGCCCGAAATGTGCCCCGCCGTTCGCCTGACCGGTCTTCTCGGTCACGGCCAGCGATTTCCGAAACCACACGACGGCATCCTTCGCTCCCTGCGGTTGGTCCGCGCGGGCCAGATCCGCCGTTCCCAACAGGTTGAACCCCTGGGGATCATCGGGACGGACTTTCAGCAATTGAGCGATCGCCGGGCGCATTTCGTCGTACAGGTACTGGTTGGCCAGCATCTCGACGTACATTCGCTGAATATCGACGTCCTCCGGTTGGAGTCGTGCCAGACGCCGCAGATACTCCAGTTGCTGTTTGGCATCGATACCCGGTCGCTGTGCCATCAGGGAGGTGATCAGGCCGAGCGCCGTAACGCAGTCCGGATCGCGTTTTAACTCCTCGCGCGAGACATCGATCGCTTCCACCTGATTGTCCACCCGGAGAAGACAGGCCGCCTGTTTGCAGAGAACATGCGGTTTGGTCGGCGCGAGCGTTGCCAGCCGCCGAAACGCCTCGACGCCCTTCTGCCAATCCTGATGCGAAAGATAGTACTCCGCCAGAAGTTCGCGGGCGGCGACATTGTCCGGATCGGCTTTGACGACCGCGAGCCATTCGGCCTCCGCCTCCGGCCCCTTTCGCTCACGAACAAAGGCTTCCGCCCGGTCAAAATGACGGTTCAGATCCCGGTTTCGCAGGTACCCGGCCAGAGTCCAGCCGCATACCAGAACGGCGGCCAGCCCTACCGGCAGAGCGATCTTTCGAAGAATATTCGGACCCACGGACTGTTGTACCATGCCCGGCTCATCGTCCGTTCTAACGCCTTTCGGCCGTGCCGCCCGCCGGTGGTGCGCCTGCCGGTGGTCCGCCGCCCGGTCGAGCGCCCATCGGAGGTTTCCCCGATTGTTTGGCCATCGACGCATGGATCTCGTCGGCCAGTGCCCCGCCCGTCGCCTGACGGGTGGCGTAAAAACCGATCGCGACGACCGCCAGCACCACCGCCACGATGATTCCGATAAATACGGGAGTCGATAACTTCATGCTTTCACCCAGCGAAAGAAAACGGCTCCGGAAACCCGCCTGACACGAACCTCCGGAGCGTGCCGACTATTGCGCGTTCGACGCCGGCGGGAAGTTGGCCCAGAAGCCGTCCCCGCGGCAGCTGCCGTTCGGGTCGTCAAACCGGGTCTGCCCGGGCGTCGGTTCACCCGTCTGCCACTCGTTCTGATCGGTCGTAACACCGTTCAGCGTGATGGTCTGCGCCCAGGTGCGCGCCTTGACATGGCCGTCGAAATAGATGAAGTTCCCCTTGCCGCCCGGCCCCGGATATTTGGTATGGGTGTAAAGACGATACCGGTTGTAGGGGTCGGTATCGTTCTTCCAGGACCACATCCACTCGGCGTTCAGGTCGGCGTCCGTTCGGATGCTCTCGGCAACCATGATCGTATTCGCCGGCCGGGCGATCGAAGCGTCGGTGGCGGCGATACGACCGTTGTCGGCGACCGTCGTCCAGCCGTTGGTCGCATCCACTTCACGGAAAACGCTCGCCGGAACCCAGGTCGACGCGCAGGCGTTGAAGCCGTAGCTGATCGGGAACTGCCGGTCCGGCATGAACTGATACCCTTCGGCGTTGCGCGACGCGCCGTCGCTCCATCCGGTGTTCGGACCGGGGCCGAGCGGTCGGCTGTTCGGGTTCGACGGACAGGAGAAGATCCCGGTGTTCTTGACATACGGCTGAACGACGTTGCGCCAGGTCAGAACCGAATCCGCCGGGACATTCGGGAAGTTCGTGGCCGTGGCCAGGGCGACACGAATAGGCGAAAACGTTTCATCGTAGTCCTGAACATACATCCGGACGGCGAGTCCGAGCTGCTTCATGTTCGAAAGACAGGAGGTCTGACGGGCTTTTTCCCGGGCCTGGGCGAAGACCGGGAACAGGATGGCTGCCAGAATGGCGATAATGGCGATGACGACGAGCAGTTCGATCAGCGTGAACCCTCGTCGAGCGCCGCGAAGTCCGAACTTGGCGGTCATTTTGAAGTCCTTTCCGATTCCGATTCCGTGTTCTCCCCTTTTATCGGACGCCCGCCCGGAAGCGGCGACGTCGATCCACGTACGATCAGTTCCGGCTCCATCAGATAAGTCCGCGCCGGTACGTCCTTGTTGTCAATACGGTCCAGCAGAAGCCCGAGCGCCTTGCCCCCGATCTCACGGACCGGCTGGCGAATCGTCGTCAGTCCCGGCGTCACGAGCGCGGCGGAAGGGGAATCGTCAAACCCGATGATCGACAGGTCCTCCGGAACCCGCACGCCCCGCTCCTGCGCCGCTCGCATTGCCGCAATCGCGATCGCATCGTTCCCGGCGACAATCGCCGTCGGTACGTGCGGCAACGACAAAAGCGCGGCGACCGCCTCGCCTGCGTGGTCCCCACTGTACGCGCAGACGTGAACATACCCGTCCTCGATGATCCCGCCGCCGCGCGCCATCGCCTCCTCGAACGCCTGACGCCGGACGGGAACGCTCACCATATCGGCATTCCCCGTCAGGTGAGCGATCCGCCGATGACCCAGGTCCAGCAGATGCGCACAGGCCAACGTGATTCCGGCGACATTGTCCACATCCACCGACGGCACCCCGAACGTATCCGCGCAATAGGCGACCGTCACCAGCGGAATATGAAGCGCGGTCAGCCGTTCAACGACCGTCGACTCCGAGGTCGGCGCAACCACGATGATCCCGTCCGTCCGGCCATCGCGAAAACGGGCGGCGTTCTGCGGCGTGTCCTGCCATGGCTCGCCGTAAAGCGTCACATTGTTACCGAAGGGGAATGCGGCGGCGACGATCCCCTCCAGCACCGCACCGGAATAAGGGTTCGTCAAAGCGCCGATCGGATCGATCATGCCGAAGAGGACGCCGACCGTGTTGAGCCGACGGCGAGCCAGCCCCCGGGCCATCGCGTTGGGATAGTATCCGAGAGAGTGGGCTACTTCCTGAATCCGCTGACGGGTTACCGGAGAAACACGCGTGTTCGAACGCGATCCGTTCAAAACGACGGACGCGGTGAACAGACTGACTCCCGCGTTCTCGGCGATATCCCGCAACGTCGGGGCTTTGCGGCGTTCCTGGCTCGACATGGGCACCTTAGCCACTGGAAGAAACTTACGGATGGAGTGACCAAAACGGTTGACCAAGCATTTGGTCAACTATGTAATTAGTGTAACAGGGAAACAGCGGGCTGTCAATAGCGACACCGGACGACGCGTCAAAAACCTTGCTCGCGATATCCGCGCTTGCCGACCCGGGGCAAACGGAGATAAAACAGTCGTATGCTTACCGCGACTTTTCTGCACGCGCCCGGGATCGGGGAAACGACCGAGAAACGGCTCTGGCAACGGGGTATCCGTTCCTGGAAGCGTGCGCTGTCGGCGACCCCCGCCGAACTGGCCCTCTCCAAAGCGAAAATCGCCACGTTTCTCCCCGCCGTCGCCGCGTCGCAGGAGGCGCTCACCCGGAACGATCACCGGTACTTCGCTTCGTTACTGCCGGCCCGGGAACACTGGCGGGCGATGGAGGCCTTCGGCGATCGCATCGGCTTCCTCGATATAGAAACCAATGGCGGGTTCCGACCGGACGACATTACCCTGATCGGCGTCTACGATGGGTTCGAAAGCCGCTTCTATGTCCAGGGGAAAAACCTTGCCGACTTTGTCGCGGAGACCGAACGCTGCGCCCTCTGGGTCACCTACTTCGGTACCGGTTTCGATCTTCCGTTTCTGAAACGCCGGTTCCCCGAAATCCCTTTCGACCAGTTGCACGTCGACCTTTGCCCGCTGCTCCGTCGACTCGGGTATACCGGCGGGTTGAAACGCGTGGAGGAATCGGTCGGTCTTCGCCGCCCGCCCGAGGTCGATGGAATGTCGGGGATGGATGCCGTTCACCTCTGGAACCGGTACCGCCGCTACCGAAACACGGACGCGCTCGAACGGCTGATTCAGTATAATCGCGCCGATATCGAGAACCTGAAACCGCTGTTCGATTTTGCCTACCCGCGACTTCGCGAACGGATCGGCTTTGACGGAGAGAGCGCCGCCGGTTCCCCCCTGCAACCGGCGGACGGGACGACTGAGCTTTAGCGCGTACTCGCGCCGGCAAGATGCTGCTCGTTCGGTCGCGTCGAATCCGAACGCTCCGGCGAGGTTCGGGCCTCCTCCCGCTGCTCCAGTGGCTTCCCGCTGACTTCGACGACCCTGGCGCCCGCATTCTCGTAACGCTCCGGATTCCGTCCGCTGATCAGACGGACACCTCGCTGAAACGTGAAGTAGGCGTACGCCCACTGCATCAGAACGCTCAAACGGTTTCGGAAGTTGATCAGGTAGAGAATATGGATGAAAAGCCAGGCGCACCAGGCGAAGAAGCCATGCATCTTGATCCACCGGCTGTCCAGGATCGCCCGGTTTCGCCCGATCACCGCCATATTCCCCTTGTCAAAGTACCGGAACGGTTCGGTAGGCTCCCGATACAGCAGGTGACGCACGTTTCGGCCCGCACAAACGCCGCCCTGCATGGCTCCCTGAGCGACCGCCGGTACGGGCTTTCCGTCCGCCATTTTTGTCTCCGCCAGATCCCCCGCCACGAAGATCTCCGGATGCCCCGGAACCGAAAGATCCGGATTGACCTGAACCTGACCGAAACGATTGAGCGGCGCGCCAAGCATCTTTCCGAGCGGCGAGGCCGCGTTCCCCGCGCCCCAGATAATGTTGCGCGTCGGTACGAAGGTCCCGTCTTTCAATGTAACGCCCTGTGCCGTGACATCCGTGACCAGCGCGTTCACCACCACCTCGACCCCCATTCCCTCGAGATCCTGCTGCGTTTTCGCCGCCAGCGATTCATCGAAGGTGGACAGGATTCGCTTTCCGCCCTCCAGCAGAATAACCCGCGTATTGGCGGTATCGATCCGCCGGAACTCGGAATGCATCGCCCGCTTCGCGATTTCCGGTATCACGCCCGCCAACTCGACTCCCGTGGGTCCCGCCCCAATGATGACGAAGGTCAGCAGGGCGGCTCGCTCCTCCGGATCGTCGGTCTGCTCCGCCTGCTCGAACGCCAGCAGAAAACGCTCCCGAATCTCCAGCGCATCGTTCAGGCTCTTCAATCCCGGTGCGAATTTTTCCCATTCATCCCGCCCGCGATAGGAGTGACGCCAGCCGGCCGCTACCACCAGATAGTCGTATTCGAACGTCGCCAGGCGGGTCTCTTCCGAGATCGTTCCCTCCCCGACCTTGACCGTCCGCCGTTCCGGATCGATCTCCGTCACCTCTCCCAGGACGACTTCGATATTCCGCTGATTACGCAAAATGTGCCGGATCGGTACCGCGATATCCGACGGTGCCAGCGCCGCCGTCGCAACCTGATAGAGCAGGGGCTGGAACAAGTGATGATTCGTCCGGTCGATCAACGTGATCTCCACCGGCATTCCGCGCATCTGTTTCGCTGCCGCCAGCCCGGCAAATCCGCCGCCGATAATGATAACCTTCGGTCGTCGATTCTCGTTCATCTCCACCGACCTTCCTATCGAACGTCCCTCCGACACGGAAGATTGCGCATTTCTTCACAATCTCATGGATAAAGACACCGATTTACGGCATCCGGTTGCGGTTTCACATCCATTTAACGGGCAATTTATGGTACAGGTTTCCTGATGAATAAGCCCGTCCCACCGTCCTCCTTCGAACAGCGCGTCGCCCGCCAACTCGGCCCGGAAACCGCCGCCTTTACGGAAGCGATGAAACAGCCCCCTACCCTGGCCGTCCGGCGGAACCGGCGTAAACCGGCGACGCTCCGTTTCGATGAGGACGTTCCCTGGTGTCCGCAGGCGGTGTATGTGCAGGAACGTCCGAGCTTCATTCTTGACCCGCTCTGGCATGCGGGAGCCTACTATGTGCAGGAACCGGCATCACTGCTGCTCGATCATGCCCTTCGGACCTTCGGCCAATCGCCCGAACCGCGCCGGGTGCTGGATCTTTGCGCGGCGCCCGGCGGGAAAACAACGCTCCTCGCCGATTTCCTCGGGGACGATGCCCTCCTGGTCGCCAATGAGGTGATTCGAACCCGGGAGACCGTTCTCCGGGAAAATGTCACCCGCTGGGGTTGGCCCAATATTTTGACCTCCAACCATGACCCGGAGGATTTCGCCCCTCTATCCGCCTTCTTCGATCTCGTGGTCGTCGATGCGCCGTGCAGCGGCGAGGGTCTGTTTCGAAAGGAGCCGGAAGCCGTTCGCGAGTGGTCCGAACGAAATGCCGAACTCTGCGCGGCCCGGCAACAGCGAATCCTCGATGCGGCGCAACCCCTCGTCCGACCGGACGGCCTTCTGATCTATTCCACCTGCACCTTCAACCCCGCTGAAAACGATGAGGTGATCCGTCGGGCCTGCCGTGACGGCTGGCAGTACCTTCCGCTCCCCTGCCCCCCCGAATGGGGCGTCGTCCCGACCGAGTTCGGTCTACAGTGCTGGCCACACCGGTGCCGTGGGGAGGGCTTTTACCTCGCCGTTCTCCGGCGAGACGGGCGCTACGGCCCGATGGTCGAAAGAAAACGCCTGCCGGCCAGCGCCGGCGGAACCATGGTGACCGACGATATCCGTAAACTGCTCGGAAATCCGGACCCGTTTCCGTTTCATTTTCATCTCGACCCCTCCGAAAAACGTTTCTATGCCGTGCCCGCCGCAATCGCCGCCGATACGGAAATCGTACGCCGCGCCCTGCGCCGGACCGCTCTCGGCCTGCCGCTGGCCGAAATCAAGGGAAAGGATGTCGTTCCGTCGCACGCCCTCGCGCTCTCGGTGACCGTCGCGCCGGACCTCCCGACACTCGTCGTAGACCGGGAAACCGCGCTCGAATACCTGCGGAAAAATCCGCTGACGGTGGCCGGAGACACACCGGCAGGATGGCTTCGGGTCGTGTACGAGGGATGGGGGCTCGGCTGGGTGAAAAACCTGCCGGGACGGACCAACAACTACCTTCCGTCCGAATGGCGGATCCGACGCCTCTGAGCGACGCTTATCGACCTAGCGATTTGGTCAGGTAAAGGATCAGGCTATCGTCCACGGTCACCGTTTCCCCCCAGCGTACCGGACGATTTCCATAGTGCAACCCGCGCCCGTCCGGAACATACCCGCGCCGAACGTACAGCCGTTGCGCCGGGCCGTAATCCGGATCGAGTCCGACCGCGATACCCACCGTCGACGAACGAAGGAGACAGCATCGCTCGGCTTCGTCCATCAACCCCGATCCGATGCCCTGCCGCCGGAACCCCGCCGCCACATTGAAGTCCTGAATCTCCGGGATGCCGTCCTCACGGAACGGACCGTACTCCGGCAGCCAGACGATATTCAGATAGCCCACCGGCGCCTCGGCCAG
>JANRLW010000075.1:0-96196 GCA_033762295.1 Capsulimonadales bacterium
TGCAGCGGCGTGCGCCCCGCCAGACAGAGGTTGTGGTACGCATGCCCGAGTTCGTGCGCTAGGGTACTGACCGAGTTGAAGGCGGGCCGGTAGTTCTGGAGAATCCGCGATTCGTCTCCGCGCAGCGACATGCAGAACGCGCCGTCTCGCTTGCCCGGACGGGGTTCGGCATCGATCCATCGTTCGGCGAAGGCCCGTTCGGCCAGCGCCCGCATCTTCGCGGAGTAGCTTCCGAACTGTTCGGCGACGAACCGCTCCGCGTTCGCCCAACTCCACCGTCCGCTTTCCTGCCCGAGCGGAGCGAACAGGTCGTACCAGGGAAGCCGATCCTGACCGCTGACGATCCGCGCCTTCGCCCGCAAATACCGCCGAAAATCGGGGAAGGACGCCCTGGCCGCCGTCAGCATGGCGTCCAGCGTCGCCTGATCGGTATGATTGTGGAAGAGGGCGGCATCGAGCGGCGTCCCCCATTTTCGACGGCGCGCCAGCACGGCGGCTTCGAATTTGACGCTGTTCATCGCGGCGGCCAGCGGGAGCGCGTTCGTCTTCCATGCGGCCAGTTCGGCCAGATACGCGCGGTGACGAACGGTCCGGTCCGAATCATAGGCCAGCGAGCGAATGACGCTCATCGGCAGACGCTCGACCTCGTCCTCCCGGAGGACGACCGGCATTTCGGTGACCGACGACACGCCTTTGGGCAGAGGCACCACCATCTGTGATGTCACGTCCGAATACAACCGGGACCAGGCCGACCCTCCGGAAAGGCTCAACTCCGCCGCCAGTTCCTCCTCGGCCGGCGATAGGAGATGATCGGAGACGATGCGGGCCTCCCGGAGATAGTACGCATGATCGGCGGCCAGAGGCGAAGCGGCGATCAGTTCCTCGACCGCCAGCGATCCGACCCAGGCGGTGTACCGCGTCGACAGCAGAGAGAGCGTCACCCCCGCACGGCGCATTTCGCTCGATTTTGCCTGGGCGAGCGCATCGCGGGAATCGACGGCCAGATATGCCCCGATATAGGCTCGAACGGTGCGAATCTCGTCCAGAACCGAATTGAAGCCCCGGGTCACGCGTTCGAAACGGGTGACCGTCGCCTCATCGACGGACGGGGAGGTCGGCAGCGCGCCGATCTCCGCCTCATCGAAGAGACGGGCCAGATCGTCGATGCCGCGGAGGACCGATTCGAAAGCGGCTTCGAATTCCGGGGAGGAGAGCGACGGATAGACGACGGAGACGTCCCAGTGCGGCAGAGAGGCGGAGGAGGACAAAAGTGCGGAGGCGGTGTTCATGTGCGATTGTAGCACATGGAATGCCCGGGCGGACCGGTCGAACCGGTCAGACCGCTTTCAGCACGAGCAGAGCGAGGTCATCCTGCCGGTCGTTATCCACGTAGTCGGTGACCGCGGCGTAAATGGCCGCGGCGATCTCCTGTGCGCTCAGGTGGACGTTTTCCTGGATCACACGCACCAGACGCTCCTGGGCGAAGAGCGTTTTGTGGCGACGCGCCTCGATCACTCCGTCCGTATACATCACCAGGACATCGCCGGGAGCCATACGAATCTCCTGTGTGGGATAGTCCTGTTTGTGGAGGAAGCCGGCGATAAGGCCGGGTTCGGTGCCGACCGCATGGCAGCAACGGCTGTTCGCCTGACAGTGCAGCGCCGGAGGATGCGCGGCGGAGGCGAGGGTGACCCGGCGGGATTTCGGGTCGATCAGGGCGAAGCAGCAGGTGAGGAAGGTGGAATCGGTCGTTTGCTCGACCAGGGCATCGTTCATCCGCGAGAGAACGGAGGAGGGGTGCGGATTTTCGAGAGCGTAGGCACGGACGGTGTATTTTGCCATGATCGCCTGCGTCGCCGCATAGGTTCCCTGGCCGGAAACATCGGCGATCAGGGCGGCGATCCGTCCGTCCTGAAGGGTGAAGACGTCGTACGTATCGCCGCCGACCGCCGAGACGCGACTGCCCGGCGAGTAGACGCGGCCGATTTCAAAGCCCGTGATATTGGTGGGCAGTTCCGGAAGGAAGGCCTTTTGCAACGTTTCCGCGATACTGCACTCCTGGGCATAGAGGCGGGCGTTTTCGACGGCGACCGCGGCCTGATGGGCGAAGGCGACCAGAAGTTCCGCATCTCGCTGGGCGAACGCCCCGGTGGTCGAACCGTACTGCTCCAGGACGCCCAGAGCGCGGTCGCCGATGATGAGCGGGACGCAGATAACGGAGCGGGTCTCGGCGGTCTCATCGAGCGACAGGCGCAGGGTCGGAAAGGCGATGTCCGTGACCCGGCGGGTATCAGTGACGATGACCGCGCGCCGTTCCTGCATCGCCATGCGGGCGACCTGCGAAACGGCGGCGACACGGAACCGTCGCACGGATCGGCGATCGATCCCGCGCATCTCGGCCAGGCGCAGGCCCGCCCCCTCGTGCGGATCGCAGAGCATGTAGATCGCTCCGGCATCGGCGCGCGTCATCGAAACCGACTGCTGAAGAATGATCCGCAGCGTTTCCGCGACATCGAGCGAGGCGGACAGGGCTTCGCCGACCCGCTGGAAACCGGCCTTGATCTCGGTCGCCTGCGCCTGCAGTTCGTGATAGGCGTGCGCATTGGTCAGCGCGATCGCTCCCTGCGCGGCCAGCAGGGACAGCAGATGAAACTCCTCCTCGGTGAACCGACGGAAATCGTTACAGTAGATATACAGGATGCCGACCGTCTGTCCGCTAAAGAGCAACGGGGCGCAGGCCGAGGAGACGATATGGTCTCGTTTGGCCGCCTCCGCCAGGCGGGCATCGGAATGGCTGCGCATATCCCAGGTCGCCAGGGAGCGTCCTTCGGCGATCGCCAGACTGACCACTCCCTGTTCGACCGGACCGGCCAGGGCGGCCAGAAAGGAACCGGACAGACCACGAGCGGCCGCCACGCCGAGCCACTGCTGTTCGTCGGCAAGCAGCACGGCGACGCCGGAGACGCCGAAAAGATCGACGGTCCGTTCCGCCAGAATCCCGGCCACCTGGGCCGGCTCCAGCGTGCTGCTGATCGCGTGATAGGCCGAGACGAGTTTTTCCAGCGGATGACCCTGCCCGGGTCCGGCCGGAACGAGTTCGCTCGGCGGCGCAAGGGCGATCGACGCGGGGGAGATCACGGGGGCGCTGATCGCGGAAGAGGGGGACAGGGGATTCTCCGCCGGAGCCCCCAGGGGCGCTTCGGCGGTCGCGGAGCGAACGGTAAGACGCCGCAACAGGGTGGACGGCGACGTCACTCTGGGAAAACGAATTGGTTCCACGACAGATTCACCCATGTTCCGCCAAACTCAACAAATTGGAGTGGGTTCGTAGTACGCTGAGCGTCTATTGAATTATTCTACTGTGCTAAGTTTGGAGCGTCAATTATACGAAACGATTTATCAGAACAAATAGTGCGACCATTTTGTTTAGTAAATATTTATTAACGCCCGAAAAGGCGAAAACGGCGGTCGGAAGTGCCGACCGCCGTCTCGCTTTTTGATTTTCCATCGCTCAAACGCCGTTCAACAGCGCGTTCAACTCGTCCCAGCGCGTGATATCGAACGGAATCTGCCAGGCGAATGGCCGTCCCTTGCGGTCGGTATACACCGCCATCGCCGTTCCCAGCGCTTTTTCGCTGTCCGACGGCGTTTTCTGAGCTACCCCTGTCGTCCGCCCGACCACCGCCAGCACTCGATCCGCCTGCTCTCTGCCCTCGATATACGCGATTCCCCGACGCGTCCCATCCTTCCACATCCGAGAAGCCATCTCCGCCTCCTTCCTCCTGCAGTATAGCAAACATCCGTTTGCCATGCAAGACGCGGGCGAAGACTCCGGAGCCGTTTTCCCTACCGGAACGGCGTTCAGTCGGCGATCACCGGGTTGCGCAGTGTGCCGATACCCTCGATCGTCGCCTCGACGACATCGCCCGGTCGGATCGGACCGACGCCCGATGGCGTGCCGGTCGCGATCACGTCGCCCGCATGTAGCGCGAACTGCTTCGACAGGTACGCGATCAGGAAAGGAATCGAGTAGATCATCGAACCCGTGGTATCGTTCTGCTTCGTCTCGCCGTTCACCGTCAGTGAAATCCGGAGGTTTTGCGGGTCCGGGAGGTCGTCTTTGGTCACCAGCCACGGACCGAGCGGGCCGGATGTGTCCATGGACTTCGCCAGGAACCAGGGCTGCTTCTTTTCCTGCGCCGCGCGTTGCCGTTCGCGCGCGGTAACGTCATTGAAGACGGAGTAGGCGACCACATGGTTCATCGCCTCCGACTCCGGGATATGCCGCCCGCCCTCGCCGAGAACCACCAGCAGTTCGGCCTCGTAATCGACGCGCCCGACCCACTCCGGAATCCGGATCGGTTCGTTCGGTCCGATCACGCACGTCGACGCCTTCAAAAAGACGATCGGCTCCTCCGGCACGGCGTTTCCCAACTCCTTCGCATGCTCGCCGTAGTTTCGTCCGATCGCCAGCACCCGTTTCGGACGCGGGAACGGACAGAGCAGAGGGGTGTCCGCCGGAAAGAGAAACGCCTCCCGTTCGACGTTCGTGCGTCCCCGGTCGAACTCCTCGACTGCCTCGTTCACGATCGGAGCCATCTCCGGCCAGACCTGCGCCAGGTGGAACGGCTGAACTCCGTAGTAGGGATGCCGCATCTCCGCCCAGTTTTCGTAGATATGAGAATCGCGGATGATATCGCCGAAGGTACGCAGTCCGGTTCCGGCGATACGGGCATCGACCAGTCCGAGGACATCGAGCAACGTTTCGTCGGGCCGGACCGCGACCGCACAGAAGCTTCCCTCCGGCTTTTGAATGTAACCGATGCGCATGTCTCCGCCGCCTATTCCTTTTTGAATTTTGCCGCCCGGACCAGAAAGCGTTCGGTCGCCGCCGCCAGCGTCGAATAGGGCGCTTCGGCCACCAGTTCCTCGCCATTAAAAATAAAGGACGGCACGTGCCGTATGCCGTTCGCATACGCGTCATCGTCGTACGGCAGGATCATCTCATCGAACTCCTCGCTCACGATCGACGCTCGCAGGGCGTCCGGATCGAGTCCGATGCCCGCGCCGAGCCGGGCCAGGACAGCGAGATCGGCGATATCCTCCCGTCGTTCCCAGTAGGCGCGATAGATCGCTTCATGGTAGGCGTCGGCCATCTCCGGTCCTTGCGTCCGGGCATACTCGGCGCCGAGCAGGGCGGAATGGGTGCGGACGAACGACGGTCGCGGCGTCGGCAGTTCGATGCCTTCCGATTGCAGGAACAGATCGAAGCGCGACGGTGGTTTGGGCGGCGCGTTCGGGTCGACCGGCGTCGGCGGCCCCGGTTCGTAAGCCATTCCCGGCGGAATCAGTTCCGCGCCGCGCCAGTCGAACGTCACCCCGAACTCCTGTTTCAGTCGGACGGCGTGGATCCAACCCGCCCAGCACCAGGGGCACAGGTAGTCATGGTAGATCGTGATCGTGGTCAGCGTTCCGAGGCTGAACTTCGGCGATTTATAGTTTCTTTCATCGGGATCGCCCGAGGGGGCGACCGGCGGAGGCATTCGCATGACGGTGGTTCCTGACACTTTCCAGCGCCGTTCTCGCGGCACGGGTAAACGGTATACGTGAATGGTACCCGAACCACGCCGACGAAATTCCCGAATATTCACCGCATGCGAGCGCAGGAGCGTCCGAAAGTCCCGCCGGTCTACCGGAGAGGAATCAGGGGGTGTTGGCGATGATGAGGATATCGACCGAGCGCAGTTCGCGGGTGATCCGGTTGATGATCGAACCCTTTACGAACTCCTGCCACCGCGAACGGTCCGAATGACCGAGGACGATCTGTGTGATGCCGTTCTCCCGCGCATAGCGGATCAACTCCGTCGCGATATCGCCGTGCAGGGTGGTCACCGGGATTTTCAGCCGATCCGCCAGGGCGAAGTCGTTCCGGAGAATCTCCTGCTCCCGTGCGTTGGGCGGACGACTCTCCACATAAACAGCGACGATGCTGCCTTTCAAACGCTGTGCGATCCGCCATCCCCGGCGGAGCAGGCGCAGGGAGGATTGGGTCGGGGACAGGCAGACCATGATCCGGTCGTGCGTGGCGACGGGTCCCTCCAGATGGTGTTCCCGCCGATACGCGGAGATGTCCTGATCGACCTCGTTCGCGATCTCCCGCAGGGCGATCTCGCGCAGCGCGGTCAGATTCCCCTCGCGAAACCAGTTGGACCTGGCCTGCTCGATCTTCTCCGGGCGGTAGATATCGCCCCGTTCCAGACGGTGGAGCAGCGCGCGCGGCGTGATATCCACCATCACGTACTCATCGGCGTCCCGCAGCACATGATCCGGCACCGTCTCCCGCACCCTTACCCCGGTCACCTCGTACACCGCGTCGTTCAGACTCTCCAGGTGCTGAACGTTCAGCGTCGAAAGGACGTTGATGCCCGCGTCGAGAATCACCAGGACATCCTGCCAGCGTTTTTCCCGCTCGGACCCCGGAACGTTGGTATGGGCCAGTTCGTCGACCAGGACGGTGTGTGGCTGACGCCGCAGAATGGCGTCGGTGTCCATCTCCTCCATCGTCGTCCCCCGGTACTCGACCCGTTTCCGGGGAATCACCGGCAGGTCGCCGAGCTGTTCCTCGGTGCCTTTGCGCCCATGCGTTTCAACATAACCGATGACGACGTCCTGGCCCCGCTGGCGACGACGGTTCGCCTCCGTCAGCATTTCGAACGTCTTGCCGACGCCTGCCGCAAACCCGAGGAAGATTTTGTGCCTGCCCCGCCCCGTACGGCGTTCCTCCTCGCGGCAGAGAGCGAGTGCCTCCTCCGGCGAGATGCGTTTTTCCTCGAAAGCGGGTCCGGTCATGGCGTCTCGAATCCCGATTACCGGTTCCCGCCGACGGCGTTCGGCGCGGAAAGCACGGCATCGATCCAGTGTTTCTGTCCGCTGGTCAGGTCGTTGACCGTCAGAACGCCCGCGGGCGGAAGCTCGGCGTGCTGCCAGAGCCAGTTCGCCAGGGTTTCCGCGCACAACGCCTGCCAGAAATCGTCCCCATCCGGCATCTCCTCCCGATCCGCGTACGCCTTTACCAGCTCGATCATGTACGGTGGCAGGGAAACCAGACAGGGTAAACCGTCCCCGGTCGCCGTAAGAACGAGAAAGGAGACATCCATCTGCCCCTCTTTTGTTTTCCGGGGCGCGGAAATCGCCCGCAGGCGAAAACCGTTGACCGTGGTCACATCGAACGAGTACGGGGAGAAGAACCTGCTGCCGGCCCGTTCGTCCCGTCCGGTCAGGGCGGTCGTTACCGCGCCGCGCAGCGTTTCGACCGTGAACGGCTTGCGCAGGAAATCGACCGCGCCGGCCGCCATCGCTTCCGTTGCCAGGTCGATGGTGCCGAACGCGGTGATCATCATCACCCGTGCGTCCGGGCGTCGCTGACGCATGGTCCGCAGTACCTCCAATCCTTCCATGCCCGGCATCCGCTGGTCCAGCAGGGTCAGTTCCCAGTCCGCGCCGGAACCGAACCGTTCCAGCCCCTCAAAGCCGTCGGCTGCCGTTTCGACCGCATGGCCGACCGCCGTCAGAGCAAGCTTCAGCATCGTTCGAATGTTGCTCTCGTCATCGATTACCAGAATGCGTGCCATACGCCCACCTTTCCTCACAAGTCCTTACAAGTCCTTACGAGAAGTCCCTTCGACTCGGATATCACGGAATGTCGCCGGCAGCGAGAAGCGGAACACGCTGCCGTTCCCCGGTTCGCTCTGCGCCCGTATCTCACCACCATGCGCCCGAACGATCGTCTGTGCGATCGACAGGCCGAGGCCCGCCCCGCCGCGCGTCGCTCCGGGCACCTGCACGAAACGGTCGAAAATCCGTTCCAGGTAGGCCGGAGGAATGCCCGAACCGGTATCGGCGACCTGAAAGACGACCCGATCGCCCTCGGTGTTCGCGCTGAGCGTGACCCGACCGGCGGCGGGGGTGTGGCGGATCGCGTTCGATGCCAGGTTGATCAGGACACGGACCATCTGACTGCGGTCCGCCCGAACCGGCGGGAGCGTTTCGTCCGTCGTCGCCTCCAGTATCACGTTCCGGGTTCGCGCCTCCGCTTCCACGCTACGTCGAGCGGCCGTCAGAAGTTCGTTCGGGGCGACGACCTCGAAGCGGGGCGGGGTTGCGCCCGATTCCAGCCGCGTCAGATCGAGCAGTTCATGCATCATCCGTTCCAACCGAAGCAGGTCCTCGCGCAGCACGCTCACAATCTCTCGCTGCGCCGGCAGCAGTGCGCCGGCCGCCCCTTCCGCCAGCAGATCGACACCGAGAAGGAGCGAGGTGACGGGGGTTCGCAGTTCATGGGAGGCAACCCCGATGAACTCGGTCTTCAGGCGGCCCACCTCCTGCTGATAGGTGACATCCTCCAGAACGGCGACCGCCCCGAGCGGCATGGCGTCCTCGTCGCGAATCGGCGTCGCCCGCAATCGGTAGGCGCGACCGGCCAGGGACACCAGCCCGGCGTCCCCCTCCTCAGCCGAAACCTGCGCCTCCCGGGCCGCGCGCCGGATCGCCTCCGCCAGACGATTCTCCTGAACGACCGACTGCACGAACTGCCCGCTCGCCCGAACCCCCGGCCCGAACAGGCCCTCCGCCGCGCGGTTCAGACGGACGACGCGTCCTTCCTGGTCCGTGACGATGACCGGGTCATACAGATCGGTCAACGCGGCGTCGCTGAGCCGCTCGGCGCGATGCAGTCGCTCCTCCTCCCGACGCCGGGCCTCCTGAAGGCGTTCCGCCATGCCGTTGAAGGTCGTCGCCAGAAGGCCGATCTCGTCGTCGCGGCGCGCTTCGATCCGCTGGTTGAAATGGCCCGAACCGATCTCCTCCGCCTGCCGGGTCAGCGAAATCAGGGGCGTCATCAGCGTCGCGATGTTCCGTCGCGCCCATCCGAGTCCGAGGACGACGGCCAGAGCGGTAATCAGCACGCTGGCAAGGGCCGCGACCCGCGCCTCCTCTCTCGCCCGCCGGTCCGCACGGACAATCGCGGCCTGATTCAGGTCGAGGACATCCTGAACACGGCGTTTCACCCGGGAGAACTGCGGCTGCAGAACGGAGAAGTAGAAAGACCGGGTCCGACCCGACTCGTCCGGAGCCGTCGAAAAGAGCAGACCTTCGACCTGCCGCCGATAGCGGGCGAATTCGCGGGTCAGGTCGTCGGAAATCTCCTGCTCGCCCACCTCCGTGATATTGTCCGCTTCGATCCGGGCGGCGTTCAGAAACAGGGGGAGGTTCTCCCGATACTGTCGTCGCGCCCATTCCCGCTGTCCGGTCACGAAGAAGGTCGAGGCGCTGTCGATCCGCTCCAGAGCTTCTTTCATGTTCTGCGCGGCGATCACGCTCTTGTAGTTATCTTCCAGAATACGGTTGACCGACTGGCCGAGACGGAAAAAACCGGCGACCGCGATCAGGCAGACGCCGAGAAGCAGTCCCACCAGTAAAAGGTGGGACTGGAGCAGTTGCGACCGCAGGCTCTTTCGCATCTCGTCGAATCACCCCTCAAAACCGATAGACCGCGCCGTAGGTCAGGGTCGATCGACTTTTCCTCGGGCCGTCGTCCCCGCCGAAATAGACGTCACTGGAGAAATCCTGTCGAAATTCCACCCGGTTGGTCAAACTTTGCCCGAGCCGGTATTCGTAAGTGGCAGTGACGGAATGAAGCTGTCGGGAATCGCCCGTCCGCAATCCGTCCGCATCCTCAAACCGCTCAACCCGCAGGGCCGCGGCGGTAGTGGGCGAGAGCGTCCGACGGGCGTAGACGGCCTGCCCGTTCCACTTCCCGCCTTCCCGTCGATCGTCCGCGGCGTCCGTATAGTAGCCGTCGAAGGCGAACCGGGTACGGCTGTCCGGCGAGTAGGTGGCGATAAGGTTGCCCGTATTGACGTTCAATGTGCCGGGCGCGGCGAAACTGACGCCGCCGTAACCGCCGACCGAGTTTTTCGTCTCGCCTCCTTCCGGCCCGCCCCACCAGCTCAGGGTCAGTCCGAGCCGCGAACCGGGCGCGAACGCCGCGCTCGCGCCGAGGGTCTTTCGTCCGTTCCCGTCCTCCGTCTCATTGTATCCGTTCGCCACATACACGGTGCCGGTGAGTTGGGGCGAGAAGGGATGACTCACCCGCAACCCCGCCGTATAGTTCGGCTGGCCGAGATTGAAGTTGAACGCCCGGCTGTAGTTCTCGTTCGCGATACTGTCCAGAGCCTCGTAGCCGATCCAGGCGGCGAACTTTCCGACGTCGGCGGTGAAGTTTCTGCCGGCGTACGTCCCATAGACCTGCTGGAGATTCTTATAACGCTCGACCCCGCCCGTATCATAAGTGTGAAGCAGGTCGGCGTTCGCCCCCCAGAGCCATTGGACGGTCAATCCGACCGGGTCCCGCTCGGTCGGGGCTTTCCGGAGGTTCAGTCGGGCGGCAGCCAGGGTGAAGCTGTTATGCTGTGTGTCGAACAGACGACCGGAATTTCCCAGGTCGTTGTCCTGGCGCGGCTGGTTGGCGTCGAACTGGTAGTAGCCGTCCAGGAACCCGTCGATGGTAAAAGCCCCTACCCGGGTCGGTTCCTGCGCCACCGCCGCGACGGGCAGGGCGAAGCAGAAAAGCGCAAACAGCGCGCGGTGACGAAAAGTGTACATATCTTAATCCGTTTACTCGGTCCGGGGGCGTCCGCCCCCGGCCGGATCATCTGATCGGGCGACTCTGATCCAGAGCGTGGTTCAGGCGGACGACGTTGACGCGCGGTTCTCCGAGCACGCCCAGCGTACGCCCCTCGGTATGCTGCGCGATCAGGGCGCGGACCTGCTCCTCGGAGAGCCCCCGTGTCCGGGCGACGCGTCCCGCCTGCAGGAGGGCATTCTCCGGACCGATATGCGGGTCGAGACCGGAACCGGAGCGGGTGACCGCATCGGCCGGAACCGGCGCGCCCGCCGACAGACCGTTCTCCTGACGGTACGCCTCCGCCAGTTGCCGCACTCCGGCATAGGATTCGTCGGCGTCCTTCGTCGCCGGATCGTCCGGCAGACCCTCGATCAGCTTTTTACTCGTCGGTCCCAGGTTCGTGCCGCTCGAGTTGGCGGCGTCGTATCCGCTCCCCGCCGCCGACGGGCGGGGATGGAAGTATTCCGGACGGGTGAACGGCTGGCCGATCAACTCCGAGCCGATCACCGTGCCGTTTTGCTCGATCAGACTGCCCCGGGCCTGTTTCGGAAAGGCGACCCGGGCGATACCGGTGACGACCAGCGGGAAAAGGAACCCGGTCAGGATCGTGAAGGCCAGGACGCTCACCAGCGCCGGCCGCAGTTGCTGCAACATCGTTTACCTCGTTTTTCTCTCAGGCCAGGCGAAGCAGGACCACCAGGCGGTCGATCAGCCAGATCACCGGGAACGGAGCCAGCAGGCCGCCGACACCGTAGATCCAGAGGTTGCGCCGAAGCACCTGCGCCGCGCTCATCGGTCGGTAAGGCACTCCGCGCAGGGCGAGCGGGATCAGGGCGATGATAATCAACGCGTTGAAGATGACGCTTGCCAGAATCGCCGACTCCGGGTTGGTCAGGCGCAAAATATTGAGCGCGGCCAGCGAGGGATAGGTGGAAGCGAACATCGCCGGAATGATCGCGAAATACTTCGCCACATCGTTGGCGATCGAGAAGGTCGTCAACGCGCCGCGTGTCATCAGGAGTTGTTTCCCGATCTCCACCACTTCGATCAGCTTGGTCGGATTCGAGTCGAGGTCGACCATATTCCCCGCCTCCTTGGCCGCCTGCGTCCCGGAGTTCATGGCGACGCCGACATCCGCCTGCGCCAGCGCCGGAGCGTCGTTGGTTCCGTCGCCGGTCATCGCCACCAGTTTGCCGCCCTCCTGCTCGCGACGGATCAGCGCCAGTTTGTCCTCGGGGGTGGCCTGCGCCAGAAAATCATCGACTCCCGCCTCGTCCGCGATCGCCCGGGCCGTCAGCGGGTTGTCGCCGGTGATCATGACCGTTCGAATACCCATCGTCCGCAGGGCGTCGAACCGCTCCCGCATGCCGCCCTTGACGACGTCCTTCAGGTAGATGATGCCGAGGGCTTTGTCGTTGAGCGAGACGGCGAGCGGAGTGCCGCCCTTTCGGGCGATCTCGTCGGCCATCTCCTGCAGTTCGGTCGGCACCCGACCGCCGAGTTCGACGATCCGGTCCGCGATCGACTTGACCGCGCCCTTGCGAACTTCCAGACCGTCGATATCGACGCCGCTCATCCGGGTCTGCGCCGAGAAGGGAAGGAAGACGGGTTCGCCGCCATTGGCGGTGAACTCCCGGTGCCGACGACGGATCTCGCCGGTCGCCGTTTCGAAGGTTTTGGCCAGGACGACGATGGAACGGCCTTCCGGCGTCTCGTCCGCGAGCGACGACAGCCAGGCGGCATCCGCCATCTCCTCGCGTGTGACACCCGGAAGCGGCAGGAACTCCGCCGCCTGCCGGTTGCCCAGCGTGATCGTCCCGGTCTTATCGAGAAGGAGGACATTGACATCGCCCGCCGCCTCGACCGCTTTGCCCGACATCGCCAGGACATTGTGCTGCATCACCCGGTCCATACCCGCGATACCGATCGCCGACAGCAGGCCGCCGATCGTCGTCGGGATCAGACAGACCAGCAGGGCGATCAGCACCGGGACCGTGGGAACGTCGCCCGCGCCGACCGATCGTACGGAATAGACGGCATAGGGCAACAGGGTCACGACCGCCAGCAGAAAGACGATCGTCAGACCCGACAGCAGGATCGACAGAGCGATTTCGTTCGGTGTCTTCTGCCGTTGAGCGCCCTCCACCAGAGCGATCATCCGGTCGAGGAACGATTCCCCGGGATTGACCGTGATGCGGATCACGATTCGGTCGGACAGCACCCGGGTGCCGCCGGTCACGGCATCCCGGTCACCGCCGGATTCGCGGATCACCGGCGCGCTTTCCCCCGTGATGGCGGATTCGTCGACCGAGGCAATTCCCTCGATGACGATACCGTCGCCCGGAACGACATCCCCGGCCTCGCAGACGACCAGATCGTCCTTGCGGAGGGCGGTTGCCGGAACCGTCTCCTCGCGTCCGTCGCTTCCGTTGCTGCCGTTGCGTCCGTTCGCGCCGCCGGTCAGTCGCCGGGCGGTGGTTTGTGATTTCGTTCGTCGCAGCGATTCCGCCTGGGCCTTGCCCCGACCCTCGGCCATCGCCTCCGCGAAGTTGGCGAACAGGACCGTGAACCAGAGCCAGACGGCGACCTGCCCGGTAAAGAGCGGGTTGCCGGTCCCGGTGACCAGCTCACGGACCCCGTAGAAGGTGGTCAGAACCGAACCGACCTCGACGACGAACATGACCGGGTTCCTTGCCACGGTGCGCGGGTCCAGTTTCAGAAAGGAATCGACCAGCGCGCGCCGCAGGATCGTCGGGTCAAACAGGGATTTCGGCGCGTTCTTCGGGCGCAACGGTGTGCCGCCGACCGGCCCGTGGATCGGCGGGAGCGATCCGGACGTCCGTGCCGTCGACACGGACTCGCTCTTTTCAAGATGCAGTGACATGTTCTCTCTCCGTTACAGCGAAAGGCCCTGAGACATTCGGAAGTGTTCGACGATCGGTCCCAGCGCCAGCGCGGGGAGATAGGTGAGCGCCCCGATGATCAGAACGACGCCGATCAGGAGGCCGACGAAGGTCGCTCCGTCCGTCGGGAAGGTTCCTGCCGACGGCGGGACGAACTTTTTTCGCGCCAGACTGCCGGCGATCGCCAGCAGCGGAATGATCATCAGGAATCGACCGATCAGCATCGCCAGCCCGAGCGTCAGGTTGTAAAACGGCGTATTGCCGGTCAGTCCGGCGAACGCCGACCCGTTATTGCCCGTCGCCGAGGAATAGGCGTAGAGGATCTCGGTGAAACCGTGCGGACCACCGTTGTTGACATTGTTATAGGTCGCGCCGTAAAGCGTATCGCTGCCGCCGTACGCGCCGCCCGGCCACCGGTTGAACCGCGCCCAGGCGCTCGTCTCCGGCTCCTTCGGCAGTTCCAGATTCGCGCCGACCGCCGTAAACCCGAGGATGGACGCCGCCAGGACCAGAGTCGCCAGCATCGCCATCTTCACCTCGTACCCCTCGATCTTCTTGCCGATATACTCCGGGGTGCGACCGACCATCAGGCCGGCGATGAAGACGGCCAGAAAGGCGAACATGAGCATGCCGTAGAGGCCCGCGCCGACCCCGCCGAAAATGACCTCGCCGGTCATCATGTTGAACAGCGGCACCAGTCCGCCGATCGGGGTGAACGAGTCGTGCATGGCGTTCACCGCGCCGCAGGATGCCGCCGTCGTCACCGTGGCGAACAGGGCGGACGCGGCGGTTCCGAACCGGACTTCCTTGCCCTCCATATTGCCGCCCGGAACGCCGAGGGCTTGCATCAGCGGATTTCCCGCCGCCTCCGCGCCGTAGCAGACGAAGACGCCGACCAGGAACAACCCTCCCATGGCCGCGAAGATCGCCCATCCCTGCCGGACATTGCCGACCATTCGTCCGAAGGTGTAGCAGAGCGCGGTCGGGATCAGAAAGATCAGCAGCATCTCGATCAGGTTCGTCAGCGGCGTCGGGTTCTCGTAGGGGTGGGCCGAGTTGGTGTTGAAGAACCCGCCGCCGTTGGTCCCGAGCATCTTGATCACTTCCTGCGAGGCGACCGGTCCCTGCGCGATGCTCTGAACGCCACCCTCCGAAGTCACGGCCCGGACGTACGGTTCGAAGTTCTGAGGGACGCCCTGCCAGACCAGAACCATCGCAAAGACCAGGGAGATCGGCAGCAGGACATACAGGGTCGCCCGGGTTACGTCGACCCAGAAGTTGCCGATGCCGGCCGCCGACCGTCGGGCGATACCCCGGGTCAGCGCGAGGGCGACCGCGATCCCCGTCGCCGCGCTCATCCAGTTATGGATGGCCAGCGCCACCATATTGGAGAAGTAGGAGAGGGTCGTTTCCGGCACATAGTTCTGCCAGTTCGTATTGGTCGTAAAGGAAATCGCCGTATTCAACGCCAGATCGGGTGTCATCTGCGCCGTTCCGAATCCCTGGGGATTCAAGGGCAGAACACCCTGGAACCGTAGCAGAGCGTAGGTCAGCAGCAGGCCGACGAGACTGAAGGCGAGCAGGGCGTACGCATAGGTCGTCCAGCGCATGTCCTCCTCTTCCCGTACTCCGAAAAGGCGATACAGCCACCGCTCGACCGGCCCGAAAACCGGCTGGAAAATCGTCCGTTCTCCGGCGAAGACCTTCGCCATGTACGCTCCGAGCGGAACCGTCGTCGCCAGCAGGATCGTCACGAAAAGAGCGATTTGCAGGATTCCGTTAATTGTCATCATATTCGCGCCTTAAAACCTCTCCGGGCGCAACAGTGCGTAAAGAAGATAGACCAGCAAAAGAACCGCGATGCCGCCGATGATCGAATATTCCATTTCTCAAGCCTCACGAGGCATCGCAGGCGCGCACATAGCCCGCCGCGATACCGAAAAACAGAAGCGCCGTCAAAATCTGGATCAGGTCGCCCATGGGTCGTTCCTTTCTTCCGTGGCGTTTCCGGCTCAGGACCGGCCCCGCCCGACGATTTTTGCCCGGTAGGTCCGCCGACGCAGGTGTTCCCGGGGCGAGCGGCATCCGCACAGCCCTTCGAAGAGCAGCCAGAGGACCACGCCGATTCCCACCGACACGAAAAACAGAGACATTGCCTCCTCACTTCCTCCGCGATCCGGGTTCCTTCGACAGGAACCAGACGGAACCGGTCAATCCCGCGCACAGCGGCAGCCACACGACCAGCACTTCCCACATTCGTTTTTCCTCCTGATGACGGCGATCGCCGGGCAAACAAAAAAGGCCGAAGAGGTATCCGAGCGGCGCGACGACATGGCGTCGTTTCCGTTCGGACAACCCCTTCGGCCTCCCGAAAGACCGACTGTCCGGGACAGTCCTTCTTTCCGGCAACCGTTCGGTTGCGTCGACTATGCGATTCTTTTACGCGACTCTTCGCGCTTTTCCCGAGCGATTACCGGATCGGTTATCCGGATCGTCGCGGGCCGTGATAGGTCAGTCTGTCGACATCCTGCCGCAGCAGCCGCTTTTCGACATCGACCTCCAGGATGTACATTTCGACCTGCTCGGCGGCCGTCACATCCAGATCGTAGTAGCTCCGCACGACCGGAGCGGCGACGATGCGGGCGACCAGCGCCTCCGCCTCATCGCGATGAATGGACCGAAGTTCCCGCCGTGCGGACTTGATCAGGCGTCGCCCCTCCTCCGAGGCGGCCAGATGCGCCTCGGTCGGAGTGAAGATCCCTCCGCTGCGGACGATCAGGAGATCGCCGACCAGGTGCGCTCGAACATCGGAAGCGCCGCGCCCGTGCTGTTCTCGTTGAAAGCGCACGATCGCATTCGCCACCTCGGCTTCGATACTGCCTTTGGTCGTCCGCTCCATCTCCCCTCCGCGAATCGGTCGTGCTTTCCTCGGTGTCCCCTCAAAAACACGAAAAGCCAGCATCTCCTCACGGAACGCCTGAAGCGTCGGGAAATGCCGGCCTACGGAGGGCACCAAACCACGCCGCGAATCGGGCGAGTTCCTTGCTTCCGTCCACCAGAAACGAAAATATGTTACCTCCGCGTTTCGATCCGCGCAACCCCGATTCGCAAATCGTTGGCGGAGAATCCGGAGCGTTTCGCAATTCGCGTGAAATGCCCATATAGTAAGTTCAGGAAATGAAGCGTTTCGAACCCCCGCTGCTCTTTGCCCTCTTTCTGGACCTGGTCGGTTTCGGGATCATGTTCCCGGATATCCAGTTGCGGGCGCAGGAGTACGGCGCGCCGGGCTGGCTGATCGGTCTGACACTGGCCAGTTACTACCTGGTGCAGATGGCCGCCTCGCCCTTCTGGGGGCGACTGAGCGATCGGATCGGACGAAAGCCCGTTCTGCTCGTCTGCGGGGGGCTGTCCGCGCTGTCGATGGCGATCTACGCCTTCTCGGCGAATATCGGGTGGATCGTCGTCAGCCGTATTCTGGCCGGTCTGGGCGGGGCGAATGTCGCCGTGGCGCAGGCGTATATCGCGGACGCCGCCGATCCGGAGCAACGTGCGGGGGCGCTCGGACGGATGAGCGCGGCGATCAGCGCGGGCCTGGTGCTCGGGCCGTCCCTCGGCGGGTTCCTGGCACAGGCGGGCGGAAACTTTCTCCTGGGCATCGTCGCCGCCCTCGCCTCCGGGATCGGGGTCCTCTGGATAATGATCGCCGTGCCGTCGCTGCCCCCCCGCCGCGCCGGGGAGACGCCTTCCGGGGACAGGATACCGGCGATCGCCCTGTTCCGGGGAAACCCGCCCCTGTTCCGTCTGTTCGCCGTTGCCGTGACCGGATGGTTTGCGCTCGCCTGTCTGGAGGGGACATTCGGACGGCTGATTCAGCACAATCTCGGCTACGGTCGTTTGGAGTTCGGTATTCTGCTATCGCTGGAGGCAGGGGTGGCGGTGATTCAGGGAGCGATCTACCCGTTCCTGGCGAAGCGGTTGTGCGAGGAGACGCTTCTGCGGATCGCGTACGTTCTCCAGACGATCGGCCTTGGCCTGATGCCCTTCGCGCCCGACTTTCCTTCACTGGTCGTCCTGAGTATCGCCTTCGGGTTCGGAGTCGGCATCGCCAATCCGACCATCAACAGTCGGGCGAGCCACCTGGTCTCCCCGGAACGGCAGGGAAGCGTCTTCGGCCTGCTGCAATCGTCGCGGGCGTTCGGTTTTCTGGTCGGCCCGATGATTGGCGGAACGCTCTTCGACTGGAACTCCGCCGCCCCGTACCTCCTGGGCGGCGCGACCATGCTCCTTGCCGCCTTCGCCGTTCGTAGCTCCTCACCTCCCGCCAAACGGATATAACGACGACCGAAACGAGCAAGGTATGCGGGTTGCGACCGCTTTCCGGGGACGGCAACCGGTCCGCTCAAACGATACCGGCTTTAAGGACGTCCTTGAGCATCAGCATGCCGACCGGGCGACGGTCGGCGGTGACGACCGGGATTTCATGGATGTCGGCGTAGAAGTTCCGGAAACGGCGCAACCCCTCCGCCGCCAGGTCGTCCGGCGCGATCGTCAGCGGGCTCCGCGTCATGATCTCCGTGACACGCTTTGTCATGCAATCGTCGCCGAACCGCTCCATCGCCCGGCGCAGGTCACCCGACGTAATCAGCCCGGCGAGCGTGCCGTCCGAAGCCGCGATAATCGCCGCACTCTGGTGGGCGCGCGGCAGAGCGACGAACACATCCCGAACGACCGCCGTCTCCGGTAGCAGGGCGATATTCTCCCCCGTCCGCATCACATCCCCAACCCGCAGCAGCAGCCGACGACCGAGCGAACCGGCCGGGTGCAGCAGGGCGTAGTCCTCCTCACGGAACCCGCGCGCCTCCATCGTCGCCACCGCCAGCGCATCTCCGAGAGCGATCATCGCCGTCGTTGAGGTCGTCGGGGCCAGTTTCAGCGTGCACGCCTCGCGCGGAACCCGCACATCCAGCACGATATCGGCCGCCTGCGCCAGCGTCGAACCGGTATTCCCGGTCATCGCGATCAGCACCGCCGCGCGTCGGCGGATCGCCGGAAGAATCGCCAGCAGTTCGTCGGTCTCGCCGGAGTAGGAGAGAGCGAGAACGACGTCCGTCTCCGTGACCATGCCCAGGTCGCCATGCAGCGCCTCGGCGGGGTGCAAAAACAGGGACGGCGTCCCCGTCGACGCCAGCGTTCCCGCGATCTTCCGACCGACATGGCCCGACTTGCCCATGCCGGTGACCACGACCCGGCCCGGACAGTTCCGCATCCGCTCACAGGCGGCGTCGAAGGAACCGTCGAGCCGTTCGGCCAGAAGACGAAGCGCCTCGGCCTCTTCATGCAAAACGCGCTGCGCGTGCTCGCGCGGAATCGAGGAGTTTTCTGCGGACACGACTTCCAGCATACCACGCAGGCGATGACCGGGATACGTTACCGGGTCGGTGTCGGATTCCGCTCCTGGAACGGGTACTGATGCCAGTAGGGATAGGCGCGAACCGTGGCGCTCGCCTCGTCCAGACGCGCCACCTGTTCGGGAGTCAGACTCCAGCCGACCGCACCCAGGTTCTGCCGCAACTGCTCCTCATTTCGCGCTCCGATAATGATCGTCGAGACCGTGGGCCGCCGGGCGAGCCAGTTGAGAGCGATCTGCGGCACCGTTTTGCCGGTCTCCGTCGCGACCTCGTCCAGCGCATCGATCACGCGGTAAAGATATTCGTCCGGAACCGGCGGACCGGCATCGGCGGTCGGCTTATGCGTCAGGCGACTGCCCTCCGGCGGCGGCTGACCGCGCCGAATCTTTCCGGTCAGGCGGCCCCAGCCGAGGGGACTCCAGACGACCGTCCCTACCTTCTGATCCTGCGCGAGCGGCATCAACTCCCATTCGAAATCGCGGCCGATCAGGGAGTAGTACGCCTGATGCGCCACGTAACGCGACCAACCGTACCGTTCGGACACGGCCAGCGACTTCATCAGGTGCCACCCCGAGAAGTTCGAGCAGCCGATATAGCGGATCTTCCCGGCGCGGACCAGGTCGTTGAGCGTCTGCAGTGTCTCCTCAACCGGCGTCAGCGCATCGAAGGCGTGCAGCTGATACAGGTCGATATGGTCGGTTCCCAGACGCGTCAGGCTGTCCTCGACCGCCTTGATCAGGTGATACCGGGAGGAACCGACCTCATTCGGGCCGGAACCCATACGAAACGTGCCTTTCGTCGAGATCAGCACCCGGTCACGGCGTCCGCGAATCGCCTGCCCGAGGATCGTTTCCGACTGACCGTTCGAGTAGACATCGGCGGAATCGAACATGGTCAGGCCGGCCTCCAGGCAGATATCGACCAGACGTGTCGCTTCCGCAACATCACTGCTGCCGAAACCCTTGAAGAACTCGTTCCCGCCGCCAAAGGTTCCGGTGCCGAACGTCAGGAGCGGCACCTTGAAGCCGGAACCGCCGAGTTGTCTATATTCCACGTGCATTTCCTCCGGTACGAATCGAAATCACGAAAGGTCGAACGCTTCGGCCAGCAGTTCGTAGGAACGGACCCGTTCCGCGTGGCCATGCGTAATCGTCGTTATCATTAGTTCGTCGGCCCGTGTTTCCTCCGCCAGAAAGAGCAGACGTTCGCGGACGCGGGACGGCGTTCCGAGAAGGAGTCGCCCGCGCCCGGCCAGAACGAGTTCCTCCTCGAAGGGCGAGTAAGGGTAGGCGCGCGCTTCCGCCGGGGAGGGGATCGGACCGGGCCGACCCTGCCGGAGAAGGAGGAACGCCAGATCGGACGCGGCGGCAAGGCGGTCCGCTTCCTCGTCGGTCTCGGCGCAGAGGACCGAAACGGCGAGGATGGCGTACGGCGACCCACGATGAACCGACGGTACGAACGTTTCCCGGTAGAGGCGCATCGCCGCCTCGGCGTCCTCCGGGTTGATATGCCGGGCGAAAACGAAGCCGAGACCGCGGGCGGCGGCAAGGCGCGCGCCGTAGTCGCTCGAACCCAGCAGCCAGACCGGCGGGAGGGACGGAGCCTGCGGGACCGCGGAGACGCGCCGATAAGGGTGGTCGTCCGGAAAACCGTCGCCGGCGAAGGCGTACAGGTCGTCCAGTTGCCGGTCCAGGTCCTCGGTGCCCCCCGATTCATGACGCGCGGGGCGGCGAAGCGCACGAGCGGTGATCGGATCGCTTCCCGGCGCGCGCCCGATCCCCAGGTCGATCCGGCCGGGAAACAGGTTTTCGAGCGTCAGAAACACCTCGGCGACCTTGAGCGGGGCATGGTTCGGCAGCATAATCCCGCCCGAACCGATCCGCAGACGTTCGGTCTCACGCGCGGCCTGACCGATCAGGATTTCGGGCGCGGAACTGGCGATACCGGGCATGTTGTGGTGCTCGGCAAACCAGTACCGGGTGTATCCGAGACGGTCGGCGCGACGCGCCAAATCCAGGGAATGGCACAGGGCGTCCCGCGGAGATATCCCCGAACCCACCGGGACCAGATCGAGAACGGACAGAGGCGGCGTTTTGCTCATGATGACGGTTTCCTACCTCCTGTACCCCGTTGGTGTCGATGGGTTCCCGGCAGGAAATCGGTTCCCTGGCGACAAAGTTACCGACGTAACCTGAAAAAGGCGTGCATGGAACGAGGCGACGGAACGTATGAGGCGGGAACGACGGATCGGGGAACGAATCGGGGCCGTTTTGACACTGGCGGTGTTGACCCTGGCGGTGGCATTGGCGGCGATGGCCGCGCCGCCGAAAAAGGTGGCCCCGTTACGATTTAACCGGGATATCCGGCCGATTCTCGCTGAGAATTGCTATACCTGCCATGGTATGGACGCCGACAAGCGGATGGCCGGATTGCGGCTGGACGAACGGGCCGCCGCTCTCGCCCGTAAAGCGATCGTCCCCGGCAAGCCGGAACGCAGTTCGATCATCGAACGCATCCAAGTCAGGGACGCCCGGCAGATGCCGCCGGTTCACTCCCGCAAGAGCCTGACCCCACGGCAAAAGACCCTGCTCGCCCGGTGGGTGCGCGAGGGAGCCGTCTATGAGCCGCACTGGGCGTTCGTTCGCCTGCCCGAGCGGGTACCGGTCCCGAAGGTGGCCAATGCACAGTGGCCACGGAACTATATCGACTCGTTCGTCCTCGCCCGCCTGGAAAAGGAACGCCTGTTCCCCTCGCCGGAGGCCAGCCGTTCGACCTACCTGCGCCGTGTCACGCTCGACCTGACCGGACTGCTGCCGACACCGGCGGAGACCGATGCCTTCCTCAACGATACCGCCCCGGACGCCTTCGAGAAGGTCGTCGACCGGCTCCTCGCCAGCCCCCGGTTCGGCGAGAAGATGGCATCGATCTGGCTTGATGTCGCTCGCTATGCCGACAGTTACGGTTATCAGAGCGACCAACTCAGTCCGACCTGGCCCTATCGTGACTGGGTCATCCGGGCGTTCAACGAGAATATGCCGTACCACCGGTTCATCACCGAACAGCTGGCAGGCGACCTGCTGCCGGATGCGAACCGCGAAACTCGTCTGGCAACGGCGTTCAACCGACTGCACCGCATGACCAACGAAGGGGGGAGCGTCCCGGAGGAGTGGCGGCAGGAGGGGGTCGCCGACCGGGTGCAGACGTTTGGAATGGCGTTCCTGGGACTGACGGCCGAGTGCGCCCGCTGTCACGATCATAAGTACGACCCGGTGACCCAGCGGGACTTCTATTCGCTGGCCGCGTTCTTCAACAACATCGACGAGCACGGTCTGTACGATCAGGGCGGGATCGTTCCCACACCCTCGCTGCTCCTGCCGGACGTGGGACAGGCGGCGGCGCTGTCCTCGGCGAAGGCGGCGGTAATCGCCGCGGAGCGTTCGCTGGCGTCAAAGCGGGCCGAACGGGAGACCGAATTCCGGAAGTGGCAGGAGCGGTCACCCGTCCCGACCTCGCCCGATGGGGCCGACTGGCCCGATCTGATCGGTCGGTTCGACTTCGAAACGGTCGAGGGGAACAAACTTATCAATCTGGTTCCCGGCGCGACGAAGCAGGGCGAACGCGCGGAAGGGACGCCGCTGACGCCGGACGAGCGGGGCAATGCGGTCGCCCTCGATGGCGAGAACCATATCCGTTTCCCCGAACTCGGACGTTTTACCCGGCATACGCCGTTCACCATCGCTTTTCGTATGAAAGATGCCCGGTTGACCGAAGGGGAGGCCGTGGTCTTCCAGGCCTGCAGCGGAACGGATACCGGGCCGTACGGATACGATCTGACCGTTCGGGACGGGTATCTGACCGCACGGATCATGCGCCACTGGCCCGGTAACGCCATTGCCGTTCGTACCCGTCAACCGGTGCCGAAGAACGCCTGGACCCATGTCGCCGTCACTTACAATGGCAGCAGCCGTGCCGCCGGACTGCGGATCTACGTCAATGGCGACGCCGCGCCGGTGTCCGTCGTTCGTGATCGTCTCTACAAGGGGACCGGCGCGCATACCCTGGTGTTCGGGCAGCGGTTCCGGGATAAAGGTTTCAAGGGAGGCCGGATCGACGATGTCTCGATCTTCGAGCGAGACCTGTCGGCGTATGAAGTCCTGTTCCTGGCGAAGGAACGTCCCGTCGAGGAGACGCCGGATCGCCGGAGCGGCAATGAGAAGACCCTGCGCGAGTACTACTTTTCCGCGATCGATCCCGAGACGCGGGCGGCGGCGAAGGCGCTGACCGCCGCGCGGGAACAACAGGTGCGCGCCGAGGAACCGGCGTTCGAAATCTCCGTGATGGAGGAGATGCCGGGGAAACGTCCGACCTACCGGCTGGCGCGCGGACGATACGACGCGCCGGTGACGGAAAAAGATCGCGTCTACCCGCGCACGCCGGCCGGGATTCTGGCCTATCCGAGAAACCTGCGTCGGGATCGGCTCGGACTCGCGCAGTGGCTGACGCATCCGGCCCATCCGCTCACGGCGCGGGTGGCCGTCAACCGGTTCTGGGCGATCTGCTTCGGGCGGGGACTGGTGGAGACGCAGGAGGATTTCGGCATTCAGGGAAAACCGCCGACTCATCCGGAATTGCTGGACTATCTGGCCCGTGACTTCGTCCGCTCCGGATGGAACGTGAAACGACTGCTGAAGCGGATCGTCCTCTCACAGACCTACCGGCAGTCCTCGACACAGCGTCCCGACCTGCGGACGCGCGACCCGCAGAACCTCCTGCTGGCCCGGGGACCGAGCCACCGACTGACCGCGGAGGAGATTCGTGATATCGCCCTCGGCGGAAGCGGACTGCTGTTCGAGCGGATCGGCGGTCCTCCGGTCAGCCCGTATCAGCCCGGCGATCTCTGGCGCGAGAGCAACTCGATGAGTCCGGCCTACCAGCAGAGCAAGGGGCCGGACCTGTACCGGCGAAGCCTGTACACCGTCCGAAAGCGGACCGCGCCGATGCCGAACATGACGGTTTTCGATGCGGTCAGTCGGGAGGTTTGCACGGCGCGTCGCAGCACGACCAATACGCCGCTGCAGGCTCTCGTGCTGCTGAACGACACGCAGTTCCTGGAGGCGGCGCGCGCCCTGGGGCAGAGGACGCTGAAGGAGGCCGGACCGACGACCCCGCAGCGGGTCACCTTCGCGTTCCGCCTGCTGGCCGTCCGTGAACCGACCGCCCGGGAGCTGATGACATTGATCCGTCTGTACGACGATCAGCGGGCGATCTTCGCCGCCGACCCGGAAGCGGCGCGGAAACTGATCGCGATCGGCGAGAGCCTGCCGGACCCGTCGCTTGCGCCGACCGATCTGGCGGCGGCGACCGTCCTGGCGCAGGCGGTGCTGAACCTGGACGCGGTCGTCTGGAAGCGTTGACCCGACGGCGTTCGGCCGGGACCGTGTCCGTGTCCGCACACGTGGTCACCGTTCTGAAACCCTTCCTGCCGGATTCGGCAGGAATCGCCGGGCGAACGAAGAGATTTTTGCCGTAAGGTTGACAACGGCGCCTGACGTTGCTATAATCGGAGTGTTCACGTGTGCATAGGGCGCACGCGTGACGATCAGGGAAGAAAAGCATGTCGGCGACGATCCTCGAAATAGCACGTCGGTTAAATCTGTCCCATTCGACCGTCTCACGGGTCCTTAACGGCAAACGAAACACAGCGGTCGCGGATGAGACCCGCAGCCGGGTGCTGAAGGCCGCCCGCGAAATGGGGTACCGTCCCAACCTCGCCGCCCGTAGCATGCGCGACGCCCGCAGTAACCTGGTCGCTCTCTTTGCCTCGCCGATGATCGGCATCTGGAGCAGCATCGCGCCCGACATCGTGCGCGGGATCACGCCCGTTCTTCAGGAACACCGTCTCGACCTCTTTTATGCGTTCGCGGGGGAAGCCAACCCCGACGCCATTCCCGCGATTCCGCCATGGCGTTACGATGCCGCCCTCATCTTCCAGTTTCCCACGACGGAGACGGTCGAACGGTTGCGTGCCTCCGGACGTCCCGCCGTCACCGTCAACGAACGGGTGGACGGGTTCCCCGGCGTTCTCAGTGACGAGGCCGACGGTATCCGGCAGGCGATCAAACACCTGGTCGACCTCGGCCACCGACGGATCGCGTACGCCAACGCTTCCGGAGACTTCCATTTTCCGCATTACAGCGTGCAGGAGCGGCATGCCGCGTACGTTGCCACGCTGCGGGATTACGGGTTATCGCCCGTCCCCGGACACGAACACCGCCCGCCCGACCGACAGCGGATCGCCGCCGTCCGGCAGGCGTTCGTCGAGGGACACGCCACGGCGGTCATTACCTACGATCATGTCGTCGCCATGGACGTCGTCGCCGCCGCGGAGGCCCTGCGCCTCCGAATACCGGAGGACCTGAGCCTGATCAGCTTCAATAACGCCTTTCCGCTGGAACGACTCCAGCCGGCGGTGACCGTCGTCGATCCGGACGGGACGGCGCTCGGCGCGGAAGCCGCCCGTCGCCTGATCGCCCGGATAACGGACCAGGCCGACGAACCGACGACGGTCAAGGAATCGCCGTCCGACGTTCCGACGCGGGTTCGGCCGCGAATGATCCTTCGGGAATCCACCCGGTCGGTCTCCTCATGAAACCGACCTGCCGCTCCGGTGACCGCGACACGACCGGACGGATATTGTCATTGTCGCAAACTCTAACGTAAGGACGTACTTATGAAAAACAGAGCGTTTACCCTGATCGAACTGCTCGTCGTCATCGCCATTATCGCCATTCTTGCCGCTATCCTGTTTCCTGTCTTCGCCCAGGCCCGTGAGAAAGCCCGATCGACTACCTGTCTTTCCAACATGAAGCAGATGGCGCTCGCCACCATGATGTACACGCAGGACTACGATGAAACCTATCCGCGGAACTATCTGCGGGGCGATACCACCCGGCCGGACTGGGCGCAGCTGACCTGGCGCGAACTGCTGGCTCCCTACATCAAGAACGGCACCTCGACCCCCGGGTACCTGTCCGCCGGGCAGATCATCGCCGACACCGGGATCTTTACCTGTCCGTCCGCACCGGCGGGCCGGTATACCTACCATGCGCACCGGGTTCTGTTCGGCGGGTACGACTGGCGCGACGGCAACCCGATCATGCCGTCGCATACGCTGGCCGAACTGCGGAAGCCGGCGGATTTCGTGATGATCACCGAAGTCGGCGTCAACCCGGACTGGGGCGCCACCGGGCAGTCCATGGAGACGTCCTGGTGGTGGCACGGCGGCGAACAGTGGCCGCCCGTCTTCACCGGAGCGAACTCCGGAGCGAAGTTTGACGCCGATAATAATGTCTTCCCGAACTGGCAGATGCCGCGTTACCGACATACCGGCACCATCAATGCCGCGTTTGCCGACGGTCATGCCAAGGTGATTCACAAGGGACAGCTCAACTGGTGCACCCAGCTCGGACAGCCCGGTCTCTCCTCGGATGACGCGGCGAATCCGGGGGGCGATGACTGGATCTTCGGCGCGGGCAATCCCTGTGCAGGTGCGGGGAACTGATCCCGTGACGAATCCCGTGACGCAACGCGTACGAATCCCGGTCTGTCTGATCCTTTTCTGCCTGACCGTCGGACCGGGGGCGTCGACCGGCTGTTCCTCGCCCGCGCCGGAAACGACCGCGGCCACTCCCCGCGTTCAAGGAACCATGCCCCCGCAGGCCGCCGCTGCCGTGCAGCAGTTCCAAAGGGGAGCGGAGATTCAGCAGAAGTCGAATGAGGCCATGAATCGCGCCCGAATGGAAGCGGAAAAGCAGAAAAAATAGACGGAGATTACCCCTTCGCCGCTCCGGTCTCCGGGCGGCGAAGGGGACCACGGTGTCTCACCGACGGAAACAAAAGGAGGGAACGGCACGTCCTAACCGGTACACGGCTTTGCCGATGGGGTGGAAGAGGGAAAACACAAATGGTATTGTTTCTGATCGCCTGTCTGATCTCGGTCTGGCACTTTGCTCGTCTGTTGCGGCTCGCGGGCGGCCGGACGCGTATCGCTCACGGCTGGCTGTCTCTTGCGGTCTGGCTGGCCTTCTTCGGTCTGCTGTTTTTGCCCGAGGTGACGACACAGACCCCGCGCCATCTGGTCGTTTCCGCCCTGATGCTGGCCTTGTCCGCGTTCTCGGTCGCCCGTGCGCATCGTGCGGCGGACCGCGCCAGACGCGTTCAGGGCGCGGCCTGACGCGCCCAATCCCGGGAACGATCGACCGCCTCGCGCCAGGCCGCGTACATTCGTTCCGTTTCGCCGGCGGTTCGCCGGGGCAGGAAGCGCTGTTCGTTGCCCGGTTGTTCGGCAAGCTCCGCTCGATCCGGCAGGAAACCGACCGCCAGACCGGCCAGATAGGCCGCGCCCAGGGCGGTCGTCTCGATCATCGCCGGTCGGACCACCGGCGTCTGCAACAGATCCGCCTGGAACTGCATCAGTAAATCGTTCCGGGACGCTCCTCCATCGACGCGCAGTTCCCGCAGCGGCGTTCCCGCATCCCGCTCCATCGCTTTCAGGACATCATAGCTTTGAAACGCGATCGCTTCGAGGGCGGCGCGGGCGATATGTCCTGCCGTCGTTCCGCGCGTCAGACCCACGATCGTTCCCCGCGCATACGGGTCCCAGGTCGGCGCGCCCAGACCGGAGAAAGCCGGGACGAAGTAGACCCCGCCGTTGTCCGGAACCGATGCCGCCAGCGTTTCCGAGTCCGCCGAGGTGGAAATCAGGCCGAGGCCGTCCCGCAGCCATTGCACCACCGCCCCGGCAATAAAGACGCTTCCCTCCTGCGCATAGATCGCTTTCTCCTCTCCCAACCGCCAGGCGACGGTGGTGAGAAGACCGTTCTCCGACCGCCGGGGCGTCTCGCCGGTATTCATCAGCAGGAAACAGCCGGTGCCGTAGGTGTTTTTCGCCATGCCGGGTTCGAAACACCGCTGGCCGAAGAGCGCGGCCTGTTGATCCCCGGCGATTCCGGCAATCGGAACGCCCGCAAGCCCCGGAATGCCTCGGATCTCGCCGACAATCCCCGAGGAGGCAACGATTTCCGGGAGGACCGCGCGCGGAATGCGCAGGAGCGCCAGCATCTCCTCATCCCAATCCGGAGTATGCAGGTTCATCAGGAGGGTCCGGGAAGCGTTGGTAACGTCCGTCACCTGCCGTTCCCCGCCCGTCAGGTTCCAAATCAACCAGGAGTCGACCGTTCCGAACGCCAGGTCGCCATTCTCCGCGCGGGAACGCGTCTCCGCATCGCGGTCAAGCAGCCATTCCAGTTTCGTCCCTGAAAAATAGGGATCGGGAACCAGGCCGGTTCGTTCGGCGATGAGCGGACCGTATCCGTCGCGAGCCAGACGATCGCACCGGTCGGCGGTTCGTCGGTCCTGCCAGACGATCGCATTTCCGATCGGCGCGCCGGTTTGCCGGTCCCAGAGCAGGGTCGTCTCCCGCTGGTTGGTGATCCCGACCGCCACCACCGACTCGCCCGCCGAAAGTTCGGCCAGTACGGTATCGATCACCTGACGCTGGGAGTGAAGAATGTCGTCCGGACGGTGTTCGACCCAACCGGGCTGCGGATAGATCTGAGGATATTCCTGCCGGGCGACCGCCCGAACCGACCCGTCCCGGCGAAAGAGTATCGCCCGTGAACTCGTCGTTCCCTGATCCAGTGCCAGAAGATACCGCATCGTTTGCACTTCCTTACCGATCGCGCTTTTCCCGCGATCCCTCTTCGATTTTCCCAAAGGATCGATGAAAGACCTTCCCGGTCCGCTCCGCCGCGCAAAATCGTTGTGCTACAATAAGGGCGGATCGGAAGAGAAATGAACGAAATGCAACGAACACTGATATGGATGACCCTTCTCGCTCTGCTGACCGCAGGGTGTACGCTTCAGGAAGCGCGGGATACGCCGAGTCCGGCGACCGTGCCTGCCGCCGCTCCCGGCTCGGGGATGGCGGCGCAGACGAACGCGGACACCTCGGTGCCGCAGGCGTCCGCGTCCGGGATGGGCGGGACCGGGCTGGGAATGGAAAGCCGTTCTCCGGCCGGACCGACCTCCACCCAGGGCTCGCCCTCGGTAGAGTCGTCGCCGGGCGCGTCCCCGTCGGTCGAAGCCGGGACGATGCAGGCGGGTGGGCCGGGCGGGGTGATGCCGCAGGGCGCGCCGGGCGCGATGCCCGGTATGGCCATGGCCAGTGCGCCGCTGACCAAAACCCCCGAACTCGATCAAAAGATCGCCGATGCCGAAAAAGGCAAGGATAAGAAGAAGATCGCCGCCGCCTACGCCGAACGTGGCACGTTCCGGATGAACGATGACGCCGCCGGGGCGCGGGTCAAGTACCGCGCGGCGCTCGAGGATTACCGAAAAGCCCAGGCCGCCGATCCGGGCAATGCCGAGGCCGCCGGAAACAAGAAGATGATCGAGGATATCTACAAGAGCATGGGACGACCGGTCCCCGGCGAATAATCTCTCCCGAAAGGGAGCGCCGATGCCTCCGCATCCCGGAGAATTCCCGACCCGAATCGAAAAAACCGCCGTAACGACCGCCTGGACGCATGTGTCCGATAGGCAGTAAACCGAGGCATATCGGTGACGGAGGACGACATGGGAATTTTCAACGACACGTATCATCAACAGACTCTGGCGCGCGTCGGGACGGAGGCATCACAGGCGAAGAGCCAGGTACAGGAACTCGAACGGGAAGTTCTCTATATGTCCCGGCGCGTGGAACGACTCTCCATCGCCTGCCAGGCGCTCTGGGAGATTTTGCGGGAACGCGCCACGCTTTCCGAGGATGATATTCAGGGCAAAATGCTGGAGATCGACCTGCGGGACGGAGAACTCGACGGCAAAATGACCCGCCATCCGGTACGATGCGCGGCCTGCGGACGGATGAGTAACTCCGCGCGCACCAACTGCCTCTTCTGCGGTTCGGAACTCCCGAAGGAAAATCTGTTCGAGTAACCGGAAGGTGAACGGCAGGAACCCCGGTGCGGCGGGGCGAAACGGCAGGTATGAATGCTGCCGCTGACTTGCGGGTGATGTCTTTCAACCTGCGTTTCGCCTCGCCCGATCCGCCGAACGCCTGGCCGGATCGACTGCCGGTCATGACCGCCCTGCTGCGGCGGGAGATGCCCGACCTGATCGGGACGCAGGAGGGGTATTTCTCTCAGCTCAGGGACCTCGAAGCCGGACTGCCCGAGTACCGCTGGATCGGGACCGGCCGGGACGGCGGTTCGCGCGGGGAGTTCATGGCGATCTTCTATCGCCCCGAACGTTTCGAACCGCAGGAGTTCGACCACTTCTGGCTCTCTGACACGCCCGAGACCGTCGGGTCCGCGACCTGGGGCAATTCCAACCGCCGGATGGTGACCTGGGTCCGCTTCCGCCTGCGCGGGACCGACACCGAGTTCGTCTTTGCCAATACGCACTTCGATTTCGCCGATCCGTTCCATACGAACGCCGGAAACCTCGTTCTGTCCCGGCTGCGGGTCTTTCCCCCCGAACTGCCGGTGCTGCTGGTCGGTGACTTCAACGCGGCGGCGGAAGCGCCGGGACTGTATTCCCTGCTGACCGGAGAGGAGGCGTTTCGTGACGCCTATCGCGAGGCATCGGTGAGGGAAGGTCCGCAGGGGATCGCGACGGCTCACGGGTATCGATCGCCGCATCCGGGAAACCGGATCGACTGGATTCTGTTGCGCGGCCCGGTGACCGCCCGTTCCGCAGCCATTCTCACCGACTGCGGGGAGGACGGCCAGTATCCGAGCGACCATTTCCCGGTGACGGCCCGGCTTGACCTGTCAGCATCGGCGTGACGGTCGGAAGCGAACGATGAGCCTCCTGAGAACGGTGAGCCTGCTGTGGCTGATCGGTGCCGCGATCGCCGGCGCGTCCGCGCAGACACGACCGTTTCCCCTGACCGTCGACAGTATCATGCGCGGACACGATCTGGTCGGCTATGCGCCGCGCGAAGTCTACTGGTCGCCGGACGGGAAACAGGTCTATTTCCGCTGGAAACGGGCCGGGGAAAACGGGCGAAAACCGTTCGACCGTTACGTGGTCAACGCGGACGGCAGCGGACTGCGCCGCCTGACCGACGAGGAGGCGAAGAACGCGCCGCCGGAAGGGGGAGAGAGCGCCTCCGATAAACGGCACATCGTTCTCTCCGAAAACGGCGACCTGTTCCTCTACGAGCGGGAAACCGGGCGGAAGCGACAACTGACCGCCACGGACGAAACCGAAAGCGATCCGCGATTCGCTCCGGACGGCAACACGATCCTTTTCGTCCGCAATAACAATGTCTTCTCCCTGTCGCTGACCGAGTCCGCATGGCGGCAGTTGACCGACATTCGAAGCGGCTCCCCGCCACCCACACCCGCCGAACCGAAAAATACCAGTCAGGAAGCCTCGAAGCGAGCCGAACGCGATCTGTTCGAGACGATCCGGCAGCAGGCGCAGGAGCGGGAGGAGCGCGAGGCGAAGCGAAAGAAGGAAGAGAAACGTCGCCCTTTCTATGTCCCGACCGGACAGTCGGTCGTCGGACTGAACGCCTCTCCGAACGGGGCGTACGTGGCCGTTCTGATCCGGGAGGGTGAAGCCGGGGGGAGGAATACGATCGTTCCCCGCTACATCACCGAGAGCGGCTATACGCAGGACGAAACGAGCTATGCCCGGGTCGGTGACCTGCAGGGACGTTTGCGGGTGGTCGTGCTGAAATCGGAATCGGGGGAGGCGTTCCCGCTCGAATTTACGGCCCCGCCCATCACGACGGCCGGGGTGCCCGACGGGCCGCGTCGCCTCTCCTGGTCCGGCTTTCGCTGGTCGCCGGACGGCAAAACCGGGATGGTCCGGGTACGGGCCGAGGACAACAAGGACGACTGGTTGCTTCGGGTCGATCCCGAAACCGGAGAAACGGGTCTGCTGGCGCACCGTCACGACGATGCCTGGATCGGAGGGCCGGAGGTCGGTACCTACGGTTTCCTGCCCGATGGCAAACGCGCCTTCTATGTTTCGGAGGAGGACGGATACGCCGGCCTCTACGTCGTCCCCATAGCGGGCGGAACGGCGTCGCGCCTGACCCCGCCCCGGCGGGAGGTACAGGGGATCCGCCTCTCGCCGGACAGGACGCGCTTTTATTTCACGTCGAACGAGGGCAATCCCGCGGATCGGTTCCTGTACTCGGTGCCGGTCGACGGCGGCGCGCCGACCCGGATCGTCCGTCTCTCGGGAGCCGAGGAGGATACCGCCATCCCCTCGCCCGACGACCGATTTCTGGCCGTGGTCCGATCGGAAAGCCATCGACCGCCCGAGCTTTTTCTGCTGCCCAATCGTCCGGACCCCTCCGCCATCGGGATACGGGTCACGCAGTCCCCGACGACCGAGTGGCTGAGCCACCCGTGGAGCCGTCCGCCGATCGTGACGTTCCGCGCCCGCGACGGACGAATGGTCCCCGCACGACTGTACCGACCGCCGAACTGGCGACCGGGCGGACCGGCGGTGCTGTTCGCGCATGGCGCGGGCTACCTGCAGAACGTTCACCACTGGTGGAGCGGCTACTTTCGTGAGTACATGTTTCACCACCTGCTGATGGCGCGCGGTTTCCTGGTGCTGGATGTCGACTACTGCGGATCGGCGGGATACGGTCGGGACTGGCGAACGGGCATCTATCGGCACATGGGTGGAAAGGACCTGAACGATCTGGTCGACGGCGCGAGGTGGATCGTCGCGAAGTATGGCGTCGCGCCCCGGCAAATCGGGGTCTACGGGGGCAGTTACGGCGGGTTCCTGACCCTGATGGCGATGTTCACCACCCCGGAGGTCTTTGCGGCCGGGGCCGCGCTTCGTCCGGTCACCGACTGGGCGCACTACAACCACCCCTACACCGCGAATATTCTGAATCAACCGCAACACGACCCGGAAGCCTACCGGCGGAGTTCCCCGATCTTCTTCGCCGGAGGATTGCGGGGCGCGCTGCTGATCTGTCACGGCATGAACGACAGTAACGTCCACTTTCAGGACTCGGTGCGGCTCGTGCAGCGGCTGATCGAGTTGCGCAAGGAGAACTGGGAACTGGCCGTCTACCCGGTCGAGGACCACCGGTTCACGGAACCGACCGGGTGGGCCGACGAGTACCGCCGCATCCTGAAACTGTTCGAAACGACGCTGAAAAAATAGGCTCCGGGTGACCGGCTCGCCCCGGCCCGCTTACCCTCGCCTGCTTACTCTCGCCTACTTGCCTTCGGCAACGGCGTCGATCTCGAACAGCAGACCGGGGGGCAGGCAGTTGACGATGGTCGTGCGGGCCGGATAGGGTTCGGAAAAGAACTCGCGGTAGAGGCGGTTGTAGGTCGGCAGGTCGGCGGCGTTCTGCACGTAGCCGCGCACCATGACGATGTCGGCATGGGTCACGCCCGCCGCCGCCAGCGTCTGCGCAAACTGCTCCATGGTCGCCCGCATCTGGGCTTCCAGGGTATCGCCGGCGGTGGGGACGCCATGACCGGCGATATAGACGGTGGTGCCGATACGGCGGAACATCGATAACGGCAGGGCCGGTTTCTTCTCGTCACTCATGAGGGTATCCGTTCGCTTCCTTTTATCGTAAAATCAGGGCTGGCTTTCCAGGGTTTCCGGCCCGAGGGTGTCGGGCCAGGTGGCGAAATCGCGCACGAAGGCGACGACTTCGCGGGTCGCTATCCGCAGCAGAGCCTCGCCTTTTTCCGGGTCCGCCCGCTCGGGATAGCCCAGCGCGCCGGTCGGCGACGACTGCTCCAGCGCGCGCCCGATAAAGACGCGGCTCGGTTTGCGGAAGTCGGCGGACCAGTACGGCGATTCGAACGTTCGCCGCGTCGATGGTCGGTCCGGCCCGACCAGGTCGGGTGACGTCACCTGCAGGACGCTCGTCTCCCATTCGCAGGCGTGGCTGATCTGCGTTTGCTGCAGGGACGGTGTCAGCGCCGCCAGTTCGTCTTTCGGCAGCAGATCGAACCAGCTGACAAAGGCCAGATAGAGGTTCGGAAGCTCCTGACGATACTCGATGTTCTTTTCGTTGATCGCCATCTGCGCCGGAACGATATTCCCGGCATGGGAGTTCAGCAGGAAGATACGCCGGAACCCGGAACCGATCAGGCTGTCGATCAGCTCTTTCAGCACGTTCGTATAGGTCTGCGAGGACAGACTGATCGTACCGGGGAACGACCGATGATGGTCGCTCGCGCCCAGCCAGAGCATCGGCAGGAAGACGGCTTCCTCCCCGAGAGCCTCCTCCGCGCGCAGGGCCACCTCGCCACCGATCAGGCTGTCGGTGAGAAGCGGCAGATGGTGTCCGTGCTGTTCGAACGACCCGATCGGCGCGACGACGACTTTTCCGGTCAGGTCAGGCACCTGACGCCAGTTACTTTCGCCCAGTTGCATGCGAATCTATCCTTCCGAAACCGGCCCGCGTTCGGCGCGGGCATAGAGGGACGCCCATTCGTCGGTCCCGTCGTCCTTGCGAACGATCAGTGTGACGCCCCGTTCCTGCACGGGATGGTTTCCGGCCAGAAAATCCTCCCAGAGCTGACGGCCCGCTTCGGCATGGCTGCCCGCGCCGTAGGCAAGATGACTGTACGGCGCGGTGCCGGCCGGTTTGGGCGTGTTGGCATGGGCGTAATGCACCTGTTTGCCATCGGCCCAGCGAACGGTCAGAAGATGCCGGGGCTCCGGCAGACGGTAGCCACCGGTGGAATCGGGATCGACACGGTACTTTTCCAGAGCCTCCTCATCGACCGTGACGCCCAGACCGGGAGCCTCCGGAACCCGGACCGCGCCGTGTCGGATGGTGAGCGGCTCGACCAGCAGATCGTCGGCGTAGTTGTTCATGCAGGTAATGGCGGGCCAGCGGGCCTGGATCAGGACCGCGCCCAGATGCGCCACCATGGCCGTGGTGAGACCGAGGCCGACCTGTTGCAGGAAGAACGGTTTCTCGAACGTCGCGCAGAGCATCCCCTGGCGAATCACCTCCTGCACCCCTCCGAAGACGACGAAACCGTCGCACATCCGGTTTTGGAGGGCGGTCGGGAACGGCGGCAGACCGAAATGAGTGACGAGCGGTTTGGCGACCTTGCGGCGCAGTTCCGCGTAGCCCTCGATATCCCTCTGCGGGATCGGCCCCTCGTAGAGGGCGACCTTCTCAAAGGTATCGAGTTCCTGCAACACCGGGGCGGCGTTGCCCGCCGAGAGCAGCATATCGTTCCAGTCGATATCGATCTTGTAGCTGGGGCCGGTCGCTGCGGAGACATGACGAACCTGTTCGTAGACATCGAACCAGGGACGAGCCTTGATCTTGTGGGCGCGATACCCCTGCGCATAGGCGTCCGCCGCCTCTTCGGCCAGAACCTCCGGCGGCATATCGATGTTCCACCAGCCGAGGGGGCACCATTCCCGCACCTTCGGCAGGGGGAGCAGCCGGTAGACAGGCAGTTCCAGCGCCTTGCCGACGACATCGTAGAGCGCCATCTGCAGATCGAGTCCGATACCGTCCTCGTTGAGCCATCCGGCGGGATTCTCACCGATCAGACGGGCCATGGCCTCGGGCCGCGCGTTGCCCGAGGTGTAGTGATACATCGATTCGCCGTAGCCGACGACCTCCGGGTCCTCGGTGCGGACCCGGACGATCTCGGGAATGTGCCACTGATGCACCAGAGGAGCGTTCCACTCCTCGCAGCGCGGAGTGAAGGGAACGTTCAGCAAAAGACGGTCGATCGCCGTGATACGCGGCATTCTCATAGCCTGATTCTACCCGTTTTTGCCGCGAAGCAAGACAGCGGGATGGGACGCCGGAAAAATCCCGAATCCGCGCTTCCTCACGCATCGGAATCGGCGGGAAGGCTTCGTTCGACGAACTTTTGCCGCGCTCGGAATGTAGTTCCGATGGCTTTCGAAACGAACGAAAACCGGAAGGAACTGTGGAATGAAAGAGAAACGGGCCGATTCCGGGAGTGTCGCCGCTGATTCCGTGCAACCGGAAACGATCCGGGCGCGTTCGGAAGGGTGGCCCGATGTTCGGCTGCTGATCCGGTCACGCGGACCGGGCGTGATATGCCTGCCGCACGGGCATCGTGAACATCTGCTTTTCTGTAAATCCGGAACGCCGGACGGAGACCGCCCGGTCCGGTCCGTCGTCCGAACGGGCGGTCAGGTGCGCCAGTGGGACGAACTCCCCGACCGGAGCGTGACCTTCCTTCCGGCCGGTTATCCGTTCGAGTGGGAATGGACCTACATCTCACATTCGATCCACCTGATTTTGCCGGTCGACGTGATGGCGCGGGCGACGTCCGAGATCGTCGGCGGTGCGGCCTGCGCCGGCGAACTCACTCCGCTGTTCTGCGTCGCCGACCCCGTCATGGCGTCCCTTCTGGGGCGGTTGGGGGAGGAGTTGCGCGGGAATGGGTACGGGACGTGCATGGCGGTCGCGGCGGTCACCCAGTTGCTGATCGTGCATCTGTTGCGGGCCGGCGGCGAACGCCCCGTACGCCCGGAAGCGGAACCGTCCGGCCTCTCTCCGAAGCAGCAACGATGCGTTCTGGCGATCCTCGGAGACCACCCTACCGAAAATCTCCGACTGCAGGAACTGGCGGAAGCGGTCGGATTGTCGCAGTTTCATTTCGCGCGCCGGTTCAAGCAATCGTTCGGCGTCCCGCCGCATGAATATCAGATCCGCCAACGCATCGAAAAGGCGCGGACGCTGTTACGGGAAGTCGATGAGGAACCGATCGCGAACATCGCCGCTCTGCTGGGGTTCAACGATGAAAGCCATTTTCGTCGGCACTTCAAACGGGTCGTCGGGGTCACGCCCTGCCAGTATCGGCGTCATCCGTGAAAACCGGAGCAAGTCCATACCGTCAAACAGCAAAAGCGTTCTTTTCCGACCGCGCGATGGGCGCGTATAACCTAACCGATACCGGGCGCGATGCGCCCTTCAAAACCTCGAAAGGGTAACAAAATGAACCTGTCCATCGATCGACGCGGTTTCCTGCGTTCGACCATTCATCTGGTAGCTATTGGTAGTATCGCTGTCTTCACCGCCGGAAACGCTCCGGCCCATGCCGACGACGGCGCGGTGTTCACGTCCACGAACAGCGCGGGCAGCAATGGCGTCGTCATGTTCCGCCGTGCCAATAACGGCGCGCTGACACCGGTCGGCACCTATTTCACCGGCGGGATGGGAACCGGCGCCGGACTGGGCAACCAGGGAGCGGTCGCCCTGTCGAAGAACAACCGGTGGCTCTTCGTGGTGAACGCCGGCAGCAACGATATCTCCGTCTTTTCGGTACGTTCGAACGGTCTGCGCCTGGTCCATCGAACACCGTCCGGCGGCGTTCGCCCGGTCAGCCTGACGCTCCATGATAACCTGCTGTACGTCCTGAACGCCGGGGACCGGACCGATAGCACCGGTATGCTGCCGGGCAACATCGCCGGATTCGTCGTCCGGGATAACGGGGGCCTGTCCCCGATCCCCGGATCGGTGCAGGCGGTGAGCGCGGTCAATGCCGGGGCGGCCCAGGTTCAGTTCGATCCGTACGGGGAACTGCTCGTGGTCACCGAACGCCTGACGAACAATATCGACGTTTTCCCGGTGAATATTCTGGGCGTTGCCGGTCCGGCGGTCGTCGGTCATTCCTCCGGAGCGGTTCCCTTCGGCTTCGATTTCGATACCGAGGGACGGCTGTTCGTGACCGAGGCGGCCGGAAACCCGAGCAATGCCTCCGCGGCGGGAGCGGTCTCCTCCTATTTCGTGTCCTCCTTCGGGATTCTGCCGATTTCCGCATCGATTCCGACGAATCAGGCGGCGGCCTGCTGGCTGGTGACCCGCAAGACGCCGGGAAAAACGGGCCTGCTTTTTACGGGGAATGCGGGCGCGGCGCGTTCGATCTCCGCCTTTGACATCGCGGGCAACGGCAAAGTGGCGAACCTGGGCATCGTCTCCGGGAACCAGCAGGGTTCGCTCGACCTGGCGATCGGCGGAAACGGTCGGTTCCTGTTCTCGCTGGAGAACTCGGTGGGCGGCGTCCGCTCCTTCCGAATCAACAACGACGGCACGCTGAACCTGATCGGCTCGTTCGGCGCCCTGGGTACGGGCTTTACCGGCCTCGCCGCCTACTGATCGCATCACCGGGCGACGTCGTCGGGCTACGGCACGACGACGTCCTTTCTTTGATGTCCGTTCCCGATGTCAGTCCTCGCCGTCGATCAGGACCTTACCGGTTCCCCCACCGACCTTGCCCTTGCCGGGAGCGACGGCCGCCGGTTTGTTGTCCGACGCTTTGCGATAGATCCGTACATAGTCGATCCGCATCTCCTGCGGGAAGATCGTGGTCTCGTCCGGGCTGCCGGGGAAGTTGCCGCCGACCGCGACGTTCGTGACGAGGAAGAAGGGGCGATTGAACGCCCAGGGTTTGCCCGGAATATCCGCCGGGGTACGCGTCCGGTACTTTTTGCCATCCACGTAAAACTCGACGCGATCCTTTTCCCAGAGAATGGCGAAGAGGTGGTAGCCGTCCTTGAAGAAGACGCCCTCGGGCATATCGATATACTCATGCAGCGAATCGGCCCCGCTGTAGCCGGGACCGTGCAGACTTCCCTCGTTCCTGCCCCACCATTCGCGCTTACCGATATTTTCCATGATGTCGATCTCGCCGCATTTGGGCCAGCCGACCTCCGGGTTGAAGATATCCGATCCGAGCATCCAGAAGGCGGACCAGATGCCCTGCCCGTAGGGAAGACGGATACGCGCCTCGATATAACCGTACTGGATGCTGACCTTTCCGGCGGTTTGCAGACGGGCGGAGGTGTACTTCCCCGGCCCTTCCGAGGTAACCTTGATCTGTAGCGCCTTCCGGTCGACCGCCGCCGGATCGGCGACGATCCGGGCGTGTTCGCCATCCTTGACATAGTTCTGAAGTTCGTTGTTTCCCCATCCGCTCGCGCCCGTCTCATGGTTCCAGAAGCGGGGGTTCGGCGGAGAACCGATCGTGCCGGAAAACTCATCCCGCCAGAACAGACGGTATCCGGGCGGAACGCGCGGGGGCGCTTTCACCGTGCCGTTCTCCTGTGAAACTATCAGGACCAGAGGCGAAACGCCGGTCAGTATGCTCAGCATCCGTTTCCGTTTCCTTTCATGCGTTGCCTTTACATTGTCGGAACGTCGTCGGCCGTTTCGGAGGTCGGGCGTCAGAACAGCGCCAACTGCACGGCCCGGGAACGGGCGCGGTAGACCAGGGAGGGGACATCCCGCAGAGCCACCTCCACCGAAGCCGGGCTGTCACGATGCCCCGCCTCACGATACCGCGTCTTCCAGTAGTTCATCGCCATTTTCGGCGTGTTGTTCACTTCGGAAAGATGCAGGAGCCAGACGCAGGACGGTCCGCTGCGCTCGGTATGCGCGAGAATCAGGTCGCAGGCGGCATTGTTCGACAGATGCCCGTTCCGGCCCAGAATCCGGGCTTTAAGCGCGTCCGGATAGGGGCCGAAACGCAGTTTATGGATATCGTGGTTGCTTTCGATGGCCAGCAACGAGACACCGTCACAGGCCGCGCCGAACTCCGGGGTCACCGTTCCGGTATCGGTGGCGTAGGCCAGGGCGTTGGTGCCGCACTCGACGCGAAATCCGGTCGGATCGGCGGCGTCGTGCGTGATCGGTGCGGCGTAGATCCCGAACGGACCGAGCCCGATCTGCTCCTTCGCTTCGAGCACGCGATGCGGTGCGTCCCGGCGGTCGTGTGCGAACAGCATGCGGAGCGTCCCGGAGGTGGCGATGAGCGGGACATCATATTGCCGGGCGAACGGAATCGCTCCCTGGACGTGGTCGTTGTGCTCATGGGTGAGGAGGATACCGGACAGCGCCGCGGGCGCGACCTTCCGGGCTTCCAGTTCACGCTTCAGGGTCCGAACCCCCAGACCGGCGTCGATCAGCAGGGCGGCCCCCCCGGCGACGAGCAGAATGGCGTTCCCCGTGGAACCGGATGCCAGGCAGTAGACCGAGAACTCATCCGCCGGGAGCGGCGGTCGCGGGGTAGCTGCCTTTCTTTTGCCCATGCGGTCAGTATAGCCGTTTCGACATCGGCCGTCAAACGATGTGTTTGCCCCGACCGTTCGAAACGTCGAGAAAAAGATTCGCCTGACCGGCGGCGGAACGGGAACTTTGGCAAAGCGACGGTGTGTTAAGAAATGAATACTGAATTATCTGCAGTGCGGAAAGAAACGCACTGCAAAGGAGCATTGGAATGCGAAACTCCGCTTTTGCCGCTCGTGTCGTGCTGGCCGTCGGCCTCCTGGCCACCCTGGGAAACGTGGGCGTTCCGGTCCGCGCCGAAGGCGGTCAGTCCGCCGCGCAACCGGCGAAAAACGTCAAGCCGGCTGATCTGACCGGTACCTGGGCGGTGGACAAGGCTCATACCGACATCAGTTTCTCGGTGATGCACCTGGGTGTCAGCAAAACCCGCGGTCGGTTTACGGATTTCGACGGAACCTTGACCGTCGATGGAGTTCGCCCGGAGAAATCCTCGGTCGTCTTTACGATCAAGGTCGACAGCATCGATACGGGGAACAAGGACCGGGACAACCACCTGCGGGGCAAGGAGTTTTTCGACGTGGCCACCTACCCGGAAATCACGTTCAAGAGCACTCGCGTACAAAAGAAGGGCCGGGAGTATGCGGTCACGGGGGACCTGAGCCTGCATGGCGTGACCCGCCCGGTCACCCTCACCTTCGTCCCGAGCAATCCGCAGGTATCGTTCGACAAGAAACTGCACGCGGGACTCGAAACGCGGACCCGGATCAACCGGATGGACTACGGCCTGAAATGGAACGCGCTGATCGAGGGAACGCAGGTGGTCGGGGCCGACATCGATATCGACATCAACTTTGAGGCCATCAAGCAGTAGTCAGAACCGGTAGTCAGAACCGCACGGACCGGACGGGTTCAGGCAGAACCCGTCCGGTCCTGAAGCCGTTGTCCTAAACGCCATCGTCCTGGAGACGGACAATGGAGTGCGGAAAATCCGGATTGGAGAAAAAGGAGCAGCGCGGATTCCGGTCCACCTGCCGCAACGTATAGGTTCCTCCGCTCGGGCAGGCGGGTTTTCGGCGCAGGTAAAGAGCGTCGCCGAACAGGTCCGCGTCCGTCGGTGTCGCCGTTCCCGGCCGACGCATTTCCAGGGCCCATTGCTGTTTGGCCGCCCGAATCTGCATCAGATTGGCGATGCAGGCGTTGCGTCTCGACTTCTGCCGTGCGCGAACGAAGTTCGGCGTCGCGATACTGAGCAACACCCCGATGACCAGCACGACGATCATGATCTCGATCAGAGTAAAAGCCGTGCGACCCTGCTTCGCCGAACGCGAAGGAACGTGGGGCGTGTATTTTCGTGCCATTGAAGTTTAATACCTCTCCAGTAATAAATTCCACTGGCAAGACGCTTTTTGAGATGATTTTTTCACACAACTTTTGTGATTTTTTCGGTTAGAACACCCTTCAATGCACTGATATTTGTTGATGTTATATGTACAGGAATAATTCGATCTATGGGGGAGATCAGGGTTGGACGGAAGCGATCGAGTGGGGGTACACCGGATCGTTTTCGAACGTGCAGATCGGGTGGAGACTGACACGGCGAATGGTATAGGTCCCCCCGCTCGGACAACTGGGGGCGGAACGAATATATTGATCCGGTCCGAACAACTCGGCGCTCGTCGGAATCTGCGAACTGTTCTTCCGCGTGTCGATCACCCACTGCTCCTTCGCTCCCTGAATCTGCACCAGATTGGAGATACAGGAGTTCCGTCGGGACTTCTCGCGGGCCTGGGCAAAGTTGGGGAGGGCGATGCTCAGCAGCACCCCGATAATCAGAACGACGATCATGATCTCGATCAAGGTAAAACCGCGAAGCGGTGATTGCTTTCGTGTCATGGAAATTTAATCCTTCTCCATCACTTTAATTCCATCGTTTGACCTTGATTTCACACAATATAAGTGCTTGCTTTTGAGTGTAATTATTTGGTGTGATCCTTCCGGACGGGAGATCTCGCAGCCGACCGAATCGGTCGGGGCCGTTGACACGCGACCGGGCGTTTTGCTACACTCGAAGTATGCCGGAAACGAAACTATGGCGAATCGCCGGGATCAATTTCGATCATATGCATATGGGCGATCTGCTGCGCGAAGTGCACGGGCACGCCAACGCCGAGATTGCCGCGATCTGTGACGAGGCCCCCGAACGGATGGCCGCCGCCGTCCGTAATTTCGCGATCCCGGCCGAACGGCAGTTCTCCGATGTCGCCGTCTGTCTGGAGACGACGAAGCCCGATATCGTGATCCTCTGCCCGAAGACGGCCGCGCACGCCGACTACGTCGAGCAGGTCGCTCGCTACGGCGTCCATGTGCTGGTCGAAAAACCCTTTGCGGCATCGCTGGCCGATGCCGATCGCATGATCGCGGCGATGACCGGAACGGGCAAAACCCTGGTCATCAACTGGCCGCTTGCCTGGTATCCGCCGCATATCACCACCAAACGCCTGATCGGGGAGGGGGTGATCGGCGACGTGATCGAGGTGCATTTTTACGACGGAAACCGTGGCCCGCTCCGGCATCTGGCCGATAAGGTCGAGGTCTCGCCCGAGGAGGCGAACCGGAAAAAGTCGGAGTCCTGGTGGTATCAGCCGCCGGGAGGCGGCTCACTGCAGGACTATCTCGGCTACGGCGTGACCCTCGGAACCTGGTTCCTCGACGGGCGCGCGCCGGTCGATGTAACCTGCGTGGTCGACGAACAGCCCGGACTCTCCGTCGACGAACACAGCATCACGATCTGCCGTTACGCCTTCGGCCTGTCGAAGTTCGAGACACGCTGGGGGACGTTCACCGATCCCTGGACGCACCAGCCACAGCCCAAATGCGGCTTCGTCGTGCAGGGAACGAAGGGCACCATCTCCAGCTACGACTACGAACCGACCGTCCGTGTCCAGACCGAAGCCCACCCCGAAGGCGAAGTCGTCCCGGTCGATCCGATCGCCGCGCCGAACCGATCGCCGATCGAACACCTGATCGCCGTTCTGGAAGGCAGAGTCACCCTCCATCCGCCGCTCGACCCGGCCCTCTGCCGCATCGGCCAGCAGATTATCGATACGGCAGTCGTCTCGGCGAAAGAGAAGCGCACCGTCCCCCTGATCGCCTGAACCGGGTCGTACACGTATGCCACTGACCACGCCGCTCAACCATGACATCACCAAAGCGGCCGCCGGGTACTCGCAGCTTTCGGGCATCATGGCGGGCTTCTCCTTCGCCGTTCTGGTCTGGGTGGTGGAAAGGCTGAATACCCGGGACGATAACCTCCAGGAGGACATCCTGGTCATCCGGGCGCTTGTCTACCTGGGAATAACCTTTCTGGGGAACCTGGTGGATTCCTTTTTTTGGGCATTGCTGTCGGGAGTCCAGTCGTTGGACTCCCCGCAAGTCGGCATTCTGGCGCATATTTCAGCCTGGCAGATGGCGCAACTCGCGCCTCTGACAATGCAGGCGATGACCCTGGTAGTGTCCACGGCGGGATCGCGCTATGCCGTAACGCTGTTCCGGCGCCTGTTTTTCGTGACGGCCCTTATCGGAGCGGCCTTCACCTGGACCCATACGTACGCGGTGATCCAACGTTACTCGGCGAGCCCTGCGATGATGCCTTACATGCCGGTCTGCGTCGCGCTCTTCGCTGCCCTTCTGCTGGGCGGTTTCCTGCTTTCGGGCCGACCGAGCGGACAACGTTTCGGGGCGGATACGGAGGCAAGCTTTTCCCGGTTCGTCTCGATCTCCCTGGTGGGGACGCTGCTAGCCGGGGTGGCTTTCGCCTGGGCCACCATTTCGCCGAGCGGCATCCCGGTATCTCAGGGGGCGATTGCCATCGCCAATCTTCTCTGGGCGGCGCTGGTAGCCTGGTCCTGCGCCTATCTACCGGATTAGTTGGGACAATGTCAAAGACCGGTTGTCCGGCCCCGGTGTGTTCACGTCCGGGCATTCGTTATCGTCGTTCGGTGAAGGGAAAAACCCGCCCGCTCCGGAAATGTAAGGGCGGACCGTGACAGCGCGACGGGAACGAACCCTGACCGCGCCGGTCCGACGGAGGAGCAAGCATGGAACCCATCACCGGGCGGAAGGTCCGCATCGGCGTCATCGGCTGCGGACAGATCGCGCAGCAGCATTTTACCACCTATAAAGATATTCCCGACGCGGAAATCGTCGCCTGCGCCGACATCAACCCCGAAGCCGCCGACAAATCCGCCGCGAAATTCGACATTCCCAATGTCTACTACAACGCCCACGATATGCTGCGGCGGGACGACCTCGATGCGATCGATGTCTGTCTGCATAACAACCTGCATATCTCCGGAACGCTCGCCGCGCTCGAATCCGGTCGGCACGTCTACTGCGAGAAGCCGATGGCGGGCACCTACCGCGATGCCGTCACCATGCGCGACCGCGCCAAAGAGCTTGGCCTGAAACTCCATATCCAGCTCGGTCAACTCTATTCGGCGGAGACCCGCGCCGCGAAAGAGTTGATCGATGCCGGACAACTCGGCGAAGTCTACCATGCACGCTCCACCGGACACCGCCGACGGGGCCGCCCCTATGTCGATGGCTACGGCAGACCCGACTTCGTACAGAAGGAAAGAAGCGGCGGCGGCGCGCTCTACGATATGGGCGTCTACCACATCTCCCAGATTCTTTACCTGCTGGGCAACCCGACCGTCGAACGTGTCTCCGGCACCACCTACCAGAAAATCCCCATCGACCCCAAACGGCTCGAACTCTCCGGGGCGAATGTCGAGGAGTTGGGCATGGGCTTCGTCCGTTGCGCCGGTGACCTGACCATCGATATCATCGAAGCCTGGGCCATTCACCTGGATAAGTTCGAAGGCTCCTATGTGGTCGGCAGCGAGGGCGGCGTCCGTCTCTCGCCCTTCGGCTTCTTCCGCTCCTTCGGAGATTTGAATGTCAACGGCGGCGGCGATATGGAGACTTTCTCCTACCTCAAACGCAAACTGCGCAGCGCCGACGGCGACACCGACGAATACTCCAACTCGCAGCGTCTCTGGGTCGCCGCCCTCCAGGGGAAAGCGGAACTGCTCCCCACCGCCGAGATCGCGCTGACCACCATGCTCATCTCCGAGGGCATCTATCTCTCCGCACAGGAACGCCGCGAGATGACGACCGAGGAGATCGTCGCCCGCTCCGTTTCCAAAGCGCTGCCACTGTAGAAAGAAGAAACCGATGAAAATATCCATCGCCGGTTACAGCGTCCACGGTCTGCTGGCCGAGGGCAAGATCGACATCTTCGGCTACCTCGAATCCTGCCGCTATCGTTACGGCCTCGATACCGCCGACCTCTGGAACGGTCTCCTCCCAACCCTCGACGAAGACTTCATCCGCAAGGTGCGCCAGGGACTGGAGGAGCGCGAACTGACGCTCGTCAACTACCATGCCGACGGCTGCCACCTCTGGGAGGACGATCCCGCCGCCGCCGAACGTAACCGCGAACTCGCCTACAAGCACCTGAAAACGGCGGCGATGCTCGGGGCGAAGACCTTTCGGATCGATACGGGAGGCACGCTGGAACGCATGACCCCCGACCAGCTTACCTTCGTCGCCGATCGCTATCGCGAGTACTGCGAGTTCGGGCAGCAGCACGGCTTCAAGGTCGGGCCGGAAACCCACTGGGGCTTCTCCCTGATCATTGAGAACATGGAGGAGATCGCCAGAACCGTCGATCATCCGGCCTACGGCATTCTGCTGCATATCGGACACTGGGAGAAGGGCGACCCGGATGAGGGAGACCGACGACTGGCTCCCTATACGGTCCATACGCATGTGGACGCCAACATTACCCGCACCAGCCTCGCCGAAAAGATCGACCTGCTGCTGGATGCCGGATATCAGGGCTACTGGGGGGTCGAGCACCACTCAACCAGGAACGAGTATGCCGAAATCGCGGTGCAAGTGGCGACCGTACGCCGCGTGCTGGCCCGGAAACTCTGGGATCGACAGAACGAGGAGAACCTGTCGAGCAAAAAGGAGAAAGAAGGCAACCCCCTCCTCACCGAGGAACAGGAAAACAATCTATAACTGACACGAGGCAATGAATTGCCTCGCTGGGGGACGCTTCGCGCCCAAACGTCCTCACGGACGAATGCAGGAATCTTCGTCCGTGAGGTCATCTAATCCTACACTATCTGTTCTGGGGGCATGGATGCGTCGCAGCCATATTGTTGTACCAGTACATCTTGTCTGGGCGACTTATCAACGTATGCCACTGATTCAGCCAGAATGGGAAGACGATCTTTACCACTGCATTGCCCAGGATGCGGCTAAATTGCGTTGTGAGATTCTCGCTCTGAATGGGATGCCGGATCATGTTCATCTTGCCGTGATGCTCCCCGCCACGGTCACCATTGCCAGCATCATGAAACAGGTCAAAGGAAACTCCTCCAACTTTATCACGGAGCAAATTCTTCCCAAAGACTCCTTCTTCTACTGGCAGGAAGGCTACAGCGCCTATGGCTTCCACATAAACCTCACGCCCCGAGTCGTCTCCTATATACAAAACCAGAAGAAACATCATTCAGGAGGAACCGTCTGGCCAACCCTCGAAAGCATTGGCGAAGAATTACCCGAAGAACCCAAAATTAGCCCGTAAGGAAACGAAAACCCGTCCGTGAGGACGACTGGAGGCTTCGCCTCCCCCAGCGAGGCAATTCATTGCCTCGTACCCAGAAGGTTAAACACGATGTCCGAACCAGCCAAAGACGACTATGCCCTGAAAGCCGACGCACCCGTGCGGACGGTCGCCGCGCCGGAACTTCCTTACCGGCCGCGCGACCCGGAGGGGTACCGCCCCAAAATCGGGATGATCGGCTGCGGCGGTATCACCCAGCATCACCTGACGGCCTACCGAAACGCCGGGTACGATGTCGTCGCCTTTTACGATCTCCGCCGGGAGCAGGCCGAAAAGCGGCGGGACGCGTTTTATCCGGATGCGACCGTGTACGATTCGCCGGAAGACCTGCTTGCGCGGGACGATATCGAGGTCGTCGATATCGCCACCCATCCCGCCCCACGCGTCGCGCTGATCGAAGCGGCGCTGGACGCCCGGAAACATGTCCTTTCACAGAAGCCGTTCGTCGTCGATCTCGACACCGGCGCACGGCTGGCGGATCGGGCGGACGCGCAGGGCGTCCGACTGGCCGTCAACCAGAACGGACGCTGGTCGCCGCACCACGCCTATCTGCGCGAAGCCGTGCGCCGGGGAATCCTCGGCGACCTGGTCGCCGCGCACATCGCCATCCACTGGGACCACACCTGGGTCCGGGGAACCCCGTTCGAGGAGATTCGGGAGGTCATCCTGTACGATTTTTCGATACACTGGTTTGACTTTCTGTGTACGCTGCTCGGAGATCGCCCGATGACCCGGGTCTTCGCCACCCGGAGTCACGCGGCAGGGCAGACGATCCGGCCCCCGATGCTCGCGCAGTGCCTGGTCTCCTTCGAGGGGGGGCAGGCCAGCCTGGTTTTCGATGCCCATGTGCCGTTCGGAGCGCAGGACGCCACCTATCTCGGCGGGACGCGCGGGACGCTGACCAGCGTCGGCCCGAACCTGGGAGAACAGACCGTGACACTGGTCACGGCAGAGGGAGTCGCAACACCGTCTCTCGAAGGAACCTGGTTTCCGGACGGCTTCCACGGAACGATGGCCGAACTGCTCTGCGCCATCGCCGAAGGGCGGGAACCGCAAAACTCCGCCCGTAATAACCTGAAATCACTCGGACTCTGTTTCGCCGCCATCGCGTCAGCCACGGACGGAACGCCGAAAACGCCGGGAAGCGTGCGGCGTCTGCCGCCCGGCTCCGCGCCGGGCGTCGAATGAAAGGAAAAACGCCATGTATCTCACCTTCAAAGAGGTTGCCGATTACCAGCGGGACGGATATGTGATCGTTCCGGAACTGTTTCGGTCGGACGAGATCGCCGCCATGATCGCCGATGTCGAGGGGGGCGAACGGGTCGCGACACATACGCGCGGCAAGGAGGACACGACCGGACGCAAGGCGCGGCTTGCGATCTGGCACGAACTGGGCGATGACATCTGGGCGGCCGTCTCCACCAACCCGCGCGTCGTCAATAATGTCCGTATGCTGGTGGGGGAGGATATCGCCTTTTTCCATGGCAAGGTGATGCTGAAGGAGGCCGGAACCGGCGGCGCGTGGGAATGGCACCAGGACTATGGCTACTGGTACAACCAGGGGTTTGTCTTTCCGCGCCTGCTCTCGGTCTTTGTCGCGCTGGATCAGGCGACCATCGAGAACGGCTGCCTCCGGGTCCTCAAAGGCTCCCATCTGCTGGGACGGCTGGACCATGGAAAGGTCGGCGATCAGACCGGCGCGGACCCGAACCGCATGGGCGAACTGGAGAAACTCTTCGAACAGGTCTATGTGGAACTGAATCCGGGCGATGCGCTTTTCTTTCACAGCAACCTGCTGCACACGTCCGGCCCGAACGATTCGACCAGGCACCGGCGTTCGTTCATCATCTGCTACAACGCCCTGGCGAACCCGCAGCTCGGCGAGAAGCAGACCGCCGAGAAACGCCCCTGTCCCGTCTCCGCCGACGACGCCATCCTCCGTTTCGCCTGATCCGAACCGTCGACCTCCCATGCCGAAAACAGGCTTTCGGCACGGGAGGTCGGCTCCGGTTTGCGCTGCGGAGGCGGTCGCCGGTGACGGCCGTCAGGCCGACAGGGTGACCGTCCCGGTTCCCGAATCGTAGTGCAGAAGATACGGGCCGCCGGGGAGCAGAGGCGCGATTTCCCGCAATACGGCCATGGTCCTGCCGTTCAGTTTGTCGTAGAAATCACCTTCCGTCCGGTCGAGCAGCGTCTTGACCCCCGCCATATCGAGGCCGAAATGCGCTCCGAAGGGGTACGCGGCGACCAGGACACGTCCGCCGATCTCCTCCGTCTCGTCGGGAGCCGTCCCGAAGCGGACGCCATCGGGAAGCAGAACGATCGGACCCTGCGTCGGCGACGGGGCGGACCCGGGCTGACCGAACGGTGTCATGGACGCCTGGGCAGTACGCACCAGACTGAGAAACCACGCCTTGCCGATCCGGCGTCCCGGACAGGTTTTCGTGGTGGCCGGGTCATCCCGATGGAACTTCAGCGTGGTTTCGTCGTCGGTCAGGTTCAGGCGGCTCAGCAGCAGAGCGGTCGCCGCCGCCGAGTTCTCGAGAACACGCCGACCGCGCCCGGTGGCCGGGTCCTCGACGTCGTAATCGCCCAGCATCTCGATACCGAGGTAATGGGCATTGAATCCTGTCGCGTGGACGCCCCGCTCGTCCGGAGGGCACATACCGAAGATCTGATCCTCATCGATAAAAAAGTGCGGGCCGCTGCTCCAATGCTTTACATCTTCATAAAAATCCCGGATGTTGCGAATATGCTGCACGGTCAACCCGCCGACCCGTTGAGCGAGGGAGGGGGCCGCCGTGTGATGAAGGGTAACGCCTTTCCACGGTCGCATCGGGGCCGTCGTTCGCAGATAATCCTCGAACTCCTTCCGTGTCCAAACCTGACCGACATTTCCGAATCCCATAATCCTTATCCTTTCCAATAATCGTCCGTGAACCGAACGGTCATTTTTCGTTACGAGGACTTTTGGAACAGGGTGCCTGTCAGGGAAGAAAACGGAAAGAAAATTATAAAGAAAGCTTATCGCCGTTCCGAGGTGACGGGTTCCGCAGGTTCGACCGCGCCGGGCGGCGGGGTGTCTCCCCCGCCGCTTTGGCCCCAGCCGGGGAAATAATCGACTGAGCCGTCCGCGTAGGTGACCGTCGTGTTGCCATAGATATCCCAGACGATGGTGACCGGAAGGCCGGGATCGGGACCGGTGATGCGGGCGCGTCCGGAACCGTCGGCATGGTAGAGGTACTCCGCCGTGTAGCCGTCCGATCCGGTGAACCGGGTGCCCCCGCTGCCGTCGGCCCGCCAGGAGCTGACGCTTTCCGACCAGTTTCCGTCCGCCGAATCCCAGCGGCTTTTCCCGGTCGAATCGCCGTTTCCGGTCCACGAACTCACCCCGCTCTCCTTGCTGCCGTCGGAAAAGCGGTGTTCATAATCCGATCGTCCCGAACCGTCGGCGTTCAGGACATTCAGAGAGCGACCACCGGTTCCGGCGAGGGTGCCTTCGGTGAAGGAGTAGGAGGACTCGTACGTTTGCGGGTAGATCGAGTAGTCCGTCGGGTGCGTGGTGACGATCCGGCCCGCCGTCCGCGTCTTGCCCTCATCGACGAACAGGGAATAGGTCTGTTTGCCCGGCTCATTGGTAATCTCCACCCAGAGTCCGAGGAAAAAGTCGTAATAGAAGAAGTCCTCGAACCCGTCAGGACCGGGAGAGGGACCGGGGGAAGCGCCGTCCTCCCTGCCGGTATCCGCGATCACGAGCCGGGAGAGCGCGGCAAAACTCGCCAGGGAGGCCGCCTGTCGAGCCGGGGGAACACAGGCGACATGACGCAAAAACGCTCCGACCAACGGCGCTCCGTTCCCTTTGGGAACTCCGGGCCGGGTCGCCGGACCGTTCCGGACGAGCGCGGTGCTCTCGGTCTGAAAACCGGCGAGTTCCGCGCGTCGGGTCGCGTTTTGATGCAGGGATTGCACCTGGGTGCGAGTGGCCGCGTTCGGCGCGGACTTCGACACCGTCCTCCCGCTGCCCGAGCCGCCGCACCCGGCGAGCAGTAGCGCGACAACGGCGACGGCAAAAATCAACAAGCGGCGTATCCATAATGTCGGTCGAACCATAACATACCCCCGGAGAAGAATGGCCGACTCTTTCGACCGACCACTCGCTTCCTTTCTTCAAATATACCAAAAAAAGAACGAAACGAACGTTCGGCGCTTCTCCGGTTCGTGCCGAACGTGAAAACTTGCCGGATGGGGCGTGAGCAGGATAGTCTATAGGGAGTGTCTACCACCCGTCGCAGCCGCCTGGAACGTCTTTTCGGAGCGCAGGGGCCGCTCCTCCGGCACTGGCCCGGCTTCATCCCCCGACCGCAGCAGATCGCGCTGGCGGAGACGATCACGAACGCCCTCGCCGACGGACGCCCCGCTCTCTGCGAAGCGGGGACCGGGGTGGGCAAGACGCTGGCCTATCTGGTGCCGCTCGTCCATTATCTGAAACGGGGCGGACGCGCGGTCGTTTCCACCCATACGCTCGCCCTGCAGGCGCAGCTGGTCGAACGTGATATCCCCAACCTCTGCGCGGCGTTCCCCGAACTCGATATCCGGCCCGCCGTACTGAAAGGCCGGTCGAACTATCTCTGTCTGCAGGACCTCGATATCGCGACCGGAGAACTCTGGACGGTCGGCGACGCCCAGTTCACGCAGATCCGACGCTGGGCCAGGGAGAGCGAAACCGGCGATGTCGCCGAACTGGATTTCTCCTATCCGTACTGGAGCGATATCGCCGCCAACCAGGATACCTGCCGGGGACGGGAGTGCCGGTTCTTCGACCGCTGCTTCTACTACCGCGCCCGACGCGAGGCCGAGGACGCCAACCTGCTGGTCGTCAATCACGCGCTCTATTTCACCGATCTCCGGCTGCGGCGCGAGATGCCGGGCATGTCTCACCTGATTCCGGAGCACACGATGGTCGTCTTCGATGAGGCGCATCATGTCGAGGACGCGGCGACCAGGGCGTTCGGTCTGGAATGGGGATCACGACGGGTGCCGACGCTTCTCGGACGGGCGCGACGTGTACCGGGGATCGAGCGCGGGACGCTGGATGCGATCGAAACCCTCAATGCCGGCCTGCTCGCGCCGTTCGCCGGAACCGATCGGCAGGAGGCGTTTATGGAGGAAGCCTTGATCTCCGACAGCGACCGACAGGCGTTCGGGCAGACGCGCGATGAGCTGGCAGCCTCCCTTCGCGCCCTCTCCCGCGAGTTAACCAGAGCCGCCGATAACGCCGACGCGCCGTCGGACCGGGACCGTGCTCAGGGACTGGCGCGTCTCGCCTCCCGGACCGCGCTCGAACTCCGGACCGTGACGCGGGCGGAGAAGGGGATGGAGGAGAAGGAGTCCGACGCCGCCGACGAGACCCCTTACTTCCGCTGGTACCAAACGCGGAAAAGCCGCAACGGACAGGTATTTTCCACCCTGATCCGGACGCCCCTCGAAATCGGAAAGTACCTGCGCGAAACCCTGCTGAAAACCACCCCCCGCTGTATCTTCGTTTCCGCCACCCTGTCGACGGGCGGCGGATTCGATTATCTGAAGCAGCGGCTCGGAATGAACGAGAGCGCGGTCGAACCGTACGAGACGTGTCAGGGGTCGCCCTTCGATTTTCGTAGCAACTGCTTGCTGTACGTTCCCCGAACGCTCGGACTGCCGGTCGGAGGGTTTCGCCAGGGCGGCTCCGACGCCACGGACGACTATCATCGCCGCCTCCTCGATGAAGTCGAGCGATTGATCCGGGCCGCGCGCGGGCGGACCTTCGTGCTGTTCACCTCCCATCGGGTCCTGCGGTTAGCGGAGGAGCGACTGCGAGAGTCCTGCCCCTACCCGTTGTTCGTCCAGGGAGAAATGCCCAATGGCCGGCTGGTCGAAGGATTTATCGACGCGGGGAACGGGGTCCTTCTCGGAACAAACTCCTTCTGGGAGGGAGTGGATGTTTCCGGACCGGCGCTCTCCTGTGTCGTGATCGATAAACTGCCCTTCCCGACACCCGACACGCCGCTGCAGCGGGCGCGCGAGCAGGCGATCAAGGAGCGAGGGGGCGATACCTTTCGCGAGTGGTCCCTGCCGCAGACCCAGATCCGTCTGAAGCAGGGGTTCGGGCGGCTCCTGCGCACGGTGACCGATCGCGGAGTGGTGGCGATTCTGGATGAGCGTCTTCGGACGAAGGGGTACGGGCGCGGCCTGCTGAACGAACTGCCGCCCGCGCCGCGCACCGACGATTTCGCGGAGGTCGAAGCCTTTTTCGCCGTGGCCGAGCGCGCCGAGTCCGTTTCGACGTCGGAACCGGCGGGCAATTGATTTTCGCGAGGAGCGAGCAACAATCCCGGTGCCGTGTGGTTAAATAGGGGAAAATCGGACGTCGGGCGCGTCTCTACGGTTACGCCTGAACGAATATGCATATCGGAGTGGTAACGCTGCGTTTGGAAATCGACTCCGCTGACTCACTGAAGGACAAACGGCAGGTCGTGCGCAGCCTGCTGCAGCATCTTCGCAACAAATTCAATGTTTCCGCCTCCGAGGTGGACGATCTGGGACTGTGGCGGCGGGCGACCGTCGGCGTCGCCATTGTCACCAATGACGCGCGGTTCGCCAATCAGGTGTTATCGCAGGCCGTCAACCATGTGGAGTCGGACCCGCGCGTGGCTCTGGAAGACTACGCCCTGGAAATCCTTCCTTTTGTTCCGAGCGGAGACCCGGAAGAAGGGATGCAAGCGATCGGCGACGAACCGGACGACCGGGAGCAAACGGAGTTCCGTCAATGGTTTTTGACGCCGCCGACGGATTGATGTCGACTAAAGATTGATTTCGGAAACGCAGATAATAGCCAAAGGGGAATAGGAAATGATACCGGGTGCGCCCGCCTGGCGCGGGTAAAATAACTCGGTGATCCTGTCCGTATACTGGCATGACGATTCCGGAAATTCTTGGTGAGGTCGCGGGCCTTCCCGTGCTGACGGTAGCGGAGACGACGGGTGCCTCCACGGACACCCTTGTTTCGCCTCTGACCGTTCTGTCGAAGCAGGGCCGCCTTCTCTTGCGACTCTCCGCCGCGCTCGATACCCTGGAAACTCGTGTCGGCGAGCTCCGGGCGCAGCAGGAGGCGGAACGTCAGGAGCGAGAGCGGCTGTTGCGGATCGCCGATCAGTGGCATACCGCCGAACGTCGCTTGCGACAGGAGTCGGAGGAGCGGTTCGAGAAAACCGTTCTGGAAGCGATCCACTTTCTCGATTCGCTGGAGTGGGCGGCGGACGCGCTGGCGGCCAAACGGCATGCGCTGGCGAAGGAGGTGGCCCTCGCGCGCAAGGATGGCGTTCAGCGTCTGGCATCTCTGGGAGTCACCGAAGTGCCTGCGGTCGGTCCGGCCGACGGGCGTCTGCATGAAGGAGTGGACACGGTTTCGACGAACACCGTGCCCCCCTATCATATTGTGAAAGTCATCCGGTGCGGATGGCAGGCCGGCGAAAAGGTGCTGCGTCGTGCGGCGGTCCTCACGGCCGTTCCCCTGACGGCAGGGAAGAATGGAGCGGAGGCCGACTCCGCCACCACGGAAGAAACAAATGAGCTCGACCAACGGGGAAAACAGCGAGAACCGGCGTCCGGGAAGCGGCGGACTCGAAGAGATAACGGGACGTTCGTCGAATCCGATCGTCGGGATTGATCTGGGCACCTCCACCTCGGCTATCGCGGTGCTGCGTGACGGACGTCCCGAGTTGTTGGCCGACGCCAACGGCGACCGGATGATTCCCAGTGTCGTACAGGTCGCGCTCGGAAACCAGATCATCGTCGGCGCCAACGCCAAGGCGACCGCCGTTACCTACCACGACCGCACCGCTCAGGAAACCAAGCGGATGATGGGCACCGAGGAGCAGATCAAACTCGGCCCGCGCACTTTCACTCCCGAAGACATCGCCTCCCTGATCCTCGATTACCTGAAACGGGTCGCCGCCGCCCGACTCGGACAGGAAGTGCAGGAGATCGTTCTCGCCGTCCCCGCGCGTTTTGAGAATGCCGCCCGCGAAGCGACGAAACGCGCCGCCGAACGGGCCGGATTGACGGTCCTGCGTCTGATCAACGAACCGACGGCCGCCGCCCTGGCCTACGGACTCAATCATCTCGCCGATCAACAGAAGGTCCTGGTATTCGATTTCGGCGGCGGAACGCTCGACGTCACCGTGCTGGAGATGTATGAGGGCATCCTTGATGTCAAAACGTCGGTCGGCGATGACCGTCTCGGCGGAAAGGATATCGACGAGATCCTCGTTCAGATGCTGCGGGACGCGTACAAGGAGAAGTACGGAAAGAAACTCCCGGCGCCCTCCCGTGACCGTAAAACCGCCCAGATTTTAAAAGAGGCGGCGGAACGGTACAAAATGATCCTGACGAACGAGGACAGCGTCGAGGTCAATCTCCCCCAGCTGACCGAGGAAGGCGGCATCGAGATCGTGCTGACGCGCGAGGATATCGAGGGCCGGATGGAGGAGATGCTGATGCGGGCGATGGCGCTCTGCAACGAGGCGCTGGCCCGCGGCAGGATGCGCTGGGATCAGATCGATGTCGTTCTGCCGATCGGTGGGTCCTCACGCATCCCGCTGTTCCGCCGCGCGCTGGAGTTCGCCTGGGGAAGACCGCTCGACAGCCCGGAGGACCCCGATCAGGCGGTCGCGCGCGGCGCGGCCATCGCCGCCGGGATCGAACGGCGCGCCTTCGAAGCCGAGGAGGCGCGCAAAGCCCTGATGATCCTGGATGTCTCTCCGCATCGACTCGGCATCGCCACCATCAAGCAGGTCGGCGCCGGACAGTATGTGGAGGATTTCTTCAGCGAGATCATTCCCAAGGATGCCAAACTGCCCGCCGTGGAGAAACGGGAATACCGAACGCAGTTCTATGGCTCGGAACCGATCACCATCAAGGTCTATGAGGCGTCGAACGAGAGCAGTCTGTGCCGGGATCACCACCTGATCGCCGAACTGCCCCTGCGTAATCTGACTCCGGATTCCGAGGGGGAACCGGTGCAGATCACGTTCAAGTACACGCTGGACGGAACGCTCGAGGTCGCCGTCAACTATGTGAGCGTTCCGTCGGTGCGCGTCGAGGGACGATACGCCGTGGTCGGAAGCAAAGGGACGTCGTCCAACGGCGCCCGGCCATCGGCCGATTCGTGGCGAGATTTCCCGCTGGCGGAGATGTGTCTGCCGCTGATCGAGCAGTCGGAGCGGATGGAGCAGGAGTATCCGGACTCGGCGGGCGCACTCCGAAACAGCGCCGATGCGATCAAGGCCGCGATCGTTCGCGGAGACGAGACGGAAGTGCGCCGTCGACTCGATGCGCTGACGGACCTGCTTTTCGAACTCGTCTAGGGAAGAGGAGGAAGAGGTTCATGGAGAATCGCCAGGATCGCCCGTCGGAAGCCGTGCTGGAAATACCGATCCCGGAGGCCTGCCCCGTGTGCGGCGTCGCCTGGGCGGAAGGCGTTTGCGCCCGGTGCGGGCTGACGCGCGAGGACATCGTCGGTCTGTTGCGGCGGGGCTGTGATGCCTATGTTGCGGCGCGGACCGCGGCCCGACAGGGCGATTTTGCCGGCGCACGACGTCTGCTGCACGAGGTGCGTCGCTCCGGCATCCCCGCCCTCTCGGAACATCCCGCCGTCCTCCGTCTCGCCGAACTCTGTGCCGATCCTTTCCTGGTCCCGGACGATGACATGCCGGCAAAAGGTGATTCCGTTATCCCGGCGGCCACGGCAACGCCCGCCGGGGAATCCGGCGGTCTTCCGGCCTGGCTGACCCCGTTCGCCGTCGGAGGCAGCCTTTTCGGATTGGCGGCGTTCGTCATGGCGTTCTTCGCCCTGCTGCTGTCCGTCGTCGCTCTCGTACTCGCTCTGATCGCCTTGCTTCGCTCCTGAAAAAACACAGCCCGTTTCTCAGTACATCAGGAATTTACCGGGAATACTGAAGAACCGGGAGCGTTTCGACCGATACTTCAAATAGCACTTCCTGGAAATGTTTCTTCGTCGAACCGTTCCGTGGGCGAACGATACCGAAGAACCGGTCCGGGAGCCTCGCGTTTCCGCGGAAAGATAACACTCTTACCGATATGTCAGCAGAAGAATCGGAAAACAAAGAAATGGTAAGTGCAGCCACATCCAATACACTGTTGGGCGGTATCTCGTCGGGCGAAAGGGAAACGCTATACGATGCACTCGGCGTCGCGGAAAACGCGACGATCGATGAGATCAAACAGGCCTACTACCGTTTGATACGGCAGTACCGACCGAATGACAATCCGGAACGGTTTCAGAAGTTCAATGAGGCCAGCCGAACGCTCACCGATGCGCGTCGCCGGGGAGAGTACGACCAGCATCGTCGGGTCGGTCGCCGAATCCAAACGCTTTTGGATCAGGCCGCCTTCTCGCTGGACAGCGATGCTCAGAAGGCGATTCAGCTCCTGAAAACGGCGATCGCCCTCGCGCCGGATATGCAGCGGCCGCGCTACCTGCTCGCCCATGTCCTGATGAAGGTGGAGGAGTATGAGCAGGCGGAAAAGCAGTACCGCTGGCTGCTCAAGGCCAATCCTCGCGATGAAACCCTCTACTATCGCATTGCTCGCTGCCAGTTCTATCAGGAACAGTACGGCATGGCACGCAAGACCGTGGGACGCGCCTTCGCGCTGAATCCGCGGTACTACGATGCCTGGGTTCTTCTGGCGAGAATCGAGGAGAAGGTCGGCGACATCGAACGCGCGGTCTCCCTGCTCGAACGGGCGATCTCCAACGACAATGTCGAGAGCTTTGCCGACCTGGAAGCGATGATCCGACTGCTCTCGCTCGTCCATCGACAGAAGGATTCCACGCTTCAGGACGCGACCTTCGTTCGCCTGAAAGCGATCCTGCCGGAAGGAGACGTCGAAAAAGCGGGTCGCGCCGTTCGATCCTGTATTCGCCGCGCCATCGAACTGCAACAGGAAGGCAACGTTCACGCCGCCCGAAGTCTCCTGCGATATGCCGGGCGGATCAATGAGGCCGATCCGCAGGCGCTTAGAGAGGCCGCCCACCTCCAGCGAGAGATCGAACGGAACGAGGAAGTGCCCGAACTGCTGAAGGATAGCCAGGTTCCCGTGCCGTTGCGGGAAATTCTGCTCACGCACCATACCCACGTAATGACCGAGGATCAGAAGACAGGCTGGCGGGAAGCGGTGGTGGATAACCTTCTGAAGATGTTTTCGGCGGACCTGAACGGCCTGCAGCGAACGGCGCTCTATGCGCGGATCAAGTATCCGCGGATCGCTCAGGAAAACGGGATCTTGCTCGATCTGCTCGAACAGCGGATCGATCGGCAGATGAGCGGAATGTTGCAGGCGGCACGTCTCGGCAATAAACTCGATACCCTCCCCGGCGCGACACCCGTCGTCGAGGAGGAGAAGCCGGCCCGAAAAGGAATCCTCGATATTTTCCGTCGGAAAGCCTGACGGTAAAACGGTCCGTGACTGCCTCAGTGAGGGGAGCGACGGGCCGTTTTTTCCGCCGGGCGAGTGGTGGCGAACGCCCGGATGCGTGAACGGTTCTCCTCCGAGACCGTCAGATGAAACGGACGGAACTCCGGCATCTCCTCCAGACCACGCGCCAGCAACGGAACGGCATCGGTGACAATATCCATCTCCCATTGCGCGGTGCCGGCAACAAAGGAACGGCGCGTGACCTTACGAACCCCGGCGAACCGCTCCAGAGCGTCCTCCAGCTTCCCCGCCTGCGCCGCGCTGCGCAAATGGGTGACCACCAGAGTCATCGGCTGGGAAAGGGCGGCCGGAAGCACCATCAGCGAATCGATCAGCCGTGGAGCGATCACCCCGATCGCCGTTCGAGCCGTCTCCCCGCGCGCGGTGTGGGCATTGATGTGATTGGCGGTATCCTCGGCGGCGAACGCGGCAACGATCTCCCCGGTACCTACCCGAACGGCCTGGACGGAAACTTCTCCCTCAATGGAATACATCGTCATCGGACCGGCCGCCGTATCGAGCGGCGTCTCATGCGTCGTCGTGAAGCGCGGTCGAATGCGGACGAGGATATCCGCGTTTTCCGACTGATCCACCACGACGAATCCCGCCTCGGCCAGACGGTGGCGAAGTTCCTCCGTGGCGATCGGCTCCTTTTGAAGCGGCTTTCCCGCCGAATCCGCCGTCTCGACCGAGAGGCGGAAATCGCGCGTCAGCTTCAACGCTTTCAATTCGCGAGCAAGCGGCTTCAATGTCACCAGGGCGCGGACGGTGACCGTCACCTCCTCCGGGCCGATCTTTTCACGGACCACCTCTTTCAAAGTGGCGAACCCATCGGCGCGGGTCAATACCTGATCCCGCACGAGCGAATAGTTCCGGGTCAGGGATTGGGCCGAGACGAAAACGCCCAGCGCCTTCTCCACCGCATGGCGCAACGCCTGGGCTTCCGCCGCACGCCGCGCGCCCGGCACCCCGCCGACACCGATGGCGGCCGTACCTTCCGCCACCACCTCGCGAATCTCCTGCGGCGTCACCGTCGACCGCACCGTCGCCCGCCTCGATAGCGCCGCTTCGTCCGCCGGTCGTTCCGGCGACCTCCCCGCCTGTGCGAATGCGGACGAGACCGGAGAGGCAAAAAAGGCTGCCAGAATCAACACGATCGGACCATGGGGGAAATTCATCGATTTCGACCTTTCCTCAGAAGCCTGCCGAAAGGAAGCGACGGCAGGGAGAAGAGCGCCTCCCGCCACCAGCGTCCCGCCACCAGCCAGAAAACCGCCTGCACGAGAAGGAGAACCGCTTTGTAGGAAAAGTCCACCCACCCGGCAGTCCACCAGCGCTCCAGGTTTTGCAGCCCGGCAAGGAGGCTGACGGTGAACAGGCCGAGCGTCAGAAGATGAAAGATCCGCTTCCCTCCACCGGGCAAACGGTAGGGAGCCAGCATCCGCGTACGCTGCGTACGGTCCTGCCAGAGCAGGAGGCCGACCATCGCCACAAAGAGGAGCGCCGTCAGCCAGACGAACGTCATTTCCCATCCGTGTCCGAAGTAGAGAGCCGCGCCCGCTCCGTACAGGGCGCGATCCAGGCAAATGTATAGCATCAGTGCCGCGGGGCCAAGAAAACGGGGCATCGCACTCTCTTTCCTTCCTGGAACCGTCGTTATTCGACCATGCATTCGCCCGGGACACTAATCCGACGACCGGGTGACGACCTGACCGGCGGAGAGTCGAGCCTGTAGCGCGACTCCGATATCCGGGTCGATCCGGGCGTCACAGGTGCGCGGACGCACTCGTGTCACGGTGGCGCGGACCTGGACGGTATCCGTGACCGAGATCAGCAGGGAATCGCCCTGACGCACTCCGTCCGTCGCGCCCAGTCCGACCAGAGCGCAGTCTCCGTCGATGTCGAGGACACGTCCCGAGATGCCGGGCGAAGCGGACGAGGCATCCGCCGTCGGCGCAACGACCGGGAGAGAACCCGCCGGTAGGAGAGCGGTTCCGCGCAGGGCAAGCAGACCCCCGGACAGGGCGGTATCGGCGGCGCGGTTGATCAGATCCGGCGAGACCTCCGACGTCGGTTTGGGCAGGTCTTCCGCCGTCGGGCGACTGTCCTCACCGATCGTGGTCAGGCTGCGCATCCCCTCCGGCGTTTCGCCCGACTCGGTCGTGGAGAACGGTGTCTCCCAGAGAACCAGACCGTCGGCCAGATCGACCAGACGCAGACTCCCCGACACGGTTACCGTACTTTTCGCGGTCGTATATTGTTCCCAGGTAATCGGACGCGTCCGGCGTTCCTCCTGATACCGGGCGACCTGCTGTTGCCATTGCGGAACGATCTCTCGCTGGTAACGCCGAATCTCCCGTTGATACTCCTCATCGTTTTTCGTCCCGACGACCTTCGCGAGCAGCGGCTCGGCCACCGAGCGAACATTGTCGTTACGGATATTGAGATCGAATCGGAGGCGGGACGGACGGCTCGGACAGGCCGGCGCGGCGGCCATCCAGGGGGTGACCCGTTTGAATTTGGTCGCGTACTCGGTACGGCCCGTGGTGTCCGTGATTTCGATGAGCAGGAGGGCATCGGCAGCCGCCATCTGACGGACCCGCGCACGATCCTTCGCCCGGGTGATGCCGGCCTGATCGAGGGCGATTTCGGAAAGCACCTCCGATAAACCCGACCGCTCCAGAACCTCGAACGTATTCAACAGACGCAACTCGGTGGCCGCGCGGCTGGCGAGACGGCGACGCAGCGCCTCCTCTCCGGGGCCGCTTTTCACTCCGACGACGGCCACGCGTCGAACGGACCGGAGGTCCCGTGCCGAGTTCAATACCGTCATCGCCTCCGGAAGGGCGAGCGGGTCCGGATGCTGCCGCAGGACGCCGGTCAACTGGTCGGCCGTCGGCGCGGAAATGACCACGCGGACGCGTCCGCCCGGCTTGCGCTCCCGCCAGGACACCGTATCCCCCGGCGCGATCGTCCGGCCTGCCGTCAGAGCCGTCAGCGTCTCCCGGAAACCCTCCGGAGTCGGTGCGCTCCGATCGAGCAGGATCAACTCGTCCATTTCGGCGCACCGGGCGGTCACCTTCGGGTACTCCCCGGCGGCGACGAAATGTGAACGACGGACGTCCGGGGCGGTCGAACCCATCACGATCCGAACGAACGGCGTCGCCGCCGCGTGGGCTTCGGGCGACGACGGAACCACCGCCAGGGAACGAACATTCCGCTTCCGGAACCCGCGAGGCGGTTCGGTCAGACGGCGAAAATCCAGAATCGCCTGTTTGAGCCAGACCGCATCCGGGGCGGACAGAATCACCTCATAGGTCGGCCCGGAAGAGTAGACGACGCGCGTCACCTCTTGATAGTTGTCGTCCCGTTCCGCCGTGCAGCGTTCCGGGAAGCGAACCCCGTCGGGCAACCGCTGACGATTGATCAGGTAGACCGCAGAGACAAACCGACGAAGATCGCTCGGAAGTTTGTCCCACTCCTCGGGCGTGACAATCCGCCGTTCACGATGCTGGCAGCCCTGCAACAGCAGATCGGCGAGAGCTGGGTCCTCATTGGTGATGACATACACCCGGCTCTTTCGAAAGATATTCAGGATGTCGCCTTCCCGCTTCGGCGCGGCCTGCGCGGCGGATGGCGGAATGATCAGCGGTGAGATAAATGGCAGAACGCTACCCGGCAAAAGTGCGGGAAGCGTTGCGACCGCCGCCAGGAATCCGCCTGGGCGTCGCCCGCGGAACCTCGTTGAAGAATCCCCTTGTCCCATGGCCTGAGTATACCTTCCGGAACATGATCTGCCGGGAGATGTAGGGCTCCCGGCAGAAAAACCTGCAAAACTTTGGGGAGTCGCCCGTCCGGCGACCGTCTATCGGTAATCGTGCATCAGTAGCGGACGGGGTCGACCAGCAGGATGACCCGTGTCTGTTCCAGGAACCGGTCACGGTTGTTCGCCGCCAGAATCCGGTCGGCATCCTCCATCGAGATGACCGGGTTGAACCTGTGTCGGTCGGCGGTGCGGATGCCGCGGACGATCAGGGGATGGGCGCCCGCCCGGGCGGAGCGGATCGCCTCGCCCATGCTGCGAGGATATGAAACGATGCCGGTGTCGATCGCGTACTCGGGAGTGACACGCACGGTGCCGTAGACCTCGCGACCGGTCGTATCGTAGATTTTGGGCGACATGATCGCTTCCACATTCAGCCCCCGGCAGTCGATCAGGACGGAGGTGAAGGGGCCGTTATCGGAGCGAGGGGTCAGCCCGGGCTCGACCGCCGAGTAGATGCGCCCCGAGCGAACCACCGGTGGGACGACCTTGATCGCCGGTTTCGCCGGTCCGCGGAAATTGCCGCTCACATCCGCTCCGGCGCCGCCCGCCGGTAAGGCGGACGCGATACGCACGCCCGGCCCGGAGAAGGTCGAAGGGGCGGCCGCCGAAAACTCCTCGGTCTCCGTGCGGGGCGCCGTTCGGTTCTTCAGCACCTCCGGATAGACGATCGATGCGACCGAACGCGGACCGTACAGCGGCAGTTCCATGACCACGACGGCGGTGCCATCGGCCTGCATCGCTTCCGAAACGACCCGTGGGGATTTCAGCAGCGCGGACAGGGAGGTGCGGACTTCATCCTTTTCCAGGACGTAATTTTTCACCTTGGTCTCGGCGGTGACCTGGATCGAGGAAACGGTCATGGCGAGAGTGCGCAGGGCGTCCGCGCGCGCGGCGCCGAGCGCCATCAGCTTCGCCTGGGCCGGAGTGCCGGCCACTCCTTCGGCGGGCGGCGCACCGTAGCCGGTCGCCTTGACCACGCCCGCCGAATAGTTGATCCGTCCCCGGCCGTTCGATACCGTATCCACCAGGGGGTCGTCCTGCCGCTCCTCCGCGCTAACCGCCACCGGCGGGACCATCGGCAGCAACAGACCGGCAAGGACAAGCGCCAGCATTCGTCGGCGGGCAAAAACGAAAAAGGAGTGCTTGATAGGCATCGTGGTCCTTTCGCCGCAGTTTAGGCAGTTGTGGCGTTATGGGAAGTTGTTCCGTCTGGTAAGACTGTGCCGATCGGAGAACGCTTCAATTTTTCGGCGGCTCTCAGGTCCCGTCCGCTGCAAATTAAAAAAGAAAAGGCGGCGGCAGGGCTTCCCCCGCCACCGCACGGTCACGAATCGCTCCGGAACCGGTCGCCGGTCAGTTGCAGCCCGGACAGGCGCCGTCGTCGGCCAGTTTCGCCCCCCGGTAGAAACCGAAGTTATAGGCGTCCTCGGTCGTATTTGGGGTGCGCGTCGGACGCGACCACTTCGCATGACCATCTCCGAAGGTAAAGTTCGCCCCGCCGGAGTGGCGCGCCGGTCCGTAGAAGTCCCATCCCCGGCCCCCCTGGTTCCAGTAATACTCGCTTACCTCGTCCCCGTTGGTGTCCTGGGTATTCCAGAAGTTCCAGGCGTACACGCCGTCTCCGATCAGCGCGATTTCCGCCGGACTCTGCATCCCCGCCTGCGCCATGCCGTCGGGCTCGACGCCGGACGCCGTTCCGTTCACCATACCCGTAAAGAACGGCTCGTTCAGTCCGTAACCGACTTCATAGTCGACCGGAACCCCTTCCGGGTTGGCGGCAGTTCCCGGCTTGCAGTACGAACGCCAGTAGGAAAACGGCGCTTTGAAGGCGTTGCTCGGACAGTTAAAGATCCCCGTATTCTTCACATACGGCATCATCTTTTCCGGCCAGGCGATCCGGCCGAGAACACACTGGGTGTTCTCGGCCTGCCAGCGGTAGGGGAAAAACTTCTCATCGTAGTCCTGAACGTACATCATCAACGCGATGCCCATCTGCTTGGTGTTGGAAAGGCAGGAGGTCTGGCGGGCCTTCTCCCGGGCCTGAGCGAAGACGGGGAAAAGGATCGCGGCCAGAATGGCGATGATAGCGATCACCACGAGCAGTTCGATCAACGTAAAACCGGGGGCGGGACGCCGGGTGCGGAGGTAGGTGGGCATGAAACGATAAAACCTTTCCGAAAGGAGGGAGTGAGATACCGTGAGAAAAGGCTCACGACTTTGTGTGCCATTAGTATATACTTAAAAAACGATAATATCAATACATATGTATGCTTTTTTTATACAGGTATCTATGTCCCCTCCTCTGCCGGAGGAGCCACCACGGGACGATCCCACCCGTTGAGAAACGCGAAAGAGGCGATCGGATGGCGTTTTCGAGGAGCGGTCTCGCCCTCACGGTACTCCTCCGGCAGCGATTCGGGGGCGCCCGGGTAGCCCAGGGCGATCGCCGCCATCGGCTCGTAGTCCTCGGGAAGGGAGAACGCCGATCGGACCTTCTCGGGCGAAAACCCCGCCATCTGATGGATTTGCAGGCCCAGGGCGGTCGCCTGAAGCGCGAGAGCGGCGGTTGCCTGCCCGGTGTCGTAAGCGGCGTGCGCATTCGGCATGCCATTACGCGCGAACGTCTTTTTCGCCACGCTGACCATCAGGACCGGCGCGGATTTCGCCCAGTTTTGATTGAACTCGACCAGGGTCTCCAGAAGACGGGCGAACGCTTCGGGTTCGTCCCGCGTCACGATCAGATAACGCCAGGGCTGCTCGTTGAAACAGGAGGCGCTCCACCGCGCGGCCTCCAGCAGCGAATGCAGTGTTTCCGGTTCCACCGGACGATGCGAGAAGGCGCGGGGACTCCAGCGATGCGAGATCAGTTCATGGACCGGGTAGTCCGTCGGCGCGATTTTTTCCATTCGATGCCTCTTTCTCCGTTCGGGCGCAGCGATCCGCCCCGCCCGATGGTCCCTGCGGGACCGTGTTACAATAGACGATATGGCGACCAACGAAACGAGTTCCGAACGACCGGAACCGGAAGAGATTCCCTCGGTACGCACCGGGATCGATATTCTGCAACGAGACGAGTTCGCCCTGCTGCGCGGGTCACGGGTCGGACTGATTACCAACCTTACGGGCCTTTCTCGGATGGGAACGCCGACGATCGATCTGCTGCATCAGGCGTCCGGCGTCCGCCTCACGGCCCTTTTCGGACCGGAGCACGGGATACGGGGCGCGGTCGATGAACCGGTGCCGGACGGTCACGACCCGCATACCGGACTGCCGATCCATTCCCTGTACGGCCAGCGGACCGAACCGACCCCCGAACAGTTGTCCGACATCGATACCCTGGTCTTCGATATCCAGGACATCGGCTGCCGGTTTTACACCTACATCTCCACCCTCGGGCATTGTCTGCTCGCCGCCGCGCGGCATCGACTGCGGGTGGTCGTTCCGGATCGCCCGAACCCGATCAACGGGGTCGGCGTCGAGGGGCCGTTGCCCGACGAAACGCGTCTTTCATTTACCGCGTTCCATCCGATCCCGATCCGGCACGGAATGACCGTCGGCGAACTCGCCCTCCTGATGAATGCGGAACGGGACCTGAAGGTGGACCTGGTCGTCGTCAAGTGCGAGGGCTGGAAACGAAGCGACTGGTGGGACGCGACAGGACTGACCTGGGTGAATCCGTCCCCGAATATGCGTTCGCTGACCCAGGCGACCCTCTATCCCGGAGTCGGGCTGCTGGAGTTTACCAATATCAGCGTCGGGCGCGGCACGGACACGCCGTTCGAACTGATCGGCGCGCCATTTATCGACGGACGCGCCCTGGCGTATATGCTGAACGCCCGTAACCTGCCGGGGATTCGATTCATCCCGGTGCGCTTTGTCCCGCGCGCCTCAGTCCATGCCGGAGAGGTTTGCGGCGGGGTTCAACTGCTGGTCACCGACCGAAACCGCTTCCTGCCGGTTCGCACCGGTATGGAGATCGCGCTTTCGCTCCGCGCCCTCTACCTGGAGGAGTGGCAGGCCAGCAAATACATGACCCTGCTGGCGCATCGTCAGACGATGGACGGTCTGCTGGCCGGACAGGATTACGCCGCCATCGCGCGGCGATTCGCCCCGGACCTGAAGGGCTTCCTGCAGGCCCGTTCGCATTTCCTGCTCTACGAGTAATAAGGCAATAAGGTCGGTCCTCCCTCCGGTGGGCCGGAGGGAGGGGACGAAAGCAACCGGACGGGTCAGACGGCGGTCCGGGTCAGCTCTTTCAACTGGGCCGGATCGGTGATCGGGTCGAGCCGGCGCAGGCCGATGTTGATATAGGCTACCGGAAGCGAGGTCGTGTCGTAACCGAGTTCGCTGATATGATGCGCGTCGTCCTCGTCGGACGGATCGAGCGGCTGTACGAACCGTTCGAAACGGTACGCCGACTGCGCGGCCGCCAGAAGCTCGTTCGTTTTCGCGTCACCGGCCTTGCCGAGCACATGCACGATCATCGGCGGCAGGATCGCACGTTCGGCGGCCAGGGCGAAGCTGGCTCCGAAGAAGCCGAGGTTCTGCAGGGCGGGAAGAAATGCCTGCAGAATACGCTGGGCTAACCGGGCATGCTCCTCCTCGCCGGTGGCGAGGAACAGACGGAGCAGGTTTTCCGCCATATGCAGATTGTCCGCCGGATCCTTCGCCGGGACTTTCAGGTTCCCGATGGCGCTCGGACTGATGACACCGTCGTACAGACCGCCGCCGCGCGGGTCCTCCAGGTGACCCCGGACCCAGTTGGCGATCTCTTCGGCCTGATCCAGGTAGCGAACTCCCTGCCCGGCCTCGTAGAGGTCGAGACAGGCGGCGCAGACATCCGCGGAATCGCCGAGCAGCCCGGTCGGAACGCGCCCCGCGAACGTTTCTCCCGTCTCCGGATCGGTGTCCGGCAGGAAGTGATCGATCGCTCCGTCCGATCCGACCAGATCGGTCAGCAGGGCGTCCAGACCGCGCCGCGCGATCGGAAGGCTGGCGGTATCGCCGGTCGCCTGCCACCAGGCGACGTGCGCCCGCACGGCCAGGGCGTTCGGACCGGCATAGACCGTTCCATCGACGGTCGGCGGGTTCCACTCCGCTCGCTCCTCGACCGGCTGGGCGTAGTACTCGGCATCGGCGTACTGAGAACCGCCCCAGGTGCCCGGCTCGCTATCGTAGAGCGAATTCTGCAGATACCCCAAAGTCTTCTCCGCGACCTCCTTCCACCGCTCGTCGCCGGTCACCTGAAAGGCGCGGGCGTAGATACGGGCGATGGTGGCAGAGTCCTCCAGCAGTTTCTCCACCTGGGGATCGCGCCAGTCCGGGGTCTGCGTGTAGCGGAAGAAGCCGCCGCTGACCTGGTCGTGCAGTCCTCCCTCGGCCATGCCGGTCAGGGTGCGGTCCAGGATCAGACGGAGGTCGGCGTCCGGTTCGCCTTCCAGCATCGTACGGGCATACTGCGACAGCACCAGTTCGATCGCGTCCACGTGCGGGAATTTGCTGCTCGCATGACCGAATCCGCCGAATGCGAAGTCGAAGTTGTGCTTGATGCCCAGAAGAATGCCGTGCGGCAGGTCCGGCGTAATCTCCAGGGAGGTATTGAGCGGCGGCGGCGTGTTCTGCTGGCGGATCTGTTCGCGTAGCTGGCTGACATGCTGGGCGACCCCCGCCTTATTATTGTCGTACTGGTTCTTGATCTGCGGAAGGAGCTGCGCCATCTGATCGGCGGGCAGGAAGGTGCCGCCCCAGAGCACGTCGCCTTCGGGCGTCAGAATACAGGTCGAGGGCCAACCGCCCTGGCCATAGCGGGTGTTGATATCGGGACGTTTATCGGTATCGACGCGAACCGCGACGAAGTTTTCCGTCGCGTACTGGGCGATCGCCTCATTGCCGTACGTTTGTTCGTCCATCGTGGCGCAGAACTGGCACCAGGGCGCGGTCAGGGAGAGGAGGACGGGTTTGTTCTGACGCTGGGCCTCGGCGAAAGCCTCATCGCTCCAGGGCCGCCATTTGATTTCGGTCATGGTATTGTGTTCCGTTCGGGAATTGGTAAATCGGTTCCTTATTCGGGGACAGGGCAGGAGCGCAACGCGCCGCACTACCCCCGGCAGTATACAACGGCGGCAGGGAGCAGGGCAAGAGCAACAAAAAGAGCGGGGAAACCCCCGCTCTCCGGCAAAAAACCACGACGGCGCGTTTAACGGACGCGACGTGCGCCCGCATAATGCCGTGCGTAGTAGGAGGCGTTCAGGTCACTGACCGTGACACCCGTTCGTCGGCTGGACGCATGAATGAACCGATCGTTCCCGATGTAGATACCGACATGGGAGATTCCGCGCTTATAGGTGTTCTTGAAGAAGACCAGATCACCCGCCTGCAGATCGTGCCGGGCGACCGGCGTCCCTTTGTGGTACTGTTCGGCGGCGGTGCGCGGCAGGCTCGTCCCGTTTCGGGTGAGAATATGCCGGGTGAAGGCGGAACAGTCGAACGCGCCGTAACGGCCGGTCGCGCCCAGACGATACGGTGCGCCACGGTAGGCGAGCGCGGAACGGACGATACGTTCGCTGCGCAGGACCGTCGCCGGATCGACCGTGTCCGCTGCGCCCGACTCCTCGACCGGCATCACATCCGCTTCGGTATTTTCGGCGGTCAGCGTCTCGGTATCGCCGACGACCGGCTCCGACTGAAGCATCTCCGGCGGCAGATCCGCCTCGACCGTCACCTCCTCCGGAGGGGTCCGCTCGGAGGAAGCGGAACCTTCCGTTCGCTCGACCGGACGGGGTGGTTCGGTTTTGGCGAGGGGACGGAGCGTAACCGAGCGAACGAAGGGCAGTCGGGCGGCCGCAATCACCTCCGGAGAGGGCGCGGTCGGCCGGGCGGAAGGAACCGGGGCAGCCTTCGGTTTCGTTCCGGGCGAATCATGCAGAGCGACGCGCTTCGAGGGTCGGGGGGTCGGACGTTTGCTGGCGACCCGTTTGCCGCTCCGGTCGGCATCGCCGGACGTCTTTCGGCTCTTGTTCCGGCTCGAACGGGACTTTTCCTCGGAGACGGCGGATTTTTTGGAAACGGTGAGAAGGTCGGCGCGAACCCAGCCTTCGGTGCCGGAGGCGAGACGCAATTTGAGCCAGCCGTCGCGGCGTTCCAGCACCCGCGCCTTGCGCCCGGCATCCAGAAGGCCCGTCGCTTTGCTCTTCCGGTTCGGACCGGAGCGAAGAAAGGCGGTCTCGACCCGGACATGGGCGGCGCGGACCGAACGGCCCTGCGGACGGTTTTGAGATCGGCTATGGGAACGGCTATGGGAACGGCTCTTCCGACGGGGGGAAGCGGCAGCGGAACTGCCGGAGAGAACCGGGTGAATCACTCCAAAAACGACCAGGCCGGACAGGGCGGCGGCGGTCAGCCTGCGGAGCAGGGAGGAACGAAACGTCCCCCGGACACGCAGAAACGGCAAAGCGACACATCCTTCCCGGGCTTCGCGGCCCGTAGTGTTTGTCTGCATCGGCAAGGGTCACAACCGGGCGACCGGAAAACACGATGCATAATCGTCGGCGGATTCACCGACCGAGACACGGCATTGCCGGACGAGAAACGGGAGCAGCCTGGCAACGCACGGATTCAGTTTAGCAGAATTAAAGTTTTGCGTCAATGCGAAAACGACGCCCGATAAAACAAATTTACTGAAAATGTTCCGTATTTTTTATCGGTTCCCAGGTTCCATGGACGGTTTCATAAACCCGGACGCCGTATTTCAGTACCTTCATCGTCGGTTATATACAGACAAAAATATAGTTTATTTAACGAGAAAACGCCGATTTCCAGCGAAACCGCCGAGCCACTTGCCCCGTCTTGCGCCAGGGGAATCTTCCCTCCTGACGAAGGAAATGAGGATGGTATGGACACAGGGACGACGAGAACGATGGGGACGACGGAGACCGGTTCCACCGGTGCGGGCCTGGAAACGGTGACCGAGACCATTCGGGGCGGAGTGATCGGCGTTCCCCCCGAGGCGGCCATCGGCGCGATCATCCGCTGGGAAAATACGCTGGTTTCGGCTGGAGACGCCGATCTGCAGGCGATCGCCACCGACCTGGCGACCCTGCGCGGCGCGCTGACCGCCGACTCGCTCGATGGGGTGACCATCGGGGAGGTTCTGCTCTCTCTGGGAAATCGGGTTCAAAATGCGGCAGGCAACCTCGACGGCGCTCTGCTCGGGCAGTTGATGGAACTCGGCGATGCGCTGAATCAGGAAGGGGCGCGACTGCGCGGCGATGCGCCCGAAAGCGACAACGGAGCCGGAATGAGTGGGCGGGACCTGACCGGAGAAACCCGTGGCCCTGAGGTGGGAGGAACCAGCCTGACCACCGGAGCGAGTTTCACCGGCGGCAGCGCCACCATGGATCGCGCCGGGGACTTCGATGCGGATGCGACCGACGTTACCGACACATCCGGTGACTCAAATGATCGATCGGAGGACCGATCGGATTTCGCGGCGACCGGTCGCTCGGGCGGCGGTATTTGACGGTCGGGGGCGGTCGACGGGGTCAGGGCATCGGTGACGGCACGGCCTCGGTCGCCGGCTGTGAGAAGACGGTGACCGGGTGCGTGGTGAGCAGACGGCGCGCCAGTTCGTTGACATCCTCCGGAGTCACGGCCTCCAGATACCGATCGAAATCCGTCGCGAACGCCGCCCCCAACCCCATCACTTCGCACCATCCGGCGTAAAAGGCGCGATCTCGCACTCTTTCAGCATCTCGCAGACGCCGGATGCGACAGTAGGTACGGGCGCGCTCCAGTTCCGGCTCCGTGACCGGTCGTTGACCGCTCATCAGCATCGCCAGTTCCGCTCCGACGGCTGCCCGGCAGGTCTCCCGGTCCCGATCCCCCGTGACATAGACGCACCAGAGACTGGCGCCGCGTCCCGGCTGCAGCGTGGTCCGGATGTCGTAGCCGATCGGGTTCATATCGCGCAGGCTGCGGAAGAGCCGCGCGGATTTTCCGCCGCCGAGAACGGCGTCGAGCAGCAAGAGAGTCGCGTACCGTTTTCGGTTTACTGCCTCGGACCCGCCCTGCGCCAGACCGGGAGCGAGCCACCCGGTCAGAAAGAGGGTCGAGGCGGCCTGACGTTCCGCTCCCAGATCGCGCAGACCCGCCGGAATACGGCTTACCGAAATGTCGGGGACCGGAGGCGCGGTCGGCCCGCGGTTCCAGTCGCCCGCCCCGAAACTCGCCTCCGCCAGACGCCGCATCCGATCGGGGTCGACCTTTCCGGCCACGGCCACCACACAGCGGTTCGGTCGGAAAAGTCGCCGGTAGTAGGCGTCGAGCGTTTCCGCCCGGATTCCGACAAGACGTTCCGGCACGCCGGCGGCGGAGATGCCGTAGGGAGACCCGCCGAACGCCCGTCGGCGAAGGATCTCCAGGGCCGATGTCAGCAGGTCGTCCTGTTCCAAAGAGAGGGAGCGTTCCTGCTCCTGTCGCGCCTGGGTGACCGCCTCCGGGGTGAAAAGCGGATTGGTCACCAGGTTGACGAGGACCGTCCGAAAGCTTTCACGAACCGCGTCGGAGTCGTTGTCGCTGATTCCCCAGATCTCCACCCAGTCCTCGCTGTATTCGGTGCCGACACTGCCGACACGGGCGATATCGTTCTGAAGCAGTGGGGCGGTGCGGAACGCCGAAGCGTTCCCCCAGGTCCGACAGAGCAGTGCGTTGATTCCGGGATGGTTCCGCTCGTCGGCTCGCCCGATGTTGAAAAACACGTTGACGGATACGGTGTCGGCGGTCGGGTCGGGAAGGACGATCAGGCGGACGCCGTTGTTCAGCACCTGGACCGTCGCCGGGACCGGGGCGGCGGGAGCCGTCGTGTTCGTAGCGGCCGGTTCCCGCACCGGTGCAGGCACCGGTTCCTGCGCCGGTAGCGGTCGGGGGGTAAGGGCGATCCCTCCGGCCACGAAGAGGAAAAGGAGCGAACGGGCGAAACCGGTCATCGTCCCGCCTCCCCGTCCGGCGCGACTCCCGAGGCCGCGGACTCCTCCGGGTCGGGCGGCGGAGGCGGCGGACCGATTTCGGCGACGGCGTAGGAGAGCGTCGTCAGGTAGGTTTCGACCAGCCGGTTCAGTTCGTCGACTTTCATTTTTGAGACGCGCCCGACGTAGGTGTCCGGATCGAGGAGCGGTGCGGCCAGATCGAGGGAGGCGAGCCAGGACGCCCGCTCCGCCACCGACCGGGCGCCATATGCGACCCGTCCGAGAACGACGCCGACAGCGCGATCGGTTTCCGCTTCGGTCAACTGATCCTCGCGCAGACGGCGAAGCTCCTCGATCAGGGAGCGTTCGGCGATTGCCGAACGTTTCGGCGTCGTGACCAGGGTGAACAGGATCAGGCTGACCTGATGTCCCGGAATGAAATCGGCGGCCACCGAGAGCGCCACCCCTTCCTTCCGAACCAGGCGTTCGGTCAGGCGTCCGAGGCGTCCGTTCGCCAGTATCGGCATCAGGGTATCGAAGGCGGGCAGGGAATCGTCCGAGCGAACGGACGGCGCGCGAAACGCGACCAGCACCGTGGTGAGGGGACGACCTTTCTGCTCCGACGGCGGAACCGGCGTCGCCCGGACGATACGCCCGAGCGGCGCGTAGACCGTGGCCTCGCCCGTCCCGGTTTGCGGCGGGCGCGGACCCCCGCGAAAAAGGAACCCGACAAACTTGCGCGCTTCCTCGGGAGCGATATCTCCCACAAGCACGATGGTGATATTCTCGGGACGGTACCATTTCCGGTGGAAGGCCGCCAGTTGCGGCGAGGTCACGGCGGCGACCGAGTCCGGACTGCCCATCAGCGGCAGGTGCGCCGGGTCCGTGCGATCATAGGCGACCGAGGCGAGGCGCGAAAAGCCATGTTTCTCGGGGTCCGTCCGGGCGACGGCCATCTCGGCGGCGATCACCCGGGCTTCCGTCGCGCGGTCGGCGTCGGTAAAGGTCGGGGATAGCAGGGCCTCGGCGAACAATGCCAGCGCCGCTTTCCATTGTCCGGCGGGAACGACCGTGGAAAAGTGCGTCGACTCCCGTGTCGTGCGCGCGCTGATCTCGCCGCCCAGTTTTTCCATATCCGCGTCGATCCCGCCCGAGGGATGGTTCGCGCTGCCCTTCAGCACCATATGCTCGACAAAATGCGCCAGTCCGTTTTCGCCGGGGCGTTCCCGACCGCTACCGACACGGACGCGGATTTCCATCGCGGTCAGGGACGACGATTTCCGGGGTTCGATCAGCAGCCGCAGTCCGCCGGGAAGCACCTCCCGAACCAGCGAGGAAGTTTTGGGCGCAGCGGGCGGAGCACTTCCCGGCTCCTGCGCGAAAAGTGGCGATATAATGCCAACGAAAAGGGACAGCGCGGCTCCGAGGGCACGCGCGGCGTTCATTCGATTCACAACGGTTAGTTTATCCCCGAAGACGGCCGTTCCCTGCCCGGATCGGTGTGTCGGAAAACTGTCATGACCCTGCCTTTGATCGAGCCGCGTCTGCGCCGTAATCTGGATCGACTGCTCCTGCTGTCGATGCTGCTGCTGTTCGGCATCAGCATGTCCACGATCTATTTCGCCTCGGGCTCCCCGAAGACGGCGATCCGGCAGGGGGTCTATTTCACGATCGGGCTGTTGCTGATGGGCTACGTCGCCGCGCAGGATTACGGCAAGCTGGCCCGATTTGGCAACCTGTTCTACTGGGGGAATGTCCTGCTGCTGCTCGTGGTAAAGCTGTTCGTTCCCAAGATCAACGGCGCCGCCCGCTGGATTCCGCTACCGATCCCCGGAATGGATGTCAAACTCCAGCCGTCCGAGTTCGTGAAGATCGTGATTATCCTGACCCTTTCCGTTTACGTCGTGCGGATCGGGACACGAATCCGGGAGTTTCCGTATCTGCTCCGAACGCTGGCGCATATCGCGTTACCGGTCGGACTGATCATGTGGCAGCCGGACCTCGGGACCGGACTGGTGGTGGTGGTGATCTGGGCCGGAATCGTGTTTCTGGCGGGGGCGGACTGGCGTCATATGATCGGCCTCGCGGTGGCGGGTCTGGCGCTGTTCGGAATCGGCTGGCAAACGGGACTGGTCAAGGACTATCAGAAGGACCGGGTCATCACGCTGCTGAACCCGATGCACGATCCGCGGGGCGACGGTTATCATGTCCTGCACAGCATGAGAGCGATCGGCGGCGGTCAGGTCACCGGTCAGGGTTTCGGAAAAGGGGTTCAGACCAACGGCGGGTTCATCCCGGAGAACCATACCGATTTTGTCTTCACGGCATTGGGGGAGGAGGCGGGGTTTGTCGGTGCCTGCGTATTGCTGACGGTCTATGCCCTGTTCCTCTGGCGCGGTCTGGCGATCATGGCCGATTCGGAAGACCCTTTAGGCCGGTTGATCGCCGGGGGCGTTGTGACGCTCTTTACGTTCCATATCCTGGTGAACATCGGCATGACGACCGGAATCATGCCGGTCGTCGGCGTTCCTCTGCCCCTGGTGAGTTTCGGCGGCTCGGCGGTCTGGGCGAATCTCTGCGCCATCGGCCTGTTGCTCTCCATCTCGATGCGCCGCCACAAAATCCAGTTCTGATCCCTCAGTCGGGGATGGAGCATCCGATGACGGAGGTGGTAGTGGGAGCGACCGGGCGGTTCTCCGTCAGGGCGTCCAGCACCAGCCGCAGGTCCCGCCGGGAGGGCAGATGCCGCGCCTTGCCGAAATCGACGTAGCGATCGTCGATCCGTCCCTGATACACCACCTTTCCCGCACGGTCGATCACCACCGCCTCAGGCGTCCGCTGAGCCTTCCAGCGCCTGGCCAGCGTTCGCTGCGAGTCCGACAGTGCGGAGCAATGGTAACCGTACTCCCGGTAGTGCCGACGCAGTTCCGCCGTCGGGATATCGGAGTCGGCGTAAACCAGGTAGAACGTGACCTTTTTCCGTGAGAAGTCGTTGACGATCCGATCGAACTCCGGCGCGTAGGCATTGGCGATCGGGCAGTCCCGCAGGATGAACAGCAGGACGGTGGCTGTCCGCCCGGAGAAGCGATGGACGTCCGCCGTCTTACCGAACAGGTCTTTGACCGGGGCTACGCTCGAAACGGTCGGGGCGTCGCCCGTCACCGTGGACGGCGTCTGTTGCGCTACGGCCGGAACCGTGAACGCAACGGCAAGAACGGTCAGGAGGGTCGGATTCAGTCGTTTCATAGGTTTTCAGGCCCCTCTCCCAAAACGGGAGAGGGGAAGCGAGCCGAGGTCGCCGGATCAGTTGCCGGAATGGAGCTGGCTTTGCGGGACGATCTGGCGGCCGATGAATTCCGAGGACCAGAACAGCTGGATGACCGCGCCGCCCCCGCCCTGGAAGAAGTCCAGCCGGATATCGTACAGCTTGCCCTCCTCCAGGAAGATGGTGCCGTTGTCGACGGTCGGAGCATGGTATGTCCAGTTGTCGATCACCGTCTTGCCGTCGATGATCAGCCGAACGCCGTCATCCGAGTTGGTGCTGAAGACATAGTTGCCACTGGCGCGCGGCTGAATCTTGCCGGTCCAGCGCACGGAGAAGTCGAACGGACCGACGCCGGCGACCGGCTGGATGCCGCCCCAGTTCGGGAAGTCGATGACGCCGTCCTTGCGGACGACGGGCGTTCCGGTCAGATCGATCCGGTTGAAATAGCTCCCGTTCAGACCGTCACCCTGACCGGGCCCGTTGTCGATCAGGTAACGAGCGGTTGCGATCGCGCTCGGCTGAGCGTTCGTGGCAAACGCCCGCGCCTTGACGACCGCGCTCTGCGTCAGCGAGAACGGACCGGTGTAGGCGCGTGAGGCCGGGGTGGGATCGGAACCGTCCAGAGTGTAGCGAACGGTCGCGCCGGAAGCGTTGTTGGTGATCCGGACGACCAGCGGCCGGTTCGGAACCCGGGGATACTCGCCGCTCGGAGGGTCGATCGTCGGCGCGGCGGCCCACTTCCCGATTCCGTAGACATGGAGTTCGCCGGAGAAACTGGCCATGTATACCTTGCCGTTGACGACCGTCGGCGGGGTAAACTTGGCGAAAAGACCGATATCATCCCGTTCCGGGACCATCTTGCTGTTCCACAACTCCTTCAAAGTGACCGCATCGAAGGCGCGCAGAATGCCGGGAACGATCTTGTGAACGGCGTCGTCGTCGTACGGGTGCGCCGCCCAGAGGACGCCCGTTCCGGCCTTGCCGCCGTTCGCGGACAGCGAAAGGATGCCGCCCGGCATGCCCCACGGAACGTACATCTCACTGGTCGCCACCGGGGTCGTTTGGAGCTGACGGGCGGTCCTGTCCAGTTTGAAGGCTTTCAGCTTATCGTTCTCGCTCCACGCATAGACCAGCGGGCCGACCGGACTTTCCCAGAAGACCGGCGACCCGTGCAGGTGGGCCGGGAAGGTCCAGAGCCACTGCGGAATCTGCGTGTCCCCGTTCGGATTGAACCTGCCCATCTTCTTCTGATCGAGCAGGTACAGCTTGCCGGCTTTGCCGCCGCCGACCAGAAGGGAGGTGCCGGGGACGAGCATCGGACCGGAAACGCCCAGGTCGGCGTCCACCCGGTTCAGCCAGTCCTGATCGAACGGAGTGAAATAGTCGATGACGTCGAACCGCATCGGGCGAACCAGGCGGTTCAGTTTGATCTTGACGAAGCTGTCACCGTAATCGACGCCCCCGGTGTTCGCGCTGAAACTGCCGTTCCCGGTCTCCAGATAGATGTTGCCCGAAGCATCGGCGGTCAGTCCCTGCCCGGACTGCCAGATGCCGCCGCCGCCGATCGGATAGCCCGACGGGTCGGTTTTGCCGTTCGGCGTGGAGCACCAGACCGCCATCGGGCGCATAAATTTGGCGTCATGCGCGAAGACCCAGCCATGGTAGGGGGTGATGTCCGAGTGCGCGCCGAAGGCCGTGTAAACGACGCTGTCCATCATCAGCAGGCTCGGACGATTCATATGGCGGGGCGGATCGAAGGAGAGGGTGCCGTTCGGATTCGCTCCGTCCCCGGTTCCGGGCACGGTGGCCGCGAACTCGATGCCGCTGCCCGGCAGTTCCTTGCCGGTCCGGAGATCCAGTTTGCGGAGACGGCTCGGATAGCGCACGCCATTTGGCGTCTCCTCCTTCGTCTTCGTGACGCAGATAAGGAAGTTGTTGGCGACATCGATGACCGGCGTGCTGATGATGCCCACTTCGGGCCAGATATTGGTGTCCCAGCCGCCGACCTCCCAGATCGGACAGGCTTTGATCCCCTTGCTTTCGTTCAGAAACGGCGTATACCAGAGCGGTTCGCCGGCATTGGGATCGTCGGCATCGAAGGCATAGACGCTGTTATGCATCGTCGCCAGAAAGATCACGTTACGTTTGACGCCCTTGATCGTCACTCCGGAAACGTAGAGCGGCTGTGCGTACAACTGACCGTCGACCTTCCGGCTGAACAGCTTGCCGAATCCCTCGCCACCGCCTGCGGGGGGACGGACATTCCCGGTGTTCAGAACGGTTTCCCGGAGGTTCGCGCCGGTACGGGCGTTATCGTTGTGCTGGGTGACGACGGAGAGGCGGCTGAGCGGCACCACCGTACCGGTCGCCGCCGGTTGAATCGATTCGCGGCGAACCTCCGCTCCGGGGTTCGCGGTCTGCGCTCCCGCCCCCGTGGCCATACCGACCAGGGCGAAAGCGACCAGGTTAAGTGTCGTCTGTCTTTGACTTATGCGCATTTTCGTCTATCTTCCTTTGGCAGGCGGGTCGGAGACGGGCGGCCCCGGACGGGGGGCGGGTTTCGGACCGTCCGGTTCTCGTTCGTCAATATCGATTATCGGCTGGTGACGCGCGGACGGGAGACTCCGCGTCAGAATGGCCCGAGCGGCGGGCGTCGTGGGTAGAAGGCGAAGCCAGACACTACTCATCTCCTCCATGAACTCCAGTCCGGGGACCACACGGTGGGACGGCGTCCAGGGGTTGCGCGGGTTCTCCTCCGTATTATTGAAGGTAATCCGAAGCGAGAGGCGCGTTCCGGCGGGAAGGGACAGCGGCGACGGAAGACGGTACGCCTGCTTCCAGTTGGCGTCCCAGTCCGGGATGTCCAGCAGCGAGAGCGTCTTGCCGTCGGGAAGGGCGGCGGTCACGGTCACGGTTCGTGCGACAAAGTGCGCGTTCGGCACAATCTCCATCAGGCGAACCGCCGTCGGAAGGGTGAAGGAGTCGGTGAGAACGGCGGTTGATTGACGGGGCAGATACAGGGGAGCCTTACCGAGCCGCAGTATGACCGGTTCCAGCGGCGACGGGTCCTTCGAAAAGTACAGGCCGACCTGCATCCGTTCGCTCTCCGCCTTGCCGGTCGGGTGAAATCGTACCTGGAGAATAAGATCGGTCTTCGGGGTAAGCCGGTAGGCGAAGCCGGGCGGCAACGCCATGGTGACCCCTCCGGGCGACCAGTCGGCAAGGGTGCCCGCCGGGGAGGGAGACAGTCCGGCGGTAAAGCCGAAGTACCCGACCGCGCCGGAAAGCGTCTCCTGACGACGTCCCTGTCCGGTGGGGTCGGCGTAGAGAGAGACATAGCGGATCGCGGCGGGATTGGACGGACGGAAGGCGATAGCGCGCAGACGAGCCGCTTTCCCGAGGGCGGGCAGCACGAAACAGCGGGTGGCTTCGAGAGTATTCGGCGGAACGACGTAGGGACGGGCCATCGTCAGAACCCGATCCGGCGTCCCGAGCGGCCAGGGCGACGACGGCCCCGCCGACAGAGGGGCTATCCGTTCTCCTTCCGGAGCGCCGGCGTCCGCCCAGCGTTTGATCGTATCGCGGTCCGTTGCGCTGAGATGACGCTCCCCGCAGAAACCGGGGGTCGCCGCCTGCCAGGGCGGCATATAACCGCTCTGCGTGACCTGAACCAGTTGCCGCGCCCGTCGGTAGGCATCGCCGTAGGTGAGCAGAGGAAACGGACCGACTCGACCGGGGGCATGACAGGACACGCACGCCGATTTCAGAATAGGCGCGACATCGCGACCGAAAACCGGTGTTTCCTGTCGGGCGGACACCGACGGCATCAGGAAAACGAGAAGCAGCATCGCTCCGGGCGCCGCCTCGAGAAGGCGAAGAAGCATAACCCATTATGACTTGCTTAGTTGCATTAAACAAGTACGAACGGAGGAATTTTTACTGAAGAGCTCCTTTTCGGAGCCGGCATCTCCTGCCCGCAATCCGCTCCCGGGGGAGAGGAAGGTATACTGAACGCCGTACCTCCTTCGCGAAAGCCACCGGGAAACGTTCGGGCGGGAAGCGACGTAGAGGAATGCGGGTGAGGAACGCAACCCCGTCGTCCGCTGACGTGTCCGATGAAATGGGATGTTACGCAGACAGGAATTCAGTGGTTTGAATCGCATCGCAGCAACTTCGAATATTAAAGGAAAACATATGACTAAGCCGATCGTATCCTTGGGGCTGATCGCCTTCGCGGTCTCGGTCGCCGGGTGTTCGCGACCGCAACCGGTCACGATGGCGCCGCCCGTTCCGCAGCCGCCGGTTCAGCAGGCGCCCGCGCCGGGTAGCGCCGGCGTGTTCAACTGGCAGGATGTTCCGCAGGGCCAGCAGGTGCCGATCAATCGCGCCATCTTCGATCAGGGGGGCTACCAGATGTATGCCGCCTCCGGCGAAACGATCGTGGTGCCGTTCGTCAACCAGAACATGTACGTCATGAAGTTCGGCAGGTCGAATAACGGCGGGATGTATTTTGTCAATGAGGGCGCCGCGCCCACGCTGTATGTGCCGAACGGCGGCTTCCTGGAGAATGCGGCGGCGCAGAACGCCCGGTGGTATCCGTTTTCAAACAACTATTCCTATACCCGTCCGGTCTATATCGGACTGGCGCCCACGTGGGGCGATTATCTGGCCATGGGATGGTACCCCGGAATGACCTACTATGGCGGCTACTGGGGCTATAACCCGTGGCGACCCGGTTTCGCCTTCACGCCGATGATCGGCCTGAACTTCAACATCGGCGGACGACCGTATTACGGCTGGGACTCCTACCGGAACTACTACACGTACAATTCCGCCGGACGGATCGGCTGGAACAATCGGTCGAGCTACAACTACGCCAGCGTTAATCGCCGCTCGCCGGGCACCGGCTCGTTCGGAAGGACGTCGTTCGGCTCCACGGGTCGTTCCACCGGCTCCTTCGGCTCCACAGGTCGTTCCGGCGGGTCCTCGTTCGGGCGTTCGTCGGGTTCGACCGGCTCGTTCGGTGGCAGCCGCAACAACTTCGGGACGGCGTCGAATCGACCCGGCACGGGCTTCTTCGGTTCCGGCGGTTCGTCGTCGTTCGGTCGATCGTCGGGCGGCTCCTCGTTCGGTAGCGGTTCCTCGTCCTTTGGCAGCCGACCCTCCTCCGGTTCGTTCGGCGGCTCCTCGTCCGGATTCGGCACGACCTCCCGATCCCGCGGCTCCTTTGGCAGCGGCTCCTCCGGTTTCTCCGGCGGTTCGTCGTTCGGCCGGTCTTCCGGTAGCTCGTTCGGTGGCGGCTCATCCTCGTTCGGACGCTCGTCGGGTAGTTCGTCGTCGTTCGGTCGGTCTTCCGGGAGTTCTTCGTTCGGTCGGTCTTCCGGCAGCTTCGGCGGCGGACGGCGACGTTAGAAGGGAGGCCGGAAGATGAACGAACTGATTTTTCGTACCGGCGGAAGCTGGGAGACGACGACCCTGTTCAACCGGGGAATGGAAGTGAACACCGCGCAGTTGTTCGTCGATCTGCGGGCGGGGCGCGACGAGTGGGGCGATCCGATTCGCGGCGGCATCTTCGAGGGGGCGGACCTGACCGCAATCGTCCGCCCCGCCGAGGACCCCTATTCGCCCTGGGACGTGCTCCCCGGACGACTGATGATGCAGTTTCCCGGGTACGAACTCATCCTGGAAAACTACCATCCGGCCGTTTACCTGGATCATACGCGCGTTTTCATGAACGGTGAGAATATCACGGACCGCGTGATCGACCTCTATGTCGATATCAATGCCGTGGATGACGTCGTTTCCGCGTATGTCACCGTCTACAAGAGTCACTTCTTCCGCCGTGACGAAGTGATTACCCATAACATTATTTAGAACCATCAGGAGGCAGACCGATGTTTGGTGGGCCCAAAACCAGCGCGACACCGCCGCCGGGCGACGACGGGGGCAGACCGCAGACCGCCCGGGTCGCTCAAATCACGGGGACTCTGACCCATGTTTTCGTTCACGGAAAGGGCGCGGGAAGCCTGGACGTCTTCGTCAACGGACAGCCGCTTCTCTCCGGACAGGTCGAGAGCCTGAGCGTCGAGATCGTCGCGCCCGGAGAACGGGACGACGGCACTCTGACCGGAATCCTGTCCTATTTTGAGTCCGGCGGCGACGGCGGGCGAACCAACAAGAGCCTGTCGCTGTTTCCCGGAACGGTCGAACTGATCGCCGAAAATCGCCGGGTCTCCGTGACCTGCGCGGAGGAGGGGTCGTTCGAGGGCCTTTTCCTGCGTTTCGGAACTGAGAACGACGGGATCGGATTGGAGGCGAGCGGCGTGAAAAGCCTGCGTATCGTGGTGACGCCCGAACTGCGCGATGTCCGTCTGGTCTGGGTCGAGGACGGGCGCGAGGATATTCTCCTCGGATAGCCCGCTTCCGGCCCGCGAAAAGAAACCCCGGACTTTCCGTCCGGGGTTTTTGTTTTCCTCCGTGGCAAACAAAAGTATGATATAATATTGTGTATTTTTGAAAGGGAAAAGTATGAAAAAGGAGATCGCGAAGTCGAGCGATGATCGCGCGTTCGACGGGCTGTCCAATCGGGAAATGGCGGCGATCCTTTTCAATATCGCGACGGTGTTGCGTGAGGAGGGCAATGTCAATCCCTGGCGAACGGCGGCGTACGAGCGGGGCGCGCGGGCGTTGATGGGCTACCCGACCGAGGCAACGGCAGTGCTTGCGGAGCAAAAGAACGTACCGTTCCGACGATGGCAGCATATCGGCAAACGTCTGCAGCGGAAGATCCGGGAGATGGCGACGGTCGGTGAACTGGCGCAGTACCGGGAACTCCTCGGGACCCTGCCGACCCATCGTCAGGAACTGATGACCCTGCCCGGGATCGGTCCGCGAACGGCGGATCACCTGCATCGGGTTCTCGGGGTTTCGACCGCTGCGGAACTGGTCGCCGCGGCGCGGGACGGACGCCTTCGGTCGGTACGGGGCTTCGGCCCCCGTCGGGTGGCCCTGCTGGCGGCCGTCGGTCCGCCGGACGCCGCTTCACGCCATCTGTTCAGCGATCAGGAGGTCGAAGCCGCGGTCGCCGGTCCCGACGGCGCGGCGATGGTAACCACCGATTCGCCCGGAATCTCCACCACGTCGCCCGCGTAGAGCTTCCGACCGCGCCGCGCCTCACGTTCGCCGTTGACTCGCACCCGGATCTCCGCCAGGAACGTCCGGGCCTCGCCCCCCGTTTGAATCTGCCCTAAGAACTTCAACAACTGGCCCAGAGTGATAAACTCCTCGCGCAGTTCGAACGTCTCGCTCATTCCGGGGCCTTTTCGTTTTCCGAGGGAGCGGGCGACGGGGTCGGTCGGCCTGCCGTCATCGCCGCGCAGGCCCGGAAAAACAGTTCGATCCCCCGGGACGCGATAAAGGAACCGGCGATGCACATGAGCAGGAGGAGCAGCCACTGCCGCGCGAAACCGAGCAGGGAGTTCGAGACCTGAGAGATCGCATCGGAGGTGGCCGAGGGAGTGGCGGAAGGAGTCGCCGACGGAAGCGGAGACGGGACGCCTGTCGGACGAGCGGCAGGGGCGGTCGGCGAAGGGGTGGGGGAGGGAGCGGCGGGCGACGTCACGGAGAAGCGGAGCGGAGGCGCCGGGGTTTCGAAAAGCGTCTGCGCCAGACGATAGACCCCGAAAAGCAGGCCGACGCCGACGAAAAAGACACCCAGACCGATCAGCGCGCCCGAAAGACGCACCGTATTATCCGCAACACGAGAAGAATGGGACTGAACTGACATCGGCTCTCTGATTCGGGGCGATTCCGGGACACGCACCGAACCACCGGAAAAGCGAAACCATCGTACCCCGTTCGCGACACGAATGTCAAGAATCGCGAAAACCGTAGACGAAAGCGGTCCCTGCGCCTCAATTCCCGCTTTTCCAGTCGCTTGCCGGTCAATTCGGGAACCATTCCGGCCTGGTAAAGTCGTCTATGTCATCGTTATTCGTCTTTATCAGGAGCAAAGGTTTGGAAACGCTGCCCCCTTCCGCGAGTCTGCCGCGCTGGAATCTTTCCGATCTGTTCACGGGACCGGACGACCCCCGGATGTTCGCCCGCCTGACCGCTCTCAAAGAGGAAGCGGAGAGGTTTTCCGGACGCTACAAAGGTCGGATCGCCGAACTGACCCCCGCCGAACTGGCCGAGGCGATGGTCGAGTATGAACGAATGGATCAGGACCTGACCCGAACGGCGTCCTATTCCCGCCTGCGGTTCGCCGCCGATACCGCGCCGGAAAACGGCGCTCTGCTGCAGAAGGTGCGCGAACTGGCGACCGCCGCATCGGTGCCCCTGCTCTTTTTCGATGTCGAACTCCGCGCCCTGCCGCCGGAAACCCTGGAGGCGCGGATCGCCGCGCCCGAACTCGCCGGGTATCGACATTTCCTCGAGACCGTGCGGGCCTTCGCCCCGTACCGGCTGACCGAACCGGAGGAACGCATTCGCGCCGAGTTCGCCGACACCGGCCGCCGCGCGTTCGTGCGGCTGCACGATGAGATCTCCGCCGCGCTTCGATTTTCCGTGGCCGGACGGGAAAAGCCGCTGACCCTCTCCGAAACCATCCACCTGATGTCGGACGCCGACCGTCCAACCCGCAAAGCGGCCTCCGATGCCCTGACCGACGGACTTTCGGAGCAGGGACGAACCTACGCCTTCATTTTCAATACGCTGGTGCAGGACAAGGCGACCGAGGATCGTTTGCGCGGTTACGCCTACCCCGAACAGGCCCGTCATCTGGATAACGAACTGACCGAGGAGATTGTCGAGGCGGTGACCACCGTCGCCGAAAGCGGCTACCCGCTCGTCGCACGCTATTACGCCGTCAAGAAACGTCTGCTCGGGGTGGAAACCCTCTACCAGTACGACCGGTATGCCCCGCTGCTGACCGAAGAACGGACCATCGCCTTCGAGGAAGCCCGCGAACTGATTTCGGACGCGTTCGGACGGTTTCATCCGGCCTACCGGGACGCCGCCCGCGCATTCTTCGATAACGCCTGGATCGATGCTCCGGTCCTGCCGGGAAAACAGGGCGGCGCCTTCTGCTCCTACATCACTCCCGATCATCATCCGGTCATTTTCCTGAACTATCTGGGGCGGCCGGGGGATGTCCGAACGCTGGCCCATGAACTCGGCCATGGCATCCATGCCTACCTTTCGAGAGAGCGAACGTTCATCAATTTCCAGGGGACGCTGCCGATGGCCGAGGTGGCCTCCACCTTCGCCGAACAACTGGTATTCGATCGGATGCTCGAAGGCGCGAGCGAGGAGGGACGGCGCGCCGCGTATGCCGAGCAGATCGAACAGCAGTTCGCAACCACGTTCCGACAGACGATGCTCTACCGCTTCGAACAGAGCGTTCACCGTGAGCGACGCAGCGGCGAACTGTCGCTGGCCCGACTGAATCAGCTCTGGCAGGAAGGGAGCCACCGGATGTTCGGCGACTCCGTGACCTTCGAGGAAGGGCATGGAAACTGGTGGATGTACATCTCTCACTTTATCGCCACGCCGTTCTACGTCTACGCCTATACCTTCGGCTTGATGCTGGCGCTGGCGCTCTATCGCAAATACCGCGAGGACGGCGATGCCTTCGCGCCCAAATACCTGGAGATGCTCCGGGCGGGCGGATCGCTCTCGCCGACGGCGCTGGTCGCCCCCCTCGGCATCGATCTCGCCGATCGAACGTTCTGGGAGGGCGCACTCAAAATCATGGAGGAACAGGTCACCGCTTTCGAACGGCTGAACGCCTGACACAACCGAAGTTTGAAAAATCCGTCGGAAAAGGCTCGAAAAGTTACGGGTTTTGTCCGATATCAAAGATTTCAGGCACGTAGTTCCGGCACGGGCATGTTAGTTGCGAATATGGGTAATCGCACGAGAAACACCATCCTTGCCCGGTGAGAACGGTTCGCCGTTCTTACCGGGACTTTTTTTTTCCATTTTCGCGTAAAGGTAAGTGGCCATGAAACGCAAACTCCTCTCCGCTTTCTCGTCGATCTGCCTGCTGGGCTTTTCCGCGTTCGCTTCTCCGGTTCGCGCCGACGATCCGCCGGCAAGCGGGGAAAACGCCACCCGGATAACGTACCGCCAACTGACCTGGGACGATTTCCGGGTGGATGACCGGACACCCGGCATGTCCGCCCAGTCCCATATCTATACGTCGTTCGGGTTCAAAAGCCGGGTGGAGGGGCGCAACGATTCCTACGTCGCCACCGTGACCGAACTGACTTTCAACGGCGGGTTTGACCGGCAGCGTTCCTGGCGTCGCTCCTCGGTCGGCGCTCGCAGCGAACTGCTCCTCGATCATGAACAGGGGCATTTCGACCTGGCCGAACTGAAACTGCGTCAGCTGCGGCGCTGGAAGCCCGAGGAGATGCCGACCGGTGCCGGTCGCTCGCCGGAGGAAGCCTACCGCGATCTGAAAAAGAAACTGCAAACCCGCTACCATGACGAGATAAAGGACCTGGAACGGACTCAGCGGCGGTACGACGAGGAAACCAAACACGGCGTACGGCGCGACATTCAAAATCAATGGCGGGAACGGATCGACCGCGCGCTGAAGGAACTGCCCCAGGTGACACCGACCGCTCCCGCCGCAGGACGCGTCCGATGACGTTTCGTCTCCGCCGGTCGACGAATTCCCGCTAAAACGCGTATAATGGAGCGAACAACCCGGCGGCATCGCCGGAACGGTGGCGGAGGGGAAAACGATGTCGGAGAACGATCTGCCGGACGGCATGGGAATGACACGGCGGAACCTGTTGCTCGGGGCCACCGCCCTGGCGATGACACGCTACGCCGGCGCGGCCGCGGACCCCGCGAAAACCCCTTACGGCCTCCCCGGACCGTACCGCGGGCGGGTCGTCGAAGTCTTTCATCCCGACTCCGTCTTCGATGGAAAGATCGATGCCGACGCCGTGCGCACCATGATGCGGCGCGGAATGTGCGAACTGACCGGCGCGAAGGACGAAACCGCCGCCTGGAAACGCTTCTTCAAGCCGGGCGATGTGGTGGCCGTCAAGGGCAGCGGCGTCGGACAACCCAGATCCATCAGTCAGCACGAAACCCTGAAAGAGGTTTTCCGCGGATTATCCCTGGCCGGCGTCCGCAATGAGGATATCGTGATGTACGAACGGTACGAGGTCGAACTGTTCGGCAACGGTTTCGATAAGATCATCCCGCCCGGCGCGCGGTTCGCGTTCGTCTCCCACGACGCCAATACCATGCAGGTCGATACCGACGGGTACGATCCCGAGACCTATGTCGAGTTCCCCCGTATCATGACCGGCGCGGACGCCGGAAACCCGGTGCATCGACGTTCGCACCTCAATGTGGTGGTCAGCAAACAGGTGACCAAGGTGATCAATGTCGCCGCCCTCAAGGACCATGCCTCCGCCGGGGTCACCATGGCGCTGAAAAATATGTCGCATGGCTTCGTCAATAACGTCTGCCGGACCCATATCAACGCCGATAACAACTGGTGCGCGACCTTCATCCCCGCCATCGTCGCCCTGCCGAAGATCCGTCAGAAAGTCGTCCTCCATATCGGCGACGGACTGATCGGCACCTATGACGGCGGTCCCGGAGCATGGAACCTGCACTTCAAAACCTGGGAGTACCGTTCGCTGTTCTTCGCGACCGATCCCGTCGCCATGGACCGGATCGGATGGGAGATTCTGGACCGGAAACGGGTCGAGGCCGGACTGCCCCGACTGGCCGAAACCGGCATCAAGGCGAAGAATCCGGGGTTCGAGCAGTTCAATCACCGTCAACCGGAACATGTTCTGCTGGCGGCCAAAGCCGGACTCGGCGAGGCGGACCTGGCAAAGATCAAGCATACCAGAATCGAACTGAAGGGCGACCCCAACAAGCCCCGCCCGACGAAACCGCCGGTGTCCTCCGACGAGGAAGCGGTGCGTTAGCCGTCGCTTCCGTCGGAGTCGGTCGGGGAGGGGACGAGAGCGATCTCCTGCTGACTGGCGCAGTGGATCGCGCCCAGTCCCCAGATGAGTTCGCCGCAGTGGATACCGACGACCGAACGATCGGGGAAACAGTCGCTCAGGATGTTCAGCGCGATCCGGTCGTTGGGATCGTTGAACGTCGGCACCAGCACGAGGCGGTTCGTGATCAAAAAGTTCGCGTAACTGGCCGGCAGCCGTTGTCCGTCGAAGACGACCGGCCCCGGCATCGGCAGTTCGACGACGGTCAGGGGGTGACCCGCCTGATCCCGCGCCGCGAGCAGACGGTTCCGGTTGTCGCGGAGGGCGGCATAGTTGTCGTCCTGCGGGTCCGTCTCGGTGACGAGAACGACCGTGGTCGGGTTGACGAACCGGGCCAGGTCATCCACATGCCCGTGGGTATCGTCGCCCGCAATCCCTTTCCCCAGCCAGATCACGTTCGACACGCCGAAGTATTCCGCGAAGGTCGCCTCGTAATCCGCGCGAGTGAATCCGGGGTTCCGGCACTGGACGTCGCTCAGAAGGCATTCCTCGGTGGTCAGAAGCGTGCCCTGACCGTTCACATCGATCGATCCGCCCTCCAGCACCGTCCACCGGGTCTCCCCCGCCACCTCCCGGTGTGGCTGCAGACGGGGCAGATCCAGCAGGCGCGAAATCCGGTATGGCAACCGGTTATCCTGTCGCCAGTCCTCATACTTCGCCCAGGCGTTGAACCGCCAGTCGAGAAGGACGCGCTCCGCGCCACGATAAACGAAGATCGGCCCGGAGTCGCGCAACCAGACCCGTTCGGTCGGAAGCGGAAACAGGTCGACCCGGAACGGGTCGACCCCGCTCCGCTCCAGGGCGCGGACCGCCTTCGCCCGTTCGCGGACGTTGCGCACGACCAGACGGACGCGCACGCACGTCGTCATCAGACGGATCATCTCGACGAAGACCCAGGGGATAGGTTCGAAGCGGTCGGGCCAGTCCTCGCGATGGTGCGGCCAGGCGAGCCAGATCGCTTCATGCGGCTCCCATTCGGCGGGCATTCGCAGGGCAAAATCGCTCACGCGTCGATCTCCGTCACCGTCCGAACCGCCGGGTGAGATCGCCGTAGGCGTCGATCCGCCGGTCCCGGAAGAAGGGCCATCCGCGGCGGGTCGATTCCATCAGGGCGGTATCGCACACGGCGGTCAGAATCTCCTCCCGGTCGGTCGAGGCGCGGGCGAGAACCCGTCCGAACGGGTCGACGATGAACGAACCGCCCCAGAACTCCAGTCCGCCGTTCGGGTCGCCTTCATGACCGATCCGGTTGCAGGCGGCCACATAGACGCCGTTGGCGATCGCATGGGAACGCTGAACGGTCTCCCAGGCATCGGTCTGAGCCGGTCCGTATTCGGCCTTCTCGGCGGGATGCCAGCCGATCGCGGTCGGGTAACAGAGCACGTGCGCCCCCTGCATGGCGGTCAAACGCGCCGATTCCGGATACCACTGGTCCCAGCAGACCAGCGTCCCGATACTGCCGTACGCGGTGTCGAACGCCTGAAAGCCGAGGTCGCCCGGAGTGAAGTAGTACTTTTCGTAGTACAGGGGATCGTCGGGGATATGCATTTTGCGGTAGATACCGGTCAGGGTTCCGTCCCGATCGAGCACGACCGCCGTATTGTGGTAGACCCCGACCGCCCGTCGTTCGAACACCGAGCCGATGATGACCATGTTCGTGGCGCGGGCGGTATCCGCCAGAGCATCGGTCGTCGGCCCCGGAACGGACTCGGCCAGATCGAAAAGGGCGGGGTCCTCCGTCTGACAGAAGTAGGGCGAGGCGAACAGTTCCGGCAGACAGGCGACCTGTACCCCTCGCGCGGCGGCGTCCCGCAGAAGGTCACAGGCATGAGCGACGTTGGCCTGTTTCTCGGCGACCATGCGCATCTGGATCAGGCCCAGGGTGAAACGGATATGGGACATAGGCACCGACATTGTACCCCGTGTCCCGTTTTCCCCGACGAAGGGAGCGCCCCGGATGGCGTCGATCGTGATGATATCGTTAGCGGGTCGGCGATGTCGCGAAACGGTTCGGGCTGCCCTCGGTGTCCCGGTCTTCGCTCTGAGGCTGACCTTCGCCCTGACTCCGACGTTCGCCCTGACGCCGATCCTTCGGCGTGACCCGGTACTGATCCCAGATGCGCCGGGCGATACCCTCCAGGAAATTGATCGTCCGCGCCTCGGGAAGCGGATACTCGGTGCCGACCTCGGCGTACCGATCCCGCACCCGGCAGATCATGTAGTGAACCGCCTCCTGCAGGATATCGATCGCCTCCCGTTCGGTCCGTTTCTCCTCCCCAGTGGCCCGATCGACGAACGTATAGCGGACGATCTCACGGGAAAGGTAGGAGACCAGTTTCTTCCGCTCCTCCATGAAATGGAATTGGCGGGCCATATGGATGGGCTCGAGCATCTCCATCGTGGCGTCCGGCGCGCTGTATCCCCAGGTGTAGTAGGCCTGCCGGAAGCCGACGCGCAGTCGAAGGCCGATACAGCGACCGTCCGGATCTCTGGGATTGTAGAACAGGTCCTCCGTGTTGCGCTGATCCTTCCGAACGCGCCGTTCGCCCCGGCGGCGGTCGGCGCGAAGAAGATCCTGAAAATACGGAATCTCCAGGGCGTGGCAGAGAGCCTTCAGTCCGTCGCGGAGATGGCGAAAATCGAGGTATTCGTAGTTTCCGAGCGCAGGATCGACATCCTGCAAATCGACATCGTCGACCCGAATCGGAAGGATGCGACCCTCCGGATGGAACTCCCGGAAACGACGGATCTCGAAGCCCACCCACTGACCCGTGTTCTCACCGGCAACGGTACGCCGGGAGAGCACGGCGATCAGGCAGGTCGACTGGCGCAGAGCTTCCATGACCTTGGGACGAATCCGCGCGCCGGGGTCCGCCATCTCCCGGCTATACCAGACGGAAACCCCCTGAACCGTCAGCCAGTCGTAAATCAGGTCGCTGATTCCCGCATCCGCGCCGGTGTGCGACAGGAAACAACGGATCGACGATTCCTCCGGAGGGGTGGAACCATCGGCAGCGGAGAGAACACCGACGCTCGGAACGGAAGGATTCACGGTTTACCTCTTCGGTCGCGTTTGGAGTCGCGATAGGAGCGGTAACGGCGACCTTTCGTGGACGTCGGCCCGCTTTCTCAATGAATTGACACCCCTTTATCCGGCATCGCTCTGCGGAAATCATCGGTAAAATTACGGGAACTTGTCTTTTACAACGAAAGAAAATTGACTGTACGCTTTATGTTGACATTTTTTAGTTGATCAATGTTAGGGAATCGGGTGCGAAGCGGAACCCTTCTCCCGGAATGCCCGTCTTGCGCCTGACAATGCCGGCAGGGCAGAGGAGGGACCGAATGGGGGATACCACCATCATCAAAGTGCAGTCCGCACACTCCCCGCACGGGCAGGACGGACAGATCTATCTGGCGAGCGGAAAGAACGTGGCGATGCGCCTTTGGAAGGAAGTCCCGCCCGCAGAGCCGAACCCGCCGGTCACCCGCGACTACGAAACCGTGGGCTTCGTTCTCGAAGGCCGCGCCGAACTGCACTCCGAAGGACAGATGGTCCTGCTGCAACCGGGCGACTCCTGGGTCGTTGCTCGGGGCGCGTCCCACTTCTACAAAATCCTCGAACCCTTTACCGCCGTCGAGGCGACCTACCCGCCCTCCCACGTCGAGGGGCGCGATCGATAACCCCGGGATCGAGAACCCTGAGACCCGTTCGTCGGAAAGCGACCCGAATGCGAAAAATCAGACTGAATGCTATTATTGCCCTTTATGGCGGGCTTCTGGCCCTGCCGGTCGCGGCCCAGAACGCGCCGCGCGTCGAACGAAAGGATAACGCCGACCTGCGGATCGTCCATTCCTTTCAGGAAGCGATGCCCGTCGGAATCGCCGTCTCGCGAACCGGGCGAATGTTCGTCAGCTACCCCCGATGGGAGGATCCACTGACGTTCACTCTGGCAGAACTCAAGGACGGCAAGGAAACACCCTTTCCCGAGGGGGGAACCTACCAGCAGGGGAACCGCTTCGATCCGCAGACCAATCTGGTATCGCTCCAGGGATTGCGTATGGACTCCCGCGATCGCCTCTGGGTTCTGGATACCTCGACCGTCAACATGCAGCCGGTACAGCCGTTTTCGCCGAAGATCGTCTGTTACAACCTGCAAACCGGTCGCGAGGAGTTGAAATTCCGGATTCCCGGCGATGTCGCCCCGGAAGGGACCTACCTGAACGACCTGCGGATCGACCTGACGCGAGGCACGAAGGGGATGATCTACATCACCGATTCCGGACAGCGTCCCGGTATCCTTGTCTTCGATATCGGCGCGCAGAAAGCCTGGCGACGGCTGGCCGATCACCCGTCGGTAAAGCCGGAAGAGAAGTTCATGGGGTTCCCGGAGGGCCGTGCCCTGTTCCGTATGCCCACGCCGGAGCGGCGAGAGCACCTGAAGATCGGTTCCGACGGCATCGCCCTTTCGCCGGATGGCAAAACGCTCTATTATACGCCTCTGGCGTCCCGACGGCTTTTTTCCGTCTCCTGTGACGCCCTGGTCGATCCGGCCAAACCCGAGGAGGAGGTCGCCGCCACCGTGCGCGATCTGGGGGAGAAGGGAGTGGCCGACGGACTGGAGGAGGATACCCAGGGCAACGTCTATATCACCAACTGGGAGCAGAATGCCATCATCCGCCGCCGCCCGAACGGAATGTTCGAAACGGTCGTCCACGATGAGCGTCTCCTCTGGCCGGACACTCTCGCCCTGACCGAGGACGGTTACCTGTACATCCTTTCGAACCAACTGCACCGGCAGCCGGGATACAACGCCGGCAAGGACCTGCGGAAGAAGCCGTATATTCTGGGCCGGGTCAAAACCGACACGCGCCCGGTCGCGCTCGGACCCGGCAACACCGCGCAACCCGTCGCCCGGCGGGATCGATAACGGCGGAGGAAGAAAGGAAGGGGCCACCTATGAACGGACGATTGGAAGGGAAGGTCGCGATCGTGACCGGAGGCGCGACCGGAATCGGTGAGGCGATCTGCCATAAGTTCGCGCGAGAGGGAGCGAAGGTGACCGTCTGCGGGTTCGCGACCGACCCGGTGACCGATGTCGTCGCCCGACTGCGTGAACTGGGTTTTACGGCGATCGGACACGAAGGCGATGTCAGCGAGGAACGCTACGCAGAAGAGTGCGTCGCGCGAACCGTCGGTGAGTTCGGCAAACTGGATATCCTGATCAACAATGCCGGAATCTTCATCACGACCGCCGAAACGGACAGGTTTCCGGTGGCGGATTTCGATCTGATGATCCGAATGAACCTGCGTTCGGCCTTTCTGATGACGCGGGCCGCTCTGCCGCATCTGCAAGCCTCCCGAGGCTGTATCGTTTCCGCCGGTTCGGAAGCCGGGTTCAACGGACTGGCGCTCAACTCGCCCTACGGCGGAACGAAGGGGTTCATCCACTCCTTCATGATGGGCGTGGCCGTCGAGCAGGCGAAATACGGGGTTCGCGCCAACTGTGTCTGCCCCGGAGCGATCGACACTGCCTGGACCCATAAGGAAACCGGGCCGATGGACGCACAGATGGAGCAAATGCTCATCGACGCGACCCCGATGGCACGGCGGGGTACGCCGGAGGAGATGGCGAACGTCTATGCCTTCCTCGCCTCGGACGAGGCATCCTACGTGACGGGCGCTCTCTGGCTCGCCGACGGCGGAGTGACCCCGGCCAAGGGCGCGGTCGGCAAGGAAACTCCCAATTCCCTGCGTCGCGAACCCGAAGGCCCCGTTTCCGCCGGGACCGAACATGCCCACGACGGCCTGAAGAACAAAACCTACCACGAAGTTCGCTGACAACAGCGGGCAATATCGGAAAGTCTTCCCTCGAATGAATCCGTTGACTGTCTCCGCAATTTTACGACGGCGAGAGATGCTGACCCGCACGGGTCAGGGCATTCTGGCCGCCGGTATCCTCGGTATGGCGAGCGAACCTGTGGGCGCCGATCCGCAGCCGCCCGATCTCGCCCGCAAACCGATCGAACCGCCGACACCGGAACCCGAACCCGCTCTGCCGCCCGAACAGCGGGTTGGGTTCGCCATCCTCGGACTGGGGCAGTACGCCACCCGGCAGATACTGCCCGCGTTCTCGGACTGCCGTCAGGCGCGGGTCGTCGCCCTGATCTCGGGGTCGCCGGACAAGGCCCGGAAGATCGCCGCCCAGTACGGGATCACCGGGGAGAATATCTACGGTTACCAGGAGATGGACCGCCTTCAGCGCAATACTTCCGTCCAGGTGGTGTACGTCATCACGCCGAACTCCACCCACCGGGATTTCACCCTGGCCGCCTTCAAGGCCGGGAAGCACGTCCTCTGTGAAAAGCCGATCGCCGTCTCCTCCTCGGACGGTGAAACGATGATTCGGGCGGGCCGTGCGGCGAACCGTCTCCTGATGATCGGATATCGGGCGCATTACGAACCGTTCAACCTGGAGTGTATTCGGCTCTGCCGATCGGGCGAACTGGGACGGATCGGGACGATCACCGCCGATCATGGCCGACAGATCGATCCGTCGAACCCCGCCGATCAGTGGCGTATCCGCAAGGAACTGGCCGGAGGCGGTTCGCTGGTGGATATCGGGATCTACTCGCTCAATGCCGCCCGATACCTGACCGGCGAGGAGCCGACCGAGATCCTGGCGAAGATGGAATCGCCCGACGATCCCCGGTTCCGGGAAGTCGAGGCCACGGTCCACTGGACGCTTCGCTTTCCGTCGGGAACCCTCGCCAACTGCTCCTCCTCCTACGACTGGCTGGACACCAAACGCTACCGCGTCCAGGGATCGAAAGGCTGGCTCGAACTCGATCCGGCGACCGACTACTATCGTCATCACCTGAGAATCGGACGATCCGGCGAGGGGGATCGAACGCGGATCGAGGAGCCGCAGATACGGGAACGCAGCCAGTTCGCCCGTCAGCTGGACCATATGGCGCAGTGCGTCCGCGAAAACAAAACGCCGCGAACTCCGGGCGAGGAAGGATTGCGGGATATGCGCTATATGGAGATGATCTACGAAGCGGCGCGCACCGGTAAATCGATCAAGGTCCGCTGAGCCGATCGGCAGGGAACCCTATTCCGCGACCGTGTCGAACCAGTCTACCCCCTGGACGATCAGGGTAAAGGTGGTCGGAGAAACGGGAGCGACCTCCTCGCTTTCCCAGGCGCTGTCCGGCAGGGGAATCCGGTAGAGGTCGAAGACCGCCTTCTGCCCGGTCAACGGGCGCGGCAGGAGGCAAAGGACCGCCTTGCCATCGGCGGACCAGCGGGGCCGGAGCGCATTGCCGTCGAACAGTTTGCGGTAGCTCTTTCCGAACTTATCGGTCAGGAACAGGGCGCGCTGGTTCGCCGTAAAGACGATTGCCCGATTTTCCGGGGCGAGCGCCGGAGCGGAGGCGAACGCATAGTCAGGAAGTTCCGCCAGTCCGGATTCGGCCGTATAGAGCGCGTTCCGCGCCCCCTCGATCAGATTGACCGCGACCAGGGGAGAGTAGTTCAGGGGCGACCCGCCGCTCTCCGGTCGGTAACGCGCGAATCCGCTGCCGACGATCAACCCGCCGCGCGCCTCGGCATAGGTAACCGGAGCGATGCTTTTCCAGCGTCCGTCTCCGTCGATCACCGCGATTCCGGTGGCCGCGTCGACGGCAAACATGGCCTTGGCCGCGGGATTCGGCAGGAAGAAGCAGGAGACGTAGAGCGTCCGACTGTCCGCGCTCCACGAAAGCGAGACCGGCTCCCATTCGGCCAGGCTGCCCGTGCCGGTGCCGCCGCCCGACGACAGGGGAACGCCGACCAGAGTGACGGCGCGGTTCTGACGGTCTTTCAGTCGGTCCGTCGAAAAAAGTCGCTTCTGCCGTCGCCCCGTCAGATCGGAGAGACGAACGGTGGCCGGACGATCGGCGAGTCCGGTCACCGCGCTCTCGGGGGAACCGGCCGCCGCGCGTGTCAGCCAGACGATCCGGCGTCCGTCGGGCGAGGCCGACCAGAGTGTTCCCGACGCCGCTCCGATCGAAAACAGCTTCCGCGGGTCCTTCCCGTCCTCCGCCACGGAGTAGAGCGAGTCGCCCTGCTGATACACCAGTCGCTGGGCGGCGACCGGGGAACCACAGGCGGCGGCGAGGAGCAGCGAACCGCAAAGAACGGGCAGGATTTTCATGCTTCCATTGTACCGGACCGCCGCCCCGGTTGGAGGAGCGCGGGAAACGGACCCGGAAAAGAACCTACCGGCGGGAGGACAGGGGACGACGGTCGCGGCCCGGAACGCCCGTGCGTGGCGGGGGGGCCGGCTCCTTCAACGCCCGGTCGATCACCTCGACCATCTCCTCGGTCATCCGCAGAATCTGAGAACTCTGGATCGTCAGCACCACCTGTTCGGTCGTGAAATGGTGCTTCTGCGCCTTGAAAGCGGTCGTCAGCGGTTTGATCGTATGCAGCGGCAGCTTCACCCCTTTTTTCAACTGAATCGTGATCCGGGGACTCTCCGTCGTAATGCTCTCGATACCGACCTCCTGGCAGCGGAGACGGAGACGGATCAGCGAAAGCGCGTTCCATACCGGCGCGGGCGGATCGCCGAACCGGTCCTCGAACTCCTCCTGAAGTTTCGAAACGTCGAGACGATCGCGAACCGCCGACAGCTTTTTGTACATCAGGATGCGCTGCGGTTCGGAGGGGATGTAGCCCTCGGGGATGATGGCCGCCACCGGCAGATCGACCGTCGGCAAGGGGATATCCTGTTTCGACGGCTCCTCGCCCTT
>JANRLW010000076.1:0-47064 GCA_033762295.1 Capsulimonadales bacterium
CGGATGAGGATTGAAACATTCCGTGCCGACGGACTCTGACATCGCCGCAGGGTGGCATCCGGTCTTCGGGCCGGATGAGGATTGAAACCCGTCGTCGGCGACCGGGTATCGCGTTCGGTGGGGTGGCATCCGGTCTTCGGGCCGGATGAGGATTGAAACCTCCGGCGTTATTCCTTCCATATCTCTAAACGAATCGTGGCATCCGGTCTTCGGGCCGGATGAGGATTGAAACTTGACGAACGACGGGTTGTAGATGAGGTTGCCGGAGTCGTGGCATCTGGTCTTCGGGCCGGATGAGGCTTGAAACCCGCCCGGTTTGTGAGTGCCATACCCTCGTCGTAGAGTGGCATCCGGTCTTCGGGCCGGATGAGGATTGAAACGCCGCCAACCGCTGGGTCACGCCGAGCGGGGTGGTCGTGGCATCCGGTCTTCGGGCCGGATGAGGATTGAAACCTCCGGGTGATTCGCCTCGATGTCGAGGTAACGGTGCCGTGGCATCCGGTCTTCGGGCCGGATGAGGATTGAAACGACCGGTTGGAGGTCTATCCGGGGCGCGAGACACGTGGCATCCGGTCTTCGGGCCGGATGAGGATTGAAACTCGTCGGTCGCATCGGTCGTGGCGGGTTGGCGGCTGTGGCATCCGGTCTTCGGGCCGGATGAGGATTGAAACCCAAAAGCGTTTAACATTTTATAATCCCGTCATAATCCGGGTGGCATCCGGTCTTCGGGCCGGATGAGGATTGAAACAACCGGCAGGGGTCGATGCTACTGGAGGCGGCGACGGTGGCATCCGGTCTTCGGGCCGGATGAGGATTGAAACAACGCGGCGCGGGCATCGCACGGGACAGACAAGTCCGTGGCATCCGGTCTTCGGGCCGGATGAGGATTGAAACGCGTCAAGACGTATCGAAATGTGAAATCCGGCACCGATGGCATCCGGTCTTCGGGCCGGATGAGGATTGAAACAAACTACCCAAAAACGCCGATCTATCGGTAGTGTCGTGGCATCCGGTCTTCGGGCCGGATGAGGATTGAAACCGGGGCGTGACGGCGGCGACGGATAAGGGCCGCAAGTGGCATCCGGTCTTCGGGCCGGATGAGGATTGAAACCGACCTTGCGGGTGTGCCTGCGCCGGGTGACGGTGGGTGGCATCCGGTCTTCGGGCCGGATGAGGATTGAAACAGGGCATGGGCAAGCGTGCGAGGTGCTGCCCGCTCAATGGGTCGCCAACAAACACAGGAAGGCGCAGACGGTTACCGACTATGATATCCAACGCGAACGACGAGGTGAATACGGCGACAAAATTCGGGAGCGAATCCGACGGCCAAGCCACTCAACCAGCGGAGCCATGGCGAAAGTTCCCGCGCAATCCGAACCTAACGCCGGAGCAGCAGGCGGAACTGGACCGGATCGACCAGGCACTCTGGGCGCTGGAACAGGTGATCGATAACCCGGAAGCGATGGAGCGGGCGCGACAGGCGGGGGAGGATACACGGGAGCGATTGATAGCAATCCGGGAAGCGTTAGCCTTCCTTGAGGGATCGCCGACGGAGCAGTCGGTCTATGGGCCGGATGAGGATTGAAACGGACCCCTGCGCGTTGAACCCGAGATTGAAGAGGGCCATGGCATCCGGTCTTCGGACGCGTTCGAGGCGAATACACAAATCCTGCAATTCATGACCGCCCGCCATGGATAGTCTCTTTCCACGAAAGGACAGTGTCCGCCAACATTCCAAAAGCCGCCTATCGGGCGGCATTTGCCATATCTCCCTACCGGAGAAGCATCAGCCAGGTCGCATCTAAACCGTAACCGTACAGCCGCAAGCCAGGGTTAACGCCACCGGCGAGGTATACGTCGCCACCGAATGCGCTGGTCGGAAATGGCTCACCGCAAGCGTCTCCGGGTCCAGGACCAGAATATCCTTGATGCCCATACGCAGATAAAACGGCACGCCTATTGCCAGATCCTTCGCCTCGTAATCCGCGCTCAAAATCTCCACCACCGCCTCCGGAAGCATCGTGATCGCCGTCGTCTGCTCCTCCGGTTCCCCGCAGAAAATCGAAATATCCGGACGCTTCAGCGACCCATCCGGGAAGCGGACATAAACATCGGCAAGATGAATGCAGGAGCATACCGTTTCGCTTCTCGAAGCGGGCTGGATCGATGCCCGAATACGGTCCACCGCCCGTTGATGCCTGACATTCGGAAACAGTTCCCAGACCGGTATACCCCCGACCAGTTCCAGACGGAACCCGTTCCGCTCGCCCAATGTCGTCGCCACTTCGTACGGTGTCATATCGCCTCCGGAAGAATTATATCCCGTTGCCGCGCCTCCCATGCCTCGTCCCGCACGTCGGACACGGCGGATACCCCCCCTTACCAGGGGGGAGGCCGGGAGGGGGTTTCCCTTTGATCTCGCTTTGCTATATGCTATAATCCCAACATCTTGTGCGGACGATGCGCAAGGCAACAATATATAGTACGCATCACCGTTTCTCAGCAAACACAAACAAACACCAAAACCTGAACCGAAAGCGGGTCTCCTCCTCCCCCTTACCAGGGGGGAGGCCGGGAGGGGGTCTCCCTTACCAGGGGGGAGGCCGGGAGGGGGTTTTTCATGCCAACGCCATTCGTTCATCTGCATAACCACAGCGAGTTCTCGCTCCTCGATGGCGCGTCCAAGATCAAGGACATGATCAAGTACGCCGTCGATAACGATATGCCCGCCATCGCCCTCACCGACCACGGTGTCATGTACGGCGCGTTCGAGTTCTGGCAGGCCGCCAAAAAAGCCGGCATCAACGGCATCGCCGGAGTGGAACTGTATGTCGCTCCCAAAGGACGAAAGGACCGCTCCCCCACCCGCGACGGCGAAAAACTCAACCACCACCTCGTCGCCCTCGCCAAAAACGAAACCGGCTACAAAAACCTCATGCAGCTGGTCACCGCCGCCTCGCTCGAAGGCTTCTACTACAAACCCCGCGTCGATAAGGAACTCCTCGCCCGACACCACGAAGGACTCGTCATCTGCTCCGCCTGCCTCGGAGGAGAACTCGCACAGAACATCATGAATCACCCGGACTCGCTCGAACAGGCCAAAAACGTCGCCGCCTGGTACCGCGAGGTCTTCGGGGACGATTTCTACCTCGAAATTCAGGGACACGGCGCGTCCGTTCAGGACGATGTCAACGAAAAGATCATCCGCATCGCCCGCGCGATGAACATCAAACTCGTCGCCACCAACGATGCCCACTACACCAAAAAAGACGACGCGCACGCACACGACGTCCTCATCTGCATCCAGACCGGCACCACCGTCCACGATCCCCGACGCATGAAGTACGAACCCCAGGAGTTCTACCTCAAACCCTACGAGGAGATGTTCCGAAAGTTCGAAAAAATCGCCCCCGACGCCATCGAAAATACCCTCGAAATCCATGAAAAGTGCCGGCTCGAAATCGAAACCGGACGCGCCCCCATGCCCGTCGTCGGTCTGATCGAAGGCAGGAACGCCGACGACTCCATGGAACAACTCTGCTGGGAAGGACTCGAAAAACGCCTCCCCGAACATGCCGACGCCCACCGGGACCGACTCAAATACGAACTCGGCGTCATCCGACAGATGGGATTCTCACAGTACTTCCTCATCGTCCGGGACATCGCCCAGTACGCCCGAGGCAACGGTATCTACTTCGGCGTCCGTGGGTCCGCCGCCGGATCGCTCGCCTCCTACTGCCTCGGAATCACCGACCTCGACCCCGTCGAATATAACCTCACCTTCGAACGATTCCTCAACCCCGAACGCGTCTCCATGCCCGATATCGACATGGACTTCGAAGACACCCGCCGCGCCGACGTCATCCGACACGTCACCAACTTCTACGGCGCGGATAAAGTCTCGTACATCACCACCTTCGGTACCCTCGGCGCGAAAGCCGCCCTCCGCGACGCCGGTCGCGCACTCGCCCTCCCCCTCCCCGAAGTCGATCGCATCGCCAAAATGATCCCCGCCATGCCCCTCGGACTCTCCATCGACAAGGCCATGCATGGCTGGCCCGACAAGGACTACCCCGGCAACCCCGAACTGCGCGCCGAATACGAAAACAACGAGATGGCCCGCACCCTGATCGATACCGCCCGCCGCATCGAAGGCGTCACCCGCAACGAATCCGTCCATGCCGCCGGAATCATGATTTCCGACCGACCCCTCGTCGAATACACCCCCCTGCGCAAACTCGCCGACGGCTCCGTCGCCACCCAGTACCCGCACAGCTCCCTCGAAGCCATCGGACTCCTCAAAATGGACTTCCTCGGCCTCATCAACCTGACCATCCTCTCCCGATCGGTCAAACTCATCAAACAACATAAAAACGAGGACATCGACATCTGGAAAATCCCCCTCCTCGCCAGCGATCCCGATCCCGAACGCGCCAAAAAAGCCAAACGCGCCTACGACATGCTCGGCCGTGGCGAAACCGTCGGTGTCTTCCAGCTGGAATCCGCCGGTATGCGAAAGTACATCGTCGACCTCAAACCCAACTCCGTCAAGGAACTTGCGGCGATGGTCGCCCTCTACCGCCCCGGCCCCCTCGCCCACATCCCGCGTTACATCCGCTCCAAATTCGATCCCGAGCAAATTAAGTATACACATCCGCTCCTGGAACCTATACTTAAGGAAACATATGGAGTCATCGTATATCAGGATCAAGTCCTTAAAATTGTACAGGCCATTGCGGGCTTCTCCCTTGGACAGGCGGACCTCCTCCGACGCGCGATGGGGAAAAAGAAAAAAGAAGAGATGGACAAAATGCGCTCCAAATTCATGGAAGGCGCAAAGTCCAACGGCATCCCCGATAAAATCGCCGAGGAAATCTTCGGCGAGATAGAGCCTTTTGCAGGTTATGCGTTTAATGGAGCACATGCCGCGTGCTATTCGATGCTTGCCTTCCAGACATCCTATTTAAAGGCAAATTATTCCGCCGAATATATGGCCGCGCTGCTCGGAGCCTATATCGACAACACCGAAAAGGTCGTCACGACCCTGGAGGAGTGCGGGCGAATGGACCTTCAGGTCCTTCCGCCGGATGTCAATCTGTCGATGGCGGATTTTTCGGTCGAGAGCGACGGAAGGATCCGATTCGGTTTGATGGCGATCAAGAATGTCGGCAAGGCGCCGGTCGACGCCATTCTCGCCGCCCGCGAAAAAGGGGGGAGGTTCACCTCCCTGGAGGATTTTTGCACCCGTGTCTTCGCCGAGGGAGTGACCTCCCGCACGGTCGTCGAAATGCTGATCAAGGCCGGCGCGCTGACCTCCGTTCACCCCAATCGACGCGCCCTTCTGGAAGTGCTGGAGGAGTGCGTCGCCGCCGCATCGCGAGGCGCGAAAGACGCCGCCGCCGGATTGATCTCGCTCTGGGACGATGCGCCATCCGAAGATGCCGCCGCCGTGCGCGCCGTCGCATCGCTGCCCGAAATCGCAGACTTCGCGCGAGGCGAACGGTTGGCGTTCGAGAAGGAGCTGCTCGGACTCTACCTCACCGAACATCCCGTCAAACCGTTCGAGGCGGAACTCCGGCGCAAGTACCGGGCGATGCGTTGCGATCATGTCAAGGAAACCCAGCCGAACCAATCCGTCTCGGTCGGCGGGCTGGTCACGAATATCCGCACCTCCTACACCAAATCCGGACAGGCGATGTCGTTCGTCACCGTCGAGGATACTTCGGGCGCGGTGTCCGCCACGCTCTTCCCCAAAACAACCGCGGAATTCGGGAAATACCTTCTTCCCAATGCCGTCATCGTCCTACATGGCAAGGCGCAGCACCGGGAACGAATCAACAAGCAGACGGCCGAGGAGGGCGGCGAGGAACGGAGTGCGCAGGTCGAGATTATCACGGACCGCGTGGAAATGGTCGTCGAAAATGCTATGGCAGCCGATGCCCGACCACGCGAAGTCCATATTCGCGTTGATGATTCCAATAGAAACATGCTCAGGATGCTCAAAGAATCGTTCAATATCCGGGAAGGCGGTTCGCCCCTCTTCTTTCATGTCGATATCGAGGGACAGGCGTGCAAAATCCGTACGAAGCTTCTGGTCGATCCCGATGAGGCGATGATCGCTCAGATCCGGCAGATGCTCGGGGGAGGGGCACGGCGGGTCTGGGTCGAGTAAATCCGTCGATCCGGGAGTGGAATGCCGGGGGAATGCGATACCCTGAGATGGCTATGGCTGCATTCGAGCAGAACGAGCCGAAAGGGGCGAAACGATGCCCGAAAGCAGGGATTTCCGGGACGATCCGGTGGTTTTGCTGGAGGATCTGATCCGATTACGCGAAGCGGTCGCGCAGGAAGGTGACAGCCTGTTTGCCGCCTGGGAGCCGCAGATACAAAGAGAACGCTTCAAGGACAGCGCGGCCAATCTGGCGAACTATCTGGCCCTGCGCCGTCGGGATATCCGCCCCCTGCAGGAGGCATTGCCCCCGTGGGGGTTATCCTCTCTGGGGCGAAGCGAGAGCTTCGTCCTTCCCAACCTGGACGCCGTCATCGCGACCCTGTCCGCCGTCTGCGGTCGCGCCGACGTTCCTCGGCCCGAGGTCTCGCGCTTCCGTGAGCCCGGTCAGCTTCTTCTTCGGAACACGATCGACCTCTTCGGGCCGAGCGATCGCTCCGTCCGCATCATGGTGACGCTCCCTGCCGAGGCCGCCGGTGATCCGACCTTGATTTCCGATCTGGCCCGGGGAGAAGCCGATCTTTTCCGTATCAACTGCGCCCACGACGGCCCCGACCTCTGGGACGGCATGCTTGATCACGTTCGCGCGGCACGCGAATCGACCGGCAAGGAACTCAGAGTCCTTATGGATCTCGGTGGCCCGAAAGCGCGAACACTCAACGTTCGCCTGCCGGAATCGCGCCGGGAGCGGGTATTCGAAGGGGATCTTCTTCTCCTGACCGATCGCGACAACGTCGCCTCCCCGCTGTCCCTCCAATGCTCCCTGCCCGATGTTCTCTCCCAGGTCGACATCGGTCATCGCGTACGGATGGATGATGGCAAGATCACCGCGCTCGTCGAACAACGCACCGCCGAAGGACTCCTGCTGCGGATCACCCATGTCCGTCAGGGAGGACAGAAACTGCAGGCGGATAAAGGACTGAACTTCCCGGATACCAGACTCGACCTCCCCCCGCTGACCGATACCGATCTTGCCCATCTCGACTATGTCACGGCGAACGCCGATCTGGTCGGCTACTCCTTCGTTCAGAATCCCGACGATATTGACCGGTTGTTCGCCGAACTCGATCGCCGGAGCGAGGGACCGCTCCCCGGAATCATTCTGAAGATCGAGACGCAGTTCGCCTTCAGGCGACTCCCGGACCTGATCGTTCGAACGGCCGGCCGTGAACGCTGCGGAGTGATGATCGCCCGTGGCGATCTGGCAGCCGAGTTAGGATATGGCCGTCTGGTCGAGATTCAGGAGGAACTCCTCTGGTTCTGCGAGGCCGCCCATCTTCCGGTCATCTGGGCGACGCAGGTCCTGGAAACGATGGTCAAAAAAGGGTTGCCTTCCCGCGCCGAGATGACCGACGCAGCGATGGCGGAGCGAGCCGAGTGTATCATGCTCAATAAGGGACCGTTCATCCGAGAAGGCGCACGAATGCTGGATGAGGTGATTCGACGGATGGAAGGACATCAGCGCAAAAAAACGGCCCGCTTGCGGAAGCTCAGCTTCTGAGAAGGTTCGCTTCCGAAAGAATGGCTTCGCTCAGGATCGTTCGGCGGTCGCAACCGAATTTGCCTTTTTCCCGACGGTCAGTGGACAACGCCGCCGCCTTTTTCGTATAATGTTCCCGTGCATAGATACATGGTCTATTACTGGATGCAGCAGGGAGATAAAGGCGCCTCCCTGTGCGAGTACCTGAACGCCGAATCACTGGACGAAGCGACGTCCCAGATTCAACGGCGTCTCGATTTACCGACGTTCGCCTTTGACTCCGAAGGGCGAGGCCGTGTCATCGTTCGTACGGCACACATACAATATGTGGAGATCGAAGTCGGAGAGGAGTACGACTCGGACATGCCGGAACAAAACACGTTCTCGATCAACTGAGATCCGCTGAGATCCGCTGAGAATTCACTGAGAAATCAACAAAAAACAGGCCGGGCGAATGCCCGGCCTGTTTTCTTTCGGTTACTCGCCCTCGGAGTCGCCGCCGAGCAGTTCCTCCAACTGCATCGCCGCCGCCGCCTTGCGTGAATCCAGCGCCGCCAGATCCTCTTCCAGAGGCTCCAGATCGACGGCTGCCTGCCGCGACCGGGACGGACCGGTCAGCGGTTTGCCGTCCGGTGTCGTCGTCTCCAGAGCGCGGTACTGAGCAAGCCCCGTACCGGCCGGAATCAATCGCCCGATAATGACGTTCTCCTTCAGGCCGACCAGCGCATCCCGCTTGCCGCGAACCGCCGCTTCCGTCAGAACACGGGTCGTCTTCTGGAACGACGCCGCCGACAGGAACGACTCGGTCGCCAGAGAGGCTTCCGTAATTCCCAGCAGAACCGGAACCGACGTGGCCGGACGACCCGGCGTCGCACGCGCCTCGATCTCGCGATTGGCATCCTCGATATCGAAGCGGTCCACCGTCTGGCCGGGCAGGAAATCGCAGTCGCCCGGTTCGACCACCTTTCGTTTACGCAACATCTGGCGAATGATGACCTCAATGTGCTTGTCATTGATGTCGACGCCCTGCTGCTTGTAGACCGTCTGCACTTCCTTGATCAGATACTCCTGCACCCCGCGCAGTCCCTGAAGTTCCAGAACCACCTGCGGGTCCAGCGGCCCGTCGGTCAGTCGGTTCCCCGGTTCGATCTCATCACCCTCACGCACTCGAAGATCGCCACGATACGGAACCATCTTCATCTTTCGGACGATCACCTGCGTCACCCCGGCATCGCGGACCTTACGTGACATACGCTCGGTGACCTGCTCTCCGGCGCTCACCATGACCTCGCCGGTCTCCGAATGTTTGATCGGTTCGGCGGCGATCTCATCCTTGATGCTCTTGGCGTCCTCGGACACTTTGACCGGCGTGTGGATCACCACCCGGCGCAATCCCTGTTCCATCCGGATCTCCGCGACCTTGCCGCCGAACTCCGTGATGATCGCCTGGCCCTTCGGCTTCCGCGACTCGAACAGTTCCACGACTCGCAGCAACCCGCCGACCTGTTCCTCGGCAACCTTCAGAAGCTGCTGCACCTGCCGCTGCTTTTCACGCTCACTGCCGGTCTCGTTGTCCAGGTTGATACGCTCGGTTCGGGCGTCCTCATAAAGGTACTGCAGGTTGCTCGCGCGCGCTCGACGAACGTTGGCGACACCGGTCAGCTGGTTGGCGGAGGCGATACCTCCCGTATGGAACGTTCGCATCGTCAGCTGAGTACCGGGTTCGCCGATCGACTGCGCCGCGATGATTCCGACGGCGACCCCGATCTCGACCTTCTTACCGGTCGCCATATCCCGACCGTAGCACATCGCGCAGATGCCCTGGCGCGACTCGCAGAACAACACGGACCGCAGACCGACCCGCTTGACGCCCGAGGCCTGCACACGGGTCGCCATTTCGTCGGTGATGATCTCATCCTTGGCGACGACCAATTCGCCGGTCTGCGGATGGACCACATCCTCCAGTACCGTTCGCCCCTTGACCCGTTCGGCCAGCGTTTCGATCGCGTCCTTGTCGTCCTTGATCTCGCTGACCCAGACGCCCTGCTCGGTGCCGCAGTTGTCCTCACGGACAATCACGTCCTGCGCGACGTCGACCAGTCGTCGCGTCAGGTAACCGGCGTCCGCCGTACGAAGAGCGGTATCCGCCAGACCCTTTCGCGCGCCGTGCGTCGTCACGAAATATTCCAGCGTCGACAGCCCCTCGTGGAAGTTGGACTTCACCGGCAGGGAGTCGATAATGTTCCCGAACGGGTCGGACATCAATCCCCGCATGCCGGACAACTGTGCCAGCTGCTTTTTGGAGCCGCGCGCCTTGCTATCCGTGATAATGTTGATCGGATTGAACTGCTCGATGTACTTGATGATCTCGTCCGCAATCTGCGCGGTCGCTCCGGTCCAGAGTCGAAGAACCTTCTGCTTCCGTTCACCCGCCGACAGCGCGCCGCGGCGGAACTGCGTATTGGCCTCCGCTACCTCCTGCTCCGTCTTTCGCAGGATCTCCGCGCGGGTCGGCGGCGACTTCATGTCCGTCAACGAGAAGGTGATACCCGCTCGCGCCGCCCATTTGAAACCGATCGCTTTGATATCATCCAGCAGGGCGATCGTACGCTCGTCTCCCTCGGCCTCGTGGACCTCGGCGATCAGCTTGGTGATGGCGCCCTTCTCCATCGTCCGGTTGACCCAGCGTACCGACTCCGGAACGATCTCATTGTAGATCAGTCGCCCCACGGTGATGGTAACGATCTTGCGCCCTCCACCGCTCTTGAAGTCCGGCAGACGCACTTCGATATGTTCGTGCAGATCGAGCAGGCCGTTATCATACGCCTGGATCGCGTCCTGCGCCGAGGCGAACACCGGGAACTTGAACACGGCGATACCACCCTGAAGATCGACCGCGTCCGCCATCTCCGTCAGAATCCGGGCGACCTCCTCCGAGATCCGCCCGCCGCCCGGGGTCAGGACATCCCCGGTCGACGGATGAACGATATCGGTCTCCGCCTTCAGCCCGGTCAGACGAGCGATCAGCTTCTCCCCTTTCAGTCCGCCAAAATCCTTGCCCAGACGCAGCTTCTTCTTTTCCATCGTCAGGAAGTAGTTCCCGAGGACGATGTCCTGTTGCGGCGACACGATCGGAGAACCGTCCGCCGGAGAGAACAGGTTGTGCGTCGAGAGCATCAGAATCCGCGCCTCGGCCTGCGCCGTCGCCGACAGAGGAATGTGCACCGCCATCTGGTCCCCGTCAAAGTCCGCGTTGAACGCCTTGCAGACGAGCGGATGCAGTTGGATCGCCTTACCATCGACCAGCTTCGGCTCGAACGCCTGAATGCCGAGGCGGTGCAGGGTGGGAGCGCGGTTCAGTAGAACCGGGTGCTCCTTGATGACCTCCTCCAGCGCATCCCAGACCTCCGGACGCATCTTGTCGATCATCCGCTTGGCGGTCTTGATGTTGCTCGTATACTGTCGCTCCACCAGCGTCTTCATGACGAACGGTTTGAACAGTTCGAGCGCCATCTCCTTGGGCAAACCGCACTCATGCAGCTTCAATTCCGGACCGACGACGATGACCGAACGACCGGAGTAATCGACGCGCTTTCCGAGCAGGTTCTTTCGGAACCGGCCCTCCTTGCCCTTCAGCATGTCGGACAGCGACTTGAGCGGACGACCGTTCGAACCGGTCACCGGGCGCGTACGCCGCCCGTTGTCGATCAGGGCGTCAACCGCTTCCTGAAGCAGACGCTTCTCATGGTTGACGATCGATTCCGGGGCGCGAATCTCCTGTATCTTCTTCAGACGGTTGTTCCGGTTGATGATACGGCGATAGAGATCGTTCAGGTCCGACGTCGCAAAGCGACCGCCGTCGAGCTGAACCATCGGGCGCAGTTCCGGCGAAATGACCGGCACCGCGTCCATAATCATCCACTCCGGACGCGACTTCGACTCGATGAAGGCATTGACGACTTCGATCCGCTTGATGGCGCGCAGCCGCTTCGGCCCCTGCGTCTCCTCGATCTCCTTGCGCAACTGACGCTGCAGCGATTCGAGATCGATCTCCATCAGCAGTTCCTTGATCGCCGCGCCGCCCAGACCGGCCCGCACGACGGAGGTGGACGACGTATCGGAGATGCCGTCGTAGAGGGTGGCGTCGACGCGATCGGCCAACACCATCAGCAGACGTTCGATCGCGCGCCACTGGTCCTCATTGATCAGCATCCGCTTGTCCAGTGTCCGAACGAGTTCGAGTGCCTCCTTCAACTCGGCGGCACGCTCCTCGGCGTCCTTTTCCTCCTGCTTGATGCGCTCGTTCAGCTGGCGTTCCCGCTCGATGACCTCATCCTCGGTATACGGAACGCGCTCCGGTTCCTCATCGGACTCCTCGTCGGTCTCGACATACACCTCCTGATCGACGATCCGGCCCTGCGCGATCTCACGGGCGAACTCATCCCGGTACTCACGAATCGCCTCATCCCGTTCGTCCTCGATGGCCGCCACTTCCTGATCGACCGCGACGCGGAACTGGTCCATCCCGTTCAGGATCCGCCCCTTGTCGACATGGGTCACGATATAGGAGGCGAAGTAGAGCACCTTCTCCAGCGGACGCGGCGTCATGTCCAGCAACAGGGCGAGCGGCGACGGCACACCCTTCAGATACCAGATGTGGCAGACCGGCGAGGCCAGTTCGATGTGCCCCATGCGTTCGCGGCGCACCTTGGACCGGGTCACTTCGACGCCGCAACGGTCGCAGATGATGCCTTTGAACTTGACCTTCTTATAGCGTCCGCAGTGGCACTCCCAGTCCTTCTGCGGCCCGAAGATCTTTTCGCAAAAGAGGCCGTCCCGCTCCGGCTTGAAGGTGCGGTAATTGATGGTCTCCGGCTTTTTCACCTCGCCGTAGGACCAGGCCCGGATCTGGTCCGGGGATGCGATACCGATTCGAATTTTGTCAAATGTACTTGCGTCGGCCATTCTTCAACCTTTCGCGTTTGCCCCCGCCTGTCGGGTCGCCCCCGCTTCCGCAAAGGCGTGTTGTCCGCAACGAGATCAGGAGCCCAGCCACTGGAAACAGCGATCGCAGCCGTCGGTCCCTTCCGAGATTCGCCCGGAAGGGGACCGACGTGAGAGGCGTTAATCCACCGGGAACGGTTCTTCCGGTTCGAGGCGCTTCAGGGCGGAGCGGCGGCGGGCCGACTCCTCGTCCATGTAGTCCTCGTCCTTGTCCTTCAGATCGATCTCCGCGCCGCCCGCGTCCTCGACCGTCACTTTCAGCGCGAGCGACTGCAGTTCGTTGACCAGAATCTTGAACGATTCCGGCACCCCCGGTTCCAGCATCGCATCGCCTTTCACGATGCTCTCGTAGGTCTTGACACGACCCAGAACGTCGTCGGACTTGATCGTCAGAATCTCCTGCAGCGTGTAGGCCGCGCCGTAGGCTTCCAGCGCCCAGACCTCCATCTCGCCGAAACGCTGACCGCCGAACTGCGCCTTTCCGCCGAGCGGCTGCTGCGTGACCAGCGAGTAAGGACCGGTCGAACGGGCGTGAATCTTGTCATCGACCAGGTGGGCCAGCTTCAGCATATAAATATAGCCCACCGAAACCGGCATATTGAACTTCTCTCCGGTACGGCCATCATAGACATCCGATTTGCAGGACTCTTCGTGGAAGCCGACCCGCTTCCAGACACGCTCGCCGATGGTCGCCAGAAGCTCCTCATACGGGAAATCGGCGGGGACGCTGACTTCCTCCTCCTCGGACGTATCGGGCGGAACTACCTCCGGTCCCGAGAGAATTTGCGAGATTCTATCCAGTTCGCGCGCCGACAGGTCGCGCAGAGCGGCTTCCAGCGGCCCCATCAGATCCGCCATCGTCTGCGGATTCTCCGGGTCCGGTTCCGGAAACTCGACGTTCAGCCGCAGATCGGACCGGACGAACCGCACGAGCATTTCCAGGCGACGCTTCTCACCGTAACGCCGCATCTCCCGAAGAATCTCCTCCTCGGTCGATCCTTCGAAGATCGGCTCCACGAACTGGACACCGAACTCCCTCGCCGCGAAACCGAGGTGGGTCTCCATGATCTGACCGATGTTCATACGGGAGGGCACCCCGAGCGGGTTGAGAACGATATCGACCGGCGTGCCATCCGCCAGAAACGGCATGTCCGCTTCCGGAAGAATCTTGGAGACGACTCCCTTGTTGCCGTGACGGCCCGCCATCTTGTCGCCTTCCATGATCTTGCGCTTCTGAGCCACATAGACGCGCACCAGCTTGTTCACGCCCGCCGGCAGTTCGTCCGGCGGAAGTCGTTCCAGTTCCGACCCGTCATACGGCGACTCCAGCGAGTCCGGCTTCTTCGAGAAGTTGAAGATGTTGCCCGAGGCGTCCCGATACTTGAACCGGGAGAACACCTTCACATCGACGACCTTGCCCTTCTCACCGTGGGGCAGACGCAGGGAAACGTCGCGCGTCTCCTCCGCCTTCTTTCCGAAGATCGCGATGATCAGTCGCTCCTCCGCCGTCAGTTCGCCCTGTCCCTTCGGCGCGACCTTGCCGACAAGAATGTCGTCCGGCCGTACCTCCGCGCCGACACGGATAATCCCGTCCTCGTCCAGGTCCTTCAGAGCGTCCTCGCCGACATTCGGAATGTCACGGGTCATCTCCTCCGGCCCCAGTTTGGTATCGCGGGACTCCAGTTCGTGCTTCTCAATGTGAATCGACGTATAGACGTCGTCCTTGAGCAGACGCTGCGACAGCAGAATCGCGTCCTCGTAGTTGTAGCCGTTCCAGGGCATGAAGGCGACAAGCACGTTCTGCCCGAGCGCCAGTTCGCCCTTGTCGGTACACGGACCGTCGGCCAGAACCTGCCCCTGCCGAACATACTCGCCATTATCGACGATCGGTCGCTGCGTAATACAGGTCGTCTGGTTCGAGCGCACCATGTTCAGCAGCGGGTACCGGTCGATTCGGCCGTCCCGAGCCTCGACGATGATCTCCTCCGACGTCACTTTGCGGACGCGCCCGCCCCGCTTGGCCAGCACCACCGCGCCGGAATCCTGCGCCGCGCGCCGTTCCATGCCGGTCTTGACCAGCGGTGCCGACGGTCGGATGGTCGGTACGCCCTGACGCTGCATGTTCGCGCCCATCAGCGCGCGGTTCGCGTCATCGTTCTCCAGGAACGGGATCATCGCCGTCGCAACCGAGACAAGCTGCTGCGGGGAGACGTCCATATACTCCACTCGCCGCGCCGGTTCGATCGGATACTCGTTGTTATAGCGGACCTGCACCAGTCGTTCGACGAACGTGCCGTCCGGGTTCAGGCGGACGCTTGCCGGACAGATGCGATAGTGATGCTCGTTATCCGCCGGAAGCCAGTGAATCTCATCCGTCGCCCGACCGTCGACGACACGCCGGTACGGGGTCTCAAGGAAGCCGAACGGGTCGACGCGGGCATGCACCGCCATCGAACCGATCAGACCGATGTTCGGCCCTTCCGGCGTCTCGATCGGACAGATCCGCCCGTAGTGCGAGTGGTGAACGTCCCGCACCTCCAGTTTGGCCGACTGGCGCGAAAGACCGCCCGGTCCGAGCGCCGACAGACGACGTTTGTGGGTCAGTTCCGCCAGCGGGTTCGTCTGGTCCATGAACTGCGACAGCTGCGACGAGCCGAAGAACGACTTGATGGCGGCCGAGATCGGCTTCACCGACAGGACGACCTGCGGAATGATGTTGTCGGCATCCGTCTGCGCCATGCGCTCCTTGGCGACCTTTTCCATTCGCAGGAAGCCCATGCGCAACTGTGAGTAGAGCAACTCGCCGACGGATCGAACGCGCTTGTTTTCCAGGTGGTCGATGTCATCGGTCGTAAAGCGCCGCTTCTCCTCCTCGGTCGCGTCCGGATCGATATTGACCCGCGCCAGTCCCATGATGTACTCCATAATGGCGACGACATCATGCGTGGTGACCGTCCGGGTCGACAGCGGAAGGGAGATGCCGAGCTTCTTATTGATCTTGTGACGTCCGACCTTCGCCAGATCGTAACGCCGCGAGTCGAAGAACATCGACTGCAGAAGGGAGCGCGACGATTCCGCCGTCACCGGATCGCCGGGACGGATCTTGTGATAGATATCGGCCAGCGCGCTCGCCTGATCATGGACCTTGCTATCCTCCATCTCCAGGGTGGCGGCGATATGACGCGGGACTTCGAGAACCTCGAGCGAACTCAGGCCCAGCCCGGCGATCTTCTTGGCGGCTTCCTTCTCGATCCGTCCGAAAGCGGGGACGATCTGTTTGCCGTTGGCGTCGTCGATCTCCGTCGCCGCATACTTGCCGACCAGGCTCTCGGCGGTCAGAGGGTTCAACCCCTCGACGGTCGCCCCCTCGGCCGGTTGCCCCAGGGTCACGGTCTTTCCGAAGTGCCGCAGAATCTCCTCATCGGTCTCGACGGACAGACGGTCGACACGAACGCGAATACCGCGCAACGCCTCGATCGCCTCCTCCGGCGACAGCGCCTTGGTTACCCGGCGGGACGTCGAGTCCGCTCCGATGACCTCCGCGATCCGGCGGAACGCATCCTCAGGTCCGCTCGTTTCGGCGATCTGTCGGAAGATGTCGGACATGGTTCGCAGGAGGGAACGGTAATCCTCCTGGCTCAGCACCACGCCGGACTCGAACAGGATCTCTCCGGTCAGCGGGTCGGCGATCGGGCGTGCCAGTTTCTTCCCGGGCAGTTCGGTGAAGTCCACCGAGAACTCACCGTGCGGGTTGGCGATCTCGAAATGATGGAGGGCGCGTAGCAGGGTGGTGATCGCGAACCGCTTGTTCTGTCCGATACGCACCGTGATGGCGTCCGACGAATCGGTTTCGATGTCCACCCAGGGGCCCTCGGAAGGTATCAGGGTCGCGAAAAACTCCCAGTTCAGCGAAAGGTTCAGCGCGTCGCGAAAATAGATACCGGCGGATCGGGACAACTGGGAGACCACGACGCGTTCCGCGCCGTTGACCACGAAGGTTCCCTTATCGGTCATCAGGGGCAGATCCCCGAGATACACCTCCTGTTCCACCACCTCCTCGGTACCGATCAGGCGTACTTTAGCCTTGATCGGCGACTCGAAGGTCACGTCACGCGAGCGACATTGTTCCAGCGTATACTTGGGTTCGCCCAGCGTAAAGTCCACCAGTTCGATCCCTCGTTCGCCGGAAAAGTCGTAGATCGGGGAGAACGACTCAAAAAGCTCGTTCAATCCCTCTTCCAGAAACCAGCGAAACGAGTTCAACTGAATTTCAACGAGGTTGGGGATTCCGATGGCGTGCGAGGCACGCTTAGCCGTGTGCTGAATTTCCATACCGATTTTAGACCCCTCCTAAGCGGGTCATGGTAAAGGCGGCCAGTGAGTCGGGCGACGGAACGGACCGATAATTGAAAGGGTCAAACACCTTAAATGCGGTAACACCAGGTTCGCGTGTGAGAAAGCTGTCGATCAAGCCCTTGATCCGATTGATTGATGATGGCACAGACAACAAAATCGCAGATAACGAAAGGCCGGATCGGCGGCACAACGTCATCTGCTCAGCGTTTGGTATTTCCTATGGTTTCACGTCTCAGGCAGGCGCGAGCCAATAAAAAGACGGTCATTCTGTCGACACAACACAACCGTCTATCTTAGCACCCTCTTTGCACCTTGTCAACCTAAAGGAACAGGTTGTGAAAAAATAATCGTGCGCCACGACGCTCGTTTTGATATAATCCCGATAACGTCCCGGTCCGAGTCGTCCTCCGGGATACGGCCAATAAATAAGGTTGTTCGCCCCGTGTTTTGCGGGGCGTTTCGTTTACCCGGAGTGGTTCCCGCCGTAAACGATACACCGCCGTCCGCCGGTCGTTCCCCAACGATCCGGAACAGGGAAATCCATCGGTCGGAGGCAGGGTTTTGCAGGAGTGTTGAATCATTATGGCAGATGATATCGTTTTGACGCCCAGCGCAAAGCGCAAGATCGAAGATGAGCTGCGCCGGCTTCGCGAGGTGGAGATGCCCGATCTTTCCGAACGTATCCGGCAGGCGCGTGACCTGGGAGACCTTTCCGAAAACTTCGACTACCAGGATGCGAAGCGGCAACAGGGGTTTGTCTCCGGACGAATCGCCGATCTGCAGGCCATGCTCGACCGGGGGAAAGTCGTCGAGGAGATCGGACCCGGTTCCGATGTCGTCGGAATGGGCTCCGTCGTACGGGTCCGGGATCTCGATTACGATGACGAGTTCTCCGTCAAACTGGTCAGCCCCAATGAAGCCAACGGAGTCGATGCGGTTTCGTCCCTGTCGCCTATCGGAAAAGCGTTGATGAACCGAAAAGTCGGAGACAAAATCGCGGTCGAAACGCCCGATGGCAAAACGACCTTTGAAATTCTGACGATCGAGTAGGTCGAGCAGGCATCGAGCAGATATCGAACAGGTCGGGTGAAACGGCGTTCCCCGGCGACCTCGCCGTCGTCGGGGACTTGCCGCTTAGCCGCGCGCTTTGATCTCCTGACGGCGCATCGGCATCCGGTCCACCAGCGCGAAGAGTTGCCGTAACTCCGGACAGCGGCGCGAGGCGACCTTGATTCGCGTATCCTTCCCCACCAGGTAAAACGCCGGTGCGCCGCCCAGTTGCATGATCGCCGCTCCGTCGCGATCGCGTAACGAGTGGAAAGGCGACGGCATCTCTCGCGCCTCCCGGATCCGCCTCGGATCGCGCGCCAGTACCAGAACGGTCGTGTCCCGGTTCTCAAAGGCGTTGAACGCCCGGACCGCCTCCCCCAGCCACGTATGGGAATTGTCCCCCGGACCGGGCTTCTCGTCCAGCAGCAGAAGTACCATACGCCGTCCTCGTACCAGTCGGGACGAACGAACCGCCTGCCCCTTGGCCGAGGTCAGGACGAACGACGGAAGACGCTCTCCCTCCCGCATCAAATCCCTCATTTTCGTTTCCTCCTCTCATAGAACCGGGGCGCTGGCTTCCGGGTTGCCTCGGGTCGGCCGACGACGAGGATAAAAGAAACATTTCCCCATTCCTGTGCGCCTTATGTCTGCTGAAATCCGCCCAGGAAAATAGTACCCCTGACCCGGCGGAACACTGGAATCACCAGAAAGAGGATTCTCATGATGAACAAGGTATCGCTTGGCGTTGCTGCCCTGCTCGGAACGCTGTCCGTTGCCGTTTTCGTTGAACCGGCCTCCGCGCAAAACACCCGGATGCAGCAGGGAACGTCACGTATGGCATCGAGCGGTTCCCGAATGCAGGGCAACCTGACGATGGCCGGTAAACGCTTCATCAACAAGGCGGCCATCGGCGGTATGTTCGAAGTCCGTAGCAGCCAGCTCGCGCTCAAAAAGAGCCGGCGACAGGATATCCGGCAGTTCGCACAGATGATGGTCAATGCCCACACCCAGGTGAACGGCCAGTTGAAGCAGATCGCTCGCACCAAAGGGGTGACCGTGCCCGCCAACCTCGATCGTTCGCATCAGCGAATGTACAATCAGCTCGCCCGTCTGAACGGCGCGGCGTTCGACAATGCCTACCTGAAAGCGCAGCATATGGCGCATGTGGCCGCCGTCGACGTTTTTTCCAACGGTTCGGTCGCCCCGCGCGATTCCGATCTGAAGAGCTTTGCCGGAAAGGTGCTGCCCGACATCCGGGAACATCTGACCATGGTGCAAAATCTCCGGGACGGTAACGGCATGGGCCGGATGACCGGCGCCGGTTCCTCCGCCGCTCCGACCGCCACCGCCGACTCCGGACCGACTCCGTAAACGGGTCGGTCAATCGAACGTTAGCAAGGGCGGCGGGAGCAGTAATCCCGCCGCTTCGCACGCTTCGTCGTAACCCCGGTACACCGTGCGGTCACAGGCGCTCATCGGTGGCCAGGAAATCGCCTCGCCGCCGATCGGGACCGGCAAGACCAGATGACGCCGCCGGCAGAACCCGCGCAGCCACTCCTCCTGCCATTCCTCCGCCAGGGACAGCGACCGCGCCAGCGGAACGAGCGGTAACTCTTTCCCGATGACAATCTCCAGCGACGGATACGCCCCCCGTTCCCAGTCCGCCCAGACCTCCGACTTCTCCTCCGGATCGGTGATCGGTCGAAAATCTTCCCGGTGACGGAACGCTTTCGGGTTATACCGCAGCAACGCCGCCGCCGATAATTGAAGCGTTTCCGGCGAGAAGGTAATCAGAGCATGCGGAAAGCCGCGCCGGAATTTATCCCGCAACAACGGCGTGACCGGCGTCGGCGACAGATGAACGAAATCATCCAGTCCCAATTTTCGATCCCGCCGGGCAACGGTTTTGCGCGGAACGATCGGCAGGCATTGCCGCTTCAATTCCGCCTGCGAGAGTAGGACTCCGGTCGCCAACAGGTGGGGAACGTAGTGGAGGGGTGTGACATGATACAGAGCCCGAACGGGAACCCGACGCATGGTGATTCATTATATAAGGAGGGTGGGCGGTCCGGACGAAAAAAAAGGGCCGATGCGCCGTTTCCTTGATACAACGTGTGTATTGGCGGATACCGGTGCGCCGGCCTCAGGGAAGAAGTGTTCTCGTCGATTTTCATAGACTGCAAGACGTATGCCAGTGGCGGGCAAGGCCGACTCGTATTCCTGCCGGTTTACGTTCTTTTTTGTTTCCGACAGATAAAATTCGATACGTGCGCAACGCCGCATTTTAACGTATCGTGAACAGGCAAGGATCACCGGATCGAATGCGGACGACAGGTTGCCGTTCCGATCCGCATGGGGTTAATTAATACAGCCATGGCCAAATCGTTAATCATTGTGGAATCACCGGCAAAAACGAAGACGCTCCGAAGTTTTCTCGGAAAGGACTTCGCGATCGAAGCCTCCATGGGCCACGTCCGCGATCTTCCGGAAAACAAGATGGGCGTCGATGTCGCCGATAACTTCAAGCCGAACTATGAGCCGATCGCCGAACGCAAGGACGTGCTGGCCAAACTGGCCGCCGCGGCCAAGGGAGCGGAGAAAATCTATCTCGCGTCCGACCCCGACCGGGAGGGCGAAGCGATCGCCTGGCATATCGCGAACGCTCTGAAGTTGCCCGAAAACAGGGTACATCGCATCCAGTTCAACGAGATCACCCGCAGCGTCGTTCAGGAAGCGATCAAAAACCCGCGTCAGATCGATATGGACAAAGTCAATGCCCAGCAGGCGCGACGTGTCCTGGATCGCCTGGTGGGGTACACCATCTCGCCGCTCCTTCGCAAGAAGATCAGCCAACGGATGAAACTGTCGGCCGGACGCGTCCAATCCGTCGTTCTTCGACTTATCTGCGAGCGGGAACGAGCGATCCGCGCATTCGTTCCGACGGAGTACTGGACCCTGACCGCGCGCCTGACGCCGCAGGAAGGCAAAAAGCCGCATCCGTTCGATGCGCATCTCAACGCCTACCGGGGCAAGAAAATCGAACTGAAGAACCAGGCCGATACCGATCGTGTTCTGGCGGACCTGAACGACGCCCGGTATCGGGTCGATAAGGTCAAACGGTCCGAACGTCAGCGCAAGGCCGCGCCGCCGTTCATTACCTCCACGCTACAGCAGGAAGCGGCCCGGAAACTCGGCTTCTCGTCCAAACGGGCGATGACGGTCGCCCAGCAGTTGTATGAGGGTATCGACCTGGGCAACGACGGCGGCCAGGTCGGTCTGATTACGTATATGCGTACCGACTCGACCCGCGTCTCCTCCGAGGCGCAGGCCGACGCGAAACAGTATATCCAGCGTACCTACGGACCGGAGTACGCGCCCGAACGGTACAACGTCTACAAGACCAAAGGCGACGCCCAGGATGCTCACGAGGCTATCCGCCCGACGTCCGTCTTCCGGGAACCGGACGCGATCCGCGGTCACCTGAACAATGATCAGTACAAACTGTATCGTCTGATCTGGCTGCGGTTCGTCGCCTCGCAGATGAAAGCCGCCGTTCTGGATGTCGTCACCGCCGACATCCTGGCGAACGACTATACCTTCCGGGCGACCGGATCGACCGTCAAGTTCGACGGCTTTCTGCGCGTTTACACCGAAGGGAAGGATGACGCCACGCAGGTCGATGACGAGGAGAAGCCGCCGCTTCCGCCGCTGACCGACGGGCAACCGCTCACGCTGCTCGAACTGTTGCCCAAACAGCACTTCACCGAACCGCCGCCCCGCTTCACCGAGGCGACGCTCGTCAAGGAGATGGAAGCGCAGGGAATCGGGCGACCGTCGACCTACGCCAGCTTTATTTCCACCCTACAGGATCGAGAATATGTTGAACTGAAGGAGAAAAAGTTCTACCCGACGGAACTGGGCTTCGTCGTCACCGATATGCTCGTCGGCAGTTTCCCCGAGATCATGGATGTCAACTTCACCGCCGCCATGGAAACCAAACTGGACGGCGTTGCGGACGGCAAACAGGACTGGGTGGCGCTGATGAAGGACTTCTACGGACCGTTCGAGGCGACCGTCAAGCAGGCGGACCAGACGATGGGCAAGTTCGCCCGCGAAATCGACGAAGCCTGCCCCGAGTGCGGCAGTCCCCTCGTCGAACGGTTCGGACGGTTCGGGAAGTTCATCGCCTGCTCGAATCATCCCAACTGCAAGTACATCAAGAAGGAAGAGAAGAAGGGCGACGCCGAGGCCGCGCCACCGGTCGTCTCCGAAATCACCTGCCCGAACTGCGGACGCAATCTGGTGGAGAAGACCGGGCGATTCGGGAAGTTTCTGGCCTGTCCCGGCTACCCGGAATGCAAATACATCCATAAGGCGGCCGCCAAGACGACCGGGATCAAATGCCCCTCCTGCACGGAAGGCGAAATCACCGAGAAACGTTCGCCCAAAGGGATTTTCTACGGCTGCAGCAACTATCCGAAGTGCCGATTTACGCTGTCGAGCAAACCGATCAATCGTCCCTGTCCGCTCTGCGGTTCCCTGCTGATGGAAAAGGTCAGCAAGGGAGATGTGGTCGGCATCAAATGCTCGAACAAGGCCTGCGGCTATGCGGCGGACGTGCTTCCGGCGGATCTGAATTCCGATCCCTCGCGCATGGCCGCCTGACGTTCGCCCGAGACGTCGGCATTCGGCGGGTTACCCGACGATGCCGACGCTCCACTCCTTTGCGAGCACCGTCAGTTTCTCCGACGTCGGGACCCGGGCGCGGCGCGTCAGCACGTCCCCCTCGTTCTCCTCGATCTTATCCAGAATGCGCGCATACAGGAGCCGGGCAAGCCGCACCGGCAGTCGCGACGGCTTCGGGATAAAGGAAAATCCTTCGTCGGAATGCGCGTAGATTTCTCGGGTACGCTCGGCCTCAAACCGTACCAGCGCCTTGAAGCGTTCGGTGATCCGCTTCCCGGCGATATCCGATTCGGTCACGCCGAACCGCCGAAGGTCCTCCAGCGGCAGGTAAATACGCCCTCGTCGGTCGTAATCCTCGCCGACATCGCGCAGAAAGTTCGTCATCTGCATCGCCAGACCGAGACTGGTCGCGTACGGAACCGCCTCCTCCGCAGACGCGCCGACGATATGGCACATCATCAGGCCGACCACGGACGCCGATCCCCAGGTATATTTTTGCAGGTCCTCGAACGTCTCGTAGCGGGAGACGGTCAGGTCCATCTCCATCGCGTGGAGGAAGTCGCGCATGTAACTTCCGGGGATATCGTAACGGCGCGCCGTATCGGCGAACGCCGCCAGCACCGGATGCTCGGAACCGCCCGTTTTGATCGCGTCCGCCGTGGCATCCCGCCACTGTCGAAGTCGATCGCACTGCTCGGCGATGGTCAGGTCGCCGGGATTATCGACCCATTCATCCGGATAGCGTACCCAGGCATAGAGAGCATGAACGGCACGTCGGTACGCTTTCGGGAAAAAGCACGTCGAAAAATAGTAGGTCGTTCCGTAATGCTTGTTGACGAGACGGCAGTGTTCGTACGCGGCGGTCAGCCCTTCCCCCGCGATCGGAGGATACGGCGACACGACGGCGCACTTTTCACCGCGTTTGCCCGTGGATTGGGACGCACGATTCCCGAAAATGAGATGCATGGACATGAGCGAGGCAACTTTCTCCTGCCTAAACAACCGAAAAGACCGGAAACTGGTTCCGGTCTTTATACAGTACCCCAAACTATTCCGAATTACTCGATCCGGCATCCGGCTAAATCACGGCGAACTTGCCCTGAAGGGTCTGACAGATATCGGCGGTCGCCCGGCTCCGGTTAAGAGTGTAAAAATGAATGCCACTTACCCCGTTCGCCAGGAGGTCCAGACACTGCCGGGTCGCATGCTCGACGCCGACTTCGTAAACCGCGTCCGCATCCTGTTCCACCGCCTCGATCTTCAGCAGAAGGGGATGAGGGATTTTCGCACCGCACATGGTCACAAACCGCTTGATCTGCGCCACATTCAGAATCGGCATGATACCGGCGATGATCGGGGCGTCGATTCCCATCGCCCGCGCCTGATCCCGCCAGCGGTAGAAGTCGTCATTATCGAAAAACAACTGGGTGACGATGAAATTGCCGCCGTTCTCGATCTTCTGACGCAGGTGCTCCAGGTCGCGCGTCCGGTTCAAACATTGCGGATGTCCCTCCGGGTAGCCGCTCACACCGATCGAGACATCGGGATAGTTGCCGCGCAGGAAGGCGACCAGTTCCCCGGAGTTATTGAACCCACCGGGGGTCGGCGTAAACATCCCCGTTCCGCCGGGCGGGTCACCACGCAACGCCAGCAGGTTCCGGATACCGTGACCGTACAGTTCGTTGACGACGTCCGCGGTCTCCTCGTGCGTATGGTTGACGCAGGTCAGGTGGGCCATTACCCGGAGGCCGCTTTCGTTCTGTATCCGTCCGGCCAGTTCCACCGTCTTTCGACGGGTCGAACCGCCCGCGCCGTACGTCACCGACACATAGGAAGGCTGCAGAGGACGCAGTCGATCGATCGTTTTGAAAAGCTGGTCAAACCCGCCGTCATCCTTCGGAGGAAAGAATTCAAACGAACAGGTGGGCATTCCGAGGGAGAATAGTTCATCCACGCGCATAGACGTATTATACCCAGGTTCCATCATGTACCCCTTCTTTCCCTCTTACGGTTTCTTCAGCGTCTTCAGCGTGCCACGATTCAGATCCAGTTGCCCGATCGGAATCACCTCGACCCCCCGCAATTTCGCCCGCAGAGCCGGCAGGAACTGACGTCCGTCGCCGACAATCACCAGGCTTGCCGCTTCCGCCTTCAGGGCGGTCGCAGCAAACGCTCGAACCTCCGCCGGGGTCACTGCCTGCACCCGTGGCAGATACGTATTGATACCGGTCAGGGGTAGTCCGAAGATCGCCAGGGAGGCGGATTCGGCGGCGAGTCCCGCGCCGGTCTCCAGCGCCCGAGCGTAATCGCCGGAAAGCGCGGCCTTACGCGTCGTCATCTCCGATGCCGGGGGCCGCGTCGACGCCAGGCGGGCCAGTTCCGAACGAAGAAGCGTGGCGACCTCGGGAACGGCAGCGTTCCGTGTCTGCGCCGACGCCGTAAAAAGGCCGCCGTGACGCCGCGTCTCCATCCGGCTGCCCGCGCCATAGGACAGACCGCGCTTGATCCGGATCTCCTGGTTCAGACGCGAGGAGAACCCGCCGCCCAGAATATCGTTGGCGACTCGCCCGACCACGTACCGCGGGTCCTCGCGTCGGATCGCCGGGCGGGCCAGTAATACCGCGGCCTGTCCGGCATCCGGCTTGTCGATCACGACCACCCGCCCGCCATTTCCGGCGCGAACCGCCGGAGCGGGCGAAGCCGGTCTTCGTCCTCCCGCCATGCGTCCGAACAGCGTCGAGGCCAGACGATAGGCGCGTTCCGGCATGATATCGCCGCCAAAGACCAGAATCAGGTTCCGGGGATGGAAATGCGCATCGTAGAACGCCCGAATCCGATCCGGAGTGAGTTTTCGGAGCGACTCCGGGGTTCCGCCCAGCGCATGGCCGTAGGCCGTGTCGCCGAACACGACCCGCGCCGCCGCATACCGCGCGATCGTTCCGGGCGACCGCAGTCCGATCGTCAGCTGGTCGATCGTCTCGGCGCGCAGACGGTCCGCCTCGTCCGGTCGGAAGGCGGGCGCTTTCACGACCTCCGCAAAGATCGGCATCGCTTCGTCCAGACGCGCGGACAGACCCGACAGACTGACCGTCATCGCATCCCACCCCGCGCCGGACCCGATCGAGCCGCCCAGCGCCTCGATCCGTTCGGCGATCTGTGTGGCGGAGCGTGTCTTCGTTCCGCGTGTCAGCAGGGACGCCGTAAAATCCGCCAGACCCGCCGCGCCCGCCGGATCGAACGTCCCACCTGCGCGGACAGCGGCTGTGACGGTGGTCAACCCGGTCCCCGGCTGCGAAACGACGATCACGCGTACGCCGTTCGGAAGCGTTCGCTCGGTCGGGGTCGGAAACGTCACGCGGCGCGGCGCGGAGGGTTTCGGTGGCTGCTCGGTCGGCGTCGACGGCGCGGGCGGTGTGGCACTTTCCGGAGCGGATGACGCGCCGCCCGCGCCGCCCTGCTCCTGTTCGCCGTTCGTATAGCGGACCGTCACACGATTCTCCGGAACGAAGTACTTCTGCGCCACTCGCCGAACGTCCGCCGCCGTGACCGCCTGCAGTCGGGCCAGGTCCGTGTTGACCCGCGCCGGGTCGCCCTGCATCGTCACCGCGTAGCCCAGAGCGGAAGCGCGTCCCTCGGCGGTTTCCCGTTCGCCGAGCGCATCCGCCAGCAGCTGGTTCCGCGCCTTCTCCAGTTCCGCGGTCGTGACGCCATCGGCTTTGAGGCGTTCGATCTCGCGCACCATCGCCGCCTCCACCTGATCGAGGGTCTTTCCGCCCGCCGAAATCGCCGTAAAGCCGAAAAGCCCGGCATCCGCCCGCAGGTCGGCGGTCGCATCCGCCTGCGAAGCCACCTGCTGTCGATACACCAGCGACTGGTACAGGCGAGACGACTCTCCGCGCGACAGAATCACCTCGGCGATCCGTAACGGTTCCGCATCCTCGTTGGCGACCGGCGGGACCAGATAGTTGAGGACGACCGCCGGCAGCGGAACGTTCGGCCCGCTCTCCTCGAACCGTTTCTCACCGGTCCGTTCCGGTTCCCGAACGGTGACACGCGGAATCTCGCCCTCCGGCTTCGCGATCCGCCCGAAGTATTTATCCACCCAGGCGTCCAGTTTTGCCGGTTCGAAATCGCCGGAGACGATCAGGACGGCGTTATCCGGGCGGTAATAGGTGGCGTGAAACCGTCGAACATCCTCGATCGTCGCCGCCTCCAGGTCGGCGATACTGCCGATCGTCTCCCGCCGGTAGGGATGCTCGATGAACGAATGCTGGGACACGTAAAGAAAGAGGCGACCGTACGGCTGTGAGAGGTAGTTCTGCCGGAACTCCTCCTGAACGACCGCACGTTCCGAAGCGAAATTGCCCGGTTCGACATTGAGGTTCGCCATTCGGTCGGCTTCCGCCCAGAGCAACGTCTCCAGGTAGTTGGACGGTACCGTTTCATGGTAGACCGTTCGGTCGTCCGCCGTGTAGGCGTTGTTCGCCCCGCCCACATCTTCGGTCAGGCGGTCCATCATCTCCGACTTCATGTTCCTGGTCGACTTGAACATCATATGTTCGAAAAGATGCGCGAAGCCGGACCGGCCTTCCGGATCGTCCTTGCCGCCGACCCGGTACCAGACCTGGATCGCGACCGTCGGGCTTTTATGGTCCTCGATCGCGAAGAAGCGCAGACCGTTCGGAAGGGTCCGCTCCCGATAGCGGACCTCGGGAACGCGTACCGGCGTCGTCCGGGCGGGAGGAGCCGTGCGTGCCCTCGGCGCAACCTGCGCAAAAGCCGGAGTGAGAGCCGTCAAAACGGGAAGCAGCAAAGCGACAGGCGTCATCAGGCGAGAAACGGTGCGGAACGTTCGTATCATGTCGTCGTATTCTACACCGAGGACGGTCAGACCCGCACTTCCAGGGGAAGGCCGAACTCCTCCGGAAATAACGATTCCACCTCCGCCACAAACCCGATCTCCAGGTGCGGGTTGCCATCGGTCGTCAGGTCCAGCCACAGTCGGCGTCCCGCGACCGTGACCGTCAGCCCTTTGACGCGCCCCAGGTGGGACCGGTCCAGCCCCTCCGCCAGACGGAGCAGGATCGACAGGCGGCGTACCAGCTTCTGGTTCTCGCGGGACAACGTTTGAAAGTGCTCATGACGCCGTTTGGGCGCGCTTTTTCGGTGGAAGTAGGCGAGGTTGGCGATGATCTGAACCTCCTCATCGGTAAATCCCGCCATTTCCGCATGCCGGATAATGTAGTAGGAGTGCCGGTGGTGCGCGGACCGGGCGACGAAGATGCCGATATCGTGCAGAAGCGCGGCGTATTCCAACAGTTCCCGCTCCCGCTGCCCGTAATCCATCAAACCGACCCGGCACAGTTCATCGAAGATCCGCAACGTCAGAAACACGACGTGTCGGGCGTGCGGCAGTTCGCCTTCCATCAGTCGCGCCAGCCGTTCCACCGAACGTCGCCGCGCCCCCGCCTCGAATCCCGCCTTCTCCCCGCCTCGACGCAGCAGAGCGTCGACGATGACCCCTTCGCGAAGACTGCGGTCGGCGATTCGAAATCCGGGGACGCTCGCCTCCTCCGCCAGCGTCAGCAGCACCGCCGCGCCTGCGACGATAATATCCGCTCGCTCCGGGTTCAGTCCCGGCACGGCCCGCCGCTCCTCCTGCGTCATGCGGCACAACTGGCGCGCGATCGTTCCCAACTCGTCGGTCGTCAGCACAAACTCGGTCAGATGCGCCGGTTCGATACCCGCCCGCATCATCGCGATCTTCGCCAGGTTGGTCGCCGTGCCGGACGACGCGATGGCGATATCGAACCCGCTGTCGCGGATATGCCGAAGCGCATGCGCTGCCGTCAGACGCACATGTTGCTGCATTTCGGCGAACAGGGTCGGGGCGACCGGGCCGGTCAGGCCACGCAAAAACTGATTCGCCACGCGGATCGCGCCCAGTTTCAGACTGTCCAGCATCGAATGGCCGGACCCCGTTCCGATAATCAGTTCGGTCGAGCCGCCGCCGATATCGATGAAGAGTCCCCGGCGCTCCCCCATTTCGAGACCGGAAACGACGCCCAGATAGATCAGCCGCGCCTCCTCGATCCCGGAGACGACCCGAACCTGAATTTTCGCCTCCGATGCCGCGCGTGCCAGAAACTCGTCCCGGTTCTCCGCCTCGCGCAACGCCGCCGTACCGATCGCGACCACTTCCGACGCACCGTACCCGCGAGCGATCTCTCCGAACGTCTTCAATGCGGTTATGCCGCGCGCGATGGCATCCTCGGTCAGCAGATGTCGCTCGAACTCGTTCTGTCCGAGACGGACCGTCTCCTTGTACTGGGCCAGCGTCGTCCAGTTCTGTGCGGCTTCGTCCAGACGAACGACGGAAAGGCGGACCGAGTTGGAGCCGATGTCGAGGGCGGCCAGCACGGACGGATCGACCGGCGGCGGGAGAGGGGTGGAATCCATGCCCCATTATAACCCGGTCCGCCGAGCCGCAACTTTACGACCCCGGAGTCCAGCGGTAAAGCAGGTTTTTGCCCCGGAAGTCCTCTTCGACCAGCACCAGATACTCTCCGTTCCTCCGCTTCCATGCCTGCACCGAATAGGGCATATCCTGCCAGCCCGCCTGGCCGCCGACCTCCGGCCCCGGATAAAACGAGCCGACATAGCCGCCGTCCGAGAGCCGATAAATGTGCGTATACTGCTTCCCGTCCTCCGGTTTTACCATTCCGACAAACAGGTAATCACCGGCGATATCCACCCCCTCCGGGGTCAGCGGCTTGCCATTCTCTCCGGTCGGATTCACCGGCAGGGCGATCGTCCAGCGAGCGACCCGTTTCCCCGCTCGCCATCCGTCGTAACGGCGACAGGTTTTGCCGGCTACCCCCCAGGAATCGATCGCCTGCCCCTTCAGATAACCGAATACGTAAAGGCGGTCCGCCGCCGGGTCGTAAAGAACCCGCCGAACCAGTTCGAAATCGTCCGGCCAGAGGAATTCTTCCGGCTTTTCCCGGTCGTAACGCGGCGTTTCCCCATCCCATCCCCGGAACCGATAGACACGCATTGTTCGTCCCGGCGCGTCTCCGTACCAGATATCGCCGTCCTGCGTGAGATTCCAGGCCCAGGCTTCGGTCTTTTCCGGCGGGCCGATCCGCGCGACCTCGCGCAAAATACGACTCCCCGGCTTTTCGAACGTGTACAGGCGGTATCCGCCGCCGTACTGACCGATCATCGCGACCAGCGTTTTGCCCTGCACCCGTCGAACGAGCACCGAGGCAGGCCCCTTGATCCGCTCGTCGTTCGGATAGGCGATGTGGTCCAGCGTTACCGCAACACAGGTCTGCTCCCGACCGGAGATACGTCGATCGAGGTCCAGGTCGAAAATGGCGGTCCGGCTGAAAACCGTCCGACCGTCCGTTCCCGGATCGAAACCGAACGTATCGACGAATGCCGTGTTGTACCGTTCCCAGCGGAGTTCCCCGGTCGGTTTGAACGAGCGCAGAAAAAGATTGCCGACCGGCCCGGTGCCGAACGACATTGCCACGTACAGATTGCCCTGCGCATCCGTCCCCGCGCCGCGCAGCGAAAACAGCTTGTCCGGACGCCATGCGCCGGGCGTCCCGGCCCGCAGCCCGCCCTCCGTTCCGAAGGTCGCCACCCGTTTCGGCGCGCCCGCCACATCATAGATCAGGACCTGTTGCCGCCGCCCGTCGTCGCACACCAGGAGACGCCCGCGATGGTCCCATGCCAGCGCCGTTGGCGTTCCGACATCGGCCAGTTCCCCGAGCGGTTGACCCGTATCGCTGAGGTGGCGGATTGCGGTTCCGGCCAGGACCCACAGACTATTGTCCGGGGCGATCACCACGTCTTTCGCACCGGTGATCGGCAGGGAGCGCAGGACGCTCAGATCGTCCGCACGCCGCAGTTCAATCTCGTTCGGATAAACGACGGCCAGACGGTCCGCCGTCGCCGCCAGCCCGACCGCCTGAACTCCGGTCTCGACATGGGTATCGTAGACGACCGAATCGGTGTCGCCCGGTTTCCAGGTGAAACGTAACAGCTTCTTTCCGGTGGTGGCGGCATACACGCGGCTTCCGTGAACGGCGATCGCATGACCGCCGGTTCCCCAGCCCCACGCGCTGTTGGCCAGTCCCTCGCCCTTCGCCTTGACCAGGATCCGCCCCGGCCTACCCTCCTTATACAGTCCGAGACAGCGTCCGGCCTCGTCCCCGTCGATGGCGGCGAAGACGGTGCCATCCGGGGAGACGTCGATCTCATCGGCGGCGTTCTGAATCCAGAACCCTTCGCCGTTCGGCCCGCCGTCGCCGCCGAACGAATTGCCGACCCAGGACGTTCTCCAAACGCCGGGCGGCGGGGTGAACGTCGGGGGATTCCGCCCGTACGCCGCAGGGACGCCGATGGCTGACAAAACGAGGAACGGGACCGCAAAAATAGGTTTCACCGCGCTTCTCCGGGCCGCCCGGTCCTTTGCCAGCACCGGAAAAGTTGACGTTCAACGGCCCGAACCCAGTATATACAACGTTGCATATACTGTCAAAGGAGCAACCGGGGGCGGCCGACAGGTCCGTTCCCCGATACGCAACTTACGGAAGACCTCACGAGGATGGGGAATGCAGATGCAGGATCAGCGTCTGATCGCCCGCTCCATGGATTTCCAGCAGGACCCCGCTGTCCTCAGCCGCCGGACGCGACCAGACACGGTTCACACCGGGGATTTCGTGGGTCAGATGGCTCTCCGCCGTGTCGCCCAGCATGACCCGTACCGCCCCGGCGTCGCTGCCCTTCTTCTCGAATGCCACCCCGGCGAACGGCAATCGTTTCGCCTCCGCGCGCCCCATCGTCCCCGGTCCGTACAACTGGATCGAAGCCGGTTTACCACGATGCTTCCGGGTGAAATCATCGAAAAAGGCGGACCACTCCTCGGGTGGCAAAGCCTGTGTCGCCATGGCACATTCGTTTCCCTTCGCGAACTGATGGCCGATTGTACCCGGTTCGGGACCGGCCTTCATCCGCCCGGAGAAGGAAATCCGCGCCCCCCGGCGAACCTGAGGGAAACGAACGAAGAGAGCGCGAAGACAAAACGAAACCGGCCGTGAATCGTTTGGGCGGTCGGGAGGAGCAAGGATGTCCAACGTTCAATGGGTGCGCGATGCCGTCCGCAACCTGCCGATAGAACTGCCGTCCTGGGGGTTCGGGAACGCCGGAACCCGGTTCGGCGCCTTTCCCGAACCGGGCTGCGCCCGCGACATTTATGAGAAGATCGAGGATGCCGCGACCGTACATCGTCTCACCGGGGCCGCACCCTCGGTCGCGGTGCATATTCCCTGGGATAAGCCGCCGCAGGAGAAGACCTGGGCCGATATCGCCGAGTTCGCCCATGCCGAGGGCATCACGATCGGCGCGATCAATCCGAACCTCTTCCAGGACCCGGAGTACAAACTCGGCAGCGTCTGCCACCCGCACGCCGCCGTCCGCGAAAAGGCGGTCGCCCACCTGAAGGAGTGCGCCGAGATCGCCGGAATCACCGGCAGCCGGTACGTCTCCGTCTGGCTCGCCGACGGCACCAACTACCCCGGTCAGGACGACCTGCGGGACCGCCGGAAACGTCTGAAGGAGTCGCTGGCCGAAGGCTACGCCGCCCTCCCGGACGGTGTCGAAATGCTGATCGAATACAAGCTGTTCGAGCCGGCTTTCTACACCACCGACCTCTGCGACTGGGGCACCTCCCTGCTGATGTGCCAGTCCCTCGGTGACCGGGCAAAAGTTCTGGTCGACACCGGCCACCACGGGCACTATACCAATATCGAGTTCATCGTGGCGACCCTGCTCGATGAAGGCCGCCTCGGCGGGTTCCATTTCAACGACCGGCGTTACGCCGATGATGACCTGATCGTCGGTTCGGCCAACCCGTTCCAGTTGTTCCTGATCTTCCACGAACTGATCAACGGACACGACGGTACGACCGCCGCCCCGGTCGCCTATATGCTCGACCAGGCGCACGTCATCGAGCGAAAGATCGAGGCGATGGTCCTGTCCGTTCTGAACGTGCAGACCGCCTATGCCAAAGCGCTCCTCGTGGATCGCGCCGCATTGAAGGTTGCGCAGGAGGCGGGCGACGTTCTCGGGGCGCACACCCTCCTGCGTGACGCCTACGAGACGGATGTCCGTCCGATCCTGGCGCAGGCGCGTGAGGAGATCGGGCGACCCGCCGACCCGCTGCGTGCCCTCGCTCAGGACGAACTCGTCTGCGAACGGCGCAAGGCGCGGCTCACGACGCCGCCCCGCGCCTCGGGGGGCGGTCTCGGCGCGTAGCCGGTTGCCTGTTCCTCGCATTCTTGAAGGGGCGGACCGCCTGCCGGGTCCAAAAGGGAATCGTGTTTCTTCCCGCAGAAAGGATTGCTGATGAGTTCCTTTTTTTCGCCGCGTCGGCGGTTCGCCCTCATCGGAGTCGCCACACTGCTTCTGTCCGCCGCTACCGGCCTTCTGGTTTACGCTCAGGGAGGCGCGCCCGGTCGGAAGCAGGAAAATCCGAAACCCGGTTCGTCGCCCGTCTCGCCGAAAGACCGCGATAAAACCGATCCTCTGCCGCCGAAATCCGGCGGGGGCGCGCCGTCCGACAACCCCGGTTCCACACGCGACTCGCGCCGCGACGAACCGACACGCATCATCCTCACCGAACCGATCATCCTTCAACCCGCGCCCGCCCCGCTTCCCGCCCCCCGCCATCCGATCTATGTCACCCCGCGTATGGAAACGACGCCGCCCGCCCGCGAACGCGTCCCCGCCAGCCCCGGCGGTGTCTCGGTGATGATGGTCGAACGGGTCGACGAACGGACGCTCCGCTATATGATCGTCGATCCGGAAACCAAGACCATGTCCCTGATGAAAGTCCATCTGGGCCGGACGCGTCCCGCTCCAGGAACGAATCCGGGAACGACAGGCGCCGATCGCTCCCTGATCGAGCGAGAGGTGGTCGAGCATTATGTGGACGAAGCCGACCGCGAAAAGACCGGAGGGGATGGTGAGAACGTCGCTCCCAAATAGACTTGTGAGAATTGTGGTCGCCGCGGCGATCCCGTCGCTCTGCCTGCTGTCGTTCGGCTGCGGGGGCGGATCGATTCGAAACGAACGGCCCGCCCCCGCCCCCGGCAAGGCGAATTATGAAGGCCCCGGCTTTGGCGACGACGCGAACGGCGGCATCGGCTACACCAATACCGATATCCTGGTTCGCCCGCCCGACCAGAACAATGGCGCGAAAGGCATTATCGACGGGACGCTTACCGATTCCGATCCGACCGGCGACGGATGGCGCTTTGACCGGTATACGTTCACCTCCCTTCGCACCGGCTCCCATACGGTCCAGGTGCAGTCGTCGGATTTCGATCCCGTTCTGGCCATCTTCCGGGTCTATCCGGACGGTTACTGGGAATACCTCGGGTTCGACGACGATAGCGACGGCAATCGCAACGCCCGTTTCCACCTGGATGCCGACCGGAACGCCGTCTACGTCGTCACCGTCACCTCCTACGACAAGGGCGAGACGGGGCGTTATAGCGTCCTGCTGGAACCCGGCCTGACCTATGCCACGACGCGCAAACGTCTCGATCTCGATTTTGCCCGACCGCATCAACGACTGTCGACACCCTGAGCAACCCTGAGGAACCCCGATGAACGAAACCGATGTCCTGGACCGATTGCATGCCCTGGCCCACTGGCTGGGCGACCCCGCCCGTGATCTGGCGATCCTGGCCGAGGGGAATGTTTCCGCCGCGATGAACGAGGAGAAGACCACCTTCTGGCTCAAGGCGAGCGGCTGCAGTCTGGGCAGCATGCGCCGGGATCAGTTCGTTCGCATGGACGTTCGACGCAGTCTGGCGATCCTCGAACAGGAGATTCTTACCGACGCCGAGATCAAGTCCCTCCTCACGGCGGCGCGTTCGAATCCGGAGGACAGCCTCTATCCGTCGGTCGAGGCGGCGCTGCACGCCGTCTGTCTCACCGACGGCGGCGCGAACGTGGTCGGTCACACGCATCCCACGCCGTGGCTCTCGATCCTCTGCTCGCAGAAGGCGGAAGAGGCGGTCGCCGGTCGGATATTCCCCGATGAGATCGTCGTCTGCGGCATCGCGCCCTGCTTCGTCCCCTACATCGATCCGGGTCCCCCGCTCGCGCGGGCGGCGCGGGAGGCCATTCATCGGCACGTCGGCGAGTACGGCGAACCGCCCAAAGTCCTGCTGCTCAAAAACCACGGGCTGTTCGCTCTCGGAAAGGACGCCGACGAGGTCGAAAGGGTTACGGCCATGTCGGTGAAGGTCGCGCGGGCGATCCTGGGAACTTACGCCCTGGGCGGGCCGCACTTCCTGACCGAACGACAGGCCGACCGGATCAAAACCCGTCCCGACGAGCACTTCCGTCAGAAGATGCTCGCCGAGATGCGCGGCCGATAATTCGTTCGTTTATCGGCCGGTCAGATACCAGGGGATCGTCTCCCGCAGACCGTCCGGCAGGGAGCGGGGCGACCAGTCCGGCAACAGGGCGGCGATCCGCTCCGGGCGGTTATACTGGTGGCCCGGTTCGAACACGCCGATCGGGCCGGGCAGGACGTCCGGTTCCGGCGAGTCGATCCCGAAGGCGTCACGCAGAGTCGTTCGCACCGTCTCGATGACTCCGGCCGCCGTCCACCGGTGCGGGGAGGCGATATTGACGCCGACCCGCGCCAGTTTCCCGCCGAGCGTTCGGAAAGGGGCGTTCCCCTGCGTGTGCGCGTCGGTCGCCAGGGCGCGCAGGGCGCGGGTCGCGTCGTCGACAAACAGGTACTCGCGCAGGCTCTCCCCGGCCGGACCGGCGGTCAGGCGCGGACGCTCCCCGTTCAGGGCGCGTCGGATCGTCCCGGGAACGATTCGGGAGAAGTTTCTGTCGCCGGGTCCGTAGATGTTCACCAGACGGGCGACGCGCACGGCGGGCGTGTCGTAGAGACCGGCGTAGAGACGCGCCGCCTGATCGGCCTGCGCCTTCGACAGTTCGTACAATCCGCCGTTGACGAAACCGGTCGTGTCCTCATCGTCGTACGGCGGCGGAGCGGTCGCGCCGTACTGCTTGTCGGACGATGCCAGCACGACCGCCGGTATTTCGAGGCGTCGCGCCGATTCCAGAACGTTCCAGGTTCCGGCGACATTCGTCTCCAGCACCCCGCGCGCCCCGGCATCGCCCCCGGCGGTCAGCACGGACTGCGCCGCCAGATGATAAACGGTCTCCGGCCGCACCTCGGCCAGCGCCTCGTGGACCGCGTCCGCGTCCCGAACATCGCACGGCAGAAACCGGAATCCGGGGGAAAATAGCCCGTCCGGAGGCGTACGCCCGATTCCGACGACCGACCCGCCCGCGTTCAGCAGGGATGTCGCCAGATTCCGGGCGATGAAACCGGAAATCCCGGTGATGACCGTGGTTCCTTCCGTCATTGGCCTTGACCGATCTTCGACCGTCGACGCAGGGAAGCGCCGACCCTGTGTGGAATCGTTGTCCGTGATCATTCGACGTTTCTCTCCGCTTCTCCTTTGCCTCGTCCTGCCGCTCCTGCCGATCCCGTCGTCGGCCCAGTCCCCCTCCGATCTGCCGTCCGGGATCGACGCCGCTCTCAATGTCCCGGAGTTCAAAAACGCCGTGGTCGCCGTACTGGTGCGCTCCCTCGACACCGGCAGGACACTGTACGAGAAGAACCCGGACGTCGCCCTGATGCCGGCGTCCAACCTCAAACTGCTCACCGCCGCCACGGCGTCCGCGAAACTCGGCATCGGCTTTCGCTTTACCACGACGCTCCTTCGCACCGGGGAGATTACCGGCAGCGGTGAACTGAAGGGCGACCTGTATTTGCATGGGAGCGGCGACCCCTCCCTGACGTCCGAAGACCTTACCGCCATGGTTCGACAGCTTGGGTCCGCCGGGGTTCGAAAGTTCCATGGAAGGGTTTTCGTCGATGCGTCGGCGTTCGATGCGCGCGCACTCGGAACCGGATGGGAGTGGGATGACGAGTCCTACTACTACTGCGCCCAGGTCGCCGGATTGAACTGCGACGAGAACACGGTCGTCCTCACCGCCGAACCCGGCAAAAAACCCGGTGACCCGCCGGTCGTTACGGCCATCAACGGTACGCGTTATCTCACCCTGAGGAACGAGGCGAAAACCGGCGTGGCAGGAAGTCCGGCAACGGTCGTTTTCGAACGCGCCCGGGCAAGGAACGAGGTGACGATCACCGGTTCGCTCCCGCTCGACGCGAAACCTGTCCGTGAAACGGTGACGGTCGAAGACCCGGCCCGGTTTGTCGGAACGCGTTTATGGGAGATTCTGGAGCGATCGGGTACGGACACTCCGAAACCGGAGAAACGCCGGGTCGAGATCGGCATTGCGCCGACCAATACCCTCCCGGTCGCCACCCATGTCAGTCCCGCCTTGCCGAAACTGCTGGCGGACTTCCTGAAACCGAGCGACAACCTCTACGGCGAATGCCTGCTGAAAACGCTGGGACGGCAAAAAAGCGGACAGGGAACCTGGGACAGCGGGGCGGCGACGGTCCGGGATTATCTCGGCGAGATCGGGGTGGACGCCGCCGGTCTGGTGATGGCCGACGGTTCCGGGCTGTCCCGGCGCAACACGGTGACCGCCCGGATGCTCGTCGATCTGTTGACGGCTGTGGAGACGAAACTGCCTGACGGGGCGCGAGCGGCCTTTGTCGACGGTCTCCCGGTCGGCGGGCAGGACGGTACGCTGCGTAATCGGTTCAAAAGCACTGCGGCGCAGGGCGTCGTTCGCGCGAAAACCGGCTCCCTGACCGGCGCGTCCTCCCTGTCCGGCTACCTGACGACCGTTGCCGGAGAACGCCTCGTGTTTTCAATCCTGATGAATCACTATCATAGCGCGACCGGCGCGACACGGACGCGCGCCGCCCAGGATGCCATCGTCCTCGCCTTGATGAACGTCCCCCGCTCCTGATCCGGCCCGGTAACCACCGTCCGTATCGGGCATTATGATGTCTCGTACCCGTTCGCCAGGGTCGTTTCGTATATCTTCGCGCTGATCCGCCCGCAAAACGCCATATACAACGTCGTGCCCAGCGTCTCCGGAACCCCCGGATGCCAGGGATCATCGTCGAGGAGGAAAAGCATGGCGAGTGACAGAAACAGGCCGAACACAACGCCGTCGCTCACGGCGCGCGCGACGTCCGTCGGGGGAAGGACCCGTTGAAATATCCCGATCGCCAGGGCCGAAAAACCGCCCAGGACGCACGCCGGTATGGCACAAAAGGTCGTTCCGAAGAAGAGAATCGTCAGGTGGGCAAGGCCCTCCGGACGGAAAACCCCGAGATACAAGCCCGTCCCGACCAGCCAGATCAGCGACAGAACGAAGCCCATCGTGACCCCATCGTTGAAGATCGCCCGTGGAGACGGCGAGGGGATCACTCGATTCCAGAAGGCAAGCAGTCGCATCGTGACTCTTTCTAAAATGCGCCTTCCGGGCGCGGTTCGGGGATATCATGGATCTTCGCGCCCATCCGCCCCAGAAGCGTGGCGATCAAGGCGATCGGAACCTCGACCATTCGCCCGTGCTCCATCGGATCGAACACGAAGATTCCCCAGGGAAGGAACGTCGCCGCCAGCGCCAGCAGAATGCCCAGCACGGTGAATCCGAAACGGCCGACATGCCGGCGCAACGGCCGCAGCAATCCGAAGAGGAAGATGGAGAGAACCGCTCCGATCCCCGAAAAGAAGACCAGACAGGCCATCCAGCAAAACAGGAAGCCGATCAGAAGCGTCGGGAGACCGACGGACCATCCCGCCTGCAACGCCATCCCGATGCAAAACAGAAAAGCGATCGGAGCGCCGACCAGCGCCGTCTGGCCGAACAACATCGCCCCTTCGACGAGGACGTCGTTCACGGAGTCGCGTTCGATCGAACGGTTCCAAAATCCCGGGAATGTTCCTGCGCTATTCGTCATCTTCCCCTGCCTCCTCTTCCGCCTGTTGCAAACGTTGAATCAGGGCATATGCCTCGTTACGCGAGAGCCGGGCGATCCGCATGACGTCCCGCATGGCGTCCCGAGGCGACAGTCCCTGCGCGAACGCCGCACGGGCTACCGTCTCGGCGTCCGCCTCCCGCTCGGCCGACGGCGTTTCCGTCGCCCCGCCCAGCACGAGGACGCACTCCCCGCGCGGTTCGTTCGATAAATAATACGTGCGGACGTCGGCAAGAGTGCCGTTTCGGAACTCCTCGAATTTTTTCGTCAGTTCGCGGGCGACGGTGACCGGTCGTTCCTCCCCGCAGACTCGCGCCAGGTCCCCGAGCGTCTCCGTCAGACGAGGCGAGGACTCGAAGATCACGACGGTACGGCGTTCGGCGGCGATGGTCGCCAGGCGTTCATGCCGATCGTTGGTCCGTGGCAGAAACCCCTCGAAAACGAAACGGGCCGGGGGCAGTCCGGACCCGATCAGGGCGGCAATCGCCGCACTCGGTCCCGGAATCGGTTCGACGCGCACGCCGCTTCGAATCGCCGACGACACCAGTTCCGCACCGGGATCGGAAATGCAGGGCGTCCCGGCGTCCGAGACCAGCGCGATCGATTCTCCCGCCTCCAGACGGCGGATCAGGTGGTCGGTTTTCCCCTCGTCGGTATGGGCATGATAGGAGGTCAACCGGGTGCCGATCTCGAAGTGCGCCAGCAGTTTCCGGGTGACCCGTGTGTCCTCCGCCGCAATCAGGTCGCACTCCCGCAGAACCCGCAGCGCCCGCAGGGTGATATCCTCCAGATTTCCGATCGGCGTCGCCACGAGATACAGTGTCCCGGCCATACCGAGAGTTAATCACGGATGGCGACGGCGGGCTACCCGCCCCAGAAGGAGTAAGGAACGACATCCAGATAGATGCCGATCAGATGCCACATACTGCCGACCAGCATCTGCCCGAGAATGAGTCCCAGGAAGAACGGCATGGCCTGGCGATAGGACCGTACTCCGCCGTAACGCAGTATCAACCCCTTCACGACCCAGGCGATCAGCAGGGGCGTCCAGACCAGATTGATCGACCAGGAGGACGTGATCGCATATCCGATCGGGTGAAAGGGCCACCAGGGGAAGCGGATACGGGCGATCATCAGAAGGGAACAGAAGACGAAACCGACGCCGATCGCGCCGTTGGCGATCGGGTTCGGCGGTTGTGGCGTCTGTAGCCAGCCATTGAGACGGTTGAACGCCTCCGAAGCGAAGCCGGACCCCTGATTCCACTTGGCCTGCGTTCCCAGCGCATACGCCAAATGCAGATACGCCCAGAAACAGGACACCGTCCCGACCAGTGCGGCGAGCATTATTCCCCAGAAAGCGACCTTTTGATTCGCCCCGATCTGCTTCGCCGCCTTCAACTCCTCGATGGCGACCGGCTGCGGATGCGACCGATAGGCCCGGTTGAACCAGTAGAAGAAGGTCAGGCCGACCAGGTCCTTCTCGTTGAACGCGGGCGTTCCGAACGATCGGGGCAACAGATGATCCGGCCCGGTGAAGTGCAGGTCATGGACCGGCGGCCCCAGTTCGGCCCGCAGACGCGTGACCGCGACCGAGAGGGCAAAGTAGATCAGGAAGGCCGTTGCGGCGACCAGCCAGGACATTCCCGCCCACACCATAAAGAGAACCAGCCCGGCAAAGCAGATCAGAACGCCGATCGTCGCCTGCCGGTAGGTCAAACCCTCCGTCCGATCCTCGACATCGGACGGTTCCCCCCAGATTCGTCGCCAGATCTGTGCGAAGTAGTGCCGTCCGTTCCACACCATGAACACCAGAATGGCGATGAAACCGCCGTACGACTGCTCGCGCACGAACGGGAACTCCGGCACGACATCCAGAGCCAGCTGTTTCGAGACGATCAACTGAAACTTCCAGAACAGATAGAAGAACCAGCAGGAGAACAGCAGATCCAGTGGCAGCAGATACCCGAGGCCGATCGCAAATGGGTAGAACGAATAACAGGTGAAGCCGACCGCATTCCAGGGATGGGTGCCGAAAACCCCCTGGTTGGTAATATCGGTATGCTTGATCGGGATGGCCGGAATCTGCGGATAGAAGTTGGCCAGTCCGTTGATGATCTCGACAATCGCGCAAAGTCCGAACCCGATCCAGAAAAGCGGGCTGCGCCAGAGGCGCGCGCCGGGTTCGGTCATCTGCATCGGGATCTCGATCACCGGGAAGGGCAGCCGTTCGCGATCCTGCCAGCCCTGACGTACCAGCACATTCAGACACTGCATGGTCGCGAAGAGCAGCAGGATAAACAGGGTCCACAGCAGCGAGGGACGAATCCAGGCGACGTAGTTCTCCGGGCGATACAGGGAATCATGCCCCTGATAGTAGCCTTTGAGGACGTCCTCCTTGCCCTGAACCATCAGCCACTCGGGCAGGAAACGGCCGAAGCGATCCAGCCATCCGTTGGCGTCATTGGAGAACTGGTACGGATGCCCCAGGTGCTGGATCAGCGAGGGAACACAGTCGTGGCCCGCCAGCGCCGCGCCGACCCCGACCATGCTGTAAATGAGCAACATCTCCGACTGGGACAGCGAGATACGCGGCGACAGCCGATGCAAAACGGCGTTGACGATCAACAAAGCCGTGAGGATGAAGAAGACGTTGGCGAACAGGGAAATGGTGGTGAAGTATGGCCCGTACCCCACCTTCTCGGCATATACCACCCAGAACGCATCGATGACAATCAGAGGAACGGCGATCGGGAAAGCCACCCACCAGCGCAACAGGGAGGGAGCGGGGAAGGGTCGGCGAGCGTTTTCGGGTTCGGAGGGGAGCGACGTCGTACTCACCCGCCCTATTTCGGCGGGTTCCCTCCGAACTCCTGCCTCGACCGCTCGTCCGACCGCTCGTCCGACCGCTCAGACCGCAGCGGAGGACGCCTCCGCCGCCTTTTTCCGGAGATAGTGCGCCGCCGCCTTCGCCCGATTCCCGCAGGCCGTCATGCTGCACCAGCGGCGGGTATGGTTCTTCGTCGTGTCGTAAAAGTAGAGAACACAGTTCGGGTTCTCACATCGCCGGATCAGCGTCAGGTCCGCCTGACAGAGCAGCGCCTCGGCGGTCTGTGCCAGACGGCCGAGGAGGCATTCGGTCGTCGTGCAGGAGGACTGCTCCACAAACTGCGAAATATGACCGCCCTGCTCCGTCGCCCGCAACTGGTAACTGCCGGTGCGAAGACGAAGCCGTTCGTTGATCGCTTCCATCGATGCGTCCGCGACACGGCCCGTGCGAAGAATCTCGTCCAGTGTCCGACGCAATACCGCCCGAAACGCCCGCGCGGCGGTCAGCGTCGCGAACTCCTGCTCCGGCGAACGGTCCCAGACGGCGCGTATCCGCTCCCGTTCCCCCGCCTGCAACAGGTCCGCCTCCTGCAACCAGGTCAGAAGATCGTTCCCGGTGACGATCAGGTCCGTCGGCCGCCCGTGACGGACCACCTCCGTATTGACCCAGTCGATTCCCGGCAATCCGCCGACCCATACGAACAAACTTCCGTTCTCCATGGACTCATTATAACCTTCAAAAAATTATTTGACAAGTTATACGACCTCCTGTATAACCATTAATGATTGCTTTTCATGGTTATGAAAGGAAGACCGATGAACGCTGTACAACCCTCTCCCTCCGTATTTCAGACGGGACACGTCGGCCTGAATGTTACCGATATCGACCGTTCGGAACGGTTTTATCGTGCGGTTTTCGGTTTCGTCCCGATGGGCGCGAGCAATGACCCGGAACGGCGTTTCCTGTTCCTGGGCGATGGCGACCGGCTTTTGATTACGCTCTGGCAGCAGAGCGAGGGCCGCTTCCCGACCGCCGAGCCGGGCCTCCATCACCTCTCTTTCCGCGTCGAGAGTATCGAGGAGGTACGGGCGGCGGAGGAACGGGTCCGGTCGGCGGGGGGGACGCTCCGTCATGGCGGCATTGTTCCGCATCGGGAAGGGGCGCAGAGCGGCGGCATCTTCTTCGAGGATCCGGACGGTATCCGCCTGGAAATCTTCGCGCCGACCGGAGCGAGCGAGGGCGGCGCACCCTACTCCGACGCGCCGACGTGCGGATTCTTCTGAGCCGGAGGAAAGACCATGACTTTCGAATATCATCCGGGCGAACGTTCGGTACAGGATCGGGCCGGGGTCCGTTCGATGGCCGACCGCGTGGCGAACGGCATCCACTCCTCCATTCCCGAAGCGGCGGTCGCGTTCCTTTCCGAACGACGTTTTCTGCTTTTGGGAGGGGAGGATCGGCACGGGCAGGTTTGGACGAGCGTCCTGACCGGCCCGGCCGGATTCCTTCGAACCGTCACCCCCACCGAACTGAGGATCGATGCCGTCCTGCCGACCGACGATCCGCTGTTCGATCCGCTGTTCTCGTCCGGGGCGGACGGTGTCGCCCTCGGCGCTCTGGCGATCGATCCGGCGACACGCCGCCGGATGCGCCTGAACGGACGCGCGTTCGTCGGACGGAACGGAATCACGATCCGCGCCGAACAGGTCTATGCCAACTGCCCGAAATATATACAAAAGCGGGAGGAAGCGCCGGTTTCCGTCGAGGGTCTTGTGACGACGAACCCCTCGGTCACCGAAACGCTCACTCCCGAACAGATGCGGCGGTGGCAGGCGACGGATACCTTTTTTATCGCGACGATCCATCCGCAGGGCGGAGCGGATGTCTCCCATCGCGGCGGGAATCCGGGGTTCGTACGGGTCGATCCCGACGGCCGCTCCCTGTACTGGCCCGACTACGCGGGTAACGCCATGTTCAACACGCTCGGCAATATTGAGGCCAATCCGGCGGCGGGCCTGCTGCTGATCGACTTCGACGGCAGCGGAGACCTGCTTCGTTTGACCGGTACGGCGTCCCTGCTCTGGGACGACGAAGCGGAGCATCGGACGGGAGCGAGACGCGGCGTCCGGTTCGTTCCGAAACAGGTCGTCGATTCGCCCGCCGCGTTCCCGCTGCGCCACCGATTCCGGGATTATTCGCCGTTCAACCCGTAACGGCGATCGCCCGGCTTGCCCCTGTCCGTCTCCGTGTTATACTCAAAGGAATGAACTGCGTTCTCGGAGACGGAAGGGCATGATCCATCTGACGGGAGTCAACGTCACCTATCGGAGCGGTGATGTGACGGCCCTGCATCATATTCATCTCCACGTTCCGCCCGGCGACTTTGTTTTTCTGGTCGGCCCGACCGGCGCCGGCAAATCGACCCTGCTCAAACTCCTGTACCACGATATCGCGCCCACGAACGGAAACATTACCGTCGCCGGTTTCGATCTTACCCGTCTCCGCGCCCGGGATATTCCGCGCCTGCGCCGGAAGATGGGGATCGTGCTCCAGGATTACGGCCTCCTTCCCCAGCGAACGGTCTGGGAGAATATCGCTTTCGCCTGTCAGGTTCTCGGCCAGAGCCACCGCGAGATCCGCCGGAAACTGCCCGAAGTGCTGGAACTCGTTCGTATGGGGCATCGTTGCGATGCCTTTCCCGGCGAGTTATCGGGCGGGGAACAACAGCGGGTCGCAATCGCCCGCGCCCTGGTCAATCAACCTCCGTTGCTGATCGCCGATGAACCGACCGGAAACCTCGACCCCGAAACCGGTGAGGGAATCCTGCAGGTGCTGGAGGAGGCCAATCAGCGCGGCGCGACATTGATTGTCGCCACCCATGACAAGGCCGCCGTCGATCGGATGCGGAAACGAGTGGTCGCCCTTCGTGGCGGTCGGATTATCCGCGACGAAACGAACGGCGCTTACGAATCGTCCGGCGTTCCGTCGTCCGGAGTCGGGGTGGTCTGATGCGGAAACAAAAAAGGTTCCGGACCGGGGTGAACCCATGCTAGAAGGTTTTCTCAGCTGGCTGCGTTCCGTAGGTTTCTCGATCGGCGAAGCGTTCGTCAACCTGCGACGCCACCGATTGATGACGGCGGCCGCCATCACCACCATTGCCGTGACCCTGATTCTGGTCGGCTCGTTTCTGCTGACCTTTTATCAGGTCAAAACGGCGACCGATCGAGCCGCCAGCGAATTCGAAATGCGGGTCTTCTGCCGGGACACCGTCACCAAAGCGCAGGTGCCCGAAATCCGTCAGCGTATCCGTCAGATTCCGGGCGTCGCGACCGTGGAGTACACCTCCAGGGAACAGGCGTTCCGGGATTACACACACGATCTACCGATCGACGTGCGCGGTATCCCGAACAAATTCAGCGAGGAGTTCAAGGTGACGTTCGCCGACCCGAAAAAGGCGGGCGCGGTCGCGCGCGTCATCCGAGGCTGGCATGGCGATGTTCAGGAGGTCGCGCTTCCGGAAAAGGAGATGAGCGGCGTCCTGCGCATCATCGCGTTTTTGCGGACCATCGGTTTTGTGACGGCGACCGTGCTTCTCTTCGGCGCCCTGGTCGTGGTCTCCAATACGATCCGTCTCTCGGTGTTCAGTCGGCGACGGGAGATCCGCATCATGCAGATTGTCGGAGCGGCCCCCTGGTTCATCCGTCTGCCGATGCTGCTGGAAGGGCTTATTCATGGTTTGCTGGGCGGGCTGGTCGCCAGCGCCTGCCTCTACGCCGTCGACCGTTCCGCACAGCGTCTCATCACGGATGTGATTCCGATGCTGGCTCGTTACTTTACCCGGGTCGATATGCTGCAGTTCGCGGTGGCGATCACGGGCGCGGGCGCGCTGATCGGGATGCTGGGTTCCCTGCTCTCGATTCGCCGCTACCTTCGCGCGATCTGACATTACGCCCGGTCCCCCTTCCGCGTCTGCAAAAGGGGAACCGGCTGCCTTATTCGGCTGTCTTATCCCGTTCTCCGCCTCCCTACGCCTTTCGACGGCGGCGCAGCATTCCGGCGGGAACGAACAGTCCGAGCGCGATCAGTCCGACCGACGACGGTTCCGGCGCGGCGACCGAGATCGAGATCCGGGCGACCGGGTTGGTCCAGTTCCAGGATGCCGGAGCATCGACATCGCCCCGGATTCCGGTGTGTACCGTAATGACGCCGTTCTCCGGATCGCGACCGTTGCCGCCCCCCAGAGCGCCCAGGAAACCGGTCCGTTCGTTGTTGATCTCCGTTCCCGCGTCATACCCCATCAGATCGAACACGGTGGTCCCCGTCAGGCTGAACAGGTCGATGCTGTCCTGACCGGAAAAACCGTCGTTCGTCCAGCCCAGCATGAACGCGCTGGACAGAAACGGATGCGCGGCATCCGCCGCGATCTGAATCGTGACCGCCCCGCCCTGGGGCAACGGGGACGACAGCGGGGTTACCAGGTTGAGAACACCCGCGCCGACCAGCGGCTGCAGGTCGGAAACCAGGACCGTCCGGTTGCCCGCTTCCGCGATCCGCTCGATCCCGAGCGATGCCGCGCTTCCGAGCGTCCAGAGATCGACCGTGTTGTCGTGGGTCGCGAACACGGGCGGGGAGAAGGGCTGACCGCTGTTCGGAGCGGTCGAGGTGAGATTGGTGAGGGTGATGTTGTAGATTCGGGTTTGCGCTTCCGCTTTCGGAGCCAGCGCAGCGGTGAAGATGGCAAAAATGGCTCCTGCCACCATACACGAGCGACGTCCTGTCATTAACTGTTCCTTTGTGGTCACCGGATTTTGGAAAGTGACTCGCCCGGAGTACAAACCGGGCGGGCGATAAGTTCGGACGCCGCGAGAAATTTTCGAAATAATCAGGGAAACAGGAGAAGCGATACACGAGAGAGGGGCAACCCGACCATAGAAACACTTTGGTCGGGCTGATTGCGCTCAGCCCGACCGAGGACAGTTACGGAGCGGCATTAGAATCCGCGACCGCCACCGAAGCCACCGCCGAAACCACCACCGCCGAAACCACCACCACCGAGGCCACCGCCACCGAAGCCGCCGCCACCGCCGCCGAAGCCTCCACCACCAAAACCGCCGCCACCGAGGCCGCCGCCACCGAGGCCACCGCCACCGAAACCTCCACCACCGAAGCCGCCGCCACCCAGGCCGCCGCCACCGAAACCACCGCCGCCGAGGCCGCCGCCACCGAAGCCGCCGCCACCGCCGCCGCTTCCGCCACGGACGTTAAACTGGATGAAGGTGATCGGGCCGATCACCGCCGACAGGTCCGCCGGGTCCACGTACACCAGCTGGATCGTCTCCAGAGGCTGGTACACCCGGTCGTTGCGGTTGTCCTCCGGCGGGGCCGGGGGAGGAGCCGCGTTGGTCGTCGTC
>JANRLW010000077.1:0-82150 GCA_033762295.1 Capsulimonadales bacterium
TCCGCCTCCGATCCCCGACTCCTGATCGGACTCGGTAACGACCCCCGACTCGCCATCACTCGGATTCACCTGCGATGGCCCGACGGTAAGACACAGATACTCGACAACCAACCCATCGATTCCTACAGAAACGTCACGGAGAGTCATTAGAGATCGCATCACCCTGTGAGAGGAAAACGTAAATGACCAGAGGTTTTAGCAATAACGAGAATAACCCCGCGAAGACCCCGGTAAATCCGGCAATTTTGATTGCGGCGGTCGTCTTTGTTGTCGCGCTCATCGGAGGATTGGCCTACTACTTCCTGTTTCCGCACAGCGCACCGGTCACCCCGCGCCCGCTGACGGAATCCGAATCCTATCTGCAAACGAAGGCTCGTGAATCCGAAGGAGATTTTAACCGATTGAGTCCCACCGATCAACGGGAATTGATCCAAAAACTGGGTCCGAGCGCCCCGGTCACTCTTCGTATGTCCTATCAGGCTTTGCAATCAAAGTAGCGCGGATTCGGAACGCGCCTCAAAAGAGGCGCGTTCCGGACCTCGTCGGTACCGTTCCTTCTCCGTGCCTCTGTCATAACTCCCCCCGCTAAAGCAGGGAAAGAAAATGTCCACGCGCCTTGACGACAACTGTGGTTATACGATACACTCCCTTGACCACATTCGTGGTTAACCACATCCGTAGTCAGGAAGGGGCAACGAGAATGCGTAAGCCCGGTCTGGGAAACCTGGAACTGGAGATTCTCCGATATATCACCGACCATGGCCCCGCCAGTGTCGGACAGGTGACGGAAGGGTTCGCCGTTCCGCGCGGGTTTTCTCGCTCGACGATCAATACCAGCATCGAACGGCTCTTCAAGAAGGGATATCTGACCCGCTCTGCCGCCTCCGCAGGAGATGCTTTCCGCTATTCGGCAACACTCTCCTCGGAGGCCGTTCTCAGCGGGTTGGTGGAGAACTTTGTGGAGAATACCCTTGCCGGTTCCCTGCGCCCGTTTTTCGCCTATTTTGCGCACCGGCAACCGCTCTCCGAAACGGAGATCGCCCAGTTACGGGAACTCGTCGACTCTCTCGAAGCGCCCGCAGCGACCGAACCGGGCGAGAAAAAACAGGAGAACGCCGGATGAACCCGACGGACTGGAACGATTTTGCCGCCCGGTGGACGCCCTGCATGGGGAATGCCTGCTGGCAGGGCGCTCTCGCCGTCGTGGGAATTGCCCTCCTCTGTCGCATCTGCCCGCGCCTCCCCTCCGGGGTACGAGCCACCCTGTGGTGGCTCGTATGCGCAAAAACCCTTCTCGGTCTCGCAATCACCGGTCCGGTCCGAATCGCCGTTCTGCCCGCCCTTCCCGCAGCGGGAGAAGACCGGAGGCCGCTCCCCGTCACCGCTCGTTCCGTACGACCCCCCGCAGGGGCGACGCATCCACGACGTCCGCCGGTCGTATCGGAGGTGTCCGGAGTGTCGGGGGTTCCTTCCGGCATGACCGCGTCCCTGTCTCCGGCGGCCGTTCTGCTCCTCCTCTGGATCGTCGGTAGCGCCACCCTTCTTACCGTCGTCGGTATCGAGATCGTGTCTCTCCGCCGTCGGACGAGGGGCGCGCAACTCTGCGAGGAGTCGGACCTCCTGCGCGACGTCGCCCGGGCGATCGGCCTGAAACGGACGCCATCCGTCCTGATCTCCGACAGCGTCCCCGCAACTTTGATGATGGGCCTCCGGAATCCGCGTGTCCTGCTCTGTCGGAGCGATTGGGAGTGTCTGTCGGGGTCGGAACGTACCGCACTCCTCGCTCATGAGTTCGCCCATATCCGACGAATGGATCTTCCGGTCGGCGTTCTGCCGAACGTCGCGCGACTGCTTTTTTTCTTCAACCCGCTGATATGGCTCGCATGTCGCGAATACGATCTGGCGCGGGAAGCCGCCTGCGATTCCGAAGCGTTGCGGGTCAGCGGAATGACTCCCGCCGATTATGGCCGGCTTCTCCTCAAATTGAGCATCGCGCCTCCTGCCCGAACCGGATTTTCCGGAGCCGCCGCGCTGGGAGTCGCCACCCCCTTCGGCGTCCTTTTGAGCCGAAGACTACGCCTTCTTCAAGACACCTGGGAAAGCTCTTCCCCTACCCGACGGCAAAACGCCCTCCGGGCGTTGCTCGCCGCCGTCAGCCTTCTCAGTCTGTCTCCCGTTCACACGGCAAGGGAGAAACGTGCGCAAACGTCGCGTCCCCTGCCCTTGCTACCGTCGCTTCCCCGGTTGCTTCCTATGGAAACAAAAGAAAGAGAAGAGGTACGAATCATGTCCGCAAAAACGTCCGTCAACAAATCGCCGCTGACGGTTACTTTATCCCGTTCGGTCGCCGTTGCCGCCATGGCGGTGACCGCCTTCCCGGTGCGAGCCGCCGCTCAGGCAACGCCCCCGCTCCCGCCCACGCCCCCACCCGCTCCGGTCGCTCCCGCGCCTCCCCCGGTTCCGGTCGCTCCCGTCCCTGTGGCGGAACCCGCGGAACCGGTGGAACCCGCGGAACCGGTGGAACCGGACGCTCCTTCGGCATCCTCGGTGATGCAGGGCAGTCGTCTACCGTTCACGGTCCGTCGAGGGAATTCGTACAGCACGCAGGGCGGGGATAGAACGGTCGCGGAACGACAGAGGGCCATCGCGAAGGCACAGAGCGGCGACTGTCTGGTGGTCGATCGCGATGGCAAAACCTATGTGATTACCGATGCGGCCACCCTGCGCAAGGTTCAGGAAAACTATGCTCCGGTCGAGGCGATCGGGCAAAAGATGGAAGCCGTCGGAAAGAAAATGGAGGAGGCCGGCAAACCGATGCACGATCTGGGCCGACAGATGGAAGAGGTCGGAAAGAAAATGGAAGGGATCGGCAAGCAGATGGAGGAGCAGGGGCGATTGATGGAGGCCGCCGTCAGGGAAGGGAAACCGGAAGCCGACCGGAAGGCGATCGAAGCCCGGATGCGGGAACTTATGGAAACGATGAAGGAACCGCAGGAAGAGATGCGAGAGCTTTCGAAGAAAATGCGGGAACAAAGCGTCAAATTGCATCCCTTCGGCGATCAACAGCGAAAGATGGGCGACGAGATTCGTGCTGCGGTCAAGGAGGCGAACTCCCGGATGACGGACATCATCGATCGCGCCTTCAAAGACCATCTTGCCATAGAACAGAAAACCCCCTGATCCACGACGGTCCACGACGGGGCTGCCTCGACTCGGTGCAGCCCCGCCTAACCTACCCGAAGAAAACGCACGCCGGAATGGACGAAACGGGTGTGTCGGTTATAATATTTTGAAACGAAGATCCGGATCGCCGCTCGATCCCGGTCCGTTTGCAGGAAGTAACCGCCGTCCCATGACCGAAGAAGAAGCCGACCGGGGCTACCGCCTGCCGCCCCAGGCGGTGGTCGATATCCTCGATACCCCGCCGACGCCCGTCCTGACCCTGTCGCCCGACCGACGCACGATGATGCTCGTCGAGTATCAGGCCTATCCCTCGATCGAACTGCTGGCCCGTCCGTTTCTCAAACTCGGCGGAATCCGCGTCGATCCGCAGCTATCCGCCACCCAGCGCACGATCGAGTATACCGGCCTCACTCTTCTGGACGTCGCCGACGCCACGCAACGCCCTGTCACCGGTCTGCCCGACGGCGCGAAGATCGGCGTGCCCTCCTGGTCGCTCGACAGCCGACGGTTCGCCTTTACCCGTGACACCGAAAGCGGGGTCGAAGTCTGGGTCGGCGACACCGAAACCGCCGCCTGTCGTCCCCTCACCGGATTTCATACCACCGATGTGCTCGCCGGGCCGTTCGCCTGGCTCGATGACAGCCGTCACCTGCTGGTCGCCTCCGTGCCGGTCGACCGGGGCGCGCCGCCCGAGGAACCCGGCATTCCGTCCGGCCCCATCATTCAGGAGACGGCCGGCAAACAGGTCCGGGCGTCCACCTACCAGGATCTGCTCCAATCACCGCACGAGGAGCGGTTGTTCGCCTACTACGGCACGTCGCAACTGATCCTCGTCGATACCGATACCGGCGCGATTCTTCCGCTCGGGAACCCCGATCTTCTGTTATCCGTGGCACCGTCCCCGAGCGAGGACTATCTGCTGGTCACTCGACTGAAACGTCCCTTCTCCTACCGCGTCCCGTACTTTTACTTCTCCCGGACGATCGAGGTATGGGATCGGGCGGGGCGAACGGTCCGGGTCATCGCCGATCACCCGGTGTCGGACGAAGTGCCGCAGCAGGGCGTCCCGACCGGCCCCCGCAGCGTCCTCTGGCAGGCGAAGCATCCGGCGACCCTGCTCTGGGCGGAGGCGCTGGACGGGGGCGATCCGCTGGCGAAGGTGCCGCACCGCGATCGTCTACTCCGCCTCGCCGCCCCCTTCGAAGAGGAGCCGACCGAGCTTCTGCGCCTGAACGAACGGTACGCCGGGTGGGACTGGACCGATCGCCCGGATGAGGTGCTACTGGGCGAGTACCATCGTGACCGACGCTGGCGGACGACCTATCGACTGTCCCTGAACCGCCCCGACGAGAAAACGACGCTGTTCGATCTCTCGGTCAACGACGCCTATAACGATCCCGGAAGTTTTGTCTACCGGATGAACCCCGACGGCGAGCGTGTCATGCTGCAGGACGGAGACGATGCCTACCTGACCGGCCGGGGCGCAACGCCGGAAGGCGACCGACCGTTTCTGGACCGCATCCATCTGCCGACCGGGGAGCGGACCCGCCTTTTTGAGTGCGATCCCGACAGTTACAGCGGTTTCGTCGCCTTCGTCGGACCCGAGAACGATCGAGACGAGATCATGATCTCGCATCAAACACCGACCCGGCCGACCAACTACTTCGTGCTGAACCTGGCGACCGGCGAGCGTCGCGCCCTGACCGATTTCACGGACCCGCATCCGCAGTTGACCGGATTGAAAAAGGAACTGGTCCGGTATACGCGCGCGGACGGCGTCCCGCTCTCCGGTCGCCTCTATCTGCCCCCCGGCTATGATCCGGAGCGCGACGGGCCACTGCCCCTGATCCTCTGGGCCTATCCGATGGAGTACTCCGATGCCGCGACGGCCGGGCAGGTGCGCGGTTCCGATCGCACCTTCACCCGCATGGCGGGCACATCCCAACTCTGGTTCGTCACGCAGGGCTATGCGGTGCTGAACGATGCGACGATGCCGGTCGTCGGCGACCCGGAGACGATGAACGATACGTTCGTCGAACAGATCGTCGGCGCGGCGGAAGCGGCCATCGCCGAAATGGTCCGCCGGGGTATCGCCGACCCGACCCGCGTCGTCGTCGGCGGGCACTCCTACGGCGCGTTCATGACCGCCAACCTGCTCGCCCATGCGCCGGAACGGTTCGCGGCAGGGATCGCGCGATCGGGCGCGTATAACCGGACTCTGACGCCTTTCGGGTTTCAGTCCGAACGTCGCTCCTTCTGGGAGGCGCGGGAAATCTACATGAACCTGTCCCCGTTCACCCATGCCGACCGGATCAAGTCGCCGATCCTTCTGATCCACGGACAGAACGACAACAATCCCGGCACGCATACGCTGCAGTCGGAACGTTTCTACCAGGCGTTGCAGGCGACCGGCGCGACCGCGCGCCTGGTTCTGCTCCCGCACGAATCCCACGGCTACCGGGCGCGCGAGTCGGTTCTGCATACGCTCTACGAAATGTTTTCCTGGGCGGATCGGTACGCGAAAAACCGGTAAGGAATTCGCCGGACCGGTCACGAACAGAACGGCAGTACTCTTTTCAGGAGAAAAACCATGACCGTTTTTCGCCACTGGTCCCTCACCCTTTTCGGGGGCGTCGTAGCCCTCGGCCTGTTCCTCATGGGTCTTTCGTCACCGGCCACGGCGCAGGCGTTGCGGGTCACCCGTCTCGCGCAACCGGGCGTGGGAAAAGTCCATGAATTCCGCATCGACGGCGTCCCGGACGCAGCAAACCCGTACGACCCGGACGTGATCGCGGTCGATGCCGTTTTCACCGCGCCGTCCGGCAAGACCCTGCGTCAGGCCGCCTTCCGTTACCAGGCGTTCACCCGCCGGTTACGGAACGATAACGAATCGCTTTCGCCGACCGGCAACCCCGAATGGCGCTTGCGCTTCTGCCCGGTCGAGACCGGAGCGCATCAGGTTCGAATCCTCGTCACCCGCCCCGGTCTGCCGACCGTCGAAAGCGGTTCCGTCTCCTTTGCGGTGAGCGGTTCGGCGCCGGGTCGCGGAGTGGGTTTCGTCCGCATCGACGCCGCGACGAAACGTTTCGTGACGGATGCCGGAAACTCTCTCCCGCTGATCGGCCAGAACGTCTGCTGGCACGGCGCGCGCGGCACGTTCGATTACGATCTCTGGTTTCCGGCCATGCGTCGGACCCGGCAGAACTTCGCCCGTCTGTGGATGTGGCCGATCTCCTTCGGGCTGGAGTCGGAAGCCGATTCCCGGCTGAACTACCGACAGGACCGTGCCTGGCAACTGGACTATGTTTTCGATCTGGCCGAGAATAACGGTATCTACCTCCTGCTCTGCCTGGATTACCACGGGATGTTCGAGGTGACTCCCGACTACTGGGGCGGGAATAACTACTGGCCGAAGCACCCGTACAACCGGGCGAACGGCGGTCCCTGCGCCGCCCAGAACGATTTCTTCACCGACCCGACGGCGAAATCGCTCTATCGGAAACGTCTTCGTTACCTGCTGGCGCGGTACGGCGCGAGTCGCCGACTCCTCGCCTGGGAGTTCTTCAACGAGATCGATAATGTCTACCGCTACCTGAACGCCGGAGATGTCGCCCGGTGGCATCAGGAGATGGGTCGCTGGGTCCGGGAGAACGACCCCTATCGCCATCCGGTCACGACCAGTCTGACCGGCGGCAGCGAACGCGCCGATATCTGGTCGATCCCGGAAATGGATTTCACGCAGTATCATTCGTACGGCGCGGAGCGTCCCCTCACCACCTTCGCCGACCTGACGACGACCCTGGTAGGGCGTTACGACAAACCGCTGCTGATCGGGGAGTTCGGCACGGACTGGCGCGGATGGAACCGCCCGAACGATCCCCACCTGCGCGGTTTCCGTCAGAGCCTCTGGGGTGGGTTCCTGGGGAACGGTACGGGGACCGCCATGTCCTGGTGGTGGGAGAACGTCTACTCGGAGGGTCTGTACCCGCTGTACGCCCTCGTGGATCGAACCGAGCAGTGGATGCGGCGCGAGGGCGTCTCCAGTCCCGGGTTCCGGGCAGCGGGCGGCGCCGTTCTCGGCGAACGGGTCGCGGGTGCGCGGTTCGACGTGACGCTGGTTCCCGACGGCGGATGGGGGACGCCGGTTCCGGGGACGCTGCCCATCACCGCGCCCGACAGCGCCCCGCTTGCCGGAACCCGGCTGAACCGTTTCATCCATGGGACCACCCATCCCGACCTTCGCCGCCCCTGTCGCCTTTCCGCCTGGTGGGACAACAATGCTCGCCTGGTGATGCATCTCAACTCGGTCGCCGACGGCGCCGTTTTGGAGGTGCTGGTCGACGGCAAATCGGTCTTCACGCGGGACCTGCCGAACAAGGACGGTCAGTATACGGTGGTCGGGGAGTACGACGAGGATATTTCGGTCGATCTTCCGGCGGGTCGACATGAGGTGGAGATTCGCAACGCAGGCCGCGACTGGTTCCATCTCGACCGGATTACCGCGGTCGGCGTTCTTCCGGCCGAGGCGAGAACCACACCGATAGCCGTCGGTATGACCGGCAACCGCGCCGCCGCCGTCTACGTGCTCAACCCGTTGATCGAGTTTCCGGCGAACGCCACCCTGGTGAACGTCGCTCCGGTCCGCGGCAGCGTGCTGATCCTGCCGGGTCTGGCCGAGGGGCGGTACCAGGCGTCCTGGGGTCGGACGAAGGACAAGTGGGTCGGTCCGACAACGGGCGCCCGGACGAAGGACGGACTGCTCGTTCTGCCCGTTCCGGACTTCACCGAGGACCTGATCGGTTGGATCTGGCGCATCGGTCCGTGATCGCCCATGGCAGGTTATGGAAAGCCACGCATCGGGACCCACGGGACGGGCGGTACTCCTACGTCCTCCGCTACGCCCCCGCTGCCGCCGGAGGAGACTTCGCTCCCGGAGCGGTCACCGAGATGAGGGCGGTAAAACCGGAGACGTCATGCTACACTGAAGGGCAGTCAAACCACATTCGAGGAGCAAACCGTGCCGATTGACCCCGCCGTTTACCGTGAGATGGGCCTGAACGATTCCGAGTATCAGTTGATTCTGGACGTGCTGCAACGCGAGCCGTCCTACACCGAGATCGGAATGTATTCGGTCATGTGGAGCGAGCACTGCGGTTACAAGTACTCCCGGCCGGTGTTGAAGGCGTTCGCCGAATACAAAAAAGCGCAGGAGTCGGGCGCACTGGAGAATGCCGGTGTCGTCCCCCTCGGCGACACCGGTTACGGCGTCGTGTTCAAGATGGAATCGCACAACCATCCGTCGGCGGTCGAACCGTTCGAAGGGGCGGCGACCGGCGTCGGCGGCATCCTGCGCGACATCTTCACGATGGGCGCGCGCCCGGTCGCCATCCTCGACAGCCTGCGGTTCGGCCCGATCACCGGCGACTCCCCGGCGGTGACCCGCAATAAATATCTCCTCAACGGCGTGGTCAGCGGTATCTCTCACTATACGAACTGTGTCGGGGTTCCGAATGCGGGCGGGGAGATCTATTTCCACCCCTGCTACAATGGCAACCCGCTGGTCAACGCGATGGCGGTCGGCGTCGTTCGGACCGATCGGATCGCCTCGGCGCGGGCGAAGGGGGTCGGGAACGGCGTTCTCTACGTCGGCAGCGCGACCGGGCGCGATGGTATCCACGGCGCGACCTTCGCCTCGGTCGAACTGACCGAGGAGAGCGAGGCCAAACGTCCCAATGTCCAGGTCGGTGATCCGTTCCTGGAGAAACTGCTGATCGAAGCGACCCTGGAAGCTCTGGAAACGGGCCACATCGTCGCCATTCAGGACATGGGCGCGGCCGGTCTGACCTGCGGCACCTGCGAAATGTCCGCCAAGGGCGGGCTTGGCATGGAAATCGACGTGCAACGGGTTCCGCGCCGCGAGGCCGGCATGACCGCCTACGAGATCATGCTCTCCGAGTCCCAGGAGCGGATGCTGGCCGTCGTCGCGCAGGGACACGAGGAGGAGGTCGCCGCCGTCTTTCGGAAGTGGGGCCTGAACGCCGCCTATATCGGCGTCACCACCGACACTGGGCGGGTGATCGTCCGCGATGGCGACCGGATCGAAGCGGACGTCCCCGCGAAATCGCTGGCCGACGACTGCCCGACCTACTATCTGGAGGCCGCCGAGCCTGAGTACATCGCCGCCGTGCGAAACGTCGACCTTTCCGGTCTGCCCGAACCCGACAGCTACGGGGACACGCTCCTCACCCTGCTTTCGACGCCGACCATCGCTTCGAAACGCTGGGTCTGGGAGCAGTACGACACGATGGTGCGCACGGAGACGGAGGTTCTGCCCGGACGGGCCGATGCCTGTGTCCTCGCCATCCGCGAGGCGGGCGGGCGTCGAATCGCCGTGACGACCGACTGCAACCCGCGTTTCTGCTATCTCGATCCCTATGTCGGCGCGCAGATCGCCATTGCCGAGGCGGCCCGCAACCTCTCCTGTGTCGGCGCGGTCCCGAAGGCGGTGACGGACTGTCTGAACTTCCCGTCGCCGGAGCGTCCGGCCGGGTTCTGGCAGTTCCGACGGGCGGTCGAGGGTATGGCCGCCGCCTGCGAGTTCTTCCGAACCCCGGTCGTCTCCGGGAACGTGTCGTTCTATAACGAGACGCCCGAAGTCGCGATCTACCCAACCCCGACGGTCGGTATGGTCGGCGTCTTCGAGGAGGGTGTGACCCCGTGCGATCTGGCGTTCAAGGAGGACGGCGACCTGATCTATCTCCTGCGCCCGGCGGGTTCGGAAAACGTTCATGGACTGGACGGCAGCGAGTATGTTTCGGTTCTTCACGGCAAGGATGTCGGCAATCCGGTCCTGGATATGGACGGCGAGGCGCGTGTGCAGCAGGTCGTCCGCGCGGCGATTGCCGGGGGCCATCTGAAATCGGCGCACGACTGCTCCGAGGGCGGTCTTGCCGTCGCCGTCGCCGAGTCCTGCCTGGGTGGGAACCGGGGTGCGGAGATCCGAATCGCGATCGCCGACTTCGGTAGCCAGTCGTGGAGCGCGATCCTTTTCGGGGAGGCTTTCTCTCGCGTTCTGGTCACCGTTCGCGAGGGCGGTACGGCGCAGGAGGCGCTCCTCGACCTGGCGGAGAACGCCGGTATCGAGGCGATTTTCCTCGGCCAGGTCAAGGCGAACGATCGGTTGGACGCCGCCGGAATGTTCGATCTGCCGCTCTCCGTCCTGCGCGATGCCTATGAAGGCGCGATCCCCCGCGCGATGGGCGAAAAGTAACGACGATTACGGACTGTCGGCGGAGGAGACCTTTCGGTATTTCTTTCGGAACTTCTCCCAGACGGTCTTCACCTGCTCGTTCGTCGGCGCGATCTGTTCGGCCACCGTATAGATCTGCGCCGCCTCGGAGGGGTTCCGGTCCAGTTCGTACAGATAACCGTACTGAAGCAGCATGACCGCATAGTGATCCGCCAGGTAGGTCCGGTCCATCTCGCCCTCGAACCGCTGCAGGCTCAGGTCGGGCAGATTCACCTGATCCCAGAGCCGTTTGTTGATCGTGATCAGTTTGGGGATGTTCACCGGTTCGTCACGGCGGTACAGTCGAATCACCAGTCCCTGAGGCGCGGGGATCAGGTCCGACTGCATCCAGTGCACCACGCGACTGACCGTTTTCCCGCCCTGCGTTTGGTCCTTCCGGCGCATCTCCTCTTCGCGGTCATCCAGGAAGGTCGTGTGCAGGGGGCGGTTTCGGGACAAACGCCGAAGGAGCGTGATCAACTGATCGCTGGCAAAGGCGGGGGTACGCTCCGAGGGTGCGGGAGGGAAAGTCACGTCAATATCCGTTCCCTGACGCCGCAGCACGTCGAAGTACCATCCGCTCGGATCGCGGTCGTACTGGACGTACATCGAGCTGAACACACCCCGTTCGATCACGGTCACATCCGGACGAATCCCCAGGACGAACCGCGCATACTGCACCGGAAAGGCGTCGTTGTCCCCTTGCAGCAACAGAACGCCGTTCGGTTCGACGTGTTCCAGTTTCTGCCGGGCGAAATCGCGAACGAAGGTAACCGGGCTCAGGTTGCAGGCGGCGAAATTTCGACCGATCTGTACCGGGGGCAACAGCAGAAGGCAGGCGGGCAGCAGTCGATCGCGGACGATCGGGGAGCGGAAGAGGTGCGTCAGTCGCTCCAGGGTGATTCCGAGGAAAACGAAGAGCGCCCACCAGACCGGAAGGAAGTATGCAAGAATATCATTGATTATATAAAACTGACAATAAACAGCGATAATGATCGCTGTCAGCAGTAATCCGAGCATCGTGCGCGGTTGTCGTCGCCCCAGCAGAAAGATGCCCACGATCGCCAGGGGAAGCCCGATCCAGAGGAATGTTTCCGCGGCGGCCTGTCCCGTCTCGCCGAGACGCGCCACCCACCTTTCCGGCGTCGGCATCCGGAGGTTACCGCTGTAGATCCGCGCGGTGACATGCCGCAGCAGTCCGTCGACCGTCGACGGACGCGACCAGTTCAACATTGGTTCCCCGGACGCCCAGTACATCAGCAACAGCCAGAACGACGGTCCGATACCGAGGATGGTCGCGATCACCGCCCCGATCCGCTGCGGCGCTTTCGGTTCGATCCACAGGCGTTTACCGGCCAGCAACAACAGGGCGGGCAGCAGGAGGACGATGGTCAGATGGTGAGCCAGTCCGAGGCTGAAGGCGGCCGCCGACAGAAAAAGCGCCTTATGCGACCCGGTATTGCCGTACCGCAGGGCCGCCAGGAGCGTCGTACCGACCAGCAGCAGATGAAGGCTGTACACTTCGACACGGACGCACTGACTCCAGAAGACGTAACTGCCGCCGAACATCGCCGCCGAGGTGATGGCGGGGAGTATACCTGCACCGGTTTCACGGCAAAAGCGGTACAGCATCAGGACCGCACCCGCTCCGGCCAGGGCAACGACACAGCCCACTCGAAAGGTCGGTTCGCCGAAGGGTACCAGGACCAGCGCGATCCGACCCAGCAGTCCCAGCAACGGGTAGCCGGGGGGATGAATGATGCCGTTCGTGAAGATGGCGGTCGTTATCTCCCCGGAATCGCCCAGATAGACGGTACGACAGAGGGTCAGCAGATACAGGAGGGCGAAAAATCCGAACAATCCCATGGCGACCGTTCGTTCATGAATCCCTTCTCGTATGGGTTTCGGGTCGGGAGAGGAGACGGCAGGCAGATGAGGTATGGGTTCGGTATCGGCGAGCGGGGACGTACTGGTCGACATATTGTTTTTCCCCTTACATCTTCGGGGAATTCGCTCCGTTCATGCAGGGCGACCGTTGGAATGTATCCCGCAGGAAAACCACCGGGAAGGCAACGAATACTCTGTTCGGCACTCCGATACCGGCCATGACCCACGAACCGACCAACGAGAAAACGAACGGAGCCTCGACGTCCGCGATTCCCTACGTCGCGCCGTTCTTCGCCTTCGTTCTCCTGACCGCACTGGAAAAGTATGCCGGTCCCTACCCGATCGCTTACGGCATCAAGATTCTCCTGGTGACGATCACGCTCGCGGTCTGCTCGCGGCACTGGCGGCATGAGATTCGTCGGGACAGCCGGGGCGTTTCTCTCGGATGGGTGATCGGACTGGTGGGGTTGCCGCTCTGGCTCGGTCTCCACGCCGTCACCCCACCGCTTCCCGCCTGGCTCGGCGGCGGGCGGGCCTCGTTCGATCCGTTCCGCGACATTCCTGATCCCGTCTGGCGGCTTGTCTTTCTGGCGGAACGTTTTTTCGGCCTTGTGGTCGTCGTTCCTCTGCTGGAGGAGGTCTTCTGGCGGTCGTTTTTGCTGCGTTATATTACCGACCCGGATCGCTGGGCGACTCGGCCCCTGAGCGAATTTTCACCGGTCGCGTTTTTTGCGGTCGCTTTCCTGTTTGCCGGCGTCCACCCGGAATACCTGGCCGCCTTCGTCTATGCCGCCCTCCTGGCCGGGTTGCTGCGCTTTTCGGGAGGTTCGCTGTCCGCCTGCATCATCGCGCACGCCGTCACGAATCTGAGCCTGGGCGTTTATGTTCTGCTCACAAGAAACTTTCAATACTGGTAAAAAGATTTCCGGCTTTCCCCTGGCAGAGGGAACCGATAATCGTAAGGACGGCGGTCACGGAGATCGGATGCGTCAGGAGGAGGGAATAGCATGGCGAAACTGACACGAGCCGAGTTTGAGGAACGCGTGAGGCGTCTGGAGGGAATGGCGCAAAAGGACCCGGTGGGCTATCGTCGTCGAGTCGGTCTCATCGCCGCCCTGGGATACGGGTTTATCTTCCTGATCGTTCTGGTTCTGATCCTGGCGGTGGGTTCGATTATTCTGATCGTGGTCCTCACCCATCGGTTCGGCCTCGCGTTGATCAAACTGGGGATTCCGGCCTTCGTGCTTCTGGTTGCCACCGTGCGTGCGTTATGGGTGCCGTTCGATCGCCCGGAGGGAATCAAACTGACCGATCGGGAAGCCGCCCCCCTGCTCATTCTGGTGCGACGAATGACCGAGGCGCTTCAGGCTCCCCGCTTCCATCATGTCCTGCTCACTCCTTCGTTTAATGCCGGCGTCTACCAGCGTCCACGGTTCGGACTGTTCGGCTGGCCGGAGAATTATCTGATGGTCGGCCTCCCCTTGCTGCAATCTTTGTCCCCCGAGCAATTTGAAGCGGTCCTGGCGCACGAACTCGGCCACCTTCGCGGCGGACACGGACGCTTCGGGGCGTGGATTTACCAAATCAATCGAACCTGGGAACAGCTTCTGAACAACCTTGGCGAACAGGGTCCGACCGGCGCGATTTTGCGTGCCTTTTTTCGATGGTACGCCCCGTTCTTTGCCGCCTCCTCGTTCGCGCTGCGCCGACAGGACGAATATGAAGCGGATCGCTGCGCCGCCCGTCTGACCTCGGCCCGTACCATCGCCGATGCGCTCTGTTGTCTGCCGGTTTATGATCGATACCTGGATGAACGATACTGGACCGATCTCGCGAAGTCCGTTCGCCAATCGCCGATACCGCCCGGCGCCACCTACTCGTCGCTGCTGAACTTTCTGGCCCGAACGCCGCCGCCGCCCGAGGACGCCGAGAAATCGCTGCGTACCGCCCTCCATGAGGAGACAGGTATGACCGATACCCACCCGTCCCTCACCGACCGTCTGAAAGCGCTTGGCGAGGAGCCGCGCCTCTGTCCCACCCCACCGGTCACCGCCGCCCAGCGATACTTCGGCCATCACCTTCCGGAGCTGGCCACGATGCTGGACAACCTCTGGCTGGTCCATGCCCGACCGCTCTGGGAGACGCAACATAAGGAAGCACTGGAAAAACGCGAGAAGCTGAATCTTCTGAATCAGCGGGCGACCGTCCTGACACTGGATACGAAGGATGCCTGGTGGCGCGCTCAGACGACCGAGGAACTCGACGGCGAGGAGGCCGCTCTCCCGCTCTACCGATCCCTGCAAAACGATCCCGATATCGGGCTGCTCGCCACTTTCGCCATAGGGCGCATTCTGCTGGAACAGGACGATCCGGAAGGCGTCGCGCTGGTTCGCCAGGTCATTGCCCGGGAACCCGACGCGACCCTGTCCGGGCTGGCATTGATCCATGCCTACGAGACCCGTCAGGGTAATCGCGAAGGCGCGAAAGCCATTCGCACGGAGGGGATGACCCATGCGGACAAGGCCGACGACGCCGAGGAGGAGCGGAACGACTTTGGAAATGCCAGGACGCGCTACCTGCCGCACGGCGTCGACGAGAACGTCCTCACCGCCCTGCGACAGATTCTCCTGCGCTTCCCCGACGTGGACGAGGCCTATCTGGTGCGAAAGGCCGTCGTCCACTTTCCCGAAAAACCTCTCTACGTGTTCGGCGTGACGCTGACCCACGAATGGCGACGCCTCAACCGCGATAACGAGGCGATGCATCTGCAAAACGCCCTTTTCACAACGATTTCCGAGGAGAACACCCTTCCGGGGGAGGGTTTCATTGTCGTGATGGCGGGTGGCGCAGCGTGGCTGAAGAAATCGGTCGAGAAGGTGCCCGGCGCACGGATCTATGTTCGTTCCCGCTGATCCCCCACCACCGTGACCGCCGCGCGGTCGATCGGGCGGCGCAGAGAGGCAATCGACAGACCGGCTTTGATCGCCGTCAGGATGCCCGCCGCCTCGCAATAGTTTTCCGCCCGGTGGAACTGCCCCGGACGCCACGGCAGGCGGGACAGATCGTTGCGCATCACATTCCGATTCTCCCGCACGGCGACGACCGGAATCCGCTGGTCGAGAGCGGCGAGAATCGGCAGACCGAGGACGCCGTCCGGCACAACCAGACAGGAGATGTCCGACGCGGTCAGCAGACCGGGCGCGAATGTTTCCGTCCTCCGTGGGACGATCCGCGGACTCCGCTGCAGTCCCTTCAGTACCGACTGCAAAAACGAGACGGAGATCACCTCCGCTGCCATGCGCGGATCGACGATACCCGGCTGAACCGCCCAGATTTCCGCCGAGGAATGCGGCGCATCATCGAACACGAAGATCGGGGCATGGGCCGTCGGCAGTGCGAGCAGATGGGACAGGGCGTGGGTATAGATCGCCTCGATCCCGCCGACCGGGTTCACCTGATCGCCGTCGCCGTTGAGATAGCGGGTATAGACCTCGAAGTGCAGTTCCACCCCGCCGGCCAGAGTCAGGGCGTCGAACGTCCCTGCCCGTGGCTCCAGAGCGTTCAGCAGTCGTTCGATCCCTTCCACCTTGCCGGCGGCCCGTCCCGATGCCGTGTATTCCCCCCGCAGGCGCACCGGAGGGTCCGCAATCAGCAGTTCGGGACTGTCCAGTCCGTAACAGGCGCGGGCGGCATTGACGGCGTTGATGACCGCGTTCATCGACAGGCGATCCCGCTGGGCATCGGTGACGATCAGCACCCGGTTGGCGCGGACAGGTTGCAGACCGACGGTTCCCTGTACGAACTTCGTCAGAACGCTTCCTTCGACGTACAGGGCATTTGGCGGCATCTCGTTGATATCGGAGCCATTGACGACGTTCGGGTGAAGAATCAGCCGGTCGCAGGTCGCGCCGATCAACCGGGCGATCGATCCGGCATCGCCCGCGTGTCCGCCGATCTCGCAGCCGATCCCGGTCGGCACCAGCAACACGGCGGTAAAGGCGTCGGTGTTCTCGATGGACCGGCGAACGGTTCGGAAAAGCCCCGCCCGATCCGGATTCGGCGCGGACAGCACGCCGATCTCGCCGAAACACGCGTCCCCGTCCGTTCGGCTGACGACGAACCGGATCGGCGTCTCGTCGTTCCCGAGGTAACGGGACATCGCCGCCTCCCGTCCCATGACGTCGATCAGTGTCGACAGTGGCAGTTCAAACTCTTTTTCGTAAACGTTCACGTTGACAGGTCAGTCCCAGCCCAGGTGTGTCCGATAGTCTTCCAGATCGTAATGGTGGCGGAGACGGCATCGGCCCTCCGAATCTATCGCGTACCGGGTGGGAAGCGCAACCCCGTTGAACCAGTGGGCCTTTGCCAGTGTGTAGGCGCCGACGTTCGGAAAGGTCAGCCGGTCGCCGATCGACAGCGGTTCGGCGAATCGGTAGACGCCGAAGACGTCCCCGGCCAGGCAGGTCGCCCCCGCGAGCAACACCTCGTACGGATGATGGTCCGAATGGCCGACGACCTCCGGGCGGTAGCGGTACTCGAAAACCTCCGGAAGATGATTTACCGTGGTGTCGAGAACGGCGACCGCGCGTCCGTTCGTCTCGAACCGATCGATCACCGAGGCGATCAGCGTTCCCGCCGGTCGTACCAGTGACGCTCCCGGTTCGATATACACGGTCGCCTGCGGGTACCGGTCGCGCAGTCGGTCGACGGTTCGATAGAGCGGCGTCCACTCATCGGGATGCGGCAGACGGTATCCGCCCCCCAGATTGATCCAGTCGACCTGCCGCAGCAGGGCATTCGCCCCGTCGATCAGGTGCGCGACCGTCTCCTCCAGGGGGAGGTAGTTGGGGGCGTCGCAGTTGGAATGAAAATGCACCCCGGCCAGGCCGCGCAGTCCGGTCGGGTCCATTCGGGCAAGATCGGAAAGCGGCACCCCGAGTTTCGCGCCGGGGCGACCGGGATCGTAACGCTCGTCCGGGAGGTAGGAACGTTCCGGGTTGATGCGCAGGCCGACCGTTCGACTCTTCAACCGAGGCCCGAACCGCTCCCACTGGGATGGCGAGTTCAGTACGACCTGGTCGCAGAGCCGCGCGATCTCCGGGATCTCGGTTTCCCGGTAGCCGGGGGTGACGATCGCCAGGGTTCCGCGCGTTCCGAGCACCTCCCGACAGAGCGCGGCCGAGAAGAGGGAACTGGCGGTGAACCCGTCGAGCATCTCCGCGAGCAGCGTCAGAGCATCCGGGTCGAGCAGCGGTTTGGTCGCATACAGGATGCGAACTCCGGTCGCCTCCCGGATGCGGCGATAGGTTTCCGCCTGTTCCCGGACGATCCGCAGGTCAAGGACGAAGGCGGGCGTCTCCGAAATCACGGAAGCGGGGTGCCGGACTCCTCGACCCGAGTTCCACCGTCCTGCGTCAGCGTCACGGTCCAGAAATGACGGCGGGTGCATCCGGCCGGGCAATCTCCCCACCCCCGCGAAAAGACGTAGACCCGCGTATCTCCGGAGACCTGGCGGGTGATATTGTCGCCGTCGCCGATCAGCGGATTACCGGTGGCCGCGGTAATGCCGTTGCCCGCTGCCGCATACCTCTCCGCGACGATGCGGGTCGCGAGCGGATCGGCGAAGGTGAGTTTGAAGACATCGGCGGTCGAGAATGCGCCGACATGGGTCACACCGGTCAGTCGGTACGTCTCCCCGATACGGTCGATGGCGTCGACCCCGCTCGTCGTTTGTCCGTTCACCCAGTTCGATTTCCACGGGGCGGTCGGTGCGACATCGACCAGTACGGAGTCGGGATCATCCTGCGGGCGAGCATGGATATCGTCCGGCACATCGGTAAGGGCGCGGATCCGGCTCAGGTCGGTGTCGGCCTGCCGGGCGATCGCCGCCGAAATCCAGCCGTCGGTCGATTCTCGCGAGGCCAGAATCCGGGCGTCGGTCGAATAGTTCCCGGCGTCGGCGCGAGTGATGGACGTTTGAACCGGCTGCAACGCACCGCTTTTGCTGCCGCAGCCCGTCAGCAGTCCGACACTGATGCCACAGAGAACGAACGGAATGATCCGGTTTCGCATAGTTACCTTCCTTACGGTTGATCGGTCCGAAACGGCGCGACGGGCAACCCGTTCCGGCTGTACAGATTGACGACCGGGTAGTCGGCCCATCCGAAACGAACGGCGACCGGTTCCGGGACTTCCGGCGAGGAGACGACCACGGTTTCCTGCCCGACAATCCGCGCGTCCGCGCGCACGAACCGACCGTCCCGTCCCGCGACGGAGAACCCGACCACCGTCCCGGGCGGATGCGTCTTGCCGGCGGTGTCCGTCGCACGAGCTTCCAGCCCCGGACCGACCATTTTGAACGTTACGAACACCTTTCCCGTTTCCACCTTCATTGTTTTGAACGACGGGCTGATGGCGGCGACCGGTTCACCGTAGGCGATCTTCCGCGCCAGCATCGCGAGCCGCTCACCGACCGGGCCTTTTCGCTGCGGATGAATGTCCTTTTCATCGCCGAGATCGGTGATGACCGCCGTTCCGGTGCGCGGAACCGATTCGCCGGTGCGCCACTGAACCTCGCGCAGGGCCGCCCATTGCGATTCGGCCGGTTCCGACCGGATTGTCGAAAACGGAGCCAGTTGTACGATCAGAAACGGGAAGTCCCCGACCTCGAACTCCCGTCGCCAGTCGGCGATCAGAGCGGGAAGCTGCTCTCGATATCGTCGGGCGTACGGAGCGTTCGCCTCCCCCTGATACCAGATTACCCCGGCAATGGCGTAATGGCGCAACGGATGCACCATGGCATTATACAATCCGGTCGCCAGATTGGGGTTGGTTTCGCCGGGCGGCGGTCCGGGATAGGTCGGCCGCGCGCGTTCGACGCGGAACGTCCACTCTCCCGCGAGCGGAACGTACCTCGCCGGATCGCCCTCCACGGTCAGGCGCATCTCCTCCGGTTTTCCCATGAACCCACCGCCGTACTCGGTGTCCCAGACACGGACGGCGAGGACGTTTTCGCCGGGCTTCAGTCGCTCGGCAGGGATCTTATAGACCCGGGGATGTTGCCACCAGTTCGGCGTCTCCCGCCCGGTCGCGCCGACACGAACGCCGTTGACGAACGTCACATCGACGTCGTCGATCGGGCCGAGGGTCAGTTTCAGTTCTTTTCCGGCGAACTCCGGGGGCAGGGTAAACGTCCGCCGGAACCAGACGCCGCCGTTGATATCTTTCAGTTCGTCGGGACCGGCCTCGTCGAAGGGTGAGGGCAGTGTGACCGGCAGCCATTCCGGAGTTGCCGCCTCCGGCAGGGACCAGGTCTGCGCCTCCGGAGCGATTCCGGGGTCGTCGAAACCGCCCTGCGGCGTCCCGGCGGCCCGCCACCGTTCCAGACGCTTCTGATAACGGGCCAGAGCCTCCTTCAGCGGGGGATGGTCGGGATCGAGTGTTGCCAGTTCCTCAGGCGGGGTTCCGACGGATTCCAGTGCGGTCCGGCTCATCCATGCTTCGATTCGGGTGCCGCCCCAGGAGGTGTGGATGAGGCCGATCGGGACGCGACGGGCGGCGCGGAGCGATTTGCCGAAGTGGTAGCCGACGGCGGAGAAACCGCCGACAAACGACGGAAGCGCCGGTTCCCAGCGTCCGCCCGCCGTCTCCTCCTTCGGTGTCCGCGAGATGAGGTTGGACACCGTGAACATACGAAGATACGGGTCGTTGGCGCGGACGATCTCCTCTTTGCCTGTTTTCAGGCTCGCCATACGCATTCCCATATTGCTCTGCCCGGAGCAGACCCAGACCTCACCGACCAGGATATCCCGAACGACGAGGCGATTTTTGCCGCTGACGACCAGGGTATGCGGTCCCCCGGCCGGAAGCGGTGTCCATCGGACCATCCACCGGCCGTTCGCGTCCGTGACGACGGTTGCCGTCCTTCCTGCCAGTTCGACCCGAACCGACTCACCGGGATCGGCCCGGCCCACGAACCGGAGAGGGATTTTCTGCTGCAACACCATTCCGTCGGAGATCAACGGCGGCAGGGAAACGTCGGCTCGCACGGCGGGAACCAACGAGAGGAGAAGGAGGGAAAGGAGGGCGGCGGCATCGCCCGCCCCCCGGAGGTTCGATACCGTCATTTGATGACTTTGGAGAATCCGCTGTCCTGGTACTCGGCGTAGACCCGGTTGTAGACCGCCTTCGTTTGTTCGGCGATCACGTCCCAGTTGAACACGACTTTCAGCCGTTCGTAGGCGGCATCGGCCATCTGTTCGGCGAACGCCGGGTCTTTGAGGACTCGAACAATCCCCCAGGCGAGCGAGTCCGGGTCGTTGACATAGGTCACCGTTCCCGTGACATCGTGCTGCACGACCTCGGGCAGTCCGCCCGCGTTCGAGACGACGACCGGCACCCGCGCGGCCATCGCTTCGAGCGCCACGATGCCGAACGGTTCGTACAGCGACGGGTAGACGGCGACATCGGCGACCTGGTACAGGCGGTCCCGGTCTTCGTCGGAGACGCGCCCGGTGAACAGGACCGTTTCGCCGCAGCCGAGGTTTCGCGCCAGTTGTTCCAGGTGGTCCCGTTGACCGCCGCCGGCGATGACCAGTTTGGCATCGGTGTACTGCGCACGGACCCGCGGCAGGGCCTCGATCAGCATCTGCGCGCCCTTTTCGCGAACCATTCGCCCGATAAAGAAGATCATCTTCTCGAACGGAGCGGCGAACCGGTTGCGGAACGCCGCCCGCTCCGGTCCGGTGAACGGTCCGGCAAATTCGTTGATTTTCACGCCGTTGTAGATGATGTCGATCTTATCCGTGGGGGTGTGCAACGAGTACTGGATTTCGCCGCGCATGAACTCGGTGCAGACGATTACGCGCCAGGCTTCGTACTGCAGGTCCCATTCGCAACGGTTGATGTAGCGTTGCAGATCGGTATGGATTCCGTTATTGCGACCGAACTCGGTGGCATGGATGGTGGCGATCAGCGGCAGGCGGTACTTATACTTCAACGAGCGGCCGGCGAACAGCCCGAGCCAGTCATGAACATGGAGCAGGATCGGTTTCTTGCGGTTTTTGGGGGCGCGATTGTTCTTCGCCACCATCTCGCCGAGAATCTCATCCGCCCGTCGTTCCATTTCGACGTTCAGGAGGTGTACCCAGTGGACGAAATCGTTCGCCTCCTGGCGGACATTCACGCGGTGGATAAAGAGGTTCTTCGCTTGCTCCTCCTCCTCCGGCCCTCCGGACGCGCCACACGTGATGACATGGACTTCAACCCCCTGTTTCGCCAGGGCCGGGGCAAGCCCTTCGAGAGCGGCAGCGATGCCGCCCACGCGCATTGGCGGATACTCCCAGGATAGCATGATGACGCGCACGGTTTGTATCCTCGCTTTCGGCGGTATTTTATCGGGCGTCGTCTTGCGACGAAACCCGATCGATAGGTCGACCCGGTATGATCGTTTGAGTCGCCCGATTTTAACACGAAAGCGATCGGCTTGTACAGAGGAGGCCGCTTCCCCCGACGGAGCGGCCTCCCTGCGGAGACTATTTCAGGTACAGTTCGATCACCGGCACGGTGACGTTCGGTTTCTGTATCGGAAGTCGGAGAGCCAGGGTATCCTTGCCGCCCGCGTTCCCGCCCACCGCCTGCCAGGGTTCCACATCCTGCATCCGGACTTCCGAGGCGTCGTTGAGCAGTTGCGCATACTCGACCCGATTCCCCAGACCGTCGAGGTAGAGCTGTCCGAACGGCCAGGCGAGCACATGAACGTACAGACGGCGGGTGGTCGGGTTGTAGGTGTAGCGGCAATCGGTCGGCGCGTTGCCGAACTCGACGGGGGCCTGCGTACAGCCGTAGATGCTGCGCGAATGACGCTTCATCCACTCCCCCATACCCGCCAGTCGACTGAGCGCCCGTTCGTCGAACTCGCCGCGCCCGGTGGGGCCGACATTGAGGAGGAGATTCCCTCCCTTGCTGACCGTATCGATCAGCATCAGGATCAGCATTTCCACCGACTTCCAGGAAGACTCGTCGCGGTGGTACCCCCAGGAGCCGGAAAAGGTCTGGCAAGCCTCCCAGACGACCGGTTTGCCCTCATGACGCACCCAGCCGCGCGGTTGGAACTGCTCCGGCGTTTTAATGTCCCAGCCGTCGGGCAGGTCCAGACGGTCGTTCAGGATGATTCCCGGCTGCAGGTCGCGCACCAGTTTCACCAGGGTTTCCGACTGCCAGGACTCCCGGCTTTTTCGGGGGAGATTCCGGTTCGGATCGCCGTCGGGACCGGGCGTGAAATCGTACCAGAGGATATCGACCGCGCCGAACTGGGTCAGGAGTTCGCGGGTCTGCCCGTGCAGGTAATCGGCGTACCGCTTCATATCGCGTTCGGCATCGGCGGCACGGTAGGCGGCGTCATCCCGTTGCGGGTGATGAATGTCCAGGGTGTAGTCGGGGTGATGCCAGTCGATGATCGAATGGTAGAACCCGACGCGAAGATTCCGTTCACGGAAGGCATGGACCATCGGTCGGAGGACGTCCTTGCCGTACGGGGTATTGGTCACCTTGTACTCGGTGAGTGCCGAGTCCCAGAGACAGAACCCCTCGTGGTGTTTGGTCGTGATGACGAAATACTTCATCCCGGCGTTCGCCGCCGCTTCCGCCCAGAGCGTCGGATCGTAAAGGTCGGGATCGAAGTGACGGAAGTACTTTTCATAGTCGGCGGTGGTAATCCGCTCGTGGCTCTTGACCCATTCGTGCCGTGCCGGCAGAGCGTACAGTCCCCAGTGAATGAACAGGCCGAAGCGGTCCCGGACGAACCAGGCAGTGTCGCCGTCGGTCGGTTCAGGCGTCGGAATCGTCATTGTCGTTACCTCTCGTTCTTCGCAGGAAGGTTTTCCGATATTTTTCCTTTCGCCGGCCGGTATCGGTTTCTCCTGCGGTCGGCTCCTTTTCGTGAATCTCTGCGGAGAGGACACGACGGCGTGCGATGCCTGACGGGAACGGGGTGTTCGGCGGACGGAGTGACGGAGGAGGACGGGCGCGGCCCTTCGGAGGACGTAGCGGGTGAGTCCTAGAACTGGGCCAGTTTATTGCCTCCCTGTACGTCGGGCCGCCAAGCATACAGGGAGCGTCGGACACGGCTGCGAGCGCGTGAAAGACGAGAGCGCACGGTCCCCAGAGGAACGCCCAGGTATTCGCTGATCTCCTGATAGGACTGTCCGTTCATATCGGACATCACCAGGACGATCCGGTAATCCTCCGGCAGGTTTGCGACCGCTCGCATCAGGGCTTCGTTTTCGAGATGGGAAAAGACCTGCCGTTCCGGACCGGGCAGGGTCGGCATCACCGGGTCGGGGTTTTCCATCGCGTCCAGACTTACGGGGCGAGGGGAGCGGACTCGCATACGGTAACCGTTGATGAACAGGTTACGGAGGATCGTCAGCATCCAGGCGCGAACGGGACCGTCGGCGCGGAACGATTCGAACCCGCGCAGGGCCCGCAGGGTCGTTTCCTGTACCAGGTCCTCCGCCTCATCGGGATTGTGCGTCAGGGTGAGGGCGTGTCCGTACAGCGCGTCCCGATGTACCAGCACCGCCTGCTCGAAATCCCGCTGGCTCATGGCGTACCTCTGCGCTCTGTCCCGCTCATTTTGCCCCCTCCCCTCCGTTGGCCGGTTCCGCCCCCGGCACGGACACGGTTCCGTCGTCGAGCAGATACCGCGCCTGCTCATGGATTAACTTCAGAGTGCCGACCGTCTTTTCCTCGTCGCCATAGACAAGATGCTGCAAAATGACACCGTCAATACCGGCGACCAGAAAGTTCCGCAACCGGTCCATGGTCAATCCCGGGCGCAGGGCTCGACCGGTATCCGTGTGCCGCTGCAAAATCTCTCCGATCAGACCATGAAGCGCGTCATAGATGGCGAGCACCTGCTGATGGGCCAGAGGATCGCGCATTCCGCGCACGAGCAGATCGTATCTCAGCACGCCCGGCCGTTTTCGGACGATCTCCCAGGTGTAATGGAACGCTCGTTCGAGGGCGGTGGTCACATCCGGCGCCCCCTCGATGGCCGCCCGCACCTCCGCCAGTGTCTGCTCCAGCGTGAAGGTGACCGCTTCCGAGAGCAACGTCTCCTTGGTGCCGAAGTAATAGTGGAGGGTGGCGATATTGACCCCCGCTTCACGGGCGATATCGCGAGTCGTGATCCGTTCGTAACCGATCCGGATCAGGGCCGTGCGCGCCGCTTCGAGTATCCGTTCCCGCTGCAGATCACGTCGCAGTTCCGAACGGTGCTCTTTCGGACGGGCGGCCTCCGAACTGTCATTTACCGTATCTTCCATCGACCGCCGCCTTTGTGCCCGAACCGTTCGGTCGCCACCGGTTCACCCGGCGGACAGGACCGCAGACGATATTTAATCACTTGATTGAAGTCTTGTTTGTTGGGTATATCGCACGTTTCGCCGGGGGTCAAGGGAGGCGGGACGATTTCCGGGGAGTTTTTCCCGTTCGACGTTTCGCGGAAACACGGAGGCAGCGAAGACCGATCCCCGCTCGGTCAGGCGAGCGGGGAGGTTGTTTCAGGCTCGACGGCGGACCCGATCCGGGGCCGTAATCCGTCGATTAACCGGCGTAGATGACGCGCAGCGACTCCTCCAGGGTGGTGATTCCCAGAAGGATCTTCTCCATCGCGTCCTCTTTCAGGGTTTTCATTCCGGCCTCGATGGCCGCCTCACGAATGGCGTAGGCGGAGGCATGGGCAAGGATCAGTTCTCGCACCTTATCGGTGACGGGCATCAGTTCGTAGCAGCCGACGCGCCCCTTGTAGCCGCTTCCCTTGCAGGTGTCGCAGCCTCGACCCCGGAAGAACGTGACCTTGCTGCGATCGATCTCCTCGAGATTCATCCCGAGTCGCTTGATGGCATCGCGCGGCGGTTCGTAGGGCTGTTTGCACTTCTCACAGACCTTGCGCAGCAGACGCTGGGCCATGATGCCGACCGTCGCCGAGGCGATCAGGAAGGGTTCGACCCCCATATCCATCAGACGGGCGACCGCGCCGGGCGCGTCGTTGGTGTGCAGGGTGGAGAAGACCAGGTGTCCGGTCAGCGCGGCCTCGATCGCGATCATCGCCGTTTCCTGGTCGCGCATCTCGCCGACCATGATGATGTCCGGGTCCTGACGGAGCATCGAGCGCAGACCGGCGGCGAACGTCATGCCGGCTTTTTTGTTGACGCCGACCTGGGTGATCCCGGGAATCTCGTACTCGACCGGGTCCTCGATCGTCAGGATGTTCTTCTCTCCGCTGTTCACCTTCGCGAGCGACGAGTACAGCGTGGTCGACTTTCCGGAGCCGGTCGGTCCGGTGACCAGGATGATGCCGTAGGACCGCATCAGCATGGATTCGAACATCTCGAAGGTATGCGGCAGGAGACCGAGGCGATGGAGGCCGATATTAATGTTGCTCTTGTCGAGAACGCGCATAACGATCTTCTCGCCGAAGACCGCGGGAAGCGTGGAAACGCGAAAGTCGAACGGTTTCCCCTCGATGATGAGCGAGATTCGTCCGTCCTGCGGGACGCGCTTCTCGGCGATATCCATCTCGGCCATGATCTTGATACGCGACGTGAGGGAAGCCTGCGCCTTCTTCGGGATCAGAAGTCCGTCGACCAGAATGCCGTCGATACGATAACGGACCTTGAGGCAGTCGCGGGCCGGTTCGATATGGATATCCGATGCCTTTTCGGTGATGCCACGCGCGATCACGGCATTGGCGAGCTTGATGATCGGGGCGTCGTCGGCGGCCTGCCGTTCCTCCTCGACCGAGGCGGCGATCTCCGGGCGCGTATTGTCGAGCGATACGTCCTCATCCTCGAAATCCTTGAGAACCTTATCGACCGCGTCCCCGACCCCTCGATACGCTTCCTGGATGGCAAAGGTGATGTCTTCCTCGGTCGCGATGATCGGATCGACCTCTTTGCCGGTGATGAGACGGATTTCGTCGGTCGCAAAGATATCGAGCGGGTTTTTCATCGCCAGTTTCAGGCGATTGCCGCGTACCTCCAGCGGAATGACCTTATATCGACGGGCGAGATCCTGTGATATCAGTTGTGCGGCGCCGGGATCGACGGTGTCGGTGGAAAGGTCGGCATAGGGAACGCCCCAGTGCTCTCCCAGAACTCGTGTGCGGTCTCGTTCCGTCACCGCGCCCATCGACACGAGAAGATCACCGAGCTGCTTTCCTCCCCCCAGTTGTTTCTGTTTCTCGAGAGCGCTATATAGTTGCTCGTTGGTAATCAATCCCTTACGAACAAAAATCTCTCCGATTCGTTCACCTTGCATAGTATCGGGGTGTTCCTATCGAATATTATGGCGATTGGTGCCGTCGCTTTTACCGGGCCGCGGTCCATCCCTGGTTTCCTGCACGAGTTCGTTCGGCGGGCCGGAAAGAGACACTTCATTTTCGGTATGCGCCGTCAAAATCCGGACTTTTTACGGAAACGGATACATGGCCCGGTCATTCGGGTCGGAGGGGCGCAAAACGACAAAGCGAACGGCGGGGACGTTTTTCGCTCCCCGCCGTTCGCCTCTTGTCCGCAATCGGTCGTCGCTAATCCTTCAGAAGGCGGGTCGTGACGAAGATCAGGATTTCGGTGTTACGGCGTTCCCGGTTCCGCCGCTGGAAGAGCTGGCCGAGAATCGGCAGGTCCCCGATCAGCGGCACCTTGCTCAGGTTGTCGACGTCGGCCTGTCGGATCAGGCCGCCGAGGGCGAAGGTTTCGCCGTCCTTGACGCGCACGGTGGCATCGACATACCGGGTGGCGATCTGCGGGAGCCGCACCTGCCCGGCCTCGATGAACCCGGAGATGATGGAGATTTCCGGATGCACATAGACGGTGATGCTACCGTCCGGGCTGGTTTTACCCGTACAGTTCAGCGTGATACCGACGCTCGCGGTTTCGGTCTGAACGATCTGTCCCTGCGGGGTCTGCTGGATGTTGACGACATACCGGATCTGGTCTCCGATGAACGCCTTGCCGGGAGTCCCGTCGATCGCCGTGAAGTTCGGCTTCGCCAGGGTGCGAGCCTTGTTCTTCTGTTCCAGAGCGAAGAGCTTGGCATCGATCGTGTACGGTGAGCGGAAGATCGCGCCGACCTGGGATTCGCGGGCCGGGGCTTTGGCGTTCAGAACGAGTCCTCCCTGATCCTTTTCGCCGACCGTGATGATTCGGCCGACATCATAGGTCAGACCGAGATCGCGGGTGTTCTCCTGGGTGGTTTCCACGATCCGCGCTTCGAAGACGATCTGCGGCACCTTGATATCGATCTGGGTCAGGACTTCCCGGGCGCGAGCGATCGCTTCGGTCGTGCCGGTGAGCAGCAGGGTGTTGCCGGGTTTTCCGGACGGGTTCTGGCTGACGGAGGTGTTCGCGCCGACCGCCGCCTCGGCGTTGCCGACCGGCGAGGCGTTCTGTCCGTTCGCCGTCGCATTGGTGATCGGGTTCACCGGGGTATTGGTGACCGTGGAGGCCGATCCGCCGAGGGTGTTCGGCTGGAACCCCTGCGCCGGTCCGGGCTGGACGCTGACCGCGGGAACCAGGCGGTTCAGGGCGGAGATCAGGTCGATCGCCGACGAGTAGCGGATCACATAGACCTCGGTCGGGCGGGCCGACAGAAGGGCGTTTTCCCGGGCCTTGGCCTGCGCCTCTTTGGCCGGCGCTTCCAGCAGGGCCTTTTCCGTCTCGTCGACAAACTGCTGAATCGCATTGACCTCGATCTGGGTGCCCGTGACGACGATGACGCCGCCCTTCGGCACGACCTTTTCGACCACCATGCGGTCGGTCGAGGTGTTGGAGGAGGACGTTCGCACGCCGGCCGCCGGAGCGCCGTTAGCCGCGGGACTGCCACCGACCGCCCCGTTGGTTGCGCTCAGGGCGTTCGCCGTGGCCGTCTTTCCTTCGGAGCCGACACTGACGACGGAGACACGTTCCTTCACCGCCGGAAACGCGCGTTCGATCGCTTCCTTCAGGGACACGCCATCCGAGAAGATGAACGGGATGGTGGAGGTTATCTGGACGCCGACCGAGGCTCCCTGGACCAGTTTCGCCACCGCGTCGGCGCTGCCGACCGCGTAGGTGGTATTGATCCGCGCATATCGGTAACCGGACAGATTGACGACGGTATCGAGCGCCTCGCGGAAGGAGACACGCCGCAGGGAACAGGTGACGTTGCCCTTCACATCGGTGCTGGTCACGATGTTGATCCCGGACTGGAGCGAAAGCGCCTTCAGGACATCATTGATATCGGCGGCGACAAAGTCGAGAGAGACGCGTCGTCCCTCCTCGGGAGCCTCCTCGGTCCGTCGGGCGGTCGTGCTGGCGGTTCGGAAAGGCACCTGCACCGCCGTTTCCGCGATGTCGGCGGCGTCCGCGGCGACGGTCCGCGTCGTGACGACGGGCTTGACCCCGGTCAGCAGTTGCGGATAGGTTTTGACGGCCTTGATCGTTCGTACCGCCGGTTTCGCGGGCAGAGCCAGTTTGCCGGACGTCTTCTGTTCGGTGACGATCGGACTCGCCACACGGACGATCGGCGCGGTGACCGGGGTTTCGACCGGTTTCACGGCCGGTTTTACGACCGGAGCGGGAGCCACGGCGGCGACCGCTTTGGGCGCGGTGTTGAGGACGATCTCCCAGCGGGTCCGATCGGCGGACGGTTCGGCGCGGAACGGCAGGATACGGGCCGTATTCGCCACGATCCGGACCTGCCGGGGCGTATCGGTGAACTGCCCGGCGCGGATGCTCAGAACGCCATTTTTTCGAACCGGGGTGATCCCGCGACGTCCGGCATTCCAGGTACCGCTGATCGTGATCACGGTAGCGGACGGGCGGGCATAGTTCCGAATGTCCGGGGTGAACGGCTGGCTTCCGACAAGGATGATCCGGGTCTCCTGATCGTCGGAACGCACTTCCATCCGGGTAATCTGCGACGGCTGCGTTTTGACCGCCTGTCCGGAAGCGGCCTTGACGGTGGTAACGGTCCGTGCGGCGCTGTCCCCGCCGGTCGCCGGAACCTGGGCTGCCACGGGGGTGACGATCCCAAATATCGCGAGCGCCAGCGTATACACGTTCTGTTTAGTTGGTTGCACGAGCGTCCTCTCCTGATTTTCCTTTGCCGATACGTACCGTGACACGGCGATGTCCGGCCTTATCCTCGATATCGACGCCGTCCGCATGAACGGCGACCACTTTATATCCGTTGCCGACGAAATCTCCGACCGTGACGAAGCGACGATCGTCGCCCTTTTCACCGTCGACGCGCATGATCGCGATATTGGCCGTGCCGGTTGCGCGGGAATCGGCCATCACCACACCGGTCACCATCAGGGGCGGCGGTGGGGCCGCCTCCTGAACGGCGACCTTGATACCGGCCTGTCCGGCATTCACTCCCTTGGCCAATTTAAGGATATCAGCCAATCCCTGCATTTTTTGACCGGACGGGGGTGGCAACGGTCCGGGTGTCGGTAGCGGTCCGGGTGTCGGCAGCGGTCCGGGTGTCGGCGGAGGCGGGGTCTCCCGCGGCGCGGCGCTTCCGACCGGCATGAAGGGATCACGCCCGCCGAGGGGCCGATTGACCATCTGTTCCAGGTCGATGGGCGTGCCCGGGTCCGACGGAGCGGGCGTCCCGCCGACCGGAGCCGCCTGCGCGACCTGCGTTCCGGGGGGAGCCGGGGAGGCCGCGGCGGCGGGCGCATTCGTCGGTGCGGAAGCGCCGACGAACTGGTAAACACCATAACCGAAGACCAGAACAAACATGCCGATCATAGCGAATAATTTCGGCTTATCTTTTTCATCTAACGGCTTCATGGAAATCCCTTTCGTCTAGACGCCCCGGGTCGTGGGATTCGGCGTCGATGCGGAAGCGGCCTTTTCCGCTTCCGGTCTTGCCGTGTTCTGGTCGTCTTTGAAGACAAACCCGGTCAGAGTCAGTTTGGCGTTGACGCTTTTGGAGTATTTGTTATCGGTATTGATCGGCGTGATTTGCAGGTTCTCAACCGCGATGATCTTCTCGAAGGTCGTAAAACGATGCAGGAGGCGCGCGACATTCCAGTAGGCGCCGGTGACTTCCATATCGATATGGAACTTGTCATAGGGCCAGGGCTTGAACGTCTTGCGCTTCTCCTTGTCGGTGGGCGGATCCGGCGCGGGTTCGACGTTATAGGTTCCGTTCGGCCAGCCAAGGTCCATCTGATTCGCCAGAGTCTCCATCTGTTTCAGCAGGGTGGGCACGTAATCGCCGGGGGAGATCGACGTCTCCAGATAGCGGAGTTTCTGCTCGACGCGAGCATACTCGGTCTGCACCTCCGTCAGTTGATTGGCGATCTTGTTGGCGTTATCGACTTCCTCGTTTTTCTTTCGAACCTGAGCCTCGACCTGAGCGACGGCGGCGCTCTGCCAGGCGAACAGTCCGATGCTGACAAACAGAACGAAACCGGTGAGGCCGCCGAGCAGGGCGCAGGTCTGCCGGGACGGTTTAAGGGTAAACGGCGCTTTTTCCGGTTTTTTCGATGTCTCGGTCGCGTTCTCGGGCGTTTCCTTAGCCATTGTTCTTACCTGCCTCTCCGGCGCCCGCCTGCGCGTTCTGAGCGGGTCCCTTGGTCTCTTCGGGTTTCGGGGCGGGCCGCAGATGGACGCCCAGATCAAACGAAAAACGGGTCACGGTTTCGCCCGGCGTACGGGGCACCTCTTTCGAGGATCGCAGTTCCACTCCGTCGAAAATCGGCTGTCGCCCGAGTCTTCGGTAGGTCTCGCCGATGATGGTTTTGTTGGCGGCGATACCGGTCAGGTTGATTGTCATGTCCTCCGCGGCACCGGCGGTGGCCATGGTGGAGATCCAGGCATCCTCGGGGATGGAAGCGGAGATCGCCTGCATGACGGCTCGCCAGCGGTAGGTTTCGCGTTGCGCCTGCTCCAGCGTCTCCACTTTGGGCATCAGGGCGTCCTTGGCCTGGTTGAGCTTCTCGATCTCCTCCAGTTTGGGCTTGACCGTCGCCCAGCGTCGTTCCGCCCCGGCCAGGGACGCGTGAGCCGCGACCTGTCGTGCGCCGACATAGAGGATCACCGTCACCAGAATTCCGACGCTCCCCAGAAGTCCGACAAAAAGCTGGCGCGTCAAACGTTCGATCTTCTTCTTTTCTTCGCGACGCGCGGCAATCAGGTTAATATTCGGCATAGGATTCCTTTCTACGCTCTCCTTAGGCCTTGGCCGTAACGGAGGACATATATTCCTTGACCGCGAGTCCCAGACAGACAGCGAGTCGCGGCGCCTGATCGCGCAGCCATTCCTCCGCCTCGGGTGCGGCTTCGAACAGCGGGGAATCCAGCGCACTGGCCACGCGAGCATCGACGCCCAGGCGCGCGGTGACGTACTGGGGCAGTCCCATCATCTGCGCGGTCCCGCCGGAGAGAAGGATCTCCGCCAGCGGCTGCGTTCCGCGCGACTCGGCCACCTGCGATTGATAGTAGGAGGCGGAGCGGCGCACTTCGCGCAGCAGTTCGTCGACCACCGACTGAAGGACACGTGCGGTTTCGAGCATCTCGGCATCGCCGCCCTGGATCAGCACGGAAAGGTCCAGTTCGGTCTTGCGTCGCTCGGCTTCATTTTCATCGACGCGCAACTGGTTCTTGAGGGCGTCGGAGAGCGTATTTCCGGAGATCGGGATCGATCGCGACAGCGCGAAATCCGGTCCCTGGAGCAGAATCACCTCGGTCTGGGTCGCGCCGATCTCGACCAGGGCGCGCAGGGCGCCGTCCTCGTAGTACCGGCGATTACAGTCGACCAGGGCGCGAACCAGCGCGAAGGAGGTCGTGTCGACCGCGGCGGCTTCCAGTCCCGCCTTTTCCACGCTTTCGATACGCGCCTCCACCATTTCCTTGGGGGCGGCGACCATCATCACTTCCATCTGGTTCGGTTCGTCCGGGACCGCGCCCAGGATTTCGAACGCAAGCGCCGAGTCGTCGATGCTGGAGGAAACGAACTTACCGGCTTCGTAACGCGCCGACTTCAGCAGGGCGGCCTCGGGCATTCGGGGCATTTTGATCTGCCGGACCATGACGGTCGGCCCGGAAACGGCCAGTACCGCGCTGTTGGCGGAGATGTTGGCGGCTTTCAGCATCTGCTTCAACGCCGAGGAGACGGCGCCGCGATCCGAAATCACCCCATCGCGAAGCGCGCCGGCCGGCGTCTTCTGCTGCGCCGCGCGCACGATTCGAAAGCGATCCCGCTGCGGTTCCACCTGTACCGCCTTGAGGTTGGCGCTGCCAATGTCGATGCCGATAAAGGTCTCTTTTCCGAAAAGGGATGCCAGAGCGGACACGAGGGGTCCCTTCCTTTCGTCGGTCTGCCGACGTGAATAATTGGTCGTGCCCGCGTCAATAGACGAGAACGAGGGCGAGGACAGACCTACACAACCGGATTATCGGAGGCTAGCGTCAGAAATGTAGGGAAAACTACGGGTCTGTGCGGAAACCCGTTAATAAAAAGGACGCAGCGAAATTTCGTTTCAGATCACTCGCCATATATGGAAAGAATAATGTGCGGTTCCCCCTCATCAACCGGCAATGTTAACAGGGTTCCCCCTCCGGCCCCGGACCGATAAGAGAGTGTCCTTCGTTCCGGAGGCGTTCTGCTGCCGCTTCGGATACTTTCGCTCACGGAAGATGCTCTCCGTCCCTCGCCGTGGCGTAATTCGCACGATAAGGGTATGCTTCTTGCATAAAGCCACACCAAATGGGAACCGGATTAGCGACTATCGAAAAAACACCCTTCGGAATGGAATCACACCCGCTTTCGCACCGGGGCAAGCCGGATCTTCTGCCGCTACCCGGCGATGATCTGTTGCCGCTACCCGGCGATGATTTGCTGCCGCTGCCGGGCGACAACCGCCCTTCGCCTCCCCCGCCCGACGGTCTGGTTCCTGCCTCGGATGCCTTCCCCACCGTCCGCCCGGTCTCGCCACCCGGCGACGACCCCGCCGCCGAGGACGGCGGCCTGACCATCACCCAAACCGCCGGGGTCGATGTCTCCGCTCTGTTCCGACCGGAGAAGAAACCGCGTCCCGCAGCCAAACCCCGCGCCCGAAAAACGGAGGAGGAGCAGGAGACCGGTTACCGCTTTCCTTATGGCCGGACGATTCTCGAACCCACCCCGGACACCACGCTGAATACCTTTACTCCGGGCACCTTCCAGGTGCGACTGGGCTGGCAACGCGGCAAAAACTTCGTACCGCTGATCGAATCCACGCCGCTGCGACCGTTCGCCCAGGTAACGCTCAACGGACAGAGGTACCCGGTCTTCTTCAATCAGCATTCGCGCAAGCGCCGGGATCGGGTCGTCTTCGGCGGCAAGCGCAAGACCGCTCGTTCGGCGCGCTGTCTGCTCCGTTTCCTTACCTTTATTGACGGACGGGAGGATCGTCTCTCCTGGTACTGGCGCGTCGGCGCGACCGCCGCCGCCATCTCCTACAACGAGAGTCAGCGTTCCGAAGACTCCCCCGATTCACCGATCGACGAGATCACGCTGCACCTGCCGTTCGCGCCGGGGAAAGCGCAGATCCTGACGCAGCCGGAGGCGCCGCACGTTCTCGCGCTCCATTTGAACGATTTCGTGATGACCGTGGCCGCCGGCGAGGTGACGGGTCTGCGTGAGGGATACGCGCCGAGCCTCAGTCACGATACGCGCGGGTTTACCCTGACGCTTCGCGGGGCCGATTTCTCCGGTCCGGGTATCGGAGCCACCTGGGAGACCTGGTTCGCTCCCGCCAAAACGGAAGCGGAGGTGCGGGCGGCCCTGTTGCGTCATGCCGGGGATATCGCCGACCGTCTGCAACGGCCGTTCTCCGGCGCGCCGGAGGAGCGTTCCCTTCTTCGCCTGATCGAGGAGAACGAAGCGGTTCTGATGCGGGAGGATCTGGTCAGCAAGCGAGGCGCCGAAAAGGGCGCCTACCATCCTCGTCCCGGCGATAAATCCTTTGTTTGTGGCGCGGGCGCGGATACCGCTCTGACCTGCGTCGCTCTGCTGGCACGGTTCTACATGACCGGCAACGATGCCCTGCGGCGACGGGCGCGTCTGGTCTCGCGCGGCGTCTGCGACTTTCAGATCAATGTGGAGGAAAGCACGCACTGGGGGGCGATCTGGGAGGCAAACGCCAAGAAGCAGTATACGGATATCCACGGAGAGGCAACGCTTTCGGTGACGACGACGGCGCGGGCGGCCAAAGGGCTGCATATCGCGCACGGGCATTTCGACGTCGAACTCCTCCAGCGCACGGCGCTCGCGGCGACCCAGTGGCTCCTTCTGAAGATGGGCATGGACGGCTTCATGCCGGCCGAACGCTTCGAGGAGAGCGGCGCGCCGATCGACGGTCCGGCGGCGCCGTGGCTGGCCGGCGAACTGCTGATCCCCTTCGCCGAGACGTTCCGTGTCACGCAGAACGAGGTCTATATCAAGGTCGCGTTGCGGATCATCAATGCGATCCGGAACGGACTCGACGAGGGTTCCCTGCGGTACGAAATGGCGACCGCCGAGCATCTGGCGTCGGCGATCGAGGGGATTCTCCAGGTTTCGCGCGAGTATGAATCGGAGGCGATGATCGGGCTGGCGAAGCGGCTGATGGCCGGATTGCGCGTCCGCCGTCTGCCGGATGGCTCCTTCGGAGAGTCGCCGACGGCGGTCCCGACCTCTATGCTGACTTCGACCCTGGCCGGATGCCGCGCCGCCCTGGCGATGACCCGCGTCGATAACGACCCGCTGCATCTCCTGACCGCCCTGCGGGCGATCCGGCAGGCCGGCGCGATGGCGCGCGCCGCCGACGAACGCGGGGAATGGGTGCCGATCGCCGACCGGACAGGGCTTTTGCTGCACTCGATCGGTGTCTTGCTGGCGACCGCGGCGCGGTCGCCCAACACCGAAGCCGACCGGGATCGGGTGACGATCAAGCGCGGCTGGCAGACGTTCGCTCCGGACCCGGCGACCCGTGAATTCGTCCGGGTGAAGCGTCTCGACGACGAACCGGTCGACCATCTGGCGCTGGTCTGTCCCGTCAGCCATCAGGTGCTGGTCGTGGTGGTCGCGCCCCCCGATGTCGAGGAGGTGACGATCATCAAGAACGGACGCACGCCGTTCCTGCGCGGTCTGCTCGATAACTCCTACGACATGCGCGCCGGTCTGATTCCGCTGGGCGATGGCAAGGAAGCCCGCATCGGCGTCTTCCTCGCCGATACGTAGACGTCCGCTCAGCCTCTCAGACCTGCCCGAACGGTTCGCTGGCGGCGGACCGGGCGACAATCCGCAGCAGAGAGGCCAATACCTCCTCCCGGTGGACGCCGTGCAGGGCGAGCGCCATCTGCGTCTCAATGTAGCCGTTCGGGACGCCCATATCGTAACGCGCCCCCCGGGTCTCCACCGCCACATACCGTTCGTTGGCGCGTAGCATCTCCTGCGAACTGGTCAACTGGATCTCCCCCCGCTCCCGGATATCGTGGTCGATGTGGTAACGGAGGTAGTCGAAGAGGCTCGGCGGAAACACCGTGATTCCGAAAAAGCAAAGGTAGTAGCCCCGCTTGACACCGGTGGTCTGCAGGTTTTCCGCCGCGAATTCGATCGTCGGTTTTTCGACGATCCGGGTCACATCGTAGGAGGGCGGATCGCCTCCGAGGGGATGACCGGTGACGGTGCCGAACAGGTGCAGTTTGTCATCGGGGGTCTGCTGGACGGCGGAGACGGCGCAGCGGGCGACGCCGAACGTCTCGATCACCTGCTGGGCGCACCGTTTCTTGGCCTCGGAGATATAGATATGGTCTCCGAGCATCAACAGGAACGGTTCGTCGCCGACGAACTCCCGCGCCTGGTAGACCGCGTGTCCGAAGCCCTCCGGCGACGGCTGTTCGACAAAATGCAGGCGTTCCTGGATGCGGCGCAGGGCATCGGCCTGAGCGAGGGCCCACTCCTTGTCGCGGTAGAGACGTCGCTCGTCGTCCTGCATCCGGGAGAAGTGCCGACGGATGCTTTCCTCCCCGCCGGGACTGACGACGACACAGATATCCTCGATACCGGAGGCCAGACACTCCTCGATAATGATCTGGATCGTCGGTTTGGTGACGCCATCCCGGTCCACGAGCGGCAGCAGTTCCTTCTGGATGCTACGTGTCGCCGGAAACTGCCGGGTGCCGCGTCCGGCCGCCGTTATCACCGCTTTTCGAACGATGCCCATTCGCTGTCCGCTCCGCTTTCCGGTCACGCTGGCCGTGACCCGACCTATTCTAGCACACGGCGTCCGCGTGCCGGGGACGTCTCTCCGGACGTCGTTTCGGGTTCCCAGACCGGCAGGGAGGCGACTTCCCGACGTGCGGCATCCGAGGTCGGCACACCCCAGCGGACGAAGAAGGGACCGAGGTTTTTTCCGACCGCTTTTGAGAATCGGACCAGGAACTGATCGTGCTTTTCGAGGTCGGTCTTCGGTCGTTCGGCATCAGGGAGCGCTTCGTACTGTGCGAAGACCCGTGTAAACGGCTCCCAGCCGAACGCCTGCCGCAGACGGGCGAACAGTGTCAGAGCGAGGAACGGGTCCGATTTCCACTGTTCGTACTTCGCGCCGCCGGTCAGGTACGCGGTCTCGCGCTTCGTTCTCTCCTCCGGGCGCATCGCCGGATGGGAGGTCGCGTAGTCGGGCGTCACCCCGTTGAACCGCTCACTCCCGTACAGGGAGAACAGATTGTTGGTCACCTCGCCGCAGCCGTCCCAGGTCCATTCGGGCTTCTGGTGATTGTGGCCCAGTTCGTGGTAAAAGCCCCAGACCTTCTCCCCGTCTTTACCACGCAAAACCGGCAGATCGACGAACCTTGCGGCGACATCCTCCCAGGTCATGATCGGATAGCCGGAGTGCATGTATCCGGCGGAGATCTGCCGGTCGACGCAGTATCTTTGCGGCTGACGGCGAATTTCGGGGACCGCATAGAACGCTGCGCAGGCATCCATGACCTCGTCCCAGTAGGTCATCAGGGCATCGGGGTCGTCGAGGGTGCGAACGACTTCCGAGGGAACGGTCAGCGCGACCCGCTTTCCGGCCAGTTCCGCCCAGGGCGCGGGCGCGAGCCGCGACTTTCGCCATTCGTCGGCGGTGGTTTTGCCGCGTACGAAATACGGAGCGTCGATCACGTTTCCGACCGTGAGCGTGAACGGTTCGACAGGGGCGTTCTCCGGCGTTTCGACGAAGATTCCTCCGCCGAACGGCGAGGCGACCCGTACGTTCGCCCGGTCGAGCGGGAACCGACGCGCGATCTCCGGCCACCGCTCCCACTTTTCCAGGTGCCACAGGGTATCGGTGTGCGCCCCGATCCGCAGGACGAACCCGCGTCCGGTCAGGGTCACCGGCACCTGCACGGTAACAACCTCGCCCGGTGGGGCATACAGTCCGGTTCCGAACCATCCGCCCCGGACCGGTTCGACGGTTACCTTGCGGGAGTGGCGGGTTGCGTCGGGTGGCACGGCTCCGGGAAAATCGGCGGCGGCGGGGTTCGCCCGGATTCTTTCCGGCGGCAGGCGACGTTCCCCCCGATGGTCGAGGACCGCTTTCAGTCGGGCGAACGGGTTATTCGGGGTCACCGGTCGGGTTTTGGTCGGCACGAGGGTTCGGGCGAACCGTTCACACAGCGCCGACACGCGGGCGGCGACGGTCGCCTCCTCCGCAGGCAGAGCGCCGACCGTCAGCGCGAGGACCTGCGTCGCCTGCGCGAGTTCGGGCGCGGCCAGGGTCGCCTTCCCTTCGGCATGGCGGGTCAGACGATCCAGGGCGTTACGGGCATGGGCGGCTTCCGCCCCGACGGCGTCCGCCAAATAACCGCCGTTCCGGGCGGTGGCGTCGAGCATCCCGTCGGCCCAGGCGATTCCGGCATCACGGGCGACGCGGTTCGCGCTCTGTTCGGTAACGAGGTCTTTTCCGGTGACCTGTTTCCATCCCCAGGCCGGACCGGCCAGGATCACTCCGCCGCCATCGTTTCGAATCCACTCGCGGACGGCGCGGATTGCGGCGGCGCGTCCGTCGAGGACGGACTGGTTCAGATAGAGCACATCCAGGTTCTTCAGACGCGCCCCGAGATCAGCGTAGTCCTCGTTTTCGAGCAGGACGGCGTCGGCCTCGGCGGTGCGGAGTACGGACAGCGTTTCCGGTTCGAAGGTGCCGACACGGAGCGTCTGCGGATTGGGCTTGCCACGTCCGGCCCAGAGAACGGCGTTGTGCAGGAATCGCGCGTTGTCGGGATCGCGGGCCGCTCGTCCGATGAACGCTTCATGTCCGAGGGCGACGATCCGTCCGCGTTCCCAGCGGGCGGCGGCGATGAGCGGGACGCGGCTTTTGCCCTCGCGCGCGGTCATCACGACGAACGCCTTCTCGCCGAAGACGGCCAGAGGTCCCGGAATCGCGCCGGGCGCGGAAATCGCCGTCACGCCTTCGAGCAGGGCCTTCCGATCGGCATCGACATCGGCCCGAACCGGCAATACGATCGACAAGGACAGAACGAGGAGAAGGAGATACGGGAACGCGCGCAGGGTCGTCATACCGTTCGTTTTCGTTACGCCCGGCATGAATCCTCTTTTTCTCCGCCGCGCGGAATTTTATGAACCATCGAGCGGGTTCGGCGTCGGAACACAAACTCTATTTTTCGGAGAAAACGATGGCTTTCCGCTTTCCGCCGACGCTTTGCCGGATCGTTGCGCCGGTCGGTCTTCTTTTAACGATATGGCCCCCCGTTCCCGCCGACGCCCAGTCCCTTCCTCCGGTAACGGTGAGACAGGATGTTCCCTATCGCCGCGTTACCGACAACCGCCGCCTGACGTCGCTCGATATCCACTCCCCGACCGGGCGGACTCGCTGCCCGGTGATCGTCTTCATCCACGGCGGCGGCTGGCAAACCGGCGACAAACGAAGCGCGGCCCGGGGAAAATCGACGGCGTTTCCGCGTCAGGGCTATGTTTTCGTCAGTATCAACTATCGGCTGGCTCCGGCGGTGAAGCATCCGGTTCTGGTGCAGGATTGTGCCCGTGCCATCGCCTGGGTTCGCAACCATATCGGTAGTTACGGCGGCGACCCGGACAATATCTTTGTTATGGGGCATTCGGCGGGGGCGCACCTGGCCGCTCTGGTATCGACGGACGACCGGTACCTGAGGGCGGAGGGTCTGACACTTAAGAACCTTCGCGGAACGATTCTACTGGACGGCGGTTCGTACGATATGACCCCGACCGGCGTCAAGAGTCCCACCAAGGATATCTCCATTACGCGAACGTTCGGTGAGGACCAGTCCGTTTGGAAGGAGGCGTCACCGGTTTACAACGTATCGCCGGGCAAGGACATTCCGCCGTTCCTGATCTTCTACGTGGCGTCGCGCACCGACTCCGGCAGTCAGTCCCGGCAACTGGGGGAAACGCTGAAAGCGGCGGGGGTTCGTGCGGAGGTACGGCCCGCTTACCGCAAAACGCACGGGACGTTGAACCGCGACCTCGGGCGACCGGGCGACCCGCCCACCGAGGCGGTCTACGCCTTTTTGCGCGAAGCCGTCGTAAAATCGTGAGACCGGTCCGGGCGGATACGTCGGCAAGCGCCTGTCGACACGCAAACCAGGGTTCGCCCCAATGCCATACCCGGTGATTCCTCAAACTCCCGCATCATCAAAGGCCTGTCGAAGGAGGTCGGTAATCTGCAGTTCGGCAGCCCAGTAGCGCATATAATCAAAATCCAGGGAGGTGCCCTGTACCTTGAGGATCCCCTGGACATCGTACCACTGCCGGTCGGAACGTTCGCCGGTGGCGCGATACCAGCGCAGCTTTTGCAGCACCATATCCTCCGGAGAAGCAAAGTAGATATCTTCCGAATTATCGAGGATGCGAATCCTTTCCGGTCGTCGACGACCCATTTCCGAACGTTCGAAGGCACCTTCATTCAAAGGAAAAAGGTCCGCTTTGACCATCGTCGGGAGATGGATGACATTAAAGGAGATACCGTGATGGAGTGCATTTCGGATCATATCCGCATCGATATAAAAGTCATTTGACAATGCGGTAACCAGGTCGGGAACCGAACTTTCTTTTAGATCCACAACAATATCGGCGTCGTTGGTTGCTCGAAACACGCCATAAACGGAACTCGCAACGGACCCACCGACATAATAGGGAATTCCCAGGTCCTCGAAACGCTTTGCCAGAATATCTACCACCACCAATGTTTCGGAACTCATCAATAGCCTTTTTCCGTCGGGTCCCATCCGAACGCTTTGACCATCAGTTCGGCGGGAATTCGTCGGGAAGCGATCCGCAAACGCACCTCGTCCTCGGTGGCATCCGGATACCGTCGCAGAACATCCGTCCGAGCAAGTTGCTCCCCCATCGCATTTAACCCTTCCAGACGTGCGAATTTTTCTGCCGGCGTCATCTTGCGGATGCCTTCGATCCAGATGCGTTCAATCTCCGGATGGGTGTCGGGTGAGAGGGTTTTCACCGTTTAACCTCGCCGAGTAGTTCGAGAAGGTGCGGTTCGATGAGGTCGCGGAGGGCGGGGTTGGCGTAGCCGACCCAGGAGACGGGGGCGCGGATGTCCAGAGGCGCGGTCAACGGTCCGCCGGTCTCGTCGGTGAGGATCACCCCGGCCTCGCGGGCGATCCGTTCGACGCAGATATCGTACGGATGGCAGACCAGCTTCTTCGGCAGACCGAGGGCATCGAAGAAGACCGGACGCAGGTCGGCCAGAAACCGGTCGTGGCCGACGAGGATCTCATAGATCTGGCCCCCGGTGCTGATGTATTCATCGTCGAAGACGAGCGGGTTCTCTCCCTCGTTCGGCGCGACGCGGGCCAGCAGTTCCTCCTCGAAGGCGGCGATGGCGGCCTTGGCGGGCGGGAAGAACTTGACGACGGACGAGAACCCGTGCGCCAGGTGCGGCGTTCGGGAGGGACGTAAAGGCAACGGCGTCCGCTCGCCCGTTCGCAGGTCTTGCGCCTCCCGGTAGGCCCCCTCCCCCCGGATCGCCCATAGCTGATCGGACAGGACATGTCGGGTGGTCGGGATCTCGGTCATGACCGCCACCTCGATGTCGGCAAGCGTCGTTTCCGCGCCCCGGTTCGGCGCGACTCCGGCAAGCGCCCAGGCCGATCGCTTGTTGTACATGATGTTTCGGGTGCCGTCGATCGGATCGACGATCAGCAGAAAGGCCGCGTCCTCCTCACGGGCGGTCTCCGGAAAGACACGCCAGCCGTTCCCCTCGATACCTTCGGCGATCAGGACGAACGGCGACTCGTTCGCCCACTCGTCGCAGAACGCGAACAGGATCTCTTCACTATGGGCGTCGATCCGGTAGATCGTGTCGCCGCCGCGCACGTCGGCCACATCGGCCAGGGGGGCGTGTGCCGCCGCTTCCTGTGCGCGCAGGTGGGCCAGCAGGTGATCGCGGATCGCGATTTGCAGGGCGCGAAGTTTCTCGACGTATCGGGCGGGTTCGCCGGGCAGTGACATGGTTCGTTCTCCGGTCCCTATTTTATCCCGCCGGGCGTGTCGCCGGGAGTTCCTTCGTACGCTCGGCGACGGACATCAGCGGGGGCAGGCCGTTTTCGGGGCGGTCCAGGTAGAAATAGGCGCAGGATGACCAGTCATCCTGTCGTTCGAACATCACGAACGGCGGCGCGTTCTCGGAGAGGTCGGCGGGAACGAGACCGGGACCGGCGGCGTAGATCGGGTCGCCGTCGGCTTCGACCCGTTCCCGGAGCCGTGCTTTCGCGTCACCGAACACGCCGCCCAGTTGCTGGATGGTTACCCGGATCGACGTCGCGAAGTAGACCGGGTCGGGAACGTGGTAACGGTAGAAGCAGTAGGCCATGCGGGCATGGTCGGCGAACGGACAGCCCTGATACGGATGGGCGAACGCCCCCTGCCCCCAGGCGGTGCCAATATAGTCCTCGGTGCCGGTTCCGCAGAGCGTGAGGTCGGCCCCGTCGAGGTACATCTTCACCTCGCCCTCGCCCCACCAGTTTTCGTGATACCGGCGAACATCGGCGCGCATGCCGACATTGACGCCCAGGAAGCGGCCCCGGCCCGTGACGGTGGGCAGCAGGGCGTAATCCTGTTGCAGCACGGTCGGGTTCTCCCGGCGGAAGCAGGCATGGAAGTACAGGGTATCGTCCGGGTGTTCGTCGTCGATGGTGTAGTTGACGTCGTAAAAGAGGTAATCGAGCTGTCGGTCGGACTCGTTGGTGAGGGTCAGGCGCATGCCGTTGCGGAAGGGCATCGGGATCGCGGCATTGAACGACCGGCCTTCCGGATTGGCAAAAAGAGCGGAATGGAAGGCGACGCACTGTCCGAGGCCGAGGCCGAAGAAATCGCCGAGCGGCGCGGAGACGGCGGGGGAGGCGGCTCCGTCCCAGGTGAAATCGACCCGCAGGGAGCGGAGCATCTCGGGCGAGCGGTCGTTGACGGTCATCCACAGGCGGCGAACGGTCCCGGAGACGCCCTCCGGTTCCTGCGCCAGGGTGACGGTCTCCCCGGCCGCGACGACGAGCCACGCGCGGCCCTTGCGCCCGCCGTTCGCGCGCCCCCCCTGCCCCGGCTGTGCCGTCGGGTTTTCGGGAGACGCCCATCGGGTGCGAATCTTTCCGGGGGATCGGTAGAGTGGTTCGTTCATCGGATCGGCAGGGTCCTTATCGGGGTCGCCAGTGAGCCGGGGGAGGTGCCGCGGATCAGTCGGGCCGGGATCCCGGTGCGTCGGAAGTAGGCGTTGCGGATCGCTTCGGTGACGGCGGCTTCACGGTCGGCGCGGCAGAGGATACAGACGGTTCCGCCGGAGCCGCCTCCGGTGATTTTCGCGCCGGCGACGCCTTCCTGTTCCCTGGCCAGTTCCACCAGCAGATCCGTTTCGGTCGAGCCGATGCCGCAGTCGGTATAGGATTGATGCGCTTCGTACATCCTCTGACCGGCGGCGGCGAACGCGTCCGGGTCCGCATCGCCGACCCGTATCCGTTCGACAAAATCCCGCACGCGTTCGTGTTCGAAGATCGGATGTTCGGTGGCGGCGCGGACGAGGTAGGTTTCGTTCGGATCGACGGTTGTCACCGTGTCGAAGATACCGGAATGGCGGGCAAGGAACTCCGCGCCGGTGATTCGATCCGGGAGCGCGCCGCCGGGCAGGTTCGCGACGATACGGCGGTAATCGTCGGGGGTCACATTGCCAAGGTAACCGCCAAACCCCGATTTCGCCGCGTCGGACAGGATTTTGTAGCCCATGAAGGCGGCGACGCGCACGCGGATGTAGGCGTTTCCGGCGACGCTGTGCTTGTGACCGGAGTCGAGTCCGAACGCGCACCAGTCGGGCGGAAGTTCGGCGAAGCCGCGCAGTTCGGCGGGTTGACAGAGCAGGAGCAAGAGTTTCCCGGCCTCGCCGAGGGTGGCCGTCACCTGATCCATGATGCCGCAGGGGGCGTCCATGACATCGTTCTCGACCCGCTGGCAGAGTTTGGCCATCTCAAGGCCATCCAGGGCGACGGAGAACGCGGCGCAGAGGGCGCGCATCGACGCGACCTCGACGGCGGCGGACGAGGAGACGCCCGCTCCGAGCGGCACGGTGGAGTTGAGGAGGAGTTTCGCGCCGACGCCGCGCGGAATCAGGCCCTCGGCGCGCAGCAGGGAGAAGCATCCGGCGACATACCCGACCCAGTGGGCTTCCGGCGGATGTTCACGCAGGTATTTGAGCAGCGAGACGGGGTTGATGAACACCTCGGCGGGGAGCGAAACCTCCTCGGTCAGTCCTTCGGCTTTCGCATTGAGCGAGCGGACGACGACGGTGTTTTCCCCGGTTCCGCCGACCAACGCGCCGACCATCGCCGCCTGCTCGATCGGCATTTCGGCGACGAGCGAACCGGAGTAGTCGGCGATACCGCCCATGACATCGAGTCGTCCGGGGGCGCGGGCGACGTGGACGGTCGCGCCGGAGGGGAAGAAATCCGCCGCCTCACCGGCGAGCGTCGTCTCAAAAGCGGCATAATCCTGTGCGGTATCGTACATCTCCCGTTCATTGTCCGGAGCGGAGGAAAAGTCCTTCCCTTCGGCCGAAGGTGTTGCCGTTCGGAGGGAAGTCCGGTTACAATGGAGGCCGGGCAATCACCAATGACGCTGCGTGGCCTTTTCCTCGGTTTTTTCGGAGCGATCGTCGTCTCGATCTATCAGATGATCTTCAAGATCATTCCTGATCGCGTGTTTCTGTCCTTTCCGAGCGTCCACACCCTCTTTACCGGCGTTATTTTCTGGGTTTTCCTGCTGGCGGTCGTCAATGCCTTCCTGAAGCGTCGCTTCTCCCGGTGGGCGTTGCAACCGGCGGAGATGGCGGTCATTTACGGCATCTCGACCGTCGCGGCGAGCATCGCGGCTCAGGACGAGGCTCAGTTCCTGTTTCCGATGTACGTCTATCCGTTTCGCGAGACGCAGGCGGATCGTATGGGACCGTTCCGGCAGTTCATCCCGACCTGGATGGTGCCGCAGGACCCCGCCATCGTCGAACCGCTTTATACCGGCCATGTGAACTTCTGGGAGCCGGAGCGGGTACGCGCGTGGGCCATCCCGGTGGCCTGCTGGCTGGTCTGGTTCACCGTTCTCGGGGCGACGATGTGGGCGTGGAACGCCATACTTCGCCGTCGGTGGATCGACCACGACAAACTCTCCTTTCCCTGCGTTCAGCTTCCGCTGGAACTGTGCCGGAACGCCGGGTTCGGCGGGCGGGCGGGGGGAACGCTCTTCTGGGTCGGCTTCGCGATTTCGGCGGTGATCGAATCGCTCAATACGCTGAACTCGATCGTTCCGAACGTGCCGTATCTCCGGCTGGACTGGGAGGCGTCCTCGACCATCGAAGCTCTGCCCTCCCCCTGGAAGGCCGCCGCCCCGATGTACCTGACCTGGGGGACGCTGCATCTGGGCATCTGCTACCTGATTCCGACCGATATCCTGTTCAGTTCATGGTTCTTCTATCTGTGCCGGAAGGCGCTCGAAATATTCGGCTATGCGATGGCCTGGCGTGAACTCGGCTGGGACGCAAGCGGTTTCCCCTATACCCGGGCGCAATCGGCCGGGGCGTGGGCGGTGCTGTTCTTTCTCCTGGTCTGGGCGGAGCGTCGACGGCTGGGCCATGCGCTGGAAGCGGCGTTCACTTTCGGTCCGCAACCCGATCCGGGCGACGAGCCGACGAGCGACCGGACCGCCGGACGCGTTCTGATCGTGGGCACGCTGTTTCTGATCGCCTGGGGAGTCGCCAGCGGCATGTCGCTCGCCATCGCGATCGCGTTCTACGGGTTTTTCTTTCTGCTCAACATCACGATGACGCGCGTCTATGCGCAGGTCGGTCCGCCGATTCTCGAACTGTACTACCTGGACCCGGAGAAGACGTTTACGACGATCTTCGGAACCCTCGGTCAGCAGCCCGGACCGCTGGTGCAGTTCTCCCTGATGTACTGGATCAACCGCGATCACCGGGGTCAGATCATGGGCCATCAACTGGCGGCGCTGAAGGTGGCGCAGGAGTCCGGCGTTTCGCTGCGGCGGTTCGGCCCCTGGATTCCGGTCGCGTTCACGGTCGGCGCGGCGACCTGCCTGATCACCTACCTGCACTGGGTCTACCGGGTCGGCGAGGATCAGTTCGTATCCGGCGGTTACCGGGAGGCGGCGGCGGGACTGGCGATCAGCCGGATCCGGGAGTGGGTCTTCACGCCGAAGGGGCCGAACTGGCTGGAGATCGGGTTTATGGGGTTCGGGGCGATCTTCACGGCGATCCTGGCGAAGATCAGTTTCACGTTTCCGGGGTTGCCGCTGCACCCGATCGGGTACGCGCTGGCGGTCTGTTTCGCGGTGGAGTACAACTGGCCCGCGTTCCTGCTGATGTGGATCGCCAAAAGCCTGATCCTTCGGTACGGCGGCCTGAAAAACTATCTGCGGTTCGTTCCGCTGGCGCTCGGTCTGACCCTCGGCGGATTCGTCGTGCCGGTCTTCTGGGGCTTTTTCAAATGGTGGCTGGATCGCTGACGGATCAGCCGAAGGTGATGACGAATTTGGCTCCGATGTCGGGAATTCCGGTCGCACGGATCGTGCCGCCGTGACGTTCGACGATCTTGCGGCAGATCGCCAGACCGATCCCGGTGCCTTCCCGATGGTTGCCGTCGAGTCGTTCGAAGACATCGAAGATGCGTTCGGCATCCTTTTCGGAGAACCCCATCCCGTTATCCTCGATGGTGAGAATGTGCCGTCCGTTCGCCCACTCATGTTCGATGCAAATCACCGTGGGGAGACCGTCGCGATGGAACTTGAGAGCGTTTCCGATCAGGTTCTGGAAAAGCTGCCGCATCTGCAGGGCGTCGGCGTCGATGGTCGGCAGAGGCGCGACACGGATGGTCGCTCGCGACTCGGCGATACGCACCTCCAGATCGTTCAGCACCTCGCGCACCACGGCGTTCAGATCGGTCGGCGCGAACGCATTTCCCTTGGTGGTGACGCGTGAATAGGACAGCAGACCGTCGATCAACGCCTGCATTCGGTCGGAGGCGGACAGCATCCTCTCCAGATAACCGGCGGCGTCTCCGTCCAGCGTGCTCGCTTTTCGCGCCAGCATGCTGCCGAACGTCCGAATCTTCCGCAGCGGTTCCTTGAGGTCGTGGGACGCGATGGAAGCGAAGTCCTGGAGAGCGGCGTTGCTTCGCGCCAGTTCGTTCGCCATATTCCGCAGACGCACTTCGGCGGCCTTCTGCTCGGTGATATCGGTACAGACGCCGATTACCCGCCATTTGTCGGGACCGAGGGGCTGGATTTGCGCTTCCTCGCGCAGCCAGTGGTCGACCCCGTCGCGGTCGCGACAGCGGAACTCCTGCGTATAGCCGGGCTTGCCCCAAAGAATGGCCTCCCGGCTGTTGCCGTCGATCTTCGCCATATCCTCCGGGAGGCGCGAGTCCGACCACGCCCGGGAGTACTGTTTCGGGGCGGTGTCCAGCGGGACGATCCGCAGGGCGGACGCTTCGTTGCAGATTTCGAAGTCCCAGACCAGTTCCTCCCCATCGAGGGTGACGATCGCATCCCAGAGAATACAACGGGCCTTGTTGAGAACGCTTTCCAGTCGTTCCTCGGCCAGTTTTCCGGAGGTCACTTCCCGACAGACGCCGATCACGGTCCAGTGATCGGCTCCGAGCGGCTTGATCAGCGCATCCTCATAGAACCACCAGAGGTTGCCATGAAGATCGCGACAGCGGAACTCCTGACGGTATCCGGGCAGGTTCCCCCGCAGCGCCTCTTCCGCGGTTCGGTCGATCCGTACCCGGTCCTCCTTCAGGCGGCTTTTATCCCAGGCCCACTCATATTTATCGACGGTGGTATCGAGGGGAAACAGTTGCCGGGCGGTCTCCTGATTGAGAATCCGCATATCCCAGTCCAGATTCTCGCCGTTCCGGCGGACATCCGCTTCCCAGAGCAGACAGCGCGCGCCGGCCAGCACTTCGTCGAGCCGCTCTTCGAATCGTTTTCGATCGGTGATATCGGTGCTGATGCCGGTCACCTGCCAGCGGCCCGGTTCCAGGGCGCGGATACGGACATGTTCGCTCAGCCAGACCGTATTTCCGTATCGGTCCCGGCACCGAAACTCCTGAGTGTAGCCCGGCTTCCCGGACAGAATCGCTTCGGTGCTGGTGGCATGCAATCGCGCCTGGTCGTCGGCGCGGCTTTCGACCCAGGCGGCGATATAATCCCGGTCGGTGGTGTCGAGCGGCAGCACGAGGAACGCCGACCGTTCGTTCCGAAGGTGCGCTTTCCAGCGCAGCCGCCCCGTCTCCGGTTCCTGCGTCACTTCGGCATCCCATACGATGCACCGGGCGTCCTCTACGATGGTCTGCAGTCGTTCCTCGGCCTGTTTTCGGGCCGTGATATCGACGGTCGCGCTGACCCCTCCGGTGATCCGTTCCGCTCCGTCCCGCAGAGGAAAGGTGGTCGTCAGCAGGCTCTTGATCGTTCCGTCGCTTCCCCGGAACGTCCATTCCCGGTTGACCGTCTCCTCACCCTGCGCGATCCGCCGGAGGACATCCTCCTCATCGTCCGCGGTTCCGATCACTTCCCGGATCGGCCGACCGACCACCTGGGCGGCGGTCCGGTCGAAAACGACCTCCGCCGCATGGTTCCAGATCAGGATGCGTCCTCTGGGATCGAAGCTATAGCAGGCGACGGGTATCCCGGCGAAGAGGGAGACGAATCGATGGGCGGCGGCTTCCCGCTCCGCGCTTTCCTTCCGGAATCGTTCCTGTTGACGTTCCTGGTCGGCGTTCTCCCGTAACAACCGTTCCTGCGAGTTTCGATACCGGGCCAGCACGAGGCCGCCGAGGTAGAGGGTGAACACGAACCAGACGATGGTGAAGATGCTGACCGACAGCAGGAGATCGAGTTTCTGTCGATAGTCCTGGTAGAGGGCGCGGCTCAGCGTTTGCGCCGCCTGTCGAAGAGAGTCGGCGTTTTCCCAGTCGATCCTTCCTTCCCGCTCCAGGCGGGTCGCGAACGCATCGAACACCGGGTCGAGGCGAGCGACTTCCGTCGGGAACGGACGACGCAATCGGTCGCGGGTCGTGCGCATCGCGTCCAGCGAGGGGCGGACGTCTCCGTCGCTCCGCGCCTGAACCCCATAGACATAGAGGCTGCGTTCGCCCAGGGCGGCGGCCTCCTCACGCAGTTCGGCGTCCCGGAAGGTGGTGGCTACCTGAAGGACGATGAACCCGAGCAGGCAAAGCAGCAGGGCGCTGGCGGCGACCAGCAGGTTCGCGACCGTCTTGCGGGAGTCCTCGAATTTGGCGGGCATCGGCAAAGGCATTGTCGCTATCTATTCAGTGTCTATTCTACTACCATTCCGAACACGATACGGGCGGAGTCTCTCCTCCTGATTGTCGGCGAAAAGGTCAGGGTTAGTCAGGTCGGGAAATCCGTTGTATGATAATTCCATGGGCATACAGGCGGACATGGACCCCTCCGTGGTGCTGGTTGAGACGGCGAAGAAAAGGACGCAGCAGGGCGCGTACGCCGACGCCGAAAACCTGCTGAAAAAAGCCCTCGCGCTTCGTTCGGATCTTCTCGGCGAGGACCACGAGGAAACGGCGGATATCCGTACCGAACTGGCCACCCTTTCCATAAATCTTCAACGTTTTGAGGACGCCCGAAGATACCTGTATCAGGCGTTACGGACCTATCACCGACTGTTCGGTTCGGAACATCCGTCGATTGCCGCCGTTCTGAGCATCCTCGGAGTGGTTTGCTGTCGACTGGGCGAAACGGAGGACGCGGAACGGTTGTGCATTTCCGGCCTGGAGATGTGCCGCCGCGTGCATACGGCTTCGTCCCCGCACACGGCGACCGCCGCCCTGCGTCTGGCCCTCGTTTACTTCGATGCCGGACGGCTTTCGGAAGCCATCGTCCTCTACGAGGAGGGACTTACCGTCCACGAAGCCCAGGAAACGCCGGAGATCGACTCCATCGCGGCCGGTTACAACAACCTTGCGATGGTTTACTGCGCACAGGATCGGTGGGACGATGCGGTGATTTTGCTGAGCAAGGCGTTGCACTTGGGGTCGCTTCTTCCGGAGAATTCCGCAGTACAATCGGCCACACGAATCTATCTGGTCTATGTCCGGTATCGACAGGGGGACCACGCGGTAGCGGAGTCCGATTTGCGGGAGGTATTGCCCGATCTGGTGGCGTCGCACGGACCGGATTTCCCTTTCGTCCTTCTCGGCGAAGAACTGCTCTTCGCAACGCTTTTCCATTCGCAACGATTTGAGGAGGCGTACGGGGTTCTGCGGAGACTGCCGGAGAAGTCGGGGCGTGTCCGTGGCGAAACGCACCCGGAAACGGCGAGTATATACTTTGGGCTCGGAGTGGTCTGCACACTCCTGGACCGTTTGGACGAAGCGGAAGTCTGGCACAAGAAGGCACTGGCGATCCGGGAGCAAACACTGGGAAAAACGCATACGAGCACGGTGGCCAGTTATCACCATCTGACGGCTCTCTACGGCGAAATGGAGAAACGCTTCCGGGAGATGGGCCTGCTCTAACCGGTCAGGGTTTACGGAAGCGGGCGATCAATGCCAGAGGAACCCCGATCCTGCCGCGCAGTCCCGCGTAGGTATTGGCGAGACGGCGGTCGCAGACCGGTTCGGCCAGGTGTTCGAGGATCAACCCGGCGTTCGTGGCGGCGGCGAACAGGTCGGCGAGACGGTACGGATGCTGAACGATCCGGCGTTCCTCGCCCCCGGCGGTCGTGAAGCGCAGATACGGCGCACGGTCCTGCCGGCCGTCGCCGAGCGAATCGGCCCGCGCCTGATGCAGTCCGTGCGGATGATGGTCGCTGAGGATCAGGGTTCCGTCGGACCGCAGCACCCGCGCCATCTCGGCGAACGGCGTCGTCAGGTCCGGCAAAAAGGACAGGACGACCGCGCAGACGGCGACATCGACGGTGGCGTCGGCCATGGGCAGGGTTCCCGTCAGGTCGCCGACACGCCAGGCGACCGGGAGTTCGGCCCGTCGCGCCTTGCGTTCGGCGCAGGCCAGCATCTCCGGGCAGAGATCGATCCCGGTGACGCTCGCCGCGCCGAGGCGGGCCAGTTGCAGCGTGTACCGCCCGGTCCCACAGCCGAGATCGACCACGTTCCTGTCTCCGAGGTCGGGTAGCGCGGCCAGTGTCTCCGTGCTTTCCAGCAGGTGCAACGGGTTACCTGCCAGACGCGCGTCGTACGTGTCGGCGAGTTCTGCGAAGCCGTTTTGAGGAGTGCAGTAGATGGCGACGGTGTCGCGGGTATCCTCCCTGCCGAATCCGCGCGCCCCGTCGTTCGTTCCGTCCATACAGGAGATTATACTCCGGTATAATCCCGCCATGACACCTCTTGAACTGCGCGCCCTCTTCCCGACCGCCGAAAAATGCCTTCATCTCAATCACGCCGGCACGTCCCCGACCGCCGCCCCGGCGGCGGAAGCGGTGAACGTCGTTTTGCGGGAGTTGATGAGCGACGATATTTTGCAGGGCTATCTGAACCACATAAAGCGGCAGAAAGCCCTGCGTACCCTGCTCGGACGGATGCTGAACGTCGCGCCGTCGACCCTGGCGTTCACCCGGAACACATCGCAGGGACTGACGCTGGCCGCGCAGGGGATTCCGTTCCGGGAAGGCGAGAACGTCGTCGCGCCACGGGTCGAGTACCCGTCCAATATCTACCCCTGGCAGGCGCAGGCATACCGGGGCGTGTCGGTGACGCTGGTGCCTCCGCGCCCGGATTTCACGGTCGATGAGGAGGCGCTGCTCGCCGCCTGCGATGATCGGACCCGGGTTCTGGCCGTCTCCTGGGTGCAGTGGGGGACCGGACAGCGGCTCGATCTGGCGCGGCTCGGACGTTTCTGCCGCGAGCGCGGCATCGTGTTCGTCGTGGATATCGTGCAGGGCGCGGGCGCGTTGACGCTCGATCTGGGCTCGCTTCCGATCGATATCGCGGCGGCGGGGTGTCACAAATGGCTGCTCAGTCCGGGCGGGATGGGCTTTCTGTACATCCGTCCGGAGGTCTTCCGGACGTTCCTGCCGATCAACATCGGCTGGAATTCCGTGACCAACCCGATGGCCTGGGACGCGCCGCACTTCGAGGACATCAAATCGGAGCCGGACCGGATGGAGGAGGGCACTCCGAACCTTCTCGGCACCGCCGCGCTGCTGACGACGCTGGAACTGCTGGAATCGGTCGGCTTCGATACGGTGAACGACCGGGTGCTGTCGCTGGCGGGATACGCGAAGGCGCGTCTGCGCGATCGCGGCATGATGGTCCGTACGCCGGCAGGACCGGCGGGCGAGACGGGGATCGTCGCCTTCACCCACCCCGACCGGAGCCATGCCGAGGTGCTGGAGGCGCTGGCGCAGGCGAAGGTCATCGCCGTCGAACGACAGAATTTCCTGCGCTTCTCCCCGCACGTTTACAACACCGAGGACGAGATTGATCGCGCGGTCGGGGCGCTGCCGTAAACGCCCCGTCTTCGATAGCTCACACGGCGTGCGGCTTGCCGTGACCGGGCAGGAGAACGGGCGGGCAGCGACGAAAGCGAAAGGTAGATATCCCTGACCCCTTCCTTACAAGGAAACATACTTTTATGCATCCGAATACCACGTCCCGTCTTCTCGGGACGCTTTCCCGACAGCCCGGGCGGACCGCCGAAGGTCTTCTCCGCCGTCTCCGTCTCCAGATCGAGTTCGGCAACGCGTTCGCGGGCCTCCTTTCGGACCGCGCGACCGCCGAGGGCTGGCTTCCGTTGCTCGCGCAGGCGTCCGACTCGATCGACGCCCTTCGTCCGGACTCGCTCGGCGATCTCGAAGCGGCGGTGACGGCGGCGGAAAGCCTGCTCGCTCCGATCGGCGTGGCGGCGAAGGAGTATACCGTTACCTGCGTCGGGCACGGGCATATCGATATGAACTGGATGTGGAGCTGGCCGGAGACCGTTTCCGCCACGCATGATACGTTCGCTTCCGTCCTTTCCCTGATGCGGCAGTACCCCGACCTGACCTACTCCCAGTCGCAGGCGAGCGTTTATGCGCTGATCGAGAAGTACCACCCGGCGATGTTCGAGGAGATCCGGGAGCGGGTGAAGGAAGGACGCTGGGAGGTAACCGCCGTCCACTGGGTCGAGGGCGACAAGAACCTGGCGTCCGGCGAAAGCCTCGCCCGCCATCTTCTGTACACGCGTCGCTATTTCGCGGAGAAGTTCGGCCTTTCCGCCGAGAAAGTCCCGCTGGACTGGGAACCGGACACGTTCGGCCATGCCAACACGATCCCGACGATCCTGGCGCAGGGCGGCGTCCGGTTCTATTACGGCTGTCGGCTCGGCGGCGGGTTCGATCATGCGGTGGTCGGCGATTTTCCGCGTCCGCGTCTGTTCCGCTGGGAGGGTCCGGACGGTAGCCGTCTCCTCGTCAACCGGGAATCGACCTGGTACAACTCCTACGTCAATATCGGCGACAATATCGCCCTTCCGGCCATCGGTTTTTATCAGGAGACCGGCCTGAAGGACTGGCTCAATATCTACGGTCTGGGCAACCATGGCGGCGGCCCGACCCGCACGGAAATCGACTATTTCCTGGAACTACGGACCTGGCCGATCTATCCGAACGTGGTTTTCGGCACGGCGACGGCCTGGTTCGAGCAGGCGGACCGGGCGGAGAACCTGCCGGTCATCGACCACGAACTGAACTACGAGTTCACCGGCTGTTACACATCGCAGAGCCTGATCAAGCAGGCCAACCGCTTCGGCGAAAACTATCTGGTCGAGGCCGAGACACTGGCCGCAATCACGCACGTCGCGCCGGATACGAAGGCGCGTCTGCGCGAGGGCTGGCTGAACGTTCTCTTCAACCAGTTCCATGATATCCTGCCCGGTTCGGGCGTTCGCCAGACCCGCGAACATGCCACCGCGCTGTTCCAGGAGGCCGGGGCGATCACCGGCAGCATCAAGCGGGAGGCCGGGAAGGCGCTGGTCGCGGAGATTGACACGCTTTCCCTGTTGCCGGAGACGCCGGAAGCGGAGGAGGAGCGACGTCTGGCGGAGGTCGGACGCGCCAATACGCCGTTCGTCGCCGGGGCGGGCATCGGGGCGATGGAGACGGGCTATTCGGTCGCGAGCGGCGGCGGCGTTCGCTTCAAGCCGTTCGTGCTGTACAACCCCTGCGCCTGGGAGCGCAGCGAACCGGTCACGGTCGTGCTGTACGATACGGACCTCGATCCCGGCCGGATCGTGGCGCGAGACGAGAACGGCGTAAACCATCCGACACTGGCGCTCGGAACCGGCGAGGACTGGGGCCATCGCAAGATCACGGTGCTGTTCCTGGCGCAGAATGTCCCGGCGCTGGGATATAAGACGTACGTTCTCTGTGAGGGCCGGGCGGACGGCGACGCCGCGCCGCGCGTCTCTCTGCAACCCCAGGACCGGTTCGAGACGCCGTTCCTGCGGTTCCAGGCGCTCCGCGCCTTATCGGGCATCCGTGGCGTCACCGACAAACGGACCGACGCCACACTGCAGAGCGGGTACGACGCGCTCGGCGTCTGGCGGTATCTGGTGGAGCGTCCGCGCGGCATGACCGCCTGGGTTCTGGGGAACGAGATCGAGGCGCGTGTCTCACTGCGGTCGGTCGGCTACCATATCCATGGCGCGAGCCGCAATCAGGGAACGGCCTATCCACAGGGCGACAACATCGCCTACCTGGTCCAGCAACATCTGGAGGTGCCGGGAACGCGCAGCACGGTGCGTCTCTCGACGCTGGTGCATGGTCTGGAACCGCGCGTGGATGTCACCGCCGAGATCGACTGGCGCGAAATCGGCGACTCCGGGAGCGGGATTCCGGGGCTGGCGGTCGATTTCGCCTACGACCTGACCGACGCCCCGGCGGTTCGCTACGAGACGCCTTTCGGCAGCGTGCTTCGATTCGGGCCGGACGCCCAGGAGGTGCCATCGCTGCGGTATGCGCACCTTTCGGGGGAGGTGCTGGGCGAGGAAAGCAGCGTTCCGTGCGGTATCACGCTGCTTCAGGACTGTAAATACGGGCATACGGTCGGGCCGGGCAATAACCTGCGTCTGCGTATGATCCGCTCCTCGTTCGATCCGGACCATGCCCCGGAAGTTTGCCGCCAGAGGGTTCGTTACTCCCTCTTCTTCCATGAGGGTGAAGCGGACCCGGCGACGCTGACCCGGCTGGGAGCGGCATGGAACCATCCGTTGATCGTCTTTCCGGCGGACCTTCAAACCGGGAGCGGGTCGCCGTCGGCCTCGTTCGCACGGGTCGAACCGGCGAACGTCGTCCTGTCGGCCCTGAAGCCGGCCGAGGAGGGTGACGGGACGGTGCTTCGTCTGGTCGAGTACGGCGGCGAGGACACGGAAGCGACGGTCCTTCTGGCGGATTCGCTGGTCGGGGGCAAAGCGACGGCGGAGATCGTCGATCTGATGGAGCGTCCGACCGGCGCGACGGCGACCCTGACCGGCAATCGCCTGTCGGTTTCGGTTCCGGCAAACTCCTTCGTCACGGTTCGCCTGTCGTAAGGAAGCGCGGCACGGTCCCCCGATAGCCTGTATCGGGGGACCGTGCCGCGAGTCAGGCAATTGCAATAAATGTTAAATAGAGGTACACTGGACCCGTGACCCTACCGAAAGTCCTTCTCTCCCGTTGTCTCGGTGTCATCTTCTTCGGCGCGTTGGCGTCCGCTTCCCCGGCGCAGCCTCCGGCGTCCCCCGACGCTCCGCAAACCACCGTTCCCGGCACCTCCTCCGCGGACTCGGCCGACTGGCAGTGTAACGAACTGCTAAACGCGGACCTTCTGAAACTGGACCTTGTCGCTTCGCGGACTGCCCAGATTTTTCATGTCGTCGATCAGATCTCGATGTGGAGCAAGACCTGCCACCGGCAGTACCTGTCCTATTTCGGGGGCGCGAACGGCAGTGAGTTCTCCGAAGCGGATCAGGAGATGCTGCGCAAGCATGTGGCGATCCGTGAGAAGCACCCCTGGGGTCAGGGATTGGAGCAAACCTTCTATTCCCCGCTGGATATCGCGGCGGCGGCACAGGAGGGAGTCACGGCGGGACGCCTGACAGCGGAGGAGGCGGCGACGGAGATCGAGGTGCTGAACTACTTCGCGCCGAAGGTGGACGCCCTGATCGGAAAAGAAGCCCCCACCCTCACCCGATTCCGCGAGACGCTCCGGGCCGAACGGCTCCCGATCGCGGTTTTTGCCCGTCAGTTGTCCCGTTTGTGCGGCAACCGTCGATACCGGGTACCGGTCTATCTGATCGTCAATCCCCATCCGGTGAGTCATGGGAACGGCGTCGCCGGCGGACGTATCATTCTGGAGGTTCCGCGCCACGGGGACGCCTATACGACGCTGATGCGGACGGTTCTGTCGGCGTTCGTCGATCAGTACACGGACGACATGAACAAAACGTTGTCCGGGGTGGAAGGGCTGGATGCGGCGACTCTGTCGGAGGCGATCACCACGGCGCTGGCGCCCGGTCTGTTGCGACCGGCCGCCTCCGACGATACCCTGTTCAACCGGGTCGCGCATGATCTCGAATCCGGAAAGCCGTTGTCGGAGTCGGGCGTCCGGTTGCAGCGGTTCTCCCTGATGCTGCGTCCCGCGCTCACCTCGGCTCTCGCCGACAAGAACCAGACGATGACCTCGTTTGTCGGGCAGGCCGTCGCGATCTGGCGGGCGATGGCGGAAATGGAACGGGCGGCCAGTACCAGTGTTTCCCCGATTCGGGCGAGCAAAGCTCCGAGCCTGTTCGTCTTCGGTGAATATGACGCGACTCTGACGGAGTATTTCAAGACCGGTTCCCGCAACTTCCTTTCCCGTCCGCACCGGACCGATGCCTACCAGGAACTCCTCGGAAAATACTCCAAGCCGAACGATACCGTGGTTCTGCTGGCGACCAGTGACACCGTCACGCGTATCCCGACCCTCTTCAGCGATCTGCTGCCGATCCCGGTAGCAACGCTTCAGGACAAGCTGGTCCGCGGCGAATCGGTGGTGCTTCAGGGTCATGCCCGCCAGTTGAATGTCGTTCTGCTCGCGGCACCGAAACAGGTCGTTCTGGAGAGCCTCGTCCGTACCAATCGCGCCCTCTGGCAGTAATCGGAACCCGGCTCTCCTTCGTTCCGTCAACCACAGAGACGGCGGTTGCGGCCGCCTGATTCCATGGAATTCATGGCGAGCGAGATGGCACAACCCGGCCCAGGCCGGCTCATTTTTCTGGGAGAGAACCCGGACAAAAATGTCGCCGAGGAGGTCAGCGCGTTTTTCTTTCTGCTGGATTCGGGCAGCGCCGCGGATATCGTCTTCTGTCTGGATTGCGCTCGCGGCTCGGTGGAGGCTTATCTGGCCATTTTCGATGCCATGCAGCTGGTCGAGGCCGACATCGTGACGTACTGCCGGGGAACGGCCTCCGCGGCGACCGCCCTGCTGCTCTGCGGCGGCACGCCCGGAAAACGCTACCTCCATCCGGCGACCCGTATCAGTCTTCTCCCGGTCACGGCCCGTTTCGATAATCACACCCCGGAAGCGGCGGCAATCACCGAGGCGATCAGTCAATTGACCGACAGCCTCGCCTTCCTGATCGCACAGAACACGGGGCGTTCGCAGAGCCAGGTGAAGGCGGCGCTGGAGAGCGGTCTGCAGTTGTCGGCCGAGGAAGCGATCGCGTTCGGTCTGGCGGATGGACTTCTGACCGAACTGCCGGAGGGTGCGGACGAGGTGTCTTCGCCCGTCCTGCCATCGCCCGTCCCTTTCCCCCCTTTCGGAATCTGACGAGGGGGAAAGGCGAGGGGGAAGGAGATCGACGGTTATTTCCGCTCGGTGGCGACACGCCAGACGGTTCCGCTGCCATCATCCGTGACCAGGAGAGCGCCGTCCTTCGCCACGGTCACGCCGACGGGTCGTCCCCAGACCCGGTCGTTGTCGATGACGAACCCGGTCAGAAAGTCCTCATACTCACCGGTAGCCTTGCCGTTCGCGCCGATCGGCACCCGGATCACCTTGTAGCCGACCCGCCGGGCGCGGTTCCAGGACCCATGCTCACTGGCGAAAATGTTTCCCTGGTAGGCGGCGGGAAACATCCTGCCGGTGTAGAAGGCGAGATCGAGCGAGGCGTAGTGCGATTTCAGCAGCACATCGGGGACGAGGACCTTGCCTTTGAGGTCCGGGCGTGCGCCTTTATGCCGGGGGTCCTCATTGCCGCCGAGGTAGTACCAGGGCCAGCCGTAGAACCCGCCCTCCTCGACATGGGTGATGTAGTCGGGCACAAGATTGTCCCCGAGTCCGTCCCGCTCGTTGACCGACGTCCAGAGCGTTCCGGTACCCGGCTGGATCGCCAGGCCGACGGGGTTGCGGATTCCCGTGGCGTAAACCTTCCCGTTCTTGCCGTCCGGGTCGAAGGAGAAGATCCGGGCGCGATGCTCCTCCTGCGGGTTGTTCTCCTGGTTGACATTGGTGAGGGAGCCGACCGAAACGAACATCCGCTTGCCGTCGGCGGAAAACTGGAGGTCGCGGGTCCAGTGACCGCCGCCCCGCAGTCGCCCGCCGCCCGGAATGGTATCGACGACGGTCTCGGGTCCGCCGGTCGCTTTCGTATCGCCGTTTTTGTAAGGGAAGCGGATCACGCTGTCGGTCTGTGCGACATAGACCCATTGCGGGTTGGAGCCGACCGGGTAAAAGTCGATTCCGAACGGCTGCTTGAGCCCGGTCGCGAAGTTTTCGGTTACATCCGCTTTTCCGTCCCCATCGGTATCGCGCAGGACTTTGATGTTTCCGGGTTCGCCGCGCCGGGGTTCGCTTTCGGCGACAAAGATATCTCCATTGGGCGCGGTCACGATGACACGGGGATTGGCCAGTCCGGACCGGTAGATATTGACGGCGAACCCGGAGGGCGCTTTCGGCATCCGGTCGCCGCGTTCGGCCCAGCCGGGTCCGTTGTCGGAGGACGGGGAGGCGTAGGGCGGCGGCAGGTCGTTCACGGTGATCTTGCGTCGGACGCCGGGGGCATCGGTCGTCCAATCGCCCAGGGCTTCCTTTCCGGTCAGGACTTCGCCGGGCGGGGCAGGCACGCCGGCAGTGGCGGTCGGCGACGGCGTGACACCGGCGGGGGATGTTTCGCGGGCGGCGACCGAAGTGCTGTTGGTCCCGCAGGCGGCCGCCAGCGCGAAAGTTAAAGCGGCCATTCCGGTCGGAACGTAGGGGATTATTTTCATCGGGGCGTTTTGACTACTTTCTACGGCTGATTCGGCAGCCTGAACATAATACCTTCACGCGAACCTTCGCGTTCGTTCGAATCGTCGATATCCCTGGAAAAAGCTGGCACTCGCCCCCGGGTTTCAATGTACATCGGATATGAAACGTATTCCCGAACCGCCTGCGGACGCTTCCCGCCCTGTGATCGTTCGTACGATCGGCCTGCGCAAGACCTACGGCGAAGGCGGTCCGAACCCGGTAGAGGTTCTGCACGGCGTCGACATGGAAGCCTATGCCGGCGAGTTTGTCGCGATCATCGGTCAATCCGGCTCCGGCAAATCGACGCTCCTGAATATTCTGGGCGCTCTGGACGTTCCTACCGCCGGTCAGGTGCTGATCGATGAGATTGATATCGGGTCTCTGGATTCGGACGGGTTGGCGGAGTTACGGAGCGACAAAATCGGTTTCGTCTTTCAGTTTCACCATCTGCTGGAAGAGTTCACCTGCCTTGAGAACGCGTTAATGCCGGTCATGATCCGCAAAGGCGCTGCGGAAAGCCAGGATATCGAGTATGCCCGCCGCCTGCTAACACGGGTGGGACTTGAATCGCAGATGAACAAACGGGCCAACGCGATGTCGGGGGGTCAACAGCAACGCAACGCGATCGTTCGCGCACTGGTCAATCGTCCCCGGCTGGTACTGGCCGACGAACCGACGGGCAACCTCGACAGCCATTCCGGTGAGGAAGTTTTCAAACTGATGCGAGAAATCGCCCGTGAAACGCACGTCGCGTTTCTGATGGTCACTCACGACGACCGGCTGGCGCGGGCTGCGGATCGAGCGCTTCGAATCAACGACGGGTTAATCGAGACAGCGACGTTTTAGCCGGAATCGCCCGACCGCGGATCGGTTACCGACATATCGTCCGCGATGAATCGCATCGATATCTTTTGGATCACTCCGGCGTTTTTGCGATCGTTTCGTCTTCCTTGCTGCCGACTTCCGGGTCCGGCGTGGCGATCGTTTCGGGCGCCTCTCCCTTGGAGACGCGCACATAGATCGTTTTGCCGACTCTCATTCGCCTTCCGGCGGCATCGGACTGCTCGTAAATCTGCCCTTCGGAGACTTCGGTGGTATAGCCGCTACGCTGGCTTCGTACGAGGCGCAGTCCACGCTCGTCGGCCAATTCCTGCGCTTCCTCGAGCGTCATGCCGAGGAAACTCGGAATGGTGACCGTTTCCGGCGGCGCGTCGTTCCGCAGACGGGGCGAAGCCACGTTTTCGATGTCGGGCGTCACGCTCGCCTGTACCGGTCGGGCCTCCCGGTCGTTCGTCGGGGACGATTTTTTCGCGACGGCGCTCCCGGACGGTTTGGCCGGTTTCTTTTCCGGTTTCGCGGCGACCGGCGGACGGGTGACCTGCCGATACATTCGAACGATCTGTTGCCGGGTCGCGGGGTGGTTCCACGCGCCGTATCCGCCGCCGAGGAAAATCATGCCCATACAGAAAGCAATGACGAGACGTTTGGCGCCTTGTGACATTCCCGCGCGGGTTCGTCGCGCTTCCTGCGTGGCTTTTTCGGTCGCGGCCACCTTTGCCGGTTTGCCCGGCTGACCGCACGGAATCCCATCGAACTTTCCGAAAAAGTTGAAGAGATGGACGGTGACACCATGCTTGACCTGACACTCACCGATATCCTGAAGGTAGCGGGGCCAGGGATCGACCGTCCGTAACTTCTCGGCATACTCGGCGGACAGGAGAATATGCCCGGCATCGCCGCAGTCCATGATCCGCTGAGCCATGTTGACCCCTTCCCCGGCGACTTCGGACTGGGAATTCAGGTCGGTGGAGACGATGATCGGACCGGTATGGATGCCCATCCGCAGATGGAACATGGTCCCGGTCCGGTCGCGGATCTCTCGTTCGTTGTGCCGAAGGAGACTCTGCAATTGAATCGCGCAACGCAGCGGCGACAGAACATCGCGCAGGAACAACAGCGCGGCGCCGTCCCCGGTCGGTCGAATGATCAGTTTTTTCTCTTCCCGTCCCATCGTGACCTCACCGGCCATCTGCAACTGATGCTGGAGTTCACGCTGGATATCGGCCTGCTGGACGGTACGGTATCGGGAGTAACCGACAATATCGACAAAAAGGATGTGGGCAATTTCCATTGCCGGGCCGGAGGCCGCCGAAATCAGCGGAGCACCCGCCGAGACGCTCCCGAGACCGACGGGAGTGGCTTTATCGCGTTTTCCGGTGATGCCTTGCCAAAGCGGGTCCATAGCTACCTGATTCTATAATTGACTTCCCGACTCGCATCGCAAGACGGCCAGGAAAACGAATGAACGGCGACCGTCCCCTTCCTCGCTGAAGAACACGTTCCAATTTATCTTCGGTTGAAGTGTGAGAATTATTTAATAGTCCCGTCTGTGTGACGACGAACAGACGAGATTCGTTCTGCCAAAGGCCGTTCTCCCGGTATCTTTCTTTTCAGGAATTTTCGGCCGAAAGCGGCACGGCATCGGCGAGCGGAGTCACATCGGCCCAGGTCGTACCGGTTTTTACTTCGACCTCCAGAGCGACCTTGAGCGGATAGGCGCGCGCCATGCACTCCTCGACGCAATGCGCCATCTCGGTGACTTCCTCGGTCGGCGTCTCGAACAGCAGTTCGTCATGCACCTGCAACAACAGACGGGATCGGAACTGCCGATTCCGCATCGTCTCCCGGACATCGATCATGGCCCGCTTCATGATGTCGGCGGACGACCCCTGGATCGGCATATTGGAGGCGGCTCGCTCGGCCCCCTGGCGGAACTGAAAAACGCGCGAATTGATATCCGGTATGTAACGTCGTCGTCCGAACAGGGTTTGAACGTACCCCTTTTCCCGAGCGAAGGCGACGGTTTCGTCCAGATAACGCCGCACCCCTGGAAACCGGTCGAAGTACGAGGTTTTTAGCTCCTTTGCCGCCTTCATCGAGATCCCCAGACGACGGCCCAGCGCAAAATCCGAGATGCCGTAGATGACCGCGTAATTGACCGTTTTGGCGGCACGGCGCATATCTCCGGTCACTCCGCTCACCGGGACATTGTATATCTTCCCCGCCGTGTATTTATGAATGTCCTCTCCGGACTCGAACGCGGCCACCAGTTCCGGGTCCTCGCTGACATGGGCGAAGATACGCAGTTCGATCTGCGAATAGTCGGCCGATAACAGCACCATGCCCGGAGGCGCGATGAACGCACGACGGATCTCCCGGCCGATTTCGGTTCGGATAGGGATGTTCTGCAGATTCGGATTGGAGGAGGACAGTCGGCCGGTGGCGGCAACGGTCTGGTTCAGCGACGTATGTATCCGCTGCGTTTCCGGACGAACCAACGCCGGCATCGCATCGGTGTAGGTTCCCTTCAGCTTGGACAGTTCGCGATGCTGAAGGATCAGTGAAACGATCGGATAATCGGCCGACAGTTCCTCCAGGGTATCGGCATCCGTCGAATATCCCGTCTTGGTCTTTTTTCCGGCAGGCAGTTTCAGTCGCTCGAACAGCACTTCCTGTAACTGTTTGGGCGAACCGATCGTAAACGCCCCCCCGGCGATACCGAAGATTTCGGTTTCCAGCTGCTCGATCCGGCTCTGTAACTGCGCGGACATCCGATGGAGAACGTTGACATCCACGAGCAGACCGGCGTTCTCCATCTCGGCCAGAATCGGCGCGACCGGCAGTTCCAGTTCCCGCAGGATCGTCATCAGCCCGGCGGCATCCAGGCGGGGTTCCTGCACCTTTCGAACGGCCAGGATCGCGTCGGCTTCCGCGATGGCCTGAGCCTTTTCATTGGCCTCGACCTCGGCATCCGTCATCCCCCTGCGCTCTTTTTTATCGATCGTTTTGACCGTTTTCCCGGAATAGTCCTGAGCCATCTCGGGCAGGGAGTATCCCGACCGCCGCCCGGCGTTCAGCAGGTAACCTCCCAGATCGGTATCGAAGAGGACGCCATTTAACGAGACGCCATAGCGGGAGAGAATTCCGACATCGGTCTTGGTATCGTGTGTCAGCTTGGCGACGGTCGGGTCCGCCAGCAGCTTCGCCAGTGAGACAGGCATGGACAATACCGGTTCGATGCCATCGGCGGTCGGCGTTTCCTCAAAGAGCCCGCCCAGTTCGGACGACGGAGGCGCGGCAGGTTCTTCGCCGGTACTCAGGGGAAAATAGAAAACCGTGCCGCCCTCGGGAACCGTATCCGGTCCGTTTTCGGGCGCAAGCGCCACCCCGTGAATTCGGACCTCCGCCATACCTTCTCCGTGAAGATGGAGACGCACCGCCACGCTGTTCGCCTGTCGCAACACGGCGAGGGCCGCCGCCTGCTCCTCCGGGGTGACCGCTTCCCGGACGGTCGGCGCGCCGGGAGCCGACGCCGGGTTCGCGATCTCCTCCTCGGTCACAGCGAACGGATCGTATTCCTCCGCCTCCAAATCAACGGTCGGCGCAACTCCCGGCGCAACCTTGCCGGAGTCCGGAAGTCGTCGCAACAGCGTTCGGAACTCCAGCCGTTCGAACAGCGCCCGCACCGCCGAGTAGTCCGGCTCATAGACCGCCTTCTCCGGCGGAGGAACCGTCACTTCCTCCAGCGGCACCTCCCGCAGAATCGTCGCCAGTCGTTTCGATTTCGCCATCTGTTCGCGAGAGGCGTCCAACGACGCCCGGGTCTTCGGCTGCTTTACCTCATCGATATGCTCCAGAAGGTTTTCAATCGTCTCGAACTGCTGCAGCAGTTGAGCCGCAGTCTTCTCCCCGATACCGGGAACTCCGGGAATATTGTCGGACGCATCGCCCTTCAGCGCACGATAGTCGGTCAATTGGACGGGTTTCAGTCCGTAACGCTCCACCACTCGTGCTTCATCGTAGATGATGGTATCGGTCACCCCTTTGATAGTGGTCATTACCCGGACACCCGGTTCGACCAGTTGCAGAGCATCCAGGTCGCCGGAAACGATCAGTACCTCGTAGCCCTTCTCCTTGCCGATCCGTGCCATTGTCCCGATGATGTCGTCGGCCTCATAACCGGGCTTCCGGATTCCGGGGACCCGAAACGCTTCCGCCATCTCCCGGGCGATCGGTCCCTGCGGTTTGAGATCGGCGGGCGTCTCCTGACGTGTTCCCTTATATTCGGCGTACTCCTGGTGGCGAAAGGTAGGCTCGGGCGTATCCCAGGCGCAGTACACCACGTCCGGCTTCCACTCCTGCAGCAAAGTCAAAAGCATCATGGTGAAGGAAAAGACGGCATTGGTCGGCTGGCCCGCGCTGGTCGTCAGGGCGCGCATGGCAAAGAACCCTCGATAAAGGAGGGAGTTACCATCGAGCAGCACCATACGGCGGGGAGAGGAGGGGATCATATCGGACATAAACGGGAAGACACTCCTGCGAATATTCTATCCGAATACTCCGCCGGAGACGGCCTTATGGAAAATTGTCGATCGGAGCCGCCTAAAACGGGGGGAGCGGCGGTCCGGTCGGCGGAGTGGGCGTTCCGATCGGAACCGGCGTGGGCGTCGGAGAGTACCGTTGAAAACCGCCGCCGCCCTGCTGAGCGGCGCAGCCTGCAAGAAACCCCGCCAGCGTCGACACCACCCACCAGGTCACGGGTCGACACGATTTCAAACGGTATTTCATATCAAACTCGCTTCATGGGGACCGCGGGCGATATTTCCGATCAATGCCGCCTGCTCTCCGGCGTCGTTCAGTTCACGTACCAGGGTTGGCCCCAGTTCGGCGGGAACGACCAGTACCATGCCGATCCCCATATTGAACGTTCGGAACATCTCGGCGTCGGGCACATGGCCCAGTTCCTGAATCAGTCGAAAGATGGCGGGCGGCGTCCATGCCCGCCGTTCGATCACCGCCTGACAATCGGTGGGGAGAACGCGAGGGATGTTGTCATAGAATCCGCCGCCGGTGATATGGGCGATGGCATGAATATCAAATCGTTCGAGCAGCGGGAGCAAAGCCGGCGCATAGCAGCGATGCGGCGCAAGGAGCGCATCACCGATCGTTGTTCCCAGGTCGGGAACGTATCGTTCGTGCGGCAACCCGGCTTTCTCGAAAAGGACGTGTCGGGCGAGACTGTAACCATTGGTGTGCAGTCCGTCGGACGCCAGACCGATAATGGCATCGCCGGGGCTGACCCGGCTGCCATCGATGATTCGTCCCCGTTCCACCAGTCCGACGATACAACCGGCGAGGTCGTACTCTCCGGGCGCGTACATTCCGGGCATCTCCGCCGTTTCTCCGCCGAGAAGCGCACAACCGACCACCCGACATCCGTCCGCTATTCCTTTGACGACATCGGCGGCGATCGCCGGATCGAGTCGTCCGGTTCCGAAGTAATCCAGGAAAAAGAGCGGGCGGGCGCCCTGGACAAGAATATCGTTGACGCAATGCCAGACGAGGTCGCGTCCGACCGTATCGTGTCGCCCGACCATCTGCGCTACCTTCAGTTTGGTTCCGACTCCGTCGATGGAGGCAACCAGCACCGGTTCCGACACGGCGGACTTATCGAGCGCATACATTCCGCCGAAGGAGCCGACATCCGCGAGCACCGCCGCGTTAAAGGTCGAGCGAACGTGCTCCTTCATCCGCAGTACCGCCTCGTTCCCGGCGTCAATGTCAACACCGGCATCCGCATAGGTCGTCGCCAAATTCTCCTCCATCCGTCAGTCGTTTCCTTTCGCGCCTGTTTCGCCGTTCAGACCGATGTCCTCAGGCGTCGCCGCCGCAAGCGCACGAACCACTATTTCGTCGAGCCGTTCGTCACTGTCTATATCGTCGATCCTTCGCTCGATCTCCTCGGGCAGGTCGGCGAAACGATTGCGCAGAAACAGCCGGAGGAACTGCTTCTTGCCGTCTCTGAGGCCTTCCCGAAGACCTTCCCGAAGACCTTCCTGACGGCCTTCCTGACGGCCTTCCCGACGGCCTTCCTCCAGTCCGACCATTCGGGCATCCTCCCGGATGATTTCATAGACGCGATTCAAATCCAGTACGGCCATGCTTGGTTCATCGCTCCTTTCCGTCGTCGACCGGATCAACTCCGCAAAGTCCGTTTCCTCCCGCTCGCTCAACGGCAGGTACCGATTGACCACCGTCGCGAGCAGCAACTTACGCGCTTCATCCAGCGGAGAGGCAACCACTCCGCGCAACATCCGGAATTTGAAAGAGACACGTTCCGTCGGCGGCGTTCTCATCAAGGCGGCCAGCGCCAGTGCCAGCGGCGACTCGCGAGCCAGATAGTCCTCTGCCGCAAGGTCGGGTAGACCGACCGCCAGATAATCGAACCGGAGGAACGTCCGTCCCAGGACACCCTCATTATATCGTTCGGTCACGATACCACCGGCACCGGGCACCAGGTACAACACGATCGGAAAGACGTTCTCACGACGACGGATACGCAGGAGCGAATAGTATTCCCACATCCGGAAGGCGATCTCAGCGCGTCGGCTTGACTCCACCTCGATATGTACCAGAACGATCTCCGGCTCGCCTTCCCTGGTTCGCACCCGGGCAATGACATCCGCTCGTCGCACCTCACCGTCCGGGACGTCCGTAAACAGTTCCTGATCGGTAAACGTAATATGAGTCGGGTCAAGGCGAGCAGCCTCTTCCGGGAAGAAAAGCCGGAGAAATTCCGGGAGGAAGGCCTGCAACACCTCTTTGAAAAGCTGATCGTGATTCATATCGGGGGCAGGACGGAGTTCGGGGAGAGAAGATTTTTCAATCGCCACACATTTTGCACGTGCATGGACTCGGCCTCGGGCGTTTCCACGATGACCGGCAGGCCGTCCGGCAGACGCGTGTCCGAGAGAAACGCGCGAAACCCCGCGAACCCGATCTTTCCCTCACCGATATGCGCGTGCCGGTCGGTCCGGGAACCCAGTCCCTTCTCGGCATCGTTGGCATGGATACAGACCAGTCGCCGGATACCGACTTTCCGATCGAACTCGTCCCAGACGGCCCGCGCCCGCGCCTCATCGCGGATATCATAACCGGCAACAAAAATATGACAGGTATCCAGACAGACCGCGAGTCGTTCCGGCTCGCGTACCAGCGCGAAAATTTGAGGGAACTCGTCGAAGGACGCCCCCAGAGTCGTTCCCTGTCCGGCGGTCGTTTCGAGAGCCACCCGGACCCGGTATTCGGGAATCCTTTCCTGCAGCCAGTTCAGACTTTCGGCGAGCCGTCGTATACCCGTTTCCGTACCCGCTCCGGTATGGGCCCCCATATGGGTCACGACGAAATCCAACCCCAGCTGTTCGGCCCGCCGCATCTCTTCCAGAAAGGCGCGTCGGGATTTCTCGACCAGAGCCTCCTCTCCGCTGGCGAGATTGATCAGATAGGAGTCATGCGCGATGAGCGGATAAACTCCGGTCGCTTCGGTCATCCGACGGAACGCACGAATTTTGGCGGGATCCGGAGGCGCACTGTTCCACTGACGCGGCGACGCCGTGAAAATCTGGACCGTATCGCAACCGATCCGAACTCCGGCCGAAAGGGCGCGATGCAGTCCGCCGGTCGTCGGCATATGCGCACCGAAACGCAGGGCCACGGAATCACTCTCCGTCCGCGCCCGGCTGCGCCAGACCCTTGATCAGATTCGCCATTTCGATCGCCGCCGCCGCCGCCTCCGCCCCTTTGTTCCCGGCTTTGGTCCCGGCCCGCTCGATCGCCTGCTCGATGCTGTCGGTGGTCAGAATTCCGAATGTGACCGGCACCCCCGAGTTCATCATCGCCTGGGCGATTCCTTTGCTGCATTCGCCGGCGATGTAATCAAAATGGGGCGTCGAACCGCGGATCAGGCAACCCAGACAGATCACGGCGTCGTAGTTTCCGGAGAGCGCCATCATCTGGGCGACCAGAGGCACCTCGAATGTCCCCGGCACGCGGGCGACATCGACGATATCCGGCAGGGCGCCATGCCGCTTCAGGGTGTCCAGAGCGCCATCGAGGAGACGTTCGGTGATAAATGCGTTCCAGCGGGAGACCACGATTCCGAAACGGAGGCCTCCCGCAATCATATTTCCTTCGAAGTATCGTGGCATAACGGACTATTATAGCAGAGTTCAGGCCGCTCGTTCACCTGTCAACGAGCGGCCTGAACGGACTCTTACGGTCAGTTTCGGATTAACCGGTTTCGTTAGTTGGTTCCGGTCTTTCCGGCCGAAGCGGGAGCCGCACCGGGCAGCGCCCCCGCCGGAGTTTCCGTTTTCACTTCGGTGTAGTCCTTCGGCAATTCGAAGAGAGAGTCATCGAGATTCTCCTCGGAGATGGACTTGACCTCGGTGGTGGTGATGATCGGTTCCTTCGGCATGCTGGCCGCCGCCTGCGGGGCGGCGTTCTTGGGCAGAATGAAGGAGACGGTGACCACGGACGAAAGCGGGAACCCCTTGATCGTCGCCATCTTTTCGATCATCTCCGACATACCCTTCGCCATCATCGGCGGGATGGAACGGGCCATATTGGTCTGGGCGATCTTCTGATAGTTCACCGGGAACCGGACGTCCTCGGTCGTCCACTGCTCGCCCTTGATCGTGATCGTCGGCATCATCTGCGCGAAGGCGGCGATCTGATCATCCCCGCCTTCCAGGCTCATTTTGAAACTGGTGTTATAGGTATACTGCTTCGCGTTCTTTCCGGCAATGCTTTTGGTGGCCGTTCCGGGGGTGATGGTGGTCTGGGTCTCGATCTTGAGCATCTGCATGATCGGATTATCCGCCGTCATCGCCTCGATGTCGGAAAGTTTGAAAACCGTGTAGGTCTTCTTGGCAGGGTTCAGGGTGTAGGTCGTTCCGGTCGCCAGATCCGAAATGGTCACGGTCTTGCCGCCGGGCTTTTCGGTTTCGATACGCTGCTTCTCCCCCTTGTAATAGGAGGTCGTCACGGACTTATCCGGCAGATTCGCCTTGGTGGCGGTCGGTGCGCCCTTGACCGTGACTTCGGCGACAAATTTGATGTCGGCGTAGGCCGATGCGGCGACGCAAAAGAGAGCGACCCCGGCCGCGGCCCGTGCGCCCCACTTCGGGAAAACAAGAGATTTCATATATCAGATTCCTTTTTCCGCTTCCTGAACGGTGTGACCGAAAAATCGGCGATCAGTTGCCCGGCCCCGGCGCGCCGCCCGGTCGTCCGGTCGGGGCGGTCGCCCTGGTAAAGCCGGCAGGCACGACAAACAACGTATCGGCGAGGCCCTCCTCGCTTATCGAGGTCGCTTCGGTCGCCAACGATTGCCGACGGCCTTCCTGCGGACCCCCCTGCATGGCGATATTGATCCGCGACTCCAGAGGAATCCCCTTGATCGTTTTGAACTTGTCCATCAACGCCTTGAGACCCGGCACGGCGCTCATCGGGCTCATCGACGCGGCCATCGCACCGGAGGAGACTGCCACCTGCTCGGCCACCCAGTTTTCGCCGGTCAGGACGATCGTCGGCAGCGTTGGCGGACTCGCCGTACTGCCCTGCGCCTTCATCCGATCCAGCATCTCCTTCTTAAGAGACATTTTGATGGTGGCGGTGAATACGTAATTTTTTGTCTGTTTTCCCAGTATTTTCTTGGTTTTTCCGCCCGGTTTCAGGGTGACAGCCGTCTTCATCTCGACCATCCGCAACATGGCATTGTCCGAGAGCGCCGCAATCGGCACGACGTTGTACGTTTTCGCCGTCATGTTGAGACTGGTGACGGTTCCCTTTTCCCCATCGAAAAGAACGACGGTGTTACCCGTCTCCGATCGCATCTTCTTTCCCTTGTAATACACAACACTGGTCGTCGGCTTGCCGCCGGAAGCTGCCCCGGTGACCCGGGACGTCAATTTCAGATCGGCGCTCGCCCCGGAGGCCAGGATCAGAGCGAGCCCGATCCCCGCAACAAAGCGTGTGACCGGACGGCGTGACTGTCGAGCGAGGACGGTTGTGGAACGGTAATCAGGCATAAACTTCTCTCGTAGTTGGAATTTCAACGGTCGACCCGGCGTTCGCGATTTACATCGCGCCATTCGTACCGTTCGCACGGCTATCCTCCGCCTCGGTCGGTCGCTCCGTGACGGGGAGCAGATGCCCCATGCGGGAACGCTTTGTTTCAAGGTAGCGGACATTGAACGGGTTCGGTTCGGTTCGGATCGGGACCACTTCGGTAATCTCGATTCCGAATCCGTCCAGACCGGCCAGTTTCGCCGGGTTGTTGGTCATATACCGGAGACGACGCAGACCGAGATCGACGAGGATCTGTGCGCCGATCCCGTAGTCCCGCAAGTCCGCTTTCATCCCGAGCATCAGGTTGGCGTCCACCGTGTCCGCTCCCTTATCCTGAAGGGCGTAAGCACGGATTTTGTTGACAAGGCCGATGCCACGCCCCTCCTGCTCGATATAGAGCAGAACCCCGCGGCCCGCCTCGCTGATTTTGGTCAATGCCAGGTGGAGCTGATCGCCGCAATCGCAGCGAAGAGACTGCAGAAGATCCCCGGTGACACAGGACGAATGGATACGACACAGCACGGGTTCCTCGCCGGCAAGGTCGCCCATAACGAAGGCGACATAATCGCTGTTGTCCACATCGGACCAGTACGCATGCGCCCGGAACGCGCCATAGCGGGTGGGCAGATCGCATTCGTCGATTTTACGAATCAGTTTTTCCGTTCGGCGGCGATGCTTGATCAGGTCGGCAATGGTGATGATCTTCAGGCCAAGGCGTCCGGCCAGTCCGATCAGTTCGGGCAGACGCGCCATCTCCCCGCTATCCCCCATGATTTCGGAGATGACGGCAACCGGCTGTAATCCGGCCAGACGCATCAGGTCGACGCCGGCTTCCGTATGCCCGGCGCGTTTCAGTACGCCGCCGTTTTTCGCCATCAGGGGGCAGACATGGCCGGGCCGATTGAAATCGCCGGCCCGCGCGGCGGGATCGGCCAGTTTCCGCATGGTCAGCGCACGGTCAAAGGCGCTGCTCCCGGTAGTCGTTCCCTCCCGTGCATCGACGGTCACCGTAAACGCCGTCCGCATCGACTCGGAGTTCTCGCGTACCATCAGGTCCAGTTGCAGGGCCAGCAGCCGATCCTCCGGCATGGGGTTCGTGATGATGCCGCTTCCCTGGCGAATCATCAGTGTGACGGCCTCCGGAGTGACGAACTGGGCCGCCATGACAAAATCACCTTCGTTTTCCCGGTCCTCATCATCGACCAGTATGATGAATTTGCCCGCGCGCAGATCCTCGATCGCCTCCTCTACCGTGGCGAAGGGATTCGTTTCCATTCCGCAGCCTTTCCGTTCCGTGACGTTCGTGCCTCTCAACGGTCGTCCGGTTACCAGCGTTCCGACTCTTCTCGCTGAGCGGTCGCCACCCCGTAGCTTCCGTACCCTCCGGTATCGGGCGTGTATCCGGCCCGTGCCAGCAGATCCATCGTCACGCCGCCGCGTTCGGCCGCGCGGTCGGCCCCGGCCAGATATCCCCCGAGCATCCGCTCGACATACTTGCCGAGGATATCGGTCTCGATATTGACCGTGTCTCCGGCATGCTTTTCCCGAAGCGAGGTATGGTCCCACGTGTGCGGGATGATGGAAAGGGCAAATGTCCGGTCCGCAGCCTCGGCAATGGTAAGCGAGATGCCGTCCACCGCCACCGAGCCCTTCGTGACAACATATCGCATCAGTTCGGGCGGGGCATCGACGTAGATAAAGTAGGAGTTACCGATCGGACGGATCGAGGCGATGATTCCGGTGCCGTCCACATGACCCTGAACGATATGTCCTCCGAGTCTTCCGCCCACCTGCACCGCTCGTTCCAGATTGACGCTGTCACCGATGCGGAGTTGACCGAGCGTTGTTTTACGCAAGGTTTCATACACCGCCTCAAAGGTGATATGGGGAGGCTCGAAACGAGTGGCGGTCAGGCAGACGCCATTGATCGCGACCGAATCTCCCAGACTGATATCCTCCGCGATTTTCCCTCCGGAAATCGTCAGTTCGACCCCTTCTCCGTTCCGCTCAATGCCGGTTACCTTTCCGACGACCTCTATGATACCCGTGAACATGATCGACTGTTAGCTCCCGTCTATTTTTCGCGCCGTCTCACTCCGTTACTTCACTTCCTGTATACAATATCCCCTACATCCGCCGTAATGGCAATATCCTCGCCAAAACGACGGACTCGCAGCGAACCGGTCACGAAAGCCTCGGCCATTCCCGCTGCAAGTCCCGTACCGTCGATCGGGGTCGGTCCCGCGCCTCCGATCAATTTCGGCGCAATAAAGTAAATAACCCGGTTGATCAGCTTCGCCCGATGGAACGCGGCGGCCAGTTCGCCCCCGGACTCCAGCAGTACGGCCAGACACCCCCGGGCGGCAACGAGTTCCATCGCTCGCACGACATCCACCCGCCCGTTATCGTCCGCCGGGACGGTCCGCACTTCCGCGCCCGCCTCGACCAGACGCCGTCCTTTCGGCGAGTCCGTCTCCTCCGTCGTCAGAAACAGCGTCCCCGGACGAACGACCCTCGCCCCCACGGGCGTTCGCAGTCGGCTATCCATAATGACCCGCAACGGGTCTCGACCGTTCCCGGACGGCAGTCGAACGGTCAGAGACGGGTCATCGGTCAGAATCGTGCCGATGCCGACGACGATGGCATCGACCCGATTTCGAAGGCGGTGAACGTACCGGCGCGATCGCCCCCCCGTAATCCATCGCGCACTTCCGTCCGGCGCGGCGATCTTCCCGTCGAGGGTCATCGCGGCCTTATGGAGGATAAATGGCAGTCCGAGGGTGCGATGACGCAGAAACGGCAGGTTGAGCGTTCGGGCCGCCGCTTCCTCCGTCCCAACGCTCACTTCGATTCCGGCCGCCCGGAGATGAGCGAAACCGTTGCCATTGACCCGCACGTCCGGATCGGCGATGGCGCAGACGACCCGGGCAACCCCCGCCCGAACGCATCGCTCGGCACAGGGCAGACGCGGCTGTCCGTTCAGGCCGACGAAATGGGCGCAGGGTTCCAGGGTGACATAGATGGTGGCTCCGCGAGCGGCCTCTCCGGCGGCGGCGAGAGCCATCGTTTCCGCGTGGTCGGTTCCGACTCCGCGATGCCAGCCCCGGCCGATAATCCGGCCGTCACGGACGACCAACGCACCGACCAGCGGGTTCGGGTGGGTCCGTCCGACCGCCTTCAGCGCGAGACGAAGGGCCTGTCGCATAAACGCTTGGTCGAACGCTTCGGTCACTTCGGAGGTCGGCGGGCGGTTGTCAGGATCGGTCGTCGGGTTCTCCGGATCGCTTTTCACTCTCGTCCTCGACGATACCTGTCGCAGAGCCGGTTTTGATACCCGTCAGGCGCTGTTGCTCCTCCTGCCACATGTTCATCAGGTAGTCGCGTTTTTCCCGACGGACGGCGACAAAGGATTCGAGCGAGTCCAGAAAGGCGATGACCGGCAGAATCAGACCGAGCATCAGACAGGACGCCCAGTAAAATATCATGCGGATCAATCCCGCGCGTGGAGTGACATCGGCACGAAAATCGATGTACGTCCCGATAAACACCAGCATCAGTAGCAGGCTGAGCAGAAAAAGCCCGACCGTCCGATACAGACGTGAGCGTCCGGTCAACGCACCGTACCGGTTCGGATAGGCGTAAACGGTATAAAATAGCGTGGCGGCAAGTAGCACTGCCATCACAATCTGTGCGGGCGACATTTTTCCGGCCTCCGCTTTATTTTACCGCTCCGGTGCCGGTTACGTTCCCATGGGGAATAGGCGTAAAAAATCATTGCCTGCTTCCGAGGATATTTCCTCACGGTAGAACCGTCGATCGCCTACGGTTCGGCGGCGGCGGCGCGCAGGGCGGCGATCCCCCCGGAGATGCCTCCCTGAGGATGATGAAAAATGTACGATCCGGCGACAAGAACATCCGCGCCATCCCGGACGAGCATCGGCGCGGTCCGGTCATCGACCCCACCGTCCACCGAGATCAGGAAGGAAGCTCCCTCCTGTTCGCGCAGACGGGCCAAATCTCCGACCTTATCGCCTGCGGCCGGCAGAAACTTCTGTCCGCCGAATCCGGGGTTGACCGTCATTACCAGCACCAGATCGATATCATCGAGAACGTATCGGAGGGAATCCGGGTGGGTCGCCGGGTTCAATGCGATCCCGGCCCGCCGTCCGCAGGCGCGAATGGCGGCCAGGGTACGCTGCAGATGCGGCGTCACTTCGACATGGACCGTGATCAGATCGGCGCCCGCCGCAGCGAAGACTTCGATCAGATCGTAGGGCCGCTCCACCATCAGATGCACATCGAACGGTGTATTCGGATGCAGGGGCCGTAAGGCCCGTACCAGGTCTGGGCCGAAGGAGAGGTTGGGGACGAAATGCCCGTCCATCACATCGAAATGGAGCCAGTCGGCGCCGGCATGCACGCAGGCGGAGGCGCCGTCCGCAAAATGACCGAAATCGGCGGCCAGAAGCGATGGCGCAACCCGCACCTGCCCTTCCGGCAGACGGTCCATATCCGGCATGCTGGTCAATGGATCAAGCATTCCGCTCTGCCCTCTTCCCGTCGGTTTTCATCGGGTTAAGTCCACCTTTAACTCGTCGTTATCGTAAACTTTGATCGTAATCGGAGAACCGACCACCTTGACGTGATCCAGCCGAATCTGCTGTCCCGGTTGAACCAGTTCGTCCTTGATCGTCCGCGGTCCTTCCTCATCGAGAATATCGATGCGAATCCGGTGGGGTTCGTCCCCTTCGTCGATCGGCGTCGGCGGATAGATGACCTTCAGATAACGAACCGTCGGTTCGGTCACAGGCGTTTCCGATGAAACCTCGGCGTCGGGGGTCGGTTCGGCGAACGGATCGGGGGTGGGGATCGGTTCCGGGGTCTCGACCGGTTCCGCCCCCTTCGAAAGGATCAAGTCCACCTTTGTCCCACGGGGCTTATTCTCACCGGGGGGAGGCGCCTGTCGAAGGACGTTGCCCTTGGCGACAATCGGGTCGTACTCGTAGTTGAGGCTGCCGATACTCAGTCCGGCGCGTTCCAGAATCTTTCGGGCGCGTTCGATCGCCGCATCGCTGACATCGGGAACGATGACCATCCGGGGGCCGTCCGAGACCCAGACGGGAACCGGTCGTCCGGGCTTAATACTGCTACCGGCGCGAATGCTCTGCTGGTAAATGACATCCTTCGGATCGTTGTCCCGAAACTCCCGTCCGACAATCGCCAGTTCGAAATTCTTCTCGGCCGCCATCTCTCTGGCTTCGGTCACGGTCTTTCCGATCAGACTGGGCAACACGACGACCGCATCCGGACGGTTGCTGCTCATAATGACCCAGTAGAGTCCTCCGAGGGCGCCCACCAGCAAGATCGCCATGAACAGATTGATTAACGTTAGCCATTGTACGCCTTTGGCGCGGACCGGACGCACGTTCTTTTCCTCCTCCACGGCATAGGGCGCGACATTGGGCGGCGGAACGGCGGCCGTCGCCATCCGCTCGGGTCGGATCGGATCGGCCGCGACTCCCCGGGCGGGGACGTTGTGCGTCGCGGCCACGGGCGGCGGGGCGGTCACCGGGCGGACCGGCAAGGGGTTCAGCAACGCCGTCACTTCGTTGCTTCCATCGCGTTCCGGCGGGAGAACCGGGGTTCGTGCGCTGTTTTCTCGCTCGCGCGGCGTCCAGTTCAACGGTTTTCCGAAACGTAACGCATCCCGGACCGCTCGCAGATCGATCAGCAGTTCCGACGCGGAGGCATATCGTTGCGCGGGCGTCTTGGCCATCGCCTTTTGAAGAATGCCATCCAACGCCGGGGGAACCGCTCCGTTGATCAGTCGCGCCGAAGGCACCGACTCCTGAGCGTGTTTCAAAGCGACCCGAATCGGGTTCTCGTCCGGGTAGGGCAGATCGCCGGTCAGCATTTCGAACAGAAGGCAGCCGAGCGAATACAGATCCGAGGAGGGCATGGCCACCGTACCCGCCGCGTCCGGAGCGACATATCCGACGATCCGTTTCAGCAAGGCCGGATCGCTGGCGGCGATCTCGGACTGCGCTGTCGCGATACCGAAGTTGGTGAGTTTTATCTGTCCTTCCGGACCGATCAGAACGTTCTGCGGCCGGACATCCCCGTGTGTGACGCCCCGCGCATGTGCGGCTTCCAGCGCCTCGGCGATGGCGATGGCCGTATCGGTCGCCGGCGCCAGCTGGAACGGCGCATTACGCCGGATTCGCTCCTTCAGATCGATTCCCCGGACGTACTCCTCGGCAAGATACAGAAGCCCGGTTTCCTCGTCGGTACCGATGTCGAAGACGCGTGCGATATTGCTATGGGCCAGTGAGTAGGCCGCGCCGATTCCCTCGCGCAGTCGACGCAGGACCGCATCGTCCTTGGCAAACTGGGGACGTATCGCCTTGACCGTGACAATTCGGTTGACCTGCCGGTCCCTGGCCCGGTAGGCGGTCAGCAACGGACCCTCGCCCAGGGTTTCCAGAACCTCATACCGGCCGGCCAGAAGGCGATTTACCAGTCCGGTTCGGCTTACGGAGTTTTCATAGGGGTCGTTAACCACGTTTGTTTCCTGTTAATCGGACTTCCGCCGAAGCAGTTCCAGCGTCAAACGGACCAGAGCGAACAGAAGGCCAACGGCGTATAACGCCGTCAACATATTCGGCGACAACGGGGTACCAAGGTAGGGCGCCCAGAAGGAAGCGAAGACCAGGAGAATCCAGGCGCAAAGCGCAATGTCGACTCCCGGTTTCATTTTCGGTGGCCCTTTCCGGTTATACGACGTAATCCCGCTAAAATGGTTGCTTCGTCCACATCGGAAACCAGTTCCACGTTGCCCCAGTCTCGGGCCAGCACGAAACGCGCCCTTCCCGCCTCCGCTTTCTTATCCCGTCCCAGAAGCGGTACCAAAGTTTCCGGGAGTATATCCTCCGGCAACGTCGTCGGAAGCCGGTAACGGTCGAGCAGAGCCTGCAGTCGATCCCCGATTTCCGGAGGCGTTCTTCCGTAGACCTCGCCGATACGCGCCGCTGCCATCATTCCAATGGCGACCGCTTCTCCATGTTTGTACCGCCGATACTGCGTGACCGCTTCCAGTGCGTGACCGATCGTGTGACCGTAATTGAGTATAGCCCGTAAACCGGTTGTTTCGAACTCATCGCGGGTCACGACTTCGGCTTTGATCTCACAGGAGCGTCGGACGATCTCGCCGATGAGCGCCGAATCGCGTTCGAGAATCCCCTCGGCTTCCCGAGACAGCATCTCCGCCAGGGCGGGATCGGCGATGACCCCGTACTTGATGACCTCCGCCAGTCCGGCGCGAAACTCGCGCGGCGGCAGTGTCGACAGCGCCCGCGTATCTATCCATACGGCGCGAGGCTGGTGAAATGCTCCGATCAGGTTCTTTCCGGCCCGAAAATCCACGCCCGTTTTTCCTCCGACGGAGGAATCGACCATCGCCAGCAGGGTCGTCGGCACCTGAACGTAATCCAGACCGCGCAGATACAGGGAGGCGACAAATCCTGCAACGTCCCCGACCACCCCTCCGCCCAGGGCAATCACGAGAGTTTTGCGGTCGATCGCCGGTTCCAGGGCGTATAACCCGTCGCAGAGACGCTCGACCGTTCTCAACGTTTTGTACCGTTCGCCGGAAGGAAACGTCAGAATGGGGATCGGACCGTAGCCTTCCCGATGCAATGTGTTTGCAAGCGCCGCGCCCAACCCTTGCGCGATTTTTGGCTGGGTGATGATCACGAGTCGTCGTGAGCGGGCGACTTCGGCAAGACGCTCTCCGAGCGGAACCGGACTGTCGATATGGATGATATAATTGCGCCCCCCGGAAAGGGCGACGGGCACGGTAGGCATAGGCGCGGTTCGGATCGACTCCCCCAGGGTTTCGGAAACGGGTCAGTCCTTCTCCGTTCCCTGATTTTTTTCGAGTTTTCGGACGATCTCGTTAACGATGGCGGCCGGGGTCCGATCGGAGGTGTCGACGATCCGGTGTGCGGCGCGCTGGTAGATAGGACCGCGCTGACCGAGAAGGTTCAGGACATGCGCGAGCGGGTCATCGGCCCAGGCGGCGAGTACGGGCCGAGCGGCGACACCGTGGCCGGTCCGTCGAACGATGACCTCGGCGCGAGCGGTCAGCCAGACGATCAGGGCGTTCTCCCGCAGTATTCGAACATTCTCCTCCCGAAGCACCGCGCCGCCACCGGTCGCGATCACGCTTCCTTCGGTCTCGACCGCCTCCCGAAGCGCGGCCGATTCCCGGTCGCGAAACGCCGCTTCCCCTTCCTCAAGGAAAATCTCCGGTATGGTTCGCCCGGCCGACCGAACGATGACGGCGTCGGTATCGATAAACTCCCGTTCGAGCCGGGTCGCCAGAAGGCGTCCGACCGTCGATTTTCCACAGCCCATAAACCCGATCAGTGCGATATTATTGGCCATCGACAGATACCCCGTCCGCCACAGGGTGGTAGGTAGCCTGGAATGCCCTATAGTTTCGCCGCATCTCCTGCAGGGAATCGCCTCCGAATTTCTCCTGCAGTTCCTGGGCCAGGACGATCGCCACCATCGCTTCCCCGATCACGGCGGCGGCGGGAACGGCGCAGACATCGGATCGTTCCGCGAACGCCGGCGCTGCCTCCCCGGTCGCCATATCCACGGAACCCAGTTGCCGCATCAAGGTGGCGATCGGCTTCATCGCCGCGCGGACAATCAGGGGTTCGCCGTTGGTAACCCCTCCCTCCGTGCCTCCGGCCCGGTTGGTCAAACGTCGGACGCCGGTCGCGCCGCCGGGGGCGAACTCGTCATGGACCTTCGAACCCGGCGTCTCGGCGGCGGCGAAACCCATTCCGATCTCGACACCCTTGATGGCGTTGATGGAGAGGACGGCCTGGGCCAGACGCCCATCGATTTTTCGATCCCAGTGAACGTACGAACCCAGTCCGACGGGCAAGCCGAAAGCGATGACCTCAAAGACGCCGCCCAGTGTGTCGCCCCGTCGCTTCGCTCCGTCGATCAAGGTGACCATCTCCTCGGATACCGCCGGGTCGATACAGCGGACCGGGGACGCCTCGGAGCGTTCGACAATCTCCGATGCGGTCAATCCCTCAGCCGGGGCGGCGGAAATCGAACCGATGCGGGTGACATGTGAGACGATGGAGACATCGAACTCGGCGAGCAGTTGCCGGGCTACCGCCCCGACGGCGACGAGTGTTGCGGTGTTGCGGGCGGAGGAGCGTTCCAGAACGTTTCGCAGGTCATCATGAGCGTACTTGACCATTCCGACATAATCGGCGTGCCCCGGCCGGGGAACGGTGTTTTTTGCCGGTTCCGGCTCATGTTCACCGGCGGGTTCGATCCGCATCCGGGTTTTCCAGTTCTCCCAGTCCCGGTTCCGGATGACCAGAGTGACGGGCGAACCGAGGGTTCGTCCGAGGCGGATACCGTTGAGGATTTCGACGGTGTCGGTTTCGATCTTCTGTCGCGCACCACGCCCGTAACCGCCCTGCCGGCGGCGGAGGTCGAGGTTGATGGCTTCGGCGGTCAGGGGCAACCCGGCGGGCAGGCCTTCGATCAAAGTCACTAGCGCGGGGCCATGAGACTCCCCGGCGGTCAGGAATCGAAACATTGTCGCATTCTCGTTCTTTTTGCTCACTATAGCCGATGACGGCGATAATGACAAAAAAAGGCCGGAGAGATCTCCGGCCCTGGTTTACTGTCTCGGCTTCGCCTACGGAGTCGGCGCGGGCGATCCGGTGACGCCGGTCGTTCCCTGCGCCTGATCCTCGATGATGGTCGGGGTCAGGAACACGAGGATCTCGGAACCGGTGACGTTGCGGTTACGCTGGGTGAACAGGTTTCCGATGATCGGCAGGTCGGACAGGAGCGGCACCTTCTGCAACTGGCGGGACTCCTGCTTGGTCACGAAACCGCCGAGGACCATCGTCTCCCCGTTGCGAATGCGTCGGGTGGTGAGAAGCGACTGGTTCTGGGTTCGGAAGGTTCCGCCCGGCTGCTGGTCGATCGTCTGGAGGACCGGGGTCAGCGTCATGGTGATCGTTCCGTCGCCGTTGATGTGGGGCAGAACGAACAGGCCGTTGACGGCGGGAATCTGAATGAAGGTCGTCGCGGTGACCGTTCCGTTGACGGTCTGGCTGACCGTGTTCTGGGGAACGGTGAGAATATCGGACACCTGAATATTCGCGGGAACGTTGTTCACGGTGCTGATAATCGGCGACTGCAGAATGTTCGATGTGTTTCGGGTAAGCGCGGAGCGCAGGTTGGCGACGGCATTTCCGGACGCATACGCCACGACGATGCTCGGAACGCCTCCTCCCTGCTGCGGCGGCAGGGTCACATCGAGGTTACCCGCCGGCTGAATCCGCCAGTCGATTCCGAAGTTATCGATATCGGCGACCGCCACGGATACGAACTCCGCCTTGATGATCACCTGCTTGGGCGCGACATCCAGATAGCGGATGATTTCACGCAGGCGGTTCAGATCCTCGACATCTTCGTAATCGACGATAATCGAGTTGTCGTTGTTGCTGGAGATGATGTTATTGATGCCCGGCGGACGGAGCGTTCCCTGTCCCCCCTGGCCGCCGAAACCACCCTGACCGCCACCGAAGCCGCCCTGACCGCCGAAGCCGCCCTGACCGCCACCGAAGCCGCCCTGGCCGCCGCCGAAGCCGCCACCGCCGAAACCGCCGCCTCGACCACCGACCTGACGTGCGCCGGCGGACTCGCCATCACGACCGGCGGCAGACCCGGCCGCTCCGGAAGGCGGAGCCGGCAACTGCGGGTTGACGGGGGCGACGATCGGGTTGTTCGGAACAGTGCCAATTCCCGGCGACGGGAGCAGTCGGGGGCTGGTCGGAGGCATCCAGTCTCCCAGTCCGCTATCGAGAACCGCCGGTTTGTAGTTGGGATCGTCCAGCATCCGCTTGAAGTCGTCCGGGAGGAGGTAGGTCAGACGAATCTTGACCAGTTGCCGGTTCATCGGCTTCCGCTCCGGCGCGGGGGCGGGTGTCTGCGGCGCGGACTTGGGGCCGGGCTTGGCCTCCTGATCCGCAGGATGGCGAAGGTGGAAAATACCATCCTTCTCATCGAGAATCGCGCCGGCGGATCGAGCGATCTGCTCCAGAACCACTCGCAGCGGTTTGTCGGTCAGTCGGACGGTGACCGCACCGAATTCCCGATTGTGGGGGTTTTCGAAAACGATGTTGCTGACGCCATTGGGGCCGCTGCTCAGAGCCAGAATCGCGTGTTCCAGCTTGGCATTTCGGACATCAAGGGTGACGAGTTGTTCGCCCGCCACAGGGGCGGGTTGCTGCGCAAAAGCGGACGTTACGCCGCCGGCGAGCATCGCAACGGACAGGACCATGCCGACAGCAACAGCGGCATGCCGACACGGGCGCAGATTTTTCTGCATGACATATCCTCCGGTCATAATTATCGTCGCGGCGCCCCGACAGAATCGCGTTCGCATGTTTAACGAGGCATCCGTCTCTACTTCAGATTACTTGTTCTACGAGGTCGGGGAAGAGGCAAATTGCCTCTTCCCTCGTTATAAAGGTGCTAGAAACCGCGGCCGCCGCCGAAGCCACCACCGCCGAAGCCGCCGCCGCCGAAGCCGCCGCCGCCCATCATGCCACCGCCCATACCGCCACCCATACCGCCCATACCGCCACCCATACCGCCCATCATTCCACCACCCATGCCGCCGCCCATGCCGCCCATCATGCCGCCGCCGCCGAAGCCGCCGCCCATCATGCCGCCGCCCATGCCGCCGCCACCGCCGCCGCTTCCGCCACGTTCTTTAATCTGTATGAAGGTGATCGGGCCGATCACCGCCGACAGGTCCGCCGGGTCCACGTACACCAGCTGGATCGTCTCCAGAGGCTGGTACACCCGGTCGTTGCGGTTGTCCTCCGGCGGGGCCGGGGGAGGAGCCGCGTTGGTCGTCGTC
>JANRLW010000078.1:0-69318 GCA_033762295.1 Capsulimonadales bacterium
GTCGATCAGGTCGGCGGCGTGTTTGAGGTAGGAACGGAAGGAGGCGTGGGTAAGCAGGGCGATGGGCACGGCGCACAGCAGGGTCGCCAGCAGTTTGTTTCCGATCACCACGCTCGCTACCGTGGAAATGCCGGCTCCCAGAAAATAGCTGGGTGCGGTCCAGAGGAACGATTCCCGCCAGATCGGGATCGGGGAGCGTCCCGTGCAGATCCCGATAATGGTCGCCACGATGATTGTGTTGACGAAAAAGAACGACAGGCAGGCGGCGGAGACGGCAGGGAACGCATGCCAATCCCGCAAGTCGAGCGTATTGCCGTTGAGCGTCAGAAAGACCAGGCTGGCAATCGCGGTATCGATCAGGTTGACGGCGATATTGAAGAGGAACTGGTACCAGGGCTGTCGGGGGTGGAGGCAGCTGGCGACGGTGCTGGCGAAACCGGCGAGGAGCGCGCCCTGGGGACCGAACCGCAGCATGGTCGCGAAGATCATCGCGAAGCCAAGCGACATCGAGCCGTGGTTCTTGTCCAGGTTGCTATCGCCGATCCGGAGCAGCGTGACCTTCCGGTGTCCGGCTGCGGCCGCCAGAACGATAAACAGGCACAGTTCCGGTACGGTCCCGCCTCCGGCGGGTACGGGAACCCGCGTCATGATCAGAAAGACCGCCGCCATTCCCAGAAGATATATGGCCACCAGCATCCATCGGGCCGGCAGAGGCAACTCCTTCATGACCGCTCCTTCCGAAAGGACGAAACGCTCCGGTTCCTGCACGCCTTATTTTTGTGGCAATTCATCCTGACACTCCGAACCTACGCCGAGGGAAACCCGTTACCGAGGTAACTCGAAGAGGCAGAAGGCAGATTCAGTGCCATGCCTCTCCGTTCGTAAAGAAAATTTCCGTTTTCGCTTCTTTCCGGGCCGTATCTCCGCATACCGTCAATATTTCACCCGCAATTTTTCGGTGTTATTTCCCTAATTTGCCTATTTTTGCCTGCATATTTGCCATATTAACACAGAAAAACATCTCGTTCACTTCCCAAACGCGAAAAACCGTGTTAAACCTATAAGCGTCCCCTGCGCTTGACGCATCGGACCGATGAAACAAGACGACGAAAAGGCAAACCCGTTGTAAAACGGGGACGCAAAGCCGACGGATCTTGATGTATCCTCGCCGAAAAACGGGGATAACGCAAAGATGGCCGGGTTACCGAAACGACTGCGCCGTTCCTGCGGTCTGCGCTTCCGTAACACGCCTTCGGCTCCGTGTTCCTTTCTCTCCGACGTTTCCTCGTTAACAGATCGTCGTTCATCCTTCGCAATCGACAAAGGCAAACCCGGCGAAAGCCGGTGACGCAAAGCTACGGGCCTAATCGCCGCGCTCCGCTTTCGGAGCGAACCGGCAGATGGCCGCCGGGCTGCCGCACTTTGCGATCGTCGGAGGAGACCACCAGTGACAGCGCTCGTTTTCCGAAAACATTCGCAGAGAGAACCCATACCGCAGACCGGGTGTACCGCGTCTCACCGATCCCCTCTCGCCGGGGTTCGACGTTCGGTCGGCGTGGGTGGGGCGACGACCCTTCTGGTCCTGGCCGGCGCGGCCCCGTCCTCCCCCCGTTTGCGTTCCTTCACCCCGTCGTCCACCCCGCAACCTTCGGCGTACATCCGGACGTCCCGTGCCTTGACCGGTGTCGAGGCGCGAACCGGGGTCATCGTCCGCCTTTCGCCCGGGGTCCGTTCCAGCGACCTGCGCCCGACCATTACCCGTCTGGGCGGTATCGTTTACCGGGATCTTCCGCTGATCGGTGCGATCGCGGTTCGCCTGCCGGAAACCTCTCACCGGACTCTGGCCGCCCTGCCCGGTGTCGCCCACCTCTCCCCGGACCTGCCGGTGCGTAAAACCGACGAGTTTACCGTCGGCCATACCGGCGCCGAACTTGCCGCCCGCCCTGCGCCGACCGGCTTCGGCCTCACCGGAAAAGGCGTCGGCATCGCGGTACTCGACACGGGGATTTCCGATCATCCGGACTTTACCGACGCGCGGGGCGCCTCGCGCATCCTGGCGGAGACGGCCTTCGGCGCGGATCTGGCTGCCGACGAATGCGGACACGGAACCCACGTCGCCGGCATCCTTGCCGGGAACGGCGCCCGCTCGACCGGTCGGAACTGCTTTCGCACCTTCCGCGGGATCGCGCCCCGCGCCCATCTGATCAACGTCCGCGTGCTCGACCGGAACGGGGTCGGCGCAGTCAGCGATGTCATTTCCGGGATCGAATGGATCATCGCCCATCGGGAGCGGTGGAACATCCGGGTGGTCAATCTGTCGCTCGGGCACCCGGTCTACGAAAGCGCCGAAACCGACCCGCTGAACCGGGCGGTACGCGCGGCCTGGAAGGCCGGTCTCGTGGTCGTCTGTGCTGCCGGCAACGACGGACGACTCTCGGATGAGCCGATGTACAGCGATAATGAAGGCTACGGCACCCGGTACGCATCGATCGCCTGTCCGGGCAACGATCCCTACGTCATCACCGTCGGCGCGACCAAACGCACCGACAATAACCCGGCCCACGACCGCATCGCTTCCTATTCGGGTCGCGGACCCTCCCGGCAGGATATGACGCTTAAGCCCGATCTGGTCGCACCCGGGAACCGGGTCATCTCGGTTCTGGCTCCCCGGTCGTCGTTCGAGCGCATCTATGCGGTCACGAACGGTGTCCCGCACGCCAGTTACTCGCGTTCCCGGACATCGCCGGGTTCGCCCGACTACTTCGCGCTTTCGGGGACGAGCATGGCCGCCCCGGTCGTCGCCGGAGCGGTCGCCCTGATGCTGGAGAAGGACCCCACCCTCACCCCCGACACCGTCAAGGCACGACTCATGATCTCGGCGGATCGACGAACGGCGTCCGCCGACCCGGAGACCGTTCTGGCGTACGGGGCGGGACATTTGAACATTCCCGCCGCCCTCCGCTGCGCCGCTCAGGCCGATCCGGGGTTCCGCTCCCTGAAAGTCGAGGTGTCGCCGGACGGCGACCTGCGCCTCGCTCGACGGCGAACGCCGGCAAGCAAGAACGAGTTCCGGGCGGCTCAGGCCATCTGGGGTAAAGGCGACAAGCGGATCGCGCTCCCGCTTGCGGCCCTTCGAGATGCCTTGCCCGAGCGTTTGCCGCCGGGACGCGCCACGACCGGGCGCGTCGATTTGGGTGCCATCGCCCTCGCCGGCGAGTAAACGGCAGTCGACCTAACTTTCGACAAAAGAAGTAATCAATAATAAATAATAGTCCTCTCGTGCAGAAATCGGAAAGAAGAAAATGCAGAGATACCAATATCGCCCGATGAGAAGGACTTTTCGTTTCGTGACAGGCGTTACCGGACTGGCGCTGGCCCTGACCGCCGCCTTTTCGTCCGCACCTTTTGCCTTCGCGCAGAATATCGATGTATCGACGAAATGCGATCCCGCGCTTCGTTCCCGGCTGAGCGCCACGAGAACCGGCAAGTCCGTCAGTGGCCGCACCGAGGTCATCGTTCGTCTAACCGGCGACCTGACCGATCAGCACAAGCGCGCATTTGAGGCGTTGAACGGGGACATCTATCGTCACCTCCCGATCATTCGTTCCGTCGCCCTGAGCGTTCCGACGCGCCACCTGTCGAGACTCGCCGCACTGCCGTTCGTCGCGCACCTCTCCGCCGACGGCATGGTCCGCAAAACCGACGAGTTTACGGTCGAACATACCGGCGCACATACGGCGTCCGCCACGTACGGACTGACGGGACTGGGTGTCGGTGTGGCGGTGATCGACAGCGGCATTTCCAAGCACCGGGACCTGACCACCTCCTGGACCCGGGATGAGGACGACGATGATGACTTTGACTACCGCTCTCTGATACGGGTGACGTTCCTCGGTGACGGAATCCGACACGATCCGTGCGGTCACGGCACGCACGTCGCCGGCATCCTCGGCGGCAGCGGGCTCGCCTCGTCCAACTGGTACAATTTCCGAACCTTCCATGGCATCGCCCGGTCGGCGAAATTGATCAGCCTCCGGGTTCTCGACCGGCAGGGTTGCGGCAATGTCAGCAACGTCATCGCCGCCCTGAACTGGGCCGTGACCAACAAGACTCGGTATAACATCCGGGTAATCAACCTGTCGCTCGGAAAACCCGTTACCGAGAGCTACACCACCGACCCGCTATGCCAGGCGGCGGAGGCGGCTTACCGGGCCGGAATCGTCGTGGTCTGCGCGGCGGGCAACGGCGGACGCAAGAATGCCAGCGTCTCCTCGTCGGACGAGAACGAGGGTTGGGGCACAGCGTATGGCTCGATCCAGTCGCCCGCGAACGATCCTTACGTCATTACCGTCGGCGCCTTGAAGCAGGATTCCGTCCGTCCGACGAACCCCTGGTCCAATAAGATCGCCACCTACTCGGCACGCGGGCCGAGCGCCATCGACTTTACGATGAAGCCGGATATCGTCGCTCCCGGCAACCGGATCATTTCCGTCAACGCGCCGGACAGTTTCCTGTTCAATACGTACTGGCAGACCAACGGGGTCCCGATGGATTCGTACGCCAATAACTCCTACGGAACCTCGCCCGACTACTTCACGCTTTCGGGGACGAGCATGGCCGCCCCGGTCGTCGCCGGAGCGGTCGCCCTGATGCTGGAGAAGGACCCCACCCTCACCCCCGACACCGTCAAGGCACGGCTCATGATCTCGGCTCATAAATGGGCGTTCCCCAACGGCAAGGCGGACCCGTGTACGTTCGGCGCGGGAATGCTCAATATTCCGGGCGCACTCGCCAGCACGGTGAAAGCGACCCGTCCCGCTCTCAGCCCGCCGCTGCAGCTTTCGTCGGACGGTCGGAACGTCCTGGTCGACCCGAGCCAGGTCATCTGGGGCGGCGGACCCGGCACCAAACCCCCGTCGAACGCCAGCATCTGGGGGACCGACTCGGTCAAGGGGCTTCAGGTGATCTGGGGCGGCGGCACCTCCACCGGAAAGTTCACCGTCAACGGGACGCCGATGGATGTCACGTGCCTGTCGAACCCGCTCAGCCTGATCTCTTCGAGCGTCTGGTCCAATCAGGTGATCTGGGGCGGCGCCGATGTGAAGGTCGACCTGAACGCCATCAGCCTCTTCAACGAGAATCGATAACCGTCTTTATTCGGAGAGTCAGGAGATCGGCCACCGCTGCACGGGCAGCGGTGGCTTTGTTTTATGTGTTCCTGCGGAGCTCAGGCGCATCGTCCCTCGGCCGCTCTCCCCGAAACGCCGGAAACCGCGCAAAATCGGGTATCGTACGACCACTATGACACGACGGCAGGCGCTGGCCGCAGGAGCGGCATTGCTGGCAGGCGAGGCACGGGCGGAGACGCAGATCGTCTGGGCGAAGGAATGGAAGATTGTCGAAGGCGATACCGGAAAGGAAATCCGGTCGCGCGACCTGCCGAAACGGCTGGCGGCCTCCGATGTCGTCTTCGCCGGAGAACAGCATGACGATCCGGAGACGCATCGCGGCGAACTGGCCCTGCTGGCGACCCTGCATAAGTCGCTGGGCGACCGCCTGACCCTGGCGATGGAGATGTTCGAACGCGACCATCAGGCGCCTCTCACCGATTACGTCTCCGGCCGTATCGACGAAGCTGCCTTTACGAAAGCGGTCCGACTCTGGAAGAACTACCCGTCCGATTACCGCCCGATGATCGAATTCGCGCGGGAGAACCGGATTCCCGTGATCGCGTCCAATGCGCCTCAATCCATCGTCCGTCGTGTCAGCAGAGAGGGTTTGAGCGCCCTTGCGGCTCTGTCCGCCGAGGAACGGACACAGATCGCGGCCTATGTCAACGCGCCGGAGGGGGATGAGTACGCCCGGCGTTTCGCGGCGGTGATGGGCGCGGGACACGGGGATGGCGGCGGAATGGAACCGGCGATGGTCCGACGCTTCCTGGAAGCTCAATGTTTACGCGACGACACGATGGCCGAGAGTATCGTCCGCGAACTGGACCGTGGCCGGACGGTCCTGCATATCAACGGCAGTTTCCACTCCGACGCCGGTCTCGGAACGGCGGCGCGTGTCGCCTGGCGTCGCCCGCTGACGGCCCGTAGTTCGGTGATCAAGTTCGTTCCCTTCCGCGAGAAGATCGCTCCCGAGTCGATCAAAGGCGAAGCCCACGTCGGCATTTTCGTGCCCGATCGACGCCCTCCGACAACACGTTGAAAAATTTCAATCGTCTTTATTTCACCTAGGAAACGTACCTTTTTTGGTCACGTCCCCCTGGTTAACGCCCCTATTTTCTGGAAACCTACTCGGTTCCATGTGATAATTACCACAGCCAGGCGATCAACCGATTGACCGGCAGATGTCGTTTTTCGGAGAGCGGCGGTCGATCCGCCGTTTGCAGGGAGCGGTGTTTCTCCTCGTCGATTTTCTCGTTTGTCAGTACTTTTGGAATCCAAGGACGACTGTGGTATTTATGGAATTCTCGAACGATCCCGCTTCTTTAAAACTGACCGGGCGCCCGGCGGTCCCCGCCGTTCCCGCCCTCTGGCATCCGGCGGACCTGACAGAACAGGCGCAAAAAGTTATCGGCTACGCCGACGCCGCCATTTCGGAACACCTGGACGCCATCCGTGCGTTTCAACAGGCATCCCATGCCGTACAGGAGTCGTTAACCTGGGGCAGCGAGCGCACGCTTCGTCGACATCTGGATCACCTGACCGGTTTGCTGATCTATGGACGCGCCGCGATTTCCGGGTTCGACCGGGAGGACGATCTCTCGGGGGACGACGATGAGGAAGTGATCCGGCAGACCGCCGACCGCGCATAGCCGGTCCGACGACTAATCCGCCGCATCCCCGGTATAGACGCAGCCGGACGTACAGGTTTCGTGCAGAACGATCCGGCTCAATCCGGGCAGGCGCGGTTTCAGCCGGGTCCAGATCCAGCGGGCGATATTCTCCGAGGTCGGATTCTCCAGCCCCTCGATTTCGTTCAGATAGTAGTGGTCGAGCCGCTCGTGTATCGGGCGGAACGCCTCCTTGATATCCGCGAAGTCCATGACCCAGCCGGTCTCCCCGCCGACATCGCCCGTGACATGCAGTTCGACCCGGAACGAATGACCGTGCAATCGGGCGCACTTATGGCCGGGGGGCACGTTGGGAAGCCGGTGGGCCGCTTCGAAGGTGAAGACTTTAAATATATCCATGCGATCCGTCGCCATCGCTACCCCCGGTCCGCTCGACCGCTCCGCTTCGGCCACGGGGCAACGAACGTCGGCCACGGGGCAACGGACCAATTGGGAGGTATATCGTAAATCGTGGTCTTTTGCCACCCCGTTAGCCGGTCGCCGCAACCGAAGCGGCCCTGACGCGTCAAATTGAACGGAGGGAAAATATCATGCGTCCGGGAGCTGTTCGCGACCCCGCTCTGGTGCTCATTCTGAGCCTCATCACCTGTGGAATCTACTATCTTTTCTGGGTGTCCTACGTTTCCGGCGAGATTCAGGATTATCTGGGGGAACCGGACACGTCACCGGGCCTGGAAGTCCTGCTCTTCATCGTTACCTGCGGACTGTACACGTTCTACTGGGATTACAAAATCGCCCAGAAGATCGCCCGAATGCAGGGATCGCTTGGCCTCCGCGTCGTCGATAACGGCACTCTGTACATCGTTCTCAATCTGATCGGCGTCGGCATGGTCAATGCGCTGATTCAGCAGGGGCATCTGAACGAAATCTGGCAGGCGTCTCGTCAGCGTCTGCCGAACGGACCGTATCCGTCGCCGTAAACGCCATGAACCGGAGTTACCTGCCGGACGGATGCCGCCGGTTCGGCTTTGAGGGGCTGGTTTTGCTGGCGGCGGCAGTGGTTCCCGCGCCTGCGCCGGGCGCGGCGACCGTGCTGGGCGTTCCCTCGCTCTGTCTTTTCCGGGGCCTCACCGGACTACCCTGCCCCGGCTGCGGGATGACGCGATCTCTGGTCTGCTGCGCGCACGGGCGGTTCGGCGACGCACTGGCCTTTCACTCGCTCGGCCCGCCGGTATTTTTCGTCCTGACCGCCGTCGTATTGTGCCGGCTTCTCGGAGTGCGGCCGGGGGCAGGCGTCTCCCGGTGGCTGACCCCGGCCGCCTGGGCGGTTCTGGCGCTTCTGGCGGTCGCCTGGACCGCCCGCCTCCTCGGGTTCCTGCCGCCGCTCCCACCCGGATGAGATCGCCTTCGGTCACATTCCAATCATTTCAGGTCATTTCGATCGCGTCCGGCGGCACGGTCGCGCAGATCGGTCCTCCCTTCGCATCGACGCACCGCAGGGAGAATTCGATCGTCGGCTGCCGCAGAGCCGCGAGCAAACGCCCCCGGTCGAGGCGGGCCAACGGGATCTTCGCACGACGGACGCCGTGCCAGTTTCCGGCGGCATCTCGTTCGCCCCAGCAAAGATACAGGAACCGCTCGCCCCGCCGACCATGGACGAACGGTCCGCCAAAGTCGATCTCCTCGGTCGCCGGTGCAACGGTCATGCGAACCGGCATCGTGAAAACAAGGGGTTCGTCCGTCACCGGAGCATCCTGCACGATCATATCGCGCTCCTGGACTCCGACGCGAAGGGCGGTATGTCCGCCCCACTGCCCGGACGGCAGGCTATGACAGCGTAGCGTCAGCAGGATTTCCTGTGTCGTAACCGGGGGTGATGTGAGCATGTTCGATCGTACCCGAAATGTGGTATACTGAACTGCATGCTGAGGAGCGCTGCAACCCGCTTCGGCGGACCAGGCTCAGCATATCAACCGCGCTCACTCCGAAAGATTCGGGGTGAGTTTTTTTGTTTTCAGGAGTAACCTTGATGGCCGCAACCACCGAAACGACATCCTCGCCTTCCATGACCGATTTCGCCACCGATTTCGCCGTCGCCGACTTCAGTCTGGCCGACTGGGGACGCAAGGAGATATCGATCGCCGAGACCGAGATGCCCGGCCTGATGAGCATCCGCTCGGAATATGCCGCCGCGCAGCCGCTCCGGGGCGCGCGCATCACCGGCTCGCTGCACATGACCATCCAGACCGCCGTTCTGATCGAAACCCTTCAGGCGCTCGGGGCGCAGGTCCGCTGGGCCAGCTGCAACATCTTCTCCACCCAGGATCATGCCGCCGCCGCCATCGCCTATCGAGGCACGCCGGTCTTCGCCAAAAAGGGAGAAACGCTGGAAGAGTACTGGGAATACACCCACAAAATCTTCGAGTGGCCGGACGGCGGATTTTCCAACATGATCCTGGATGACGGCGGGGACGCGACCCTGCTGCTGCACCCGGGTTCGAAGGCGGAAAAGGATCTCTCCGTGCTGGACAACCCCGCCTCGGAGGAGGAAACCATCCTGTTCGCCAGTATCCGCGCGAAACTGGCGACCGACCCGACCTGGTACTCCACCCGGCTGGCCGAAATTCAGGGAGTCACCGAGGAGACGACGACCGGTGTGCACCGACTGCTCGAGATGAGCAAGCGAGGCGATCTGATGATCCGGGCATTCAACGTCAACGATTCGGTCACCAAAAGCAAGTTCGACAACCTGTACGGCTGCCGCGAATCGCTGGTCGACGGCATCAAGCGCGCGACCGACGTCATGATCTCGGGTAAGATCGCGGTCGTCTGCGGCTACGGCGATGTCGGTAAGGGATCGGCGCAGGCGTTGCGCGCCCTGTCCGCCCAGGTATGGGTGACCGAGATCGACCCCATCTGCGCTCTGCAGGCGGCGATGGAGGGGTACCGGGTCGTGACGATGGACTATGCCGCCGACAAGGCCGATATCTTCGTCACCGCCACCGGCAACAAGAACGTTATCACCCGCGCCCATATGGACCGGATGAAGAACCAGGCGATCGTCTGTAATATCGGTCACTTCGACAACGAAATCGACGTCGCGGGTCTCTCCGACCTCGCCTGGGAGGAGATCAAGCCGCAGGTCGACCATGTCATCTGGCCGGACGGCAAGCGCATCATTCTGCTGGCGAAGGGACGCCTGGTCAATCTGGGCTGCGCGACGGGCCATCCGTCGTACGTCATGAGTTCGTCGTTCGCCAACCAGGTGCTGGCGCAGATCGAACTGTGGCAGCATCCGGAAAAATACGAGGTCGGCCAGGTTTACGTTCTGCCGAAGCATCTGGACGAGAAAGTCGCCCGTCTGCAGCTGTCGAAGCTGGATGCCATGCTCACGGAGCTGACCCCGGACCAGGCCGCCTATATCGGCGTCGCGCCCGAAGGTCCGTTCAAGAACGACACCTACCGGTATTGAGAGAAAAGCGGAACCGTTATCGGGAACGAAGTGTCGATACGGTCCGACCAAATCCTTAAATACTGTGCCATAATGGAAATCAGGGAACGGACGCACGTCCGTTCCCTGTTCTTTCGAAGGAGAGACCCATGTACCGGGGAACTTTACTTCCTGTCGTTCTGACAGGATTCTTTCTGCTGCCCCTTCCCGTTCGCGCGCAGGACGGGTCGACCGCTCCGCCGCCCGTCGAGGAGCCGACCGGGTCGGAGACGCCCCGCCCACGTTTTCGTTTCGGTCCGGAACTCGGCTTCTACTTCCTGACGAGCGATCGGGCCGCCGATACGTTCGGACGGGTGTTTACGAATGTCGGCTTCGGTTTCGGAGGTGTGCGTCACGCCCGGCGCAAAGGGGAGACGTACTTCGACCTGAACGTCGTGGCGAATCGACGGCGAGGCAGTGAACTGGTCCTGATTCCGGCGGGGATCGCCTACCGCCGTAGCTTCGCCCGCGAGGACACCGCTCAGATCAACCCGTACTACGGTTTCGGCGCGAACGTGGTCGGCGTCCATTCACGCTCCGACCGCGACAACCTTCCGTCCCGGTTCCGTTTCGGCGCAGGCGGCAACGTGTTCGCCGGTGTGACGTATCGGGATACCGGCTACCTTCAGGCCCGGTACCTGCTGATGAGCGACGTTCGCGGCTTCAACCTGTCCGGCGCGTCCCTCGCAGTCGGTTTCCGTTTCTAACGGAACCGGCTTACCCGGCGTACACGGCCCTTCCCCCGTCCCTCGGGATTTTCCGAAAAGCACAACGGCAACGCAACCGATCCTACAGCTCCTTCCTGAAGGGCTTACACCACGACAGGGGACAGGTAACCGCTTAGCTGATGTCATGCTATCGAAAATAGGGAGAGAATAACAAGTAGACACTGGCGATGGTTCGGGCAAGCCGGGACGGATGGCGAGGACGGATTGGACGGCGGTTCGAAGGCAGGTTGGCCTGAGCCACCGGGCCGCTGCGTCCGAAGATAAAAGCATTACCCTGCGCTTCGGGGCGCGGCACGGTCACCGGGTTCTCCGTCGAGATCGGAGGCGAGGGGCCGTCAGAAAAGGGAAACTATCCGGCACTCCCGGTCGTAGTCTTTATACCGGAGGTCCACTCCGGGAGACGGCGAGTTACGGCGGCATCGCTCGCACCCTCCGCATTCGGATCGGGGCGGCCATGGGCGGGAAACGGGAAGCCCGAGAGATCGAATTTCACCGGTTTTTCTTCGACGGTCGGCGACGCGAAAGATACTGTTGTATAGTGTAGGAATATCTGGCCTTCGTTAGAACCCCAGGCGGGGCGAATGAGGATGATTAAGATGAAGTACAAGCGATGCTGCGCATGTGACTTCTGGGTGACCACTTCGGACGCCCGTTGCCCGAACTGCGGCATTCCGGACCCACGCTCCGACCGACAGGATCTTCCCATCGAAGCGCCTATGACCGATGGGACGCGTGCCGCATTCGGCGGCTTTATCGGCGCAATCATCGGCGGCTTCCTGATGGATGGCATGGGCGTCGCGGTCGGCGTCGCGGTCGGCGTCAGCCTCGGAGTCCTCCTCGGAGCCGATCGCGAGTGGCAGCCGCCGGATCTCGGGAACCTGACCCGGCGAACCCACCGTTACCTGCGACAGGACGAGGAGACGATCCAGCAGCGACTGGCCGATATCGCCGCCCGCGAGAAACGGCTGGCCGAAGCGCGCCAGAAAGTCCTCCAGGAGATCGAACGTGAGCCGAACAGCGAACACTGGCAGAAGGTTCACGCCCTGCTCGACTCTGCCGCCGCGGTCCTGGCCCGTCATCGGGAGCAGTTCCATGCCAAACTCTGGGAGATCGCCCTGGTTCGCTGGCAGAACACTCTGGAACCGCTGGCCGCCGACTGGGATTCCCTCACCCATGAAAGTGTGAACCACCGCCTGCGGCTGCTCGAGGCGGCCCGTGATCGCGGACAGGCGTACCTGAACGAGTGGGAAGGCGTGGACCTGACCGAACTGCCGGAGGCGCAACGATGTGTCAGCCGGCTGAAACAGGCGCTGGAGTCCTGCGACAAACTACGCGAGGCGCTGATCGTTCAGCAGGCGGCGCTGGCCGTCAAAGGCATCGCCCCGATGGACGAAAGCCTGAACCCGATGCTGTCTTCCAGCGATTCGCTGAAGTCTCTGGATGTTTTCAATGCGCGGGCCGCCATCGGCGAGTTTTCGTCCGCCTTCTCGGAACTGGAAGCGGAGTACGCCCGACTGCGCAGCGAGGAGGAACTGGCCGAACGCGCGGTGCTCGCCCGCCGTGTCTGACCTACGTTCGTCCGTTGAGAAGAAGCCGGGAGTTCCCCGGCTTTTTCTTTTTCGGACACCGAACCCCGGCATATAATTTGCGGTCCGAATCGTCAAACCCTTGAAAAAGGGTCGTCACGGGATTGCCCAGCGAGATGCCACAAACGAAACGACCGTCCGATGACCGCGCGGCTTTACCCTCTGCGAACGCCCCGGAACGCCGGAGAAAACGCGGCCTGATCTTTCATGGACCTCTGCGCCTGCGCCGGACCGGGGAGAAGGAAGCGTTCTTCATGGTGCTTATCTGCACCTGGGACATGTATACGACGCTCTGGTGGGTCATCCGGGGCGAAGCGCTGGAGGCCAATCCCCTGCTGGCCTGGACGTTCACATATCACCCGATCTGGTTTGTTCTGGTAAAATCTCTGCTCTGCCTTCCCGCCATGTATTTTCTGACGAAGGTGGGACAGCGCAGCCCCCGCCTGACCGTCCTCGCCCTCCGCACGATGATCGTCGTCTACATCTCCATCTATTGCCTGACCGTCGGCTGAAAAACGCATCCAACAATGCCTGCAGGCTTACACAGAAACATTTTGTTATTCACTGTTAAATATGCTTGTTTTGTGAATGTTATATACTTTTGATAACGTATTCGGAATTTCTGTCGTAAACTATCTTCATCACCGCAAACAAATGCAACCGTAAAAAATCAATAGCTGTCAGCGCACCGACCGGAGAAAAGAGTCACAGTCCGCACTAAAGGCAATGGAAGGTTCCGGTGATGTCAAAATCCGTGGTAGGAAATCGCAGTGATGTCGAAACAGCGGTCCTCCCCTCCCCCGCTGCCCTGTCCTCTTCCGGGGAGTTTCTGGGAACGAACGCCGACGAGCGACGGCAGGAGCGACGAGGGCGCGTTTTATTTTTTGGCGGTCCGTTCTATTTTCGACGGGCCGGTGAGAAGGAAGCCCTGATTCTGGCGCTGATCTGCGCCCTGGACATGTATTCGACCCTCTGGTGGGTTTTGCATGGTGAGGCGCGCGAAGCGAACCCGCTTCTGGCCTGGACCTTTCACTACCACCCGATCGTTTTCATCCTGACCAAGTCGATAACGTTCCTTCCCGCTCTCTATCTGCTGACCGTGGCGGCCCAGAAACGACGGCATCTCTCCGTCCGGATGATGCGCCTGGCGATCCTCGCCTACGTCACGATCTATCTTTTCACGGCCCGTTGACCCCGATCGAAAAAAAAGCCGGGAGATTCCCGGCTTTTTCGCTTTCAGGATTTCATTCCGCCCTGCAACTGGTTCTGCTCCGGGGGCGGGACCGGCGGTCCCCCGTTCCGTTCTCCGAGACGTTGCGTCATTCCCCCCATGGTCTGGGTCATTCCGCTCGCCCCCAGGTTCTGCGCCATGTTCCCCAGGCTCTGCCGCATCGTCGGTTCGGTCACCACCCAGGTATCCTTCGACCCGCCCCCCTGAGAGGAGTTGACGACATAGGACCCCTCCTTCAGAGCGACCCGGGTCAACCCGCCGGGGATGATCGTCACGCCGTCCGGTCCGGTCAGGATATACGGGCGCAGGTCGACACGTCGAGGGACGATTCCGGCTCCATGAATGTAACAGGGCGCGGTTGAAAGTTCGACCACCGGTTGTGCCAGGTAGTTGCGCGGGTTGGCGAGGATCTTCTCCGCGAACGCTTCCCGTTCGGCGACGGTCGCCTGCGGCCCGATCAGCATTCCGTACCCACCCGATTCGTTGGCCGCCTTCACCACGAGCGTGTCGAGATTCCGGAGAATATGATCCCGTTCGGCATCCTCCCAGGCGCAGTAGGTCGGGACATTCGGCAACAGGGGATCCTCTCCCAGGTAGTACCGGATGATGTCCGGGACGTAGCGATAAATAACCTTATCGTCCGCCACTCCGGTGCCGACGGCGTTTGCCAGGGCGACGTTCCCGGCGGCATAGGCGCGCATCAGGCCCGGAATCCCGAGCGCGGACTCCTTCCGGAAGACTTCCGGATCGAGGAAGTCATCATCGATGCGGCGATAAATGACGTCCACCCGTTCCGGCCCGCGCGTCGTTTTGACATAGACGGCGTTGTCCCCACCGACGAACATATCGCGTCCCTGAACCAGTTCGATCCCCATCTGCTGGGCGAGAAACGCATGTTCGAAATAGGCGGAGTTATAGACGCCGGGGGTCAACAGCACGACACGCCGGGCGGGAGTCGGCGACAGGGCGCGTAGATTCTCCAGCAGTTTCGTCGTATAGTGATCGACCGGCAGAATCCGGTTGGCCGCGAACAGTTGCGGAAAGACGCGGGTCAGGATCAACCGGTTCTCCAGGACGTAGGAGACCCCGGACGGAGTCCGCAGGTTATCCTCCAGCACGTACCAGACGCCGTCGTTCCCGCGGATCAGGTCCGTACCGCAGATATGGACGTAGAGGTTCTTCGGCACCGGACAGCCGATGAACGCCCGCCGATAATGCTGCGCCGACTCGATCAACTCCCGTGGAAGAACCCGGTCGGAGAGGATTTTTGCGCCCGTATACAGGTCGTGCAGAAACAGGTTCAGCGCGCGGATTCGCTGTATCAGTCCCTTCTCGATCGCCTGCCACTCGGAAAACGGCACGATTCGGGGGATCAAATCCACCGGGAACGTCCGCTCGATCCCCTGCGCGTCGCCATAGACGGTAAAGGTCACGCCCTGATTCATGAGGGTTGCGTCCGCAAGTTGGACGCGTTGCCGGAACTCCTCAGCGCTGAGCGAGCCTAGCCGGTCGAAAAGTGCCTTATAGTGCGGGCGGGGAGTCTGTGCCGCCGGATCGGCGAACATCTCATCGTAAGCGTCGGTATAACCGCCGCGTTGACGACCGCCAGCATACGCGCCGAAGAGATTCATGCGGGCTGCCGGGTTCTCCTTACATATAGCCTTGTCGGCTACCTTCTCCCATCTTATCCCGAAATCCTGCCCCGAACCGCAGAATTTGCCAAAGCGCGTCGTTCGCCGGTAGCTTGACCGTTCTCCGTCTTTTTGTTACACTGAAAACGTGGGAAGATTACACAGAAAAGGGAACTCCTCATGCAGTTGACGATCGTTTTGTTGGTGCTTCTCCTCCCGCTTTTTTTCACGCTCCTGACGATTCTCACCGGTATGTGGGAAAAGCGCACGCTTTGGACCTTCGTTCCGGAAGCGGAAGCCCCGCCCGGGCTGATCGCCCCGCCGGCCGAATACCTGATTCGGGCGAACAACGTCGCCATCTCGCTCGGCCTGGGGTATCTGGGAACGTTCGGTCACGGCGGCGGGACGCTTTACCGGGTTCGTTACCATTTGTATATCCTTCCGCGGTTCGAGGCGATCATCGTCGTCGGCGAAGGTTCAATCGCCCGTCTTCCGATCGCAGCCACCACCCTGTACACCCGCCTTTCCGACGGCACGTTGGTGGCCACCACCGATAACATGGCGGCGGTGGAGACCGATCTGACGAAAACCACCCTGGAGGAGATATGGACCGGAGCGGATTTTGAGACGCTCGTCCGTCGTCACCTGGAGCGTCTGGCCGTGATCGCTCCGCAGGTCGCCCCGTTCTCGTATACCGATCCGCTCGCCGATTTCAAGGAGTGGCGGGCGCAACGGATCGAGGCACTGATTCGGCAGGGGTATGCCTCCTTTCTCGATGACCGTCGTTTGCAGTGGCGGTACACACCGCTCGGTGCGACCCTGTTCGCCATTCGCGGCCATTCCCGAAAACCCCGCCCCGTCAGCGCGATGAAGCCGATCCGCACCGGAATCGAACTGCCGGACCCCCGCGCCTAGGGCATCGGAAATCCGGCAACGCCTTCAGGCCGTCAGATAGCTCGGCAACGACAGCCCTTCGGCAGCCGCCCATCGGGCGACGACGTCGCAGCCTTCGGAGAGCAGACGTTCCTCCTCCGCCGACAGCCGAGCGTAACCTGACGATCCACGAACGGATTTGGGGGACGGCAGCGCGTTGCGCCGACCCCGCGCCTCGGTGATCGCCCGGTTCCGATTGACCGCGATCGTCATCACCCGCGCCGGTTCCACAAACCGGCTGCTGTCCGCCTGCAGCGACCAGACCGAAACCGTCCCGCGAGCGCAGTGCGCAGCGTAGGTGGCGACACAGTGGGACATCGCCCGTCCCTCCAGCGCCAGACCGCGCCCGGTCGTGATCTCGCCGACGGTCCAGCGCAGTTTTCGCTCCGGGTCCCGGCTGTCCCGCGTCTCATGCGTGAACCCCGCGATGCCGGACGGTTCCCACGACTCGACGACGAACGTCCGCGCGATGGACAGATGTCGATGCCAGCGTTCCATCCGCGCCAGCAGAGCGGCGGCGGTTCGTCCCTTCATCGTGAAGTTCGGCGGAAGCCGATCGTTTTCCCCGGCCCGACGCGGCGTGTAGCGTTCGTAACGCAGGTAATCCACCAGCGGGCCGACCTGCGACGGATGCAACATCGGGTTATCGACGAAGAATCGGACCACCGTCTCCCAGAAAGGTTCTTCGCGGAACTCCGCTCCGAGCGGCGTGGCAATGATCGCCTGTGCCAGACGCTCATTGCCGCCCATCCCCAGCACCTGCGCCCAGCGCCAACCCTCCTCCACCGTGCAGTTCGGCGGCACGGCCGTCAGCGCCAGATGCGCCATCCGTTTCGTCAGGGTGAACGGGACGGGCAGGGACCGGAGGCTGACACCGTTACCGACCCCGATGAAACAGTCCTGAGCGGGGCGCGCGGCGTCCTTCATCGGGGCGAACCAGGCGGTATCCAGAAACTCCGGCGGCGGATACCGGCAGAACAGATGGGCGGCGAGATCGCGGAACAGACGGCGCGGGTTGGTCCCCTGCGGCGTCCAGGTCTCCGGGGTCCGGACCCAGTCGGCGTGTCGGCAGGCCATCGCCAGCAGCGCGTTCGCATACAGGCTGCCGGCATAGCGAGCGATGACCGCATCGCATCCCTGAAACCCCTTGAACGGGTGGGTGACCAGCAATAACCGTAGAAACGCCTCTTTCAGATGTCGGCTGTTACGAATATCGTGGAACCGTCCATACAGGTGGTTCAGATAGGGCCGGTGTCGGGCGTTCTCCGGCATCCGCAGGTTCGCCAGTTCGCGCAGGACCGTTTCCGGATGGCGTTCGAACTGCCGCGCCGCTTTCAGCACGCTCTCGTGTCGTCGTCGCTCGAACAGCGTGACCTCCTGACGCCGTTCGCCGGGGGTCTTGCGCGTCGTCGCGCGTACCCCGTTCGCTTCGCACCAGGCCAGATACTCCCGCAGGTCGCGGCACCCGACCTGTCGAAAATGTCCGGCCCATTCCGTCTCGTCTCGTTTTGTCGCCATCGTGATTTCCCGAACCAGTATCGCCGGTACGAGAAACGACGTTAAACAAACGGACACGGGTACGGCGCCGCCTACATCGCCCCACATCGCCCCACATCGCCCTACATCGCTATATCGTGCCGTAACGCAGGAACGTATCGCGGTTCGGCAGAACACCGCGCAGGGTTTGCTTGAAAGCGATCTCGTTCGGCTCGACGACCCCCTGCGCCCGCCGAATGCACGGTCAGCGTGCGTGGCATCCCTTTTCCGCCATACCCGCCCCCCGGAAAATCACAGAAACTGGGTGCCGGTCAGCGATAGTCGGGCGAAGATCCGCGTGCGAGCGACATGACGTACAGGCAAAGAAAAGCAGCACATAGCGCATTGGATCGAGCCGCTCCCGGCAAACTTCATCTCGTTTTTGCCGCATGTCTCGTCGCTCGGCGTAAAAATCGGGTATAAAGTAACGTAACCGGGAGGAAGGCTCCTCCACCGTCGCCCATTGCGCACAGCGCGAAAGGAACACGATTCGATGCAGCCCCGTGACCCGCTCGCCGGACGGATTCGTCTCTACCGTTTTGCCCTGATCCTTGGAATCGCCGTTTCGCTGCTGCTGCGGCGTTCTGCTACGAACGTGGTCTGCGGATTCGCCAGCTGGAAGCGGAACTTCAACACTCCTCCGCCCGTGTCCGCCTGGCCGAACGGTTTCGCCGGGAACTGGATCGGCAAAAGAGCGAAATGGACGCCGAAGCGAGGATGCGCCTGCAGATGATACGCCAGGCCACCCTCTCGGAGATGCGCGCCCGCGACATGCAGATTCAAGCGATGCAGGCGGCGCGGGAGGCTGAAATCCGTCTCCGGCAGGCGGAACAGCGTCAGGAACGCCAGTCGGGCCGCTGACCCGGTTACCCCGGCGTTTCCTCCCCCGCCCCGGTCCCTTTTTCCCACGGGGGATGGAACGCCAGAACCGTCGCGTAGACCGGACAGTCGGGCGTGTGCGCTCCGGGCAGGTAGCCGCAGCTCATCAGGAACTCGTTGACGATCTCCCCGCCCGTAAATCGAAACGTCTTCTTGAAGAGCCGTACCCATTCCTCCTTCGTTCGCGGGTGATGGGCATCGAGCCAGCCCTTGAACGATCCGTACTCCGCCCGGAGTCGCACGATCGTTTGCGCGTTCTCGATCGCCGCCCGCACTTTTAGCCGGTTTCGAATAATGCCCGCATCTGCCAGCAGCCGAGCGACATCGTCCTCGCCGTACCCCGCCACCGTCGCGATGTCGAAGTTGTCGTACGCTCGCCGGAACCCCTCCTGCTTTTTCAGAATCGTCTCCCACGAAAGCCCGGCCTGGTTGATCTCGAGGATCAGGCGTTCGAACAGGTCGTTGTCCTCGGTCAGCGGGAAGCCATAGGCGGTATCGTGGTAGGTCTTATGTACCGGGTGGGCCGCCTCCGACGCGCAGTACTCGCAGTAAGTCGTCATCGGATCACTCCGGCCGCACCGTTTTCTTCAGGAAGCCGCGCACGACATCGAGGAACTCTTCGGGCCGGTCGCGCCGGATGCAGTGACCGGCTCCCGGGATATGCGCCCGCTCCAGATGCGGGACGAGTCGCTTCAAATCGTCGGCTCCTTCGTCCGTTACCATCGCGCCGAGAGCAGGATCGGCGGTGATCAGCAGGGCGGGACAGGCGATGTTCGGGAGCAATGCGGACCAGTTCACGGGGGCGGCGTCGGCGCGATTCAGCACCCGAAGGCTGAGCCGGTGCTTGGAATCGGCCCACAGCCCCACTTCTTCGTCCGACCAGTGCGGCGTCTGTCGTTTCTGCACGGCGATCAGTTCCTCGCGCGTCTGCCGTTTCACTCCCTCCACCCAGCGGCGCATTCCCTCCCAACGCCGGTTCTGCTCTTCGGTCGGTTGCGTGCTGCCCAGGTTGAGCGCCCCGGCGTCCTCGATCAGGATCGCGCCCGGCAGTTCGGGCCGGGTTCCGGCGAGCACGAAGCTGGTTGCGCCGCCCATCGAGTGGCCGAGGAGGGCGGGCTTTCGCAGTTCGAGGGCGGTAAGGACCGCCGCCAGATCGTTCGCCAGGTCGAGCAGTCCGTACCCCTCCTCGGGCGCGTCCGACTTCCCGTGTCCCCGCGCATCCGGAAGGACGACATCAAACTCCGCTTCCAGTTCCTCGGCGAGCGTGGTCCAGCAGGCTCCATCATCGGAAAACCCGTGCGCCATCACCAGAGCGGGCTTGCCGCTGTTCGCGCCGGTCCGCCGATAGTGCCATTTCAGCCCGTTCACCTCAACATAACCCGATTGCCACATTGCCATGATTTCTTCCTTTTGTAGACCACTTGTACGAACATTGGCTTCAGTACCGCCATACCATTCACTAACGCAACTAAACTTTCGCGTTCCAGCGGACGGCAACAGACTCGACGGCTTTCATAGTAACCTCGATCGAACTTACCGGATCAATGACCAACTCTAACTCGGGCTTACTATTGACAGAGCGTACCAAAGCAAGAACGTAACGGTCATTCAGCTCCCGAGCAACCGACCACTCTTTGTCCGTAAACGAAATCAGCCCATTTCTTTCGCTGACACCTTTTACTTCGATAGCACGATATTCCGTAGGATAGTTAGCACGAAAGTCAAACCCTATCCCGAACATACGTGTATCTTCAAGAGAGCTACCTTTGAACAAGGTGAGGTGGGGAAATCGCTCCATAAAGTGCTTTTCCGCCGCTACCCCCGTTTTGAGCCGGTTGGCGTATGCGTTATTTTCGGATTCGGATACACTTTGGTCCTTAGGAATCGCGGCAATCGGGCTTGTGTAAACGGCAACCTCTTTTGCTTCACCATCCAGAACCGTTTTTACGATTTCAAACATTGCAGATTCACTCAGGCTGTCGAATGCCTGCATGACGATCATACGAGAACGGATTACCGGGCGTTGATACCAACCAACGCGTATGACCGAACAAAACGGATCAAACTCATCCCGCATATTCTTAATTGTCGCAGGTTTAACTCTCAATAAATCGCCGATTTTCTGAAATGCTTCCTTAAAAGTATTGAATCCTAACGCACGATAGCCTTTACGGTCAAACCGTGAGAGAAAGTAGGCGACAATTAAGGCACGTCTGTGGTCTTCATCCATCGGCGACCCGGAAACAGGGACATTTTTTTCTTCCTGATTACTCAAATTCGTACTCACCTTGCGTGGCGGCGCGTTCATAAGCCATCCGCGGAATCTGCGTGGCGAGCTTGCCCCCGCTGATGTCGATCATCGTACCGGTGATATATCCCGCCAGGTCCGACGAGAGGAAGCAGATCAGATTCGCCACCTCCTTCGCCTCCTGCCACCGGCGCAACGTCAGCGTGTCCAGAAGGCGCGACTGCGTTTCCGGCGCGCGTTCGGTAAAGTGGTTCATCTCGGTCGGAATCATACCGGGGGAGTAGCAGTTGACCGTGATGTTCCAGGGACCGACCTCCCCGGCCAGCACGCGCGTGAAGTAGTGGACGCCCGCCTTGGACGAGGCGTAGGCCGCGCTTCCGAGCGAGGGTACGATCGCGGCGAACGACGCGGCGTTCAGAATCCGCCCGCTCCTCTGCTGTTTCATCGTCGGGAGAACGGCCCGGCACATCAGGAAGGTGCCCTTCAGATTGATATCCTGGTTGGCGTCCCACGCCTCCTCGGTCAGTTCCTCGACGTAGGTGCCGACGGCGACCCCGGCATTATTGACCAGAATATCGATCCGACCGTAGGTGGAAACGACCTCCTCGACCAGAGAGGCGATGGCGGTGGCATCGCGCACGTCCACCTTCCGGGCAAGTCCTTCCCAACCCTGTGCCGTAAACTCCGAAGTCAACGCGTCGAGTAAGTCCTGGCGCACATCGGTGGCGACCACTTTGACGCCTTCACGGGCAAGCGTGGTCAGTATCTCATTTCCGATACCACGGCCCGCACCGGTAACAAGGGCGACTTTGCCCCGCAGATCGATTTCCATGATGCTCCACTTCCGACGGTTGATTTCGATGTTAGGTTAACCGTCTTCACCGAAATAACCTAACCTCCTGAACGTAACCTCATCAAACTTTCTATGAGACCCCGGAGATAGGTAAAAGCCGCCCGGTTGGACTTAGTTGGAGATCCTCTGATGAGGCAACCTGAACCGAAAATTCCCCTTCCCGTTTAGCGATTTCTCGCGACGCCTCGATAGAGCAGGCAATGATGACCTACGACGAAGCGGTTTCTCTGGCGGAACAAGGGTTGCTCTCCGAAGCCGCCGCGCGGTACGGCCTGGAGGGCAGTACCTTCAAGCAAGTTCCGGCCCACCCGGGCGGGCGCAATCTTCTCTATTCCGTCGAGAAGGCGGACGCGGCCCCCACCCTGCTTCGTATCGCCTTCTTAAACGACCGGAGCCCGGAGGAACACCTCGGTGAAGTGGAATTCGTCCGCTATCTCCACGAACAGGGTGGCAGCGTCCCGGCGGTTCTCCTCTCCCGCAGGGGCCATCCGCTCGAAGAGATCCTCTGCCAAAATCATCGATTTTTCGTCTGTCTGTTTGAAAAGGCCCGTGGAATGCGACTGGCAGACAACGGGTATCGCTACCGGGAAGGCGTTCCCCTGACCGAGTACTTCCATAACTGCGGCAAAGTCCTCGGGCAACTTCACCGGTTGTCGAAAGAGTATGCGCCGGTCCATCGCCGCTACGAATTTTCGGAGAAATACACGACCGATTTTATCGACTCGACCGTACCGCCCGCCTTTGTCACCCTGAAAGAGAGGCTGATTCAGCTAACGGAAACACTGGCAGGGCTGGATAGAAACCGCGAGTCGTACGGCATGATCCACTTCGACTTCAACGACGGCAACTACACGATAGATTACGATACGGGTCAGATCACCGTCTTTGATTTCGATAACGCCTGTTTCGGCTGGTATCTGTTCGATGTGGCCGACCTCTGGCGAAACGGCGTCGGCTGGATACGATCCGAACCCGACGCCGACAAGCGTCGGGCGTTCATGGACGACTATTTCCGGACGGCGATTGCCGGTTATCGCTCGGAAACCTCTCCGAACGATTCCGACCTGCGGAAGTTGCCCCTCTTCCTTCAGGCGACCCTGATGGAAAACGTCCTGGATGAATTTGAAGCGATGCGTCGTGAAGGAGAGGAGCCGGTGGCGGATGCCGAGATGTCATACCGCATACGGTGTCTGGCGGACAACATTCCGTATCTGGGCCTATTCGACCCGGTTTACTCCCCCGACCAACCGTTCATGACCGTCCCATACGGGGCGTCGGAGCCACGGAGGGAGGCGTCGAGCGTCTCCCTGCCGGAATTCACTTCGTTCTGATCCGATCTACTGACTCGATCTACTGATCCAATTTTTTGTCGACCACCGGCCGCTTATCCCGATTGGCGAGTTCCACACCGGTCATGAAGATGGTCCGGGTAATCTTCATCAGTTTGGCGAAATCGATCCGGGCCACCTCGTCGCTCGGCCGATGGTAGTCGACATGGGTGCCATCGAACCAGAAGATGATCGGAACGCCGCGCCGCGCGTAGTTATAATGGTCGCTCCGGAAAAAGAAACGGTTGGGATCGGCCGGGTCGTCGTAACGGTAGTTGTAGGTGAGGTTCAGATAGCGCGCATTGACCTGTTCGGCCAGTTCACCCAGTTCCGTACTCATCCGCTTCGAGCCGATCATATAGACTTCGTTCGGACCGGAGAGATCGGCGTTACGCGGTTCCGCATCCCCTTCCGGTCGGCTGCGCCCGATCATATCGATGTTTAACTGCGTGATGATCGAGGTCAGCGGGACGGTCGGACGGCTGGTGAAGTAGTCCGATCCCCAGAGTCCCTTCTCCTCCCCGCAGTGCCAGACGAAAAGAATGCTCCGCCGGGGCTTTACCTTGCTTCGCCCGAACGCCTCGGCCATGGCGAGCATGGCGACCGTCCCCGAACCGTCGTCGTCCGCTCCGTTGTAGATGGCGTCCCCGCGCCCGTCCGGTCGACCGACGCCGATATGATCGTAGTGCGCCCCGATCACGACGTACTCGTTCCTCAGGGCCGGGTCCGACCCATCGACGAGAGCGACGACGTTTTGCGTGGTCGCCTCCTCCTGCTGGCGAACGACGTTCAGCGTCAGGGTCTTCCCGGCGGAGAGTTCGAACGATTCGGTCGGCTTGCTCCGCATCAGGACCGCGCCCTCGACCTTTTCTCCCGCGAACAGTTTTTCAACCAGCATCGGGGACGGAATGACGGAGAGCGGCCCGCCCGACGGCGTCCGCGTATTTTGCGAGCCGACCGGGGTCAACTGGCCCCCGAACCGCTCCCAGCCGCTGCGGAATCCGGCCCAGGCATCCGGCGTCTCCGAGGACGGCAGGCTGAGGATGCCCGCCGCACCGCTTTTCTCCGCCACCAGACGCACATCCTGATAATCCTTGCCCCGCTCCATCCGTCTCAGGTCCTGAAACGGCACGTCGGCGGGCGAATTACCGGTCACAACCAGAAACTTCCCGCGTACGTCGATCCCCTTATACGGATCGATGCCGCGCGACGGAATCACATACCCATGACTGACATAGACGAGCGACCCGGTCCCGCCGCCCGGCGTCCGGGCCAAGAAATCGTCGCCGTATTTGAGGGGTTCGTTACCGAGGGAGCCGCCCGATCGCTCCGGAACCATCCGTGCTCCCTGCAAAACGATCTTCTGAAAATAGGTGCCGTCGCCACCCATCGGCTTCAGGCCCCACGATTTCACGCGTTCGGCGATGAACTTCGCGGCCATATCCAGTCCGGGGGACGGCGTGTCGCGTCCCCGAAGTTCGTCCGAAGCGATATAGGTCAGGTTCTCCCGCAGGGAATCCTCCCGAATATAGCTTTCCGCCAGCGCCTTTCCTTCGGCGAAATCACGCTGAGCGCGAGCGGGAGCGGCGGGCAGGAAGACGACGCCCAGAAGACCGACAGCGAACAGAGAGGCAGGTTTCAAACGGAGTTCCTCTTTCCAACGGCACGAGACCGCCGAAGCCTGACGCCTCGGCGGTCTTGGAGCGGAGTACGGTAATCAGTGATGTCCGATGGAGCCGACGCTGATTTCGATGTCGGCTCGATTCTCGATCTTGTCCACCCGGCCATCACGAATCCAGACGATCCGGTCGGACACATCGACCATCTTGTGGTCGTGGGTCGCGGAGATGATCGTGACATTCTCCTTCTTGTTCAATTCACGAAGGAGGGAGATAATCGCGATCCCGGTTTTCTCATCCAGGTTTCCGGTCGGTTCGTCGGCGAGAACGATCGACGGCCGGTTGGCGAGGCTGCGGGCAATCGCGACACGTTGCTGCTGACCGCCGGATAGCTGGGACGGTTTGTTGTGCAGTCGATGCCCGAGTTCGACCATGTTCAGGAGTTCGATGGCGCGGTTCTGTCCCTCCTCGGCCGGCATACCGGCGAAGACGGTCGGCAGCATGACGTTCTCCAGCGCGGTCATGACCGGAATCAGGTTGAACGTCTGGAAGATGTAGCCGATCGTATGACAGCGGAGGAAGGCGAGTTCCTGCGCGTCCAGCTGCGCCATATCGACGTCGTTGATAAAGACCGTGCCGCTGTTGGGCTTGTCCAGTCCGCCGATCATGTTGAAGAAGGTGGACTTCCCCGAACCGGACGGACCCATGATCGAGATATACTCGCCCCGCTTGATATCGAGGGAGATCCCCTTCAGGGCATGGACCTCTTCGTTCCCCATCTTGAAGACCTTGGTGACGTCTTTGGCGCGGACCACATATTCGGTTCGGGAGCCGGACCCGCGTACGCTTTGCTCCGATGCTTCAGGTGCTTGTGTCGACATGGTTTTCTTTCTCAAACATCCGTACGTAGGGCGGCGGCGGGCGGGATATTGGCCGCCTGACGCGCGGGAATATAGGTCGCAATGGCGGTCAGCAAGGTGCCCAGGCCGACGCAGACCCAGAACGAACCGAACGGCAACCCGAACAGGTCGCCGATATCCAGGGAGCCGTGCCAGGTCGTGCCCGGCGGCGCGGTCTTCGGAACGCCGATCACGATTTTGGTCAGGATCATCAGCAACGTCCCGACCGCCCAGCCGAATCCGGAAGCGATCGCGCCCATGGCGATGGCCTCGATCATAAAGATCTTGACGATAAACTGGCTCAGCGCGCCGAGACACTTCATGGTCCCGATCTCTCGGAACCGCTCGGAGACGCTCATCAGCATCGAGTTGGTGATTCCGACGACGCAGACCGCGAGCGACAGCGCGACCAGCCAGTTCAGACGTGCCGCTTCCGACGGTTCGATATCCGCTCCCTTGACCGACTTATCCAGGAGGATCGACGCCAGAAAGGCGATACCGAGAAAGATACCGCCCGCCGTGATCAACGATCGCGCGAACCGGATACGAACGCTCTTCCAGGCGAACTCCACCGCTTTGGAGAGCGGAAGGGCCACCTGTTTCTTGATGCCGCGATCGGCGGCGATATGGGCGAGATTATTGGCGCTCATGCTTTTTTCGATTTCCGTGTCGCGGTTCCCGTCCCGCGCTTCAAGATCACCAGCTGACGCTGGGCGAGCATTCGCAGATACGCCGTTACCGACGTCTCCGCCTGCCGTCGATTCAATTTGTACCGCTCGACCACTTTCTTCGTGATCGCCTCGACGCTATTCGCGCCATCGCACATCTCCCAGACATCGGAACCGATCTCATCCAGTTCGAGTTTCCGATAGTCGGGCAGTTTGAAGATCCTCGCCACCGCGTTCCCGAACCGATCGCTGCGGCGCGGTATGCGCAGCAGGGCGACCGGCGGCGTATCGGGGCGCACCGCCTCCCGATCCCACGGCACTTTCGGATTGCGCAGCGGTTTCGACGCCAGCACTTCCGCCCGCGAGACCTTCGGTTTCCCCCCCGTGATCCGCTCTTTCAAAAACTGCACGATCATCGATGGCACCGTGTCCGCCGCGCGACCTCCGCCACGGAGTCGCCGGAGCGGAACGTCCGAAAACCTTCCACCAGATACACCTTGTTCGACTCCGCGCACTCCCAGGCGACCGCCGAGAAGCGGGTGGCCGGCACCTGAAACCGCGACAACTGCTGCGGAACCTGCATCCAGGGCAAACCGATCCCCAGTCCGCCGCTCAGAATCAGCGCCGGATGTCCCTGCGCCTCCCCTTCCGCCGCCGCGTAACGCGCCTGCGTCAGTTCCGCCTTCGAGTTGATGGTCAGCCAACGGTCCAGATACTCATCCCGACGCGAGATGTTCGCGATTGCCCACTGCTCCACCGACAGCCGTTCGGCCCGATGAGCGAAGGACAGTCGCAGATAGACATTCATCAACTGCTGTCCGACCAGCGTAAATGTCGCCGGAATCTCCGTATACAGGTCGTAGAGCGCCCAGATACGCCATGCCGGGTCGTCGCCGTGGCACCGGAGCGACCCGAGTATTTCGTTCGCCACCGTGCCCAGACTGCCGCGCCCGGAAGGATGTCCGAGCACCTGCACGATCACCACCCGCTTGCAGGTCTGACAGAACCAGATCGCGCCGAACGCTTTCCGATCCCCGACCCACTGAAACCCCTTCACCGTCCGATCGTCCCGCAGTACCGACTTCGGCGGCGCGACCTCTTTCGTCGTCAGGTCGATCTTCTTTTTTCGTGCCGTCCGCCGAAGCGCGCCGAAATAGGTCTCCAGACGAGCGTCGAGTTCCGGCGCCTTTTTCGCCTTCGCCGGTTCCGTCACCCACTTGATTTCGGCTCCCTGCTCCTCGCTGTCGTCGACCCGCAGGTACCCGCTCGTCTCATCGCCGGAAAATCCGGTCAGGTCCCACTCCTCGGGCACGTCGAGCGTAAAGCCCTGCCAGCCGATCGGCTTGGGTTTCGATTTCGTGGCTGCGGGACGTCGTGCGTCCCTCTCCTTGACGGTGTTCATGATGCCCCGGACACGATACCCTAGAACGGCAGCGGCTGCACCGCTTTGGAAATCAGCGCGAGCGCGATCGCTCCCATACTGACCAGGCCCATCCCGCAGCCGAAACCGGCCAGAAGCACCGGGGTGTACTGCATCCAGCGCTCGGTTCCGAGGCGCTTTGCGAAGTAGAACTTGCCGAAGCAGGCCCCGATAAAGGTCGGAATCGTGTAGTGCGGCATCGCGCCGGTACCGCCGGCCGCGCCGTAAAACGCCAGCATCGGCAGTTTCAGCAGGGACATGACGCCGTACAGGGCGAGCGTTCCCACCGCACTGATCCCGATCACGGTCGGCTTGATCGCATCCAGAACGAACGTCGAACCACCCGGCTTGTTGATCTGGTTCCAGATAGCCTGGTTCGCCGCGTTGATCGGCCAGATCTTCTGCGCGTACGGATACTGCGGCGACGGAATCGGCGACGTGTTCCAGATGAACTGCCAGTAGAGCAGGCCGCCGATCAGGATGAGCGGGAACATCAGGATCTCGGCCTTGATGATCGACGTGAACTTGGTCCGCGTCAGTTCGACCTCGCGGAACTGCTGTGCCAGATAGCCATAATCGTGGAGCGGAATGGGGGCGTACCAGACGTCAATTTTCTGGTATCCCGACTTCATAATGGTCAGTTCCTTCAGGAACGGGAAGTTGATTCCCTGCGAGGTCAGACCGAACATACGGGCGGCGACAAACGAGTTGATCGGGGTCCAGATCAGGCCGTACGTAATGAGCAGCCAGAGCGGGAACGTCGGCATCAGCCACTGGGTGAACCCGATATAGACGGCGGTCGCCAGCAGCCAGACGCCGATCGCAATCGGGAGCCAGCTCGGCTTGTCGCCCCGTCCTCGCGGCACTTCATTCCACGCCCCCCGGTTCTCCCGGTTCAGGCCGCGCGCCGCCTCGATCGATCCCTTGATGACGATGGTCAGACCGATCAACGCAATGGCGACCTGGATACCGACGCCGATCGACAGCCAGAGGTCGAGGTTGTTCGTGATACGGGTCGGGATCGTCCCCATGCCCGGATGCCACTGCGGCAACAGGCCGTTATGGTAGAAGATCGGGTTCAGAACCAGATTGCAGATCAACGAGGAGACAAACGACCCGAGCACCATTTCAAACGGCAGGATGAACCCGACGAGCACGCTGCCGAGGTCGCCGGTAATCCCGATCGGCGCGGCGGGCAGGATGGTTTCGGTGGAGGGCATCAGGTCGACGAACGGGATCGGAATGATGGTCAGCGCGGTTCCGAACACGACCCCGGTAAAGACGGGAATCGCCGTGTAGATGGCGCCGAAGACCAGACCGATGGTCGTTCCGGTGGAAAAGATCTGCCAGCGCCAGGACTCCTCCTTCGACGAGGCTTCCGCCAGCGCGGTCGCACCGGACGCGGCGACGGACGCCAGCGGGAACGGCAGACGTTCGACGTCGGACGTGGCGCGGAACAGGATATACCCGGCCGGAATCCAGGAGACGCGTTCGAGCAACTGGCTGACGACCAGCACCCCCAGGGGCCCGAACCAGTCCTTGCTGAAGAAGGTGCGTTCGGCGATACCGGCGGCGTCCGGCTGCGGGGTCGCGAACCACGGCACCTCGCGCGCGATCGCCGCCGCCTGCGGACTCTGGACGAAATACTGGTTCCAGATCAGGAAGCCCAGCGGTCCTCCGGAGATGCCCCGGTCGCCGAGGGCGGCGGCGGACAGTCCGCCCGCCACGTAGAACAGCAGATAGAGTTCCTGTCGGGACAGAGGAAGGAACGAACGGCGGCAGATCTCGGCGAAGAGCACGATGGTGACCCACTGGGCGGCCGCGCCGAGTCCCTGCCCGGCCACCAGTCCCAGGTAGATCGCCCCCGGCATCATGATCAGAGCGACAAAGAACGCCCCGATCAGGGTCTTGATGGTAAACCCTTCCTGGTAAAGAGTCTCCTCGTCACCGGCGGTATCCTCGACGCGATCTCGGGCCGCGGCGATATCGTTGCCGGACCGCTCCATCGCCTCGCGACGCTCTTCTCTGCTTTCGTCAAATTCCTCGCTCACAACCGTGTCCTTTATCGTTACTAATGCCGGAAATTCATTGCTATGCGGGAACCGCGACCGCAGCCTCGGGACCGGTCTCCGGGCCGCCCTCCGTATGCGTTGCCTTGGCGGTCATCTCCTCCAGATACCGCTCCCGCTCGGTCGCGCTGAGCGTGCGCCAGATCAGGAACTGCTTGCGAAGGGTGTTCAGGAACCGCCGGTTGACCCGCTTCCAGTTGGAGACGTCGCCGGAAACGCGGGTGAGGGTCAGTTTCAGGTCGAAGACGTCCGGCAGGTCCGTCGGAACGGTCTCCAGCTTGATATGCTGGGAGACGCCCAGGTCGAACGGTGCCAGCCACGCTTTGCAGCCGATCCGGAACGCCTCGCCGTTGTCGGCGGTGAACGTCTCGCGATAGATGCCCTCGGTGATAAAGTCGCCGACCGAGTACCCTTCGTAGGAAGCGAACCATTCGGCCAGGAAGCCGTTGACGCCGACCGCCTGATCGCCGGTGACCGCGAACGGCAGACGGATGCGCCAGGTATCGCCCTCGGGATCGGCCACCTGCCACGAACGCTGGATCGCCGGGGTCGCGACCTCCGACGCCTTCTTCGCCGGCCAGAGCGTCGAAAGCAGAACGACCGCCACGATGATCAGCGTCGATAGAACCGCCGACAGCGACGAGAAGTTGAGCGACAGGCCGATCACGTTTCCGCTGACCTTCTCATACAGGAACAGTCCCTGAGCGACGGACTGACCCAGAATGTATCCGGAGACCGCGCCGATGATCGCGAAGACGAGCGCTTCGGCCATGAAGAGCGTCCCGATATGGGTCGGCGAGAGACCGATCGAGGAGAACGTATGGATCTCCTTGACGCGCTCGAAGACCGAGCCGAGCATCGTGTTGAGAACGATCAGGGCGGCGATCAGGATCGGGATGATGATCGTCTCGAACCCCTTGCTGCTGTTGGACCCGATCGAGGAGAAGCGGTCGATCTTGCCGTTCTGCGATGCGTAGAGGTTCATGTCGACGCGCTTCATCAGGTTGTTCTTCAGGTCGGTGAGAACGCCGGCATTGTCCTCGCCGTAACCGATCGCCACCGAACGCAGGTCGCCGCCGAGGTTGACCATCGTCCGGTACGGGATGAAGAAGATGACATCCGGGTCGAGGTGCAGGTACTGCTGGAAGCCCGACGAGTTATCGGTCTTGCCCTGCCGCTGAAGCTGCGCCATCTGCACGAAGTCGACCGGGGTCAACGGCTCCTGGTCCAGGTCGGTGATCTGCTTGAAGCGATCCTGGTCGAGTATGCCGATTACCGTATAGTTTTGACCGGAGAACTGCACCTTCGCACTGCCGACATCGGCATCGGTGATGCGGAGCGAGTCGGCGATCTTGCGCGGCAGGATGATGTGCTGACGGTCGCCCGGTTCGAACCAGCGTCCGGCGACCAGCGCATCGGCGGCACGCGTCACCTGCGCTTCCTGCGGCGACAGCCCGACCGCGCCCTTCGCCCCGAACTCACGGTCGGCGCGTTTCAGGGTGAGGAACGTCTGCTCGCCCGGCTGGGTTCCGAGGAACCAGGCACGCGGGGCGACGGTTCGCACCTGCCCGAACTCGTCGTCCAGTTGCCGGTAGGCGACCTGCTGGAGAGAGTTCCAGTTCGGGTCGCGGAGCAGAATGCCGGCGTAACGCGGCGTCCCCGGCGCGGGTACCTGATTGAACCGCAGGTTCTGGACGATCGACGTGAACGCCAGCACGGTGAAGGTCAGCATGACCAGGGTGATACAGGTCAGCGTGGTACGCGCCTTACGCCGCCGCATGTTGGAAACGCCCAGAGCGAACGCCGCCACCGCGATACTGCCCGTTCCGGCGTCCTTGTCGTGCGTTCCCAGATTCTCCCGGGCCTGCTGTTTCAACTGCGCCTCGAACTTCTGCCAGACCAGGACGGTGACGAGCACCGACAGGGACAGCATGATGAACGACAGCAGGATGATGCCCGGGTTCAGCGAGATCTGGAACGCCGGATGGATGATGGCGAACACGATGAACACGCCGACGAAGATCAGGGCCGCCGCCAGCAGCTGGCGCTTCAGGTCGGAGAAGCCGAAGAACAGCCGCTCCAGGAAGTAGGCGAACGGAATCATCAGAGCCAGATAGAAGATGACTCCGTTGACCACGTCCTGCTGGGTCTTGGTAACGTTCGGATAGGCGCGGGACTCATACCCCCAGGCGGCGCGCGACCAGGAGTCGAACGTCTCGTAATCGCGCGCGGCGAGAGCGACCTCCGCCTTCTTGATCGCCTCGGCGGCGTTGGCATGGAGTTCGATCACGCCCTCGTTCTTGATGTTGTTTTTGAGAAGACGCTTGATCCGGAAGTCGTCGAGCGCCCACATGTCCTTGGCGACTTTGAGGGCGGTGTGGATGATCGAGGCGGAGCGGGACGAGTCCGTCGCGTTGGGGCCGGTCCCGGCGCCCATGACATACCCCTCGCCCTCCGGGTTCTTCTCGGTCGAGTTGATGAGCAGGAAGCGGGTCGCCGCCGGTCCCGCGCCCATCAGGATCTTGAACTGGCGCAGTTTGTTGGTCGATCCGGCGCCACCCCCACCCTGGCCTTCCCCCTGGGAAGCGGGAGAACCGGGGTTCTGATCGCCGTACTCATTGCCACGCCGGGCGAAGATCAGAGCGGCGTCCTCGACATAGGAGACGCCCGGTTCCGGCCGGGGAAGCGTGTAGCCGTACTGTCGCGGTTCGCCGTTCGAGACGCCGTCGAAGATGGTCAGTGTGGAAAGGGTGCGCAACGCCTGCTGGTCGACCAGATCGTAGATGGCCGTGGCGACACAGGGGAAGACGACGACGGTCACGTCCTTGCGCCCGGTGGTGATACTGATATCGCTCGGATAGTCCGCGCCGGAGACCCCCTTGTCGGGCGCGAAATCGATGTCCCCGGTTTCGGGATCGAGATGGTACGCGCCGACCGAATGGTTGGTGTTATCGACGGTGCGGGTCGGGACGCCGACAAACTTGAAGTTGGTGGCGTTATCACTTTTGCCGTCGCCGTTGTTGACGTACTGCACCCAGTATCCGCGAACGCCGAGGAACGATTTCTGACCGGGGCGGGTTCCCGCGCCGGGGGTCAGGGAAGGATAAACGGCCAGGGCGTCCGGCACCGGGTCGTTCGGCACCAGTGACTTGCGCGGATTATACTCCCGGACGCGCCCGACGACGGTGGCGAACCCGTTTCGCAGTCCCATCCGGGTCCACTGCGACGGCTTGTAAATCGGTACGGCCTTTCCCGGCGGCGAGTTGGGATCGTTGGGATCGTTGAGATAATGCTGAAACAGACAGAGGAACGTCTGCATCTGCTGGGAAAGGTTGGCGATATTCACCCGCTCGAAGGTATCGAACGGCGTATCGACCAGGTTACGGGCGTCGTCGATGGTGGCGAAGGTCACGCCGTAGCCGCCCGCCATGCCGACCGCCTCGGAGTCGAATGCCGGCTTGCCGGGGATAAAGTTGCGCCAGGATTTTCCATCGACCGGGTTGACGCCGTCCTGAAACCGCTTCTTCGCCTCATAGCCGAAGACCTCGGCGACCTTGTCGTTGTTTTCGCGGGCGGCGCGGGCGATGTCCGAGAAATCTTTTTGCGTATCTTCGCGAACGTCGAAGTACCAGCCTTTGTAGAACACCCCCATCGTGTTGCTCTGCGTGGCGAAGTCCAGGCCGACCCAGAGGTAGATCGGGTCCTTGATCTCCTTTTCCGGGCCGAAGACCAGGCCGAAGAGTCCGGTATGCAGAAGTTTTTCGAAGGGACCGGGCACCTGCCACTCATCGATATGGTTGTTCACATATTCGCGGACGCCCTGCAATCCGAGAAAGTGACCGGAGGTGGCGAGGAACCAGATGGTCCGTTCGTGGCCGATCTTCTTGAACGTGCGCGCGGTCTGCAGAAGTCCCGCCAGGCCGGTGGCGCTCTCGGCCGAGGGGGCCAGAGCGGGTACGATCGACATGCCGTCGTAGTACGCCTGAACGACGATCACCTGTCGGGCGATCTTGGGGTCCTTGCTCTGTCCGGGCAACACCCCGATAAAGTTTTTGGACGTCACCTTCTCCCATTTCATGTTCGCGGTGAGATGGGCCATGACGTTCTTGCGGCCGAGAGCCAGAGCCTGGAGAGCGGCGGCGTCGGAGCGTTTGATGAAGAAGCGCGGGATGGAGATGGGAACCCCGATGAACTTGGCTTCGGCCTCGCCGCGCATGGTGCGATCCGGTTCGATGAAGATAACCGCCTTCGCGCCGAGTCGGGGAGCGTTCATCCATTCGAGACCGCAGTTAAAGTCGAGCAGGACGACGCTGCCGGTGATGTCCTTGCCGTTGAACGACGAGAGGGAGCCATCCCCGGCGTAGATCAGCGGACCGTCCAGACCCTCGGGCGGCAGTTGCGAGGTGCGGATGACATTCGGCCAGAGCGAGTAGAGCGTGTACTGCCGGCCGTTGGCGGAAAGGGTCGCGCCGCGGTCGACCGGAGTCGTGGCTTCGAACTCCTCGGTTTTAACGTTCGCCGCCCCGAAAAGCTCGTCAAACTGCGCTTTGACATACTCGGCGGCCTTGCGTTCGCCCGGATATCCGACGACCCGGGAACCACCGGTCGCCAGAGTCCGGACGGTCGCAGCCATCGCATCGGCATCGATGGTGGCGGAGATATCTCGGTATTTCGCGGCCAGAGTCTCATCCACTGCCGGTCGCGCGACCGTCGCCAGCGTGAGCAGACAGATCAGGGACAGAAAGCAACCGCGAAGCGTTGGAATCATCATCTTTGTTCGTTTTCGCATTCACCGCCAGGGAAGCGCAGTGTCAACCACGGTGTTTTTTGGAACGTTGAGAGAAAAGGAGCCTCAACGCCGGGCATGCCGCGCCGCTGCTTTGCACGCCGACATCCGAAGGTGGTGAGGTCATTGTAACATATTTAACACATATAAGGCAACAGGAGATCACGTTCCCGGCCCGCGGACGGGCGCGGTCGACGCGCGAACGATCACGCGGGAGCGGATGACCCGACGGCGCGGGGGACCAACATAGCGCCGTTCCAGGCGGTCGCGCAGCAGTTCGAGCGCGGTTTCGACGATCAGCGATTCGAAGCGGGTGACCGTGGTGAGAGGCGTCGCCAGGTACGGACAGAAGTTCTCGTTGTCGTGCCCGATCACCGAAACGTCCTCCGGGACCCGTACCCCGGCGTCCGTGACGCGTCGAATGAACCCGGCCGCCTTCCGGTCGTTGAACAGCGACATCGCCGCCGGCCGGTCCGCCTGAGCGAGCCACGCCTCCGCCGTCGCCGTCCCGTCCTCGAAATCGTGCCAGTCGCCGCTCGGATAAAAGCGGAGATGCCGCTCCGGATCGAGACCGCAGGCCGTCAGCGCGCGAAAGACCCCCTGCGCATGCAGACCGTGCGGCCACTCGTCGAGGCCCACTCCGATGAAACGATGGCCCAGTTCCAGCAGATGACGCATCGCCAGTTCGGCGTGTTCGATCTCGTCAAAGACCACACTGTCACACGGGACGTCGCGGTCGTCATCGAAGCTGACGACGATCCCCCCGGCCTCGATATACTCGGTCAGGGCCGCCTCCAGCGCGGGCGGGTCCTTCCACTCCGTCGCCCAGAGCAGGGCCGCCGGCTGCAATCGAAGAAACCCGTTCACCGCCTCCGCCAGACGCTCCTGATGCGCCGCCGAAACAAACGCGAGTTCGTACTCGGTCTCCGCCAGGGCGCAATGCAACTGGGTGTACTGCCGTTCCCGGATGTGATAGCCGGAGAAGCGTTTGCTCACCAGGCCGATCAGGTTTCCGGCGCGGCGGTTCACCAGTCGCCGGGCGAAAACGTTCGGCTGATACCCCAGCCGGGCGGCCTCCTGACGAACGGCTTCGCGGGTGGCCGGAGCCACCCGAACGTTCGGACGATCCTTCAACGCATCCGCGACCGTCGTCACCGAAAGGTTCATCCGCTCGGCGATGTCTCGAAGCGTAATATTCCGCCCGACCCGATCCTTCTCCACAAAACCTACTATACCGCTTGACAAGCTCAATCCCCTATGCCAGAATGTCGTAACGTTACGGCAACGGTGCGGTATCGTCGGAGCATCCCACCGGCGACGGGGAAGGGCCGGACCGCAGTCCCCTGATGTCGACCGGATGTCGACTTGATTTCGAGAGAAAAGAGGAAAAGGTTTTGAATTTTATCGATGTTTCTCCGGCAGAGGTACAGGCCGGACAAATGGCTCCGGAAACCCTGGCCGCCGCGCTTTCGTCCCTGCGCACGGACGGTTTCGTCGTGCTGAACGACATCGTCGATCGGGAGCACCTGCGGCAAATACGCGAGCGGATGTTCGCCGATATTCCGCAGATCCTCACGCGCTCGGACGCACCGTTCAACTGGATTACCGGCAATCTGCAGCAGACCGCCCCGCCCTTCCCGCCTTACCTGTTCCGGGATATCCTGGTGAACGACCCGGTCATTCAACTGACCCGCGCGGCCACGGGCCGACGGATGGTCTGCGACATGTACAGCGGCAATACGGCGATGCCCGGCGAGCAGCGGCAGCCGGTCCATTTCGACTTCGGCCCGCTCTGGCCGGGGCAGGCTTTCGACCATCCGCCGCACGGGTTCGTCATCAATATCCCGGTGGTCGACATGAGCCCGGAGAACGGTGCGATCGAACTCTGGCCGAAAAGCCACCTCGCCCCGATCCCGCACGGACTGGAGGGCATCACCCTGACCGAAAAGATGCTGGCCGAACAGCGTTCGATCGCCGCGCCGCTTCAGCCGTCCGCCCGTCTGGGCAGCGTTCTGATCCGTGATTCGCGCCTCTGGCACGCCGGAATGCCGAACCGGACGGAAACGCCCCGCCCGATGATCGCCCTGACCCACTGGATCGAATGGTTCCGGGCGAACGGAGCCGTGACCCTCCCGCGCGGAACCGAGGAGTACGTCCGCCATCCCGACCTGACATTCCGGGCGCGTTTCACCGACGAGCCGATCGATCATATCCGGCATGGCGACGCCTACGATTTTCGCCCCGAGGATGAGGGCGTGGATGTCGTCGGCGAACAGGTCTGACAAGATCCTCCCGTGACGGGGAAATCACAGGCAGATCACAGGGGACGGGTCATTCGGCGATGCGGAATGCCGGCGTCGTCGAACTCCGGCCCCTCGGCGACAAAACCGAGTTTCTCGTAGAACGGGAGGGCGTAGGTCTGGGCGTCGAGCGCCGCGACGGTGAAACGACGCTCACGGGCGATCTCCAGGATATGGCGCATCAGTATCGCACCGAACCCTTTGCCCCGGAACGGCTTCAGGATCGCCACCCGCCCGATCTTTGCGATCCCGTTCCCCCGATCCGTGATCCGCGCCGTGCCGAAGGCGGTATCGCCGTCCTCCAGCAGCAGATGGATCGCCTCGGCGTCGTACTCGTCCGGTTCGAGTTCGGCAGGGACGTTCTGTTCGTCCACGAAGACCGCAAAGCGGATCGCCATCGCTTTCGCCCGGTCGGCATCGGTTTCACAGAGGCGGATCATCATGGACACTACCGGATGGACAGGATTTTATGGGTCTGAAGGGAGAGGCGCAGGCGATCGGGGTGCGCCCGCACGGCGTCGATACAGAGGCCAACCGCGTCCGGGTTAAGCGCGTTCGGCTGAATAAAGAGCGTCGGTCCCCCCGGACGACCGGCGGTCGGATTCGCCAGGGCACGCTCCAGGTCCTCCGGCCCGTCGATCACATACTTGAACTCCGTCGCGTGATCCAGGTACCAGGGGTGCAGATGCCCGCCCTCCGACTCCTTCGGCGAAACGGTCACATGATCCAGTCCCCAGTCCGGGCGCGGATGCATGCCGTTGGTTTCGACCTGGAGTTTGAGGCCCGCCGCATGGAGAGCGTCGCAGAGCGGTTGCAACTGGTACAGGGTCGGTTCCCCGCCCGTCAGGCAGACCCAGGAACCGCCGAAGGCAAGAACCTCCTCGACAATCGCCTCGACCGTCATCTCACGACGCACCCGGAAGTCGGTGTCACAGAAAGAGCAGGCCAGACTGCATCCGGCCACACGCACGAACACGGTCGCCTGACCGACACGCCCTCCCTCGCCCTGCAGCGAATAGAAGATTTCAACGATCGGAATCCGCCCCTTACGGAGAACGGCGACCGCCTCCTTCGTGGCGGCCCGCGGATCGGGCGTCTGCCCACGGTAGACTTTCAACGGAACGGCGACGGAAGTAACGCTCACACGGTCATTTTATCGCATCCGCCCGGCATAATAAGGATATGCAACCGCTCGTTCTCTCCTTCGAGATTCATACGTTCGACATCGACTTTTCCGGACACGTCAGCAATATCACCTACATCCGCTGGATGGAAGTGACACGTCTCAAACTGGTGGAAGCGGCGGGTCTCTCGGTGCGGGAGATGGCCGACCGACGCGGCGTGATCCCGGTGCTGATGGAGACGCAGATCAGTTACAAAAAAGCCCTCTATTTTGGCGAGACCGTCCGGGCCGAGGCGCGGATCATCGAACTCAAACCGGCGTCGGCCTGGGTGGAATACCGATTCTTCAACGGCAACGGCGACCTGGCGGCGGTCGGTCGTCAGAAAGGAATCTATCTCCATAAGGAGACGCTGCGCCCCTATCGCATGACCGCCGAGGACCGCGCCCTCCTCACCCCGTTTTATTTCCCTGCGGCGTCCGTCGAGTCGTCCCCGTCGGCGATCTGAGCGTCGGCGAATCGTCCGCAGGAATTCGGTCCGACGGCGACCAATGGAGAGATATGACCGCCCGCCTATCGCTCCTTCTTTCGGGAATTCTTCTGGTTTCGCTGTCGATGCCGCGCGCGGTCGCTCACTCCGACTTCGCGCAAGGAACCCCGACGATGCTTTCCGCCCTGCCGCCCCTGACCGAAACCGAACGTAAGCCCGCCGAGGGCGACTGGCTGGTCGCTCCGATAGCGCAGACCGCTCGCGCCGGACGTGGTGACGCCGCCAATGAATTGATCCTGACCAACGGGTTGATCCGACGCGTCTGGCGGGTGACGCCGAATGCGGCGACCGTCGCCCTCGACTGCCTGACGACGAAGGAGTCGTTCGTCCGCGGCGTCAAGCCCGAGGCGAGCCTGACCCTGGACGGAACCGAGTACGCGGTCGGCGGACTGATGGGGCAACCCGACTACGCCTACCTGCGCTCCGACTGGATCGACCGGTTGACGGCGGACCCGAAGGCGTTCCGCTGCGTCGGGGTCGCTACCGGGGGCATCGCCGCCCGCTTCCCCTGGAAACAGGCCCGTTACGCCTCGAATACGACCTGGCCGCCGCGCGGCGCGAGCGTCACTCTGAAATTCGCCCCGCCCGACGGCCTCCCGCCCGAACTCACCGTGGACGTTCATTACGAGATGTACGACGGAATCCCGGTTCTTGCCAAGTGGGTGACCGTGACCAACGGAACCGGAAAGCCGATCCGTCTCAACGCTTTCAAAAGCGAAATTCTGGCGACCGTCGAACCGGAAGCGTATGTGGAGGAGCCGACCCGGTGGGAATACCCGAACCTGCACGTCGACAGCGACTACGCCTTCCAGGGAATGGACCCGAAATCGGCGAGCAAAACGGTCCACTGGGTCCCCGACCCGCAGTACGAAACGCAGGTCAACTATAACCGCAAAACACCGAACCTCCTGGAGTGTCGTCCGCCTCTCGGACCCGATGTCGATATCGCCCCCGGCACGACCTTTACCACCTTTCGCACCTTCGAACTCCTCTACGATAGCACCGAACGAGAGCGGCGCGGACTGGCCCTGCGCCGGATGTACCGGGTTCTCGCCCCCTGGGCGACGGAGAACCCGATCCTGATGCACGCCCGGAACGCCGACCCGCAGACGGTCCGGAACGCGATCGATCAGTGCGCCGAGGTCGGCTTCGAGATGGTGATCCTCAGTTTCGGCAGCGGTTTCAACATGGAAAGCGAGGACCCGGCCTACCGACGGACGATCCGGGAACTGGTCGACTACGGACGGAGCAAGGGCGTCGAACTCGGCGGGTACTCACTGCTCGCCAGTCGCCGCATCAACGACGACGAGGATGTGATCCACCCGAAAACCGGGAAGACCGGGGGCGCGATCTTCGGCAATTCGCCCTGCCTGTGCGGTCGCTGGGGACAGGACTACTTCCGTAAGGTGAAATCCTTCATCGAGGAGACCTGCCTGCGTCTGGTGGAGCACGACGGTTCCTACCCGGGCGACGTTTGCGCTTCGACCGCGCACCCCGGCCACCGCGGCCTGAATGATTCGCAGTGGCGGCAGTGGGAGGCGATAACGGATTTCTACCGGTGGTGCCGGGAACGAGGGGTCTATCTCAATGTCCCCGACTGGTACTTCCTGAACGGTTCGAACAAGACCGGGATGGGGTACCGGGAGACGAACTGGTCGCTGCCACGAGAGCAACAGTTTATTCTGGGACGTCAGAACATCTACGACGGCACCTGGTTCAAGGCTCCGAGCATGGGCTGGATGTTCGTCCCGCTGTCCGAGTACCATGGTGGCGGGGCGGCGGCGACGCTGGAACCGCTGAAGGACCACCTCGACGCGTACGGTCAACATCTCGCCCAGAACTTCATGTCGGGCGTACAGGCCTGTTACCGTGGTCCGCGCCTCTTCGACTCGCCGGAGACGAAAGCGGTGGTTCGGCGATGGGTCGACCTGTATAAAAAGCACCGTCCGCTGCTGGACGCGGATGTGATCCATCTGGCGCGTCCGGACGGACGCAACCTCGACGGTCTGCTGCATGTCGACCCGTTCGGCAAGGAAAAGGGACTGGCGGTACTGCACAACCCGACGAACGCGCCGATCACGACCGACTATTCCCTTCCGCTTTACTACACCGGCCTGACAAAGACGGCGCGGATTCGCATCGACGGCGGAAAGCCCCGTTCCTACAAACTCGACCGGACGTACCGGGCGACGGTCCCGCTCACCGTCCCCGCCCACGGCATGACCTGGCTGCTCATCGAGTAGGCGGTTCCAGGGCACAGGAGGAGGCCATTCCGCGTTTTTCGTAGTAGCGCTGGTGGTACTCCTCGGCGGGTTGGAAGATCGTTGCCGGACGGATGGCCGTGGCGATGGGACGGGGGGCGCCCTGATATTTGCCGCTCTTCGACAGGGTCCGGAGCGTCTGTTGCGCGATGCTCGCCTGAGCGGCGTCGTGGGTAAAGATGAAAGAACGGTACTGCCTTCCCATGGCGGAATCGCGGATGCCCGGACGGGTGGTGTCATGGGCGGTGAAGAGAAGGAGGACCAGTCTTTCGTAGCTTGTCTTCGTCGGATCGAAGGTCACCTCGACGGCCTCGACATGTCCGGTCCGGTCCTGATGAACGCTTTCGTAGGTCGGGTTCGGCGAGGTCCCGCCGGTGAACCCGACGCGGGTATCGACGACACCCGGCGCTTTCCGAAACGTCTCCTCCACTCCCCAGAAACAGCCCCCGGCGAATGTCGCCTTCCGCGCGTTTGCCGGAACCGGGAGGCGTTTCGGTCTCTCCAGCCGCTCACCCCGTGGCGCAGCCGTGTCCCGCACGGCGATGGCGAAAAGCCCTGCCATCGTCGGGACGATCAGCCCAATGAATACCCAAAACTCTCGGCTCATGTTGTTTTCTCCTCTTCCCTATGCAATCGGCAGACTGCGAAAGTTCCCACTCCGTCAGGACAACGCCCGGTCAAAGGCTTTGCGAATCTTCCCGTCCTTGCCGGTGTCGTAGATGGCGAAGAGGATCCGGTCGAACGCTCCGGCGAAACGGCGGTCGCGAACCGCATCGCGGAAAATCGGAGCGACCTGGTCGGGGTCGTTGCGGAACGCGCCACAGCCCCAGGCTCCGAGAACGACGGTACGGTGCCGATGTGCGGCGGCAACGGTCAGGACGTAACGGATACGTCGGGCGAAGGTCGGGGCGAGCAGCGGGGCTTCCTGCGGAGAGTTCTTCAGCACGGCGCCCGCATTGGGAGCGGGCGCGGTGATAAAGGAAGCGTTGAACGGTACTTCGAGCAGGCGGCGTTGCTCATCGCGCAGGAACGGGACCTCCGGCGAGTAGATAACGTGATCGGTGTAGAGTGCCGACCGCCGGGCCCGGTTCGCATCGTAGTAGGCGGGCTGCCGCAACAGGCAGGGATAAAGCACCGAAGCGCGACACAGGTCCTCCTCTTGCGACTTCGCCCCGGTCAGAAATCCCCCGCCCGGGTTCCGCGCTGAAGCAAAGTTAAGGGCGACGACCCCGGCGACCTCCTCGTCAACGACGAGACGACGTAATGCCTGTCCGGTGGTTTCGCCCGTTATTTCCAGGGAGGGAACCGATCCTTCCCCCTCCGTACGCTTCGCCAGCAGGTCTTCCAGCGTTTCGGGAGAGTAAAGGATCGTTCCCAGGCAGGCGGCGGAGAGCGCATCCGCGAACGTGACGGGACGGCCGGACGGGGCAAGATAGCTTCCGGCTTTGAAGAGACCGAGGTTCTCCTCCGCAAGCTCCGAGAGTGACATAGTGTACCTTTAACACAGATATTTTCGATCACTCTGTCGTCGCGAGGCGGGATTTTACTAAAGGTGGAAATGGGGTGCCATTCGGCCTGACAAACCCGCTCATGGCATGACTTGGCTCCTCATCGAATCGGCAGCGAATGTACGACGGCGTCTTGCTACGCCGCCCGACTCTTTGCTTCCGCCACGGCAGCGTCAATGATCTCATTGACCAACGCCTCGACCTGGGCGGCGACACTGACCCCGTTCGGATCGGGACCTTCGACGAAGTTTACATTGGCTGCCGCAAAGAGAGCCTGCAGCAGTCCGTAAAGACGTTGTTTGGCATTAACCGCAGGCGGCTGAAAGTTCGGCATTATCATAACCTCCACCTTACGGTATCATTTTTTTGTTTTCAATTAAAGAGAACAAATAACATTGTTGTTGTGTCTGCCATAGTCATTATTTTCGTTGTCCGTCCCGGTTCCGGGACCTGTTCGGGTACAGTGGAACGGACGAAGAAGGAGAAAAGCGTGGAAACTCGACGGCTGGGAACCAGTGATTTCAATATTTCGGTGCTGGGGTTCGGGGCATGGGCGATCGGCGGGTCGGGATGGCGGTTCGCCTGGGGCCATCAGGACGATAAAGACTCGATCGCGGCAATCCATGAGGCATTGGAAGCGGGCATCAACTGGATTGATACCGCCGCTGTCTACGGCCTCGGGCACTCCGAGGAGGTGGTCGCCCGTGCCCTCTCGGAGTGGAAGGGAACCCGTCCCTACGTCTTCACCAAATGCGAACGCGCCTGGAACGACAGGCGTGAGATCACTCCGAACCTGAAAGCCGATTCGATCCGGCGCGAATGCGAGAACAGCCTGCGCCGTCTGAAAACCGACGCGATCGATCTCTACCAGATCCATTGGCCGCAACCGGATGAGGACATCGAGGAGGGTTGGGCCACGCTCGCCGCGCTACGACAGGAGGGTAAGGTCCGCTTTATCGGCGTCTCCAACTTCTCCGTCGCCCAGATGAAACGCGCCGGGGCGATTGCGCCGATTACCTCGCTACAGCCCCCCTACTCCCTGATCGAACGTGGCATCGAGACGGAAATACTGCCGTACTGCCGGGAGCATGCCATCGGCGTCATCGTCTACTCTCCGATGGAGTCCGGTCTGCTCACCGGAACCATGACCCGCGAACGGATCGCCGCCCTGCCCGACGACGACTGGCGACGAAATAACCGGGACTTCAAGGAGCCGAACCTGACCCGCAACCTCGAACTGGTGGAGCTTCTGAAGGCGATCGGCGAGCGGCACGGGCGCAACGCGGGCGAAGTGGCGATCGCCTGGACCCTGCGGCATCCGGCGGTCACCGGCGCGATCGTCGGACTGCGCCGCCCCGGTCAGACAGCGGGCGTGATCGGTGCCGTCGGGTTCCGTCTCAGCGACGCCGAAACCGACATGATCGAACGCTTCCTGCACGACCATCCCCTCCCCTCCGGGACCTAATCCATGGTCCTCATTCTTGCCACGCTCCATTATTTTAATTTATCATTATATTAACAAATATTAAAAACTGTGAAGGTCGGTTTTCGGCGCTTAATGGCGTCATACGATCAATGATTTCCATGGGAAACCCATTCCCCGTCCCACCCGTGTTATAAAGGGTGAGCAATTACCGCCCCCAAAGATGATAGGCTGGCTGAAAACGGAATAACCATCGAGTGGCAACAGGCTCCGCACCGCTGGTGCCAGCCATGGAGAATCCGGACAAAACGGACTGCGGAGCCACGTGAAAGGAGATTCAAAATGAATGCACAACCTACCAACATCCTCCGCGGACTCCCGCTACGCCGACCGTCGGTCCGTCCGATCCTCGCCGCCCTTCTGGGCGCCGCTTCCCTGACCGGCATCGCCTTTGCCGCAGGGCAGGACGCCTGGCCGAACGTGACGCCCGATACCAGCACTGAGATCCGCCTGGGTGGGGAAGTCATCATGCGTCTGGAGGATGCCGGGGGCTATTCCGCACAGGAACGCGCCGGGATCATTCGTGAGAGACTGGTGCCCATCCTGGGCATGGTCGAACCGATGGGAGCCAATGTCCGTGTCTGGCGCGGTCCTGATGACGCCTGGGCCTCCATCTATGTCGGCAATCGGTTGCTGGTCACCGTCACCGAATCGCTTGCCCGGGCCAACAACTCTCAGCCGTTCGCGCTGGCGCAGTTGTACGCCGACCGTTTTCGCCGTCTGCTGCCGCAGGTAGCCGCCGTCCGTCCGGCTTCACGGAACGGGTTGCCTTCCTACGGAGAAGGGTAGACACTTCACGGCCCGGCGGCGCTCCGGTTTCCGACCGGGGCGCTGCCGGCGCCCGGACCGAAGGAGGGTGGATTGATGCTGGCCGTTTCCTCATTTCCCGGAGGTCGGGAGGACGGTTTCCTCTCCGTCTCGGAACTCCGAATACAACGTGTGAATCGCCGCCCGCTGCTCCTCCGTCGGAGCGCACGCCCGTATCTGCTCGAAACTCTCCCGTAATCGCCGGGAAACCGCCGGATCTTTTCGGACATAATGCCCGATTTCGCGAAAGGCGGTCTGCGCCAGATCGGTGAACGTGACGGTGGCGGCGACGACGCGCAGGTTTCCGGACGTATCATAACGTCGGCCGGAGGGTATGACTCGCCCCGCCAGGTGACAAAAACCGGCGGTCAGGCGATCCAGTGCCTGGATCGCCGTAAACGGATCGTTGACGCCCGGAGATAGCGCGCGCACTGCCACCTCGGTCAGTTCCAGAATCAGAAATTCGACATCCTGCGGCGCCGTTCGTCGATCTCCCAGCGTCATGGTGTTCCGGATTCTCCGGCCGAAATCTGGGGGAAGCTTCTCCGACGGGGCGATGGAGGCGATCTCGCTCCCGGCGATGAGGAACTGTCCCGGCCTTGCCCGCAAACGGATCACGGTTTCCATCTCCTTTGCCAGCTCAAGCACCGATTCACCGTCGATCGCCATGATATATCCGCTCCGTTCGGCCAAGATGGACTCCCTGCCCCCCTCCGCCGGTTCGCGTCCTTCCCCGGAGGACGAAGCGACGTCCTCTCTGTCGTCCACGCCGACCTCCTCCGGGTAAAGTCGATCGATGGCCTTCTCCAACTCCTCCGCCACCCCGCCGATGACCCTGCTAGCCTGTATGGAAACGGAAACATGATGAATGAAGTAGACCAGGACACCGATGGAGAGGATTGCCAGGATCATTCCTCCGGTCACCGCAAGATGGGGGACGAAGTAGCTCTCCTCGACACTGCGAACGGTCCGCAGTACCAGAAGGCAATAGAGAAAGGTTCCGACGAAGGTTCCGAGCACAAACTGATTCCCCGTATCCCGGAGAAACCCTCGTAACAGGCGGGGGCCGAACTGCGAGCCGGTCAGGGACAGAACGGCGATGGTGATGGTGAAGGTTGTTCCGGCCACCCCGATGACCGACCCGGCGACCGTCGACAGCAGAGCCCGCGCCCCTTCCGCCCCGCCGGAGAAGATCCATGCGAAGCGGTGCAGGTAATTATCCTCGATGCGTTCATCCAGCAGGATCAGGACGACGGCAAGTCCTCCGCTCCCGGCCAGTGTCAGCGAAGGGATCCACCAGTACGACGCGCGAAGCGTCTCGTAAAACAGGGAGAAACGCGCCTTCATCGGTGACCGTCGCGGCTTGCGTCTTTGCCCGCTCCGCGGAATCCCGGTTCGGCATCCCTTACCGGGTTTTCCGATTGCGAGGCGATCGGGCGCGGGCGCGGCGCTTCGCCTCTGCCCGCCGGCCATCCCTCGCGTTGCCGTGAACGATCTCCGTCGGTCTCCTCGGTCTGGTCGTGGAAGAGTATCTGGCGGGTCGGAAACGGCAGATCAATGCCGTTTTCCGTCAGCGCGTTTCGGATAGCCTCGAGGGCGCGATCCTGCACATCCAGCACTTCCCCTTTGCGCGGTTCGCTCCACCATCGCGCCCGGATATTAATGGAACTGGCATCCAGCGCAACGACCAGAGCGTCCGGTTCCGGTTCCTGCAGAACGCCGGGCACGCGGCGCAGGGTTCCGAGGATGATTTCCCGTGCGCGCGAAATATCGTCCCCGTAACCGATACCGATATCATATTCCGTCCGGCGCATTCCGAAAGCGGTATTGACCACCACCGAGTTTGTGAAAAGGTCGCCGTTCGGAATCACCACTCGCCGCCCGTCATAGGTCTTCAACGTGGTTGCCCGGGTATGAATGTCCTCCACCGTGCCCTCGAAGCCGTTGGCGACGATCTGGTCACCGATGCGGAACGGTTCGGTCAGCAGAATCAGGATGCCCGAAAGATAGTTCTTGAAGATATCCTGGAACGCGAACCCGATGGCGACACTGCCGATCCCCAGAAATTGGATGACCTGAGCCGGTTGAAACGAGGGCAGAACCACGCTCAAAGCAACGAGAAGACCGACGAGCAGGACCGCCCCATTGGCAAGACGCCCCAGCACCAGTCCCGCCTGCCGCGCCCGCTGATGTCTTTCCGTCAGACGTCGGACCACCAGGCGGAGCGTTTTGCCGATGAAATAGAACGCGATGAAGACGACGACGCCCAGGATAAAATTCGGCAGCAGCGCGATCAGATCCTGAATCAGGTTACGGGCCGTTCTCCAGGCGACCGAAAAATCAAACTCCATTTCCCCTCCGACGGAACGCCCGAATGTCATTCGACATTCCTGATACCTGTGAAAGGTTGCCGGAAATAAGGCGCAAAAGGACCGTCGCGGGTTCGCCTGACTGTCAGTTTCGTACGTCACCGGGGACGGGGCAAGGGGTCCCGCCGGGGAGAGTTACCGGGTTGTGAGGAACGGGAAGGGGTCGTTCGAGTTTGGCACGACCGTTTTCTCCTTCTCCATGGTTCGATCCTTCTTCGAACGTCTCCGGCGAGGGGGCGGAACATAGCCGATGTCCGAGATGGCATTGAAAATCCGTCCGGCGGTCTCGCGACCGCACACGCCCAGATCTCCGCTGATTAATCGTGAAACCGTGGCCTGGGAGACACCCGCCCGTTGAGCCACATGTGCCAGTGTCGATCGCTGTTTTCGCATTCCTCGCCCTTTTTCGCCTGCCGGATCATTCCGCTCCGTCGCTCCGGGCGATTATATCATGATATTAAGAAATTCAAATCTTTTGAGCGTACTTTTGCCTCGACGGGCGCTCTACTCCCTTTCGTAACGGCAGGAGGGGGGTCGGTTCCCTGTCAATCCGTCGTAACCGTGTCCGAGCGCACCGGGCCGGTACTGCCGCCGTTTTCCGCCGACACCTCTCCCGATCCCTCCGGATCGCCGAACAGGGAATGTACTTCGCAAAACTCCTCGATCAGATTCATTATTCGAACAATACGCGGTCCTCGAATCCGATAATATCGCGCGACCCCCTGAGGTTCGACCACCAGAACGCCGGAACGCGTCAGAATGCTGAGATGCTGTGAAGCGCCGGATTGACTGATTCCTAAAGTGGCGGCAATCTCGTTGACCGTTTTCTCTCCCGAACTCAAAAGCTCGACAATTTTCAGACGCGTCGGATGGGATAACGCGCCGAACAAAAGGCTCGCCCGCTCGCGCGTTTCCTTCCTCAATTTGAGCGGTGGCAACTCTTTTGATAGCATGGCCCATTCTATCAAACCGAAGAGAACACGGGAAGTCGGCACCGAACCGGAAGTCGCGTTTCAGATGCAAATCGGTCGCAATGGTATCGTTCGATCATCGGTTCTCTGAACCGGCTCAAAAAAAAGCTTCGCCGTCAGGCGAAGCTCAATCCCGTCGCCGGGTGGCGGTACGAGAGGAGAAATATGAAGAGAGAGTGATGATATTATACCCCATGACTCAAAATCTTATAATATAATACGTTATTAATATTTAACGCGCCGCCCGGCCATCGTTGGCAAACGGGCAACTCTTTCCGCTCCGGACGGTCTAATTAGTCGCCAAACCGGGGCAGGATCGATACCGCTTCCTGTCCTGATCGGTAGAATGCTCGTATGCTGAACGATATTCCCCTGACGTTTTTCGGATTGATCTTTGCCGGATTGGGAGGCGAACTCTTCATTCGCGGTTCCGTCGGTCTGGCCGCCTGGATGCGCATTCCTCCCGGAATCATCGGCGCGACCGTGGCGGCGTTTGCGACGTCGAGTCCGGAACTCTCCGTGGCCATCATGTCCTCGCTGTCGGGGGAACCGCAGGTATCGGTCGGCGATGCCATCGGCAGCAACGTGGTGAATATCGGGGCGATCCTGGGAGCCGCGTTGCTGCTCAGCCCGACGCCCGCCCCGCGTGAAGGAATCCGACGCGACTTTCCCGTCGCTCTTCTGGCGCCGCTGGCCATCGGCGTCCTCTCCCTGGACGGCTACCTTTCGCGCGCCGATGGCATAATACTGCTGAGTCTGTTCGTCCTCTGGTTCATCGCCACCGTCCTTGCCGCCCGGAACGCGCGCGCCGCCGCCCTGGAAGGAGAGGTCGTCGAGCAAACCCTGGGAGTTCGGCCCGGGAGCGCCGTTCTGTTCTCTCGTTTCCGGAGCGGTCGGCATTGCCTCCGCGTTCGGGGCGGACCACTTCGTGATCGGAGCCACCGTCGTGGCGCTGGGTACCTCCGTTCCCGAACTCGCAACGACCGTCCTCTCCAAACTGCGCGGACATCAGGAGGTCGCTCTGGGAACCATTTTCGGCAGTAACATTTTCAACGGCCTTTTTATCGTCGGACTGGCGGCGGTCCTTGCGCCGATGCGCCTTTCGCCGGCATCCGTTCAGGTCGGGTTGGCTACCGGAGTGATTCTGACTCTCTGCGCCTACCCTCCTCGCAGCGGGGTGCTGGAACGCGGGCGGGGTTTCCTGCTTCTGACGCTCTATGCCATCTACCTCGCGGCGCTCCTATGGATGCGGCCCGCGATCGCGTCCTGATCGCGTCCTGATCGCGAAGTCCTGATCGCGAAATATCGAACCCAACGTTGCGTCACGCCGGAAAGGCAGATCGTGGAACACTTTATCGAACGAACGGAAGTTTTGCTGCTGATTGCGGCGATCGTCTCCATGATCGCCCGCCGGCTCCGACTTCCTTATACGATCGGCCTGCTGGCCGCCGGAATCGGAATCGCTCTCACCCCGCTGACCCCCGGCTTTTCCCTCACCAAGGAACTGCTCTTCACCGCTTTCCTGCCTCCGCTGATCTTCGAGGCCGCCTTTCAGATGCCCTGGAAGGGGGTCCGTCGTGATTTACCGGTCACTCTCACCCTGGCCACGGCAGGAGTCGCGCTGTCGTCCGGAGTCGTCGCCGTCGGTAGCCGATACCTGCTCCAGTGGCCCTGGGAAGTGGCCATTCTTTTCGGGGTGCTGATCTCGGCCACGGACCCGGTTTCCGTGATTGCCACCTTCAAAGCCAACCGGGTTCATGGTCGTCTCGGCTTGCTGGTGGAAGCCGAGAGCCTGTTCAACGACGGCACGGCCGCGGTCCTTTTCGGAGTGGCGCTGGCCGCGATCGGCGGCGGCGCGCCGAACCCCGTCGGGATCGTCGGCCAATTTCTGATCACGGTGTTCGGAGGCGTTCTTTGCGGGCTGGCGGTCGGTGGATTCACATTGCTCCTGGCCGGCCGCACCGACGATCATCTCGTCGAGATCACCTTTACCACGATCGCCGCCTTCGGTTCGTTTCTCCTCGCCGAGCAGTTCCATCTCTCCGGGGTGCTCGCCACGCTCACCGCCGGCTTGCTTCTGGGAAATGTCGGTCCCCTGGGCGCCATCACCGATCGCGGACGCGAGGCGGTCCTGTCGTTCTGGGAGTATGCCGGCTTTGTCGCCAACTCGCTGATCTTTCTCCTGATCGGTATGCCGCTCGCGCATCGGGACTTTTTGACGACCGGGTCGGCGATCGGCGTCGCCATCCTCCTGGTATTGATCGGGCGGGCGCTGGCGGTGTACGGAGGCTCCGCGCTTTTTCACCGGGCGGGCGAACTTCGGGTCTCCCCTGCCCATCAGCATATTCTGTTCTGGGGAGGACTGCGCGGAGCGCTTGCCTTCGCCCTGGCTCTGGCCCTGCCGGAGACCGTTCCGCTACGCGATACCATCACTACGGTCACCTTCGGCGTCGTCGCGTTTTCCATCGTGGTTCAGGGCCTGACCATGACCCCGTTGCTGAAACGTCTGGGCGCGATCGGAACGCCGCCCGGGCCTCAGGCCGGGCCTCAGGGGGAAACGGATTGAGGAGTCTCCGTCCCCCCGGACAGAACCGTCCGCTCCAGAAAGGCGGCGGCCTCACGCACCGAACCGCCGTCCACATCGACGATGCGATTGGCCGTCCGCATCGTCGAATCGGAAAATCGGCCGACAAGCGGTCGTAACGCCTCCGTCAATCCCGCCTTCTCGGCGCCCTTCGCTGAAAGAAACAACACGGCGTCGTACGGCGGGAACGCCTGACGTTCATCCGCCAGCACCACCAGGTCGTAAGCGGCGATTCGACCGTCCGTCGAGAACGCCGAAATGACATCCACCTGCCCCCGCCGTACGGCGTCGTACATCAGAGCGGCATCCATTCGGACCCGGTTTCGGAAGCGGAACGCGTAACGGTTGCGAAGACGGGTCCATTCCGGTCGGCCGAAAAACTCGTAGTCTCCGCCAATTACCCACCCCGGCGCGAACCGGCGTAGATCCTCCAGGGTACGGATCCCCAGTTTTTCGGCGCGGGCGCGCGGTAAGGCCAGCGCGTAGGTATTCTCAAAGCCCAGCTTGCCAATGGTTACGATCCCATGCCGCTCACGCAAAAAATCGCTCATCTGCCGGAACATTTCCGCACGCCCCGGAGAATCGGACCGCTTCATCGTATTGGCGAAGATCGTGCCGGTGTAATCCACATACACATCGACACTGCCATTGGCAAGCGCATCAAAAAGAAGCGAAGACCCCATGCCGGCCGTCTTTTGAGGGGAAAACCCTTCCCGGGCCAGATAGCGGGTCAGGAACTCGGTCAACAGGTACTGCTCGGTAAAGGCCTTACCGCCAACCACCACCGTCGGTCCCGTATCCCCCGCGTCCGACTTGCGGATCGCCTCCCGCAACCGGGGCAGCAGCGCGCCGCTGGCCACAACCGCCACTCCCAGGGCCGCCATCAGAGTACGACGGCGCGATCGCCCCAGGACACCGATCTCCATCTGGCGGATCAGGAAATCCAGAAGCAGGGCGAGCAGCGCCGCCGTCACGCAGCCAACCAGAACGGCGTACGGATTCTGTGTCTGCAGGCCCGTAAAAATATAATTCCCAAGGCTGACCGCCCCGACCGGCGTCGACAGCGTCGCCGTCCCGACGACCCAGACCGTCGCTGTTCGAATCCCGCTGATGATGACCGGAAGGGCCAGCGGCAACCGGACCCGGAGCAGGATTTGGACCGGCGTCATCCCCACCCCTTCCGCAGCTTCCAGCAACGCCGGGTCGGTACTTTCCAGACCGGTCACCGTGTTTCTCAGGATCGGCAGAAGGCTGTAAAGGCTCAATGCGATCAGGGCGGGAACGAAACCGATCTGCCCGAGCAGGGGAACCATCAGAGCCAGCAGGGCAAGGCTGGGAATGGTCTGAATGATACTGGCTCCCCCGAGAAGAGCCCCTTTCAACCCGCCGTTTCGTAACGCCAGCAGAGTTAGCGGAACGGTGGCCGCCAATCCGAACAGAAGGGCGGTGAGAGTCAGCAGGATATGACCGCCGAGGAAGTCAGGCAGTCGCTCGAACTGTTCCCCGAGCCGTCTCAGAACGACGGGGTCAAGCCGTATTCCCAACAGGGACAGTCCGTTCATTCGCTGTCTCGCCTTTCTCTCCGGCTCCCGGATGGGAAACCGACTCGCGTCCGGTGAGGCGCCGAAGCGCTTCCAGATGTCGGCGCGGCGTTTCCAGCAATGCGGCGACATAGTCATGTCCGGGGGAGCGCAGCATTTCGCCGGGCGTGCCCATCCGGAGTATGCGCCCCTCGTGCATGACCGCCACCTGGTCGGCGAGGAGGAGCGCTTCGGTCATGTCATGCGTCACAAGCACTACCGTCAGATCCATCGTCCGTCGAAGATTGAGGAACTCCTGCTGCAGTTCGTCCCGCGTGATCGGGTCCAGTGCGCCGAACGGTTCGTCCATCAGGAGCACCTGCGGCGAAGCGGCCAGAGCCCGGGCAAAACCGACCCGCTGTCTCTGCCCGCCGGAAAGTTCGCTGGGAAAGCGGTGAAGGTAATCCTCGGGCGGAAGGCGAACGAGACGGAGCAGTTCCTCGTTACGGGCGTCTATACGAGCGGACGACCATCCGAGAAGACGAGGAATAACCGCGACATTCTCGCCGACGGTCATATGGGGAAACAGCCCGATTCCCTGAAAAACGTAGCCGATCGTGCGACGCAGGGCAACCGGGTCTCTCCGTAAAACATTCGTTCCGTTGACGTCGATCGAGCCCGAGGTGGGCTCGATCAACCGATTGATCATTTTCAGTGTGGTGCTTTTTCCGGAGCCCGAACCACCGACCAGAGCGACGGTTTGACCGTGGGCGATCTCCAGGTTCAGATCAAGGACGGCAAACCGCTGCGGCGAATAGGCTTTGGAAACGTCGTGAAAGCGGATCATGACGTACAGTCACCGGAAGGACGAATGAAAAAAAGGTCCTGCATTCGCGGAGCCTTCCGTAACGCGGATTCTTCCGCCTCCCGGTGCGAGGACGGCGCAAAGGAGAGGATCGGGCGACCGCCCCCGACCTCGCTTGCCTCTTCCACCAGTTCCTCCGGGACATCCGCGCATTTTCGGGCGACCAACGCGACATAGTGCAGGGGTTTCCCGTCGACGGAACGACGATGGATGTAGCGCCGCATCGCTTCAATTTGAACCAGTCCATCTTCCCAGAGACAGCGCAACAACCGGAAGAAGCCCGTATCATCCCCACCGCAGAAGAACGTCTCCTTTATATTCAGGGCCACCCATCCGGGAACGGAAATACTGTTGAACGCCCGGGCAAATGCGCGCGGAGGAATATCGCCGAAGCCAAGCGCCGCAACGGTCACCAGGCAGTTCAGTCGCGCGGCCCGCAGGGCCTCGCAAGCGAATGCCGGCGGATCGGTCAGATCGGCAACGACATAGTCATCATACAATCCGGGGCGATCCCGCCGGGCCGCGACGGCGGCTTCCGTCAGAATATCGGCACCCACCAGGTAACCGACCGGCAGACGACGCAGTTCCTCGCCGACCATCCCGTTCCCGGCACCAAGGTCGAGTACGCGCAACCCCATCGGAGGGAACTCCGCCCGGTTCAGTACCTCTCCAAGTAACGAAACCACTTCTTCCGGGGAACAACAGCGCAGAGCGTCACGAAAGAGCCGTTCATACAGACCCGGAATACGATAGATCGCCTCGTAATCATGGAGACGGAGACGTCTCCATTCCCCGTTGCGATACACTTCGCACCACTCCGTATCCTGCGCATTCCCGAAATCCCGGTCCGGAAATCGCAGGGGAAGCGGCTTCCCCGTCGGTCCTGCGGGCATGTCCGCCCTGCTGACGGAAGTCGTTCCCAAAGTCACCGCCGCGTCGGCGGCCCCGTCCTTCAGTACAGGGGTGGTTCCATTCTCCGTTAACCGCAATTCTGACATTTCGCTCTCCTTATTTTGCGTTTTCGTCAGGCGACCGGTATCCGAACGCATACCGAACGCCCGCTAAGCCAAACTATCGGAGGCGCCATCCACGCGAGGCACCCGTACGGAGGGTAAACGACGGACGGGCTACGTCTGAGCGCCGAACGAGTTCTCCCTCTTTCCTTCATTTTCTGTCAGGTCGCTTTTTTCTTTCCTTCCAGGTTCGTATTACTTCAGGCAGGATTACTATGTTCCTTCGGATTTTTATGAAAGCACCGATGAGGGCAAACCATGGCTCCGGCGGAATTGTTCCAGTAAGCAGAGAGCGTGCAACACCCGGGAATCTCGCAGGTAGTAATGATCCAGCGGTCCACGTCGGACGCCGACCAGTATGCCGACCTCCGCTAATGCCGCCACATGCGATGCCGCTTGCGTCGGAACCACTCCCAGAGCAAGCGCGATCTCTCCGATATGCATTTCTTGCTCACGCAGGAGGGTGACGATAACCGGTCGTAACGGATGAGCCAGCGCTTCCAGTAAGCGAGCGATCTCTTCGCAACTCTGAGCAGGCATTCATCTTTCCTTTCGGATAGCCGGTGGGTCAGCCGTGACCGCTGTCCCGTCCGAAAAATCATATCGGGCCGGACCGTTGATTGCAACAATATTTCTTTATATTATTATATAAAGCATTCCTGCTTTCGGATCGTTCTTTTTGCGTCGCCGTTTTTTTACCGTCCCCGGTGGCGATTTACGCTCCGATTCAGGCCATGACCCGAGCGGTCAGGCTTGTCACCCGGCCCGCTTTCCCTTATACTGGAACGCGGTTCAGGGCGGTTCAGGGAGTGGTCTTTTCGCGTCGGACGCCGCCGTCCGTCCTTTGTTACCGTCACGTCATCGAAGGACAAACTGAGGACAATCTGCCGGATGAATCGTGTCATTCTTACCGACGCGCGGGTCGTGCTGCCGGATCGAGCGGAAGAGGCATCGGTCCTTGTTGAGGACGGGCGCATCGCCGATATCGTCCCCGGACGTCGCTTTCCGGAGGGCGTTTCGCTCGCCGGTCAGTATCTGGTCCCCGGACTCATTGACCTCCATACCGACTACCTCGAACGCGAGGCGCGTCCCCGGTCCAGCGCCGATTTTCCGCTCGCGATGGCGTTCCATTTTATGGATACGCGGGCCATCGGCGCGGGGATCACCACGGTCCTCGGGGCGGCCCGGATTACCGAACGCAAGGAGACCTCCGAGCGGATCATCGGCTGGGATGGCGACGGTCTGGCACTGGCACATGCCTATCAGGAACTCCGCCGGAAGGCTCTCGCCCGTCACTTCGTTCACCTGCGCTGGGACCCCAACTTCCTGCCGGTCGACACCATCCTGAGCCGACTTCGGGAACTCGACAGCCTCGGCAACCTGGTCTTCAACGACTCCACGCCCGGCGAACGGCAGTTTCGTAACCTGGACGAACTGATACGGAACTATGCGTTCCAGCGTAAGGTCAGCCCCGAGGAGGCGCGCGCCCACTTCGATGCCCGAATCGAGCGGGGCCGGACGATCAACAACCGGGGCGCGGTGCAGGCCGCCCTCGGCGATCGTCTTCCGCTTGGCAGCCACGATGACGCGACGATCGAGCACGTGGACGAGGCGTACCGGTTCGGGGCGACCCTGGCCGAGATGCCGGTGACGATCGAGGCGGCCCGCCGCGCGAAGGAACTCGGGATGGATGTCTGCATGGGCGCGCCGAACTACTATCGCGGCGGTTCCCACTGCGGAAATCTGGCGGCGCCCGACGCGGTCGCCGAGGGCCTGGTCGATATCTTCTGTTCGGACTTCCATTTCCCGGCCATGCTCGGCGCGGCGATGCGGATGCTGAAAGCCGGGATGGCCGCCCCGGATGTATTCCGGTATTTCACACGGAACCCGGCGCGACATCTGCGCCTCGACCACGAACTGGGCAGTATCGAGATCGGCAAGAAGGCGGACCTCACCGCTTTCGTGCCGCACGACGACTTCGGCCTCGTCACCCATGTCTGGATCGACGGCGAACTCCGCTACCGCATCGCCCACCCGTCGTCCGCTCCCTGATCGGCCCCGGATACGCGAAGGCGGATTTGCGCCTATTCGTCGTTTCGAATATCCCGACGACGAGGACTTTCCTTACTACGCATCACTATAAAATTCCCGGGGGCCAGCTCCCATTCCCATCCGCCGAATTCCAAAGAGATGCGATCCAGAACCAACCACAATGGCACATTTCGACAATGGAATCGACGTAAAATGTTGTGGGTATCCTGGTTTGTAATGAAGTTCACCCGGTGCTTCAATGCCAGAAATCGAAGTAACCCGTGCAGATCCCATTCCCCCTCGCCGATAGTGACGGAACGATTCAACACGTTGGCGGTTCGGATCATCCGATCACGTGAAAAACGCCGGGTCGGTTCCGGTTCGATTGTGAGAATCACCGGCCTGCCCATCCCGATCGTCCCTTTTTTCGGATCGTAATTATTCCAGCGAAAAGTAAACCCGCTCGTATTATTGCCATTTGAAATGGAAACGGAAAGTTCCCGAATGTCTTTTCCCTTTTCCGTTTCATCTTCGATAGTTAACGCCCCGTTCGCAAAGTCAGCCGTGTCGGTTTGGCTGTTCGGATCACCCCCTGAATCATTCAAATTGTTCAGCTGGGGATCCCGGATCAAAGCGCCGACAGCGCCCAGTATCGCCGTTTTCATCGGGCCGGGTAATTCCGCAATTTTGAGTTCCTTACCGGCCAACACTTCCTTCTTCTTGTCGTCGGGCCAGGCATCGAACGCCGCCATAAAGGAATTCATGAACGCGAATCGTTCCTGCTGATAGCTCCCCTGAGGGGCATACAGACGATTCAAGGAATCCGACGCGAAAGTCAGATCGTAATGCGGTTTTCCCTGACGATATCGCACCCAGCGCATACGGTAAAGGGTAGCGTACGCCTCCATCAAATCTCCGGCACGGACATTGCCAAACAAAAAGAAATCCTTATTCCGGTTCATCTCCTCCTCGGTCGTACCGAGAGAGATCATGGCGTTCTGTCGTACCCATCGCGCCATATCGCGGAAACCGGCCGCGCCCCGTTCCGCAGCCGGGACGACTTTCATTAATCGCGTATCCTGCTGGCTTAGCGTCTTATAGCCCGGTGCGGGTTTCTCCTGGGCGACAAAGATGATGGGATTCGTAATGGGAATTAGCATGAGATTTTCCTGTCGTGCGATCCGGTTTGCGAAGCAAAAGGTGCGTTGCCGGGAAAGCAGGCAAAATCCTTCCCGGCAACGTTTCTCGACCACTTCCGTTCGTTTGACCGGTCGATTACGCACCGACATGTCATTTGAAAGATTTTATGCTTTTCAATGCCTGAAAGCAATAGTAAATAATTATTAATCGTTCTTTGTCAACACTCCGGTTGCATTCGCGCCGTCCGTTCCTCTCATTTCTTAACGATGGTAAAATACCCTGCCGACTCCGGGCTGACGGAGTCCGGCAGGAGACTTTTCATGCGCCTGACAATGTCGTTTCGTTCGTTCGCCCCGCTCGTGGCGACTCTCTGTCTTTCCGATCCCGTTCTCGCTCAGACACCGCCCACACCGCCCACACCGCCCACTGCAACCCTCCTCCATGCCGCGTTACACGCGAAGAAAAAGGACCGAAACCTCGAAGCGTCGGTTCGCGCCCTCTTCCCTGCCGATCAACTGGCCGCCGGCGCGAAACCGAAGGCGGACAACACCTCCGAGGGCATCACCCTCGCCTGGGCGATCGAAGCGCCCGGCCTCAAAGGGAAGGACGCCCCGCAGGTAAGCATGGACGATCCGACCTTTCCCCCGCTCACGCTGACCCGGATCGGAAAGTCCGACCTGTTCGCCGGAACCGTCTTCCTGCCGAAGGGAGCCGCCGGGAACTGGCGGTATGTCGTCGGCACGGAGACGAAGGCGACCGGACGCTATGAGGACTATCCGATCAACCCGGAGGAGAAACCGCAGCCGGGCGTCCCGAAAGGGACACTGACACAGATGCCGCCCTGGAAAAGTACGGTCTTCGCAGGAACGACCCGTGACTGGTGGGTCTACGTTCCGGCCGGTATACCGTCCGATCGTCTCCCGGCGGTGATGGTCTGTCAGGATGGCGAGGGGCCGAAGAACTGGCTGCCGACCGTCCTCGACAACCTGATCGCGAAGGGCGATATCCCGCCGACCGTCGGTATCTTCCTGAATCCGGGCAAGTTCGAGGGAGGACGGTCCAATCGCTCCGTGGAGTACGACACGCTCTCCGATACGTTCGCCCGGTTCCTGATCGAGGAGATCCTCCCGGAGGTCGAAAAGACGCAGAAGCTGAGCCCGAACCCGGACGACCGGATCATCTACGGCGTCAGTAGCGGCGGAATCTGCGCCTTCACGGTCGCCTGGGAACGTCCGGACGCCTTCCGCAAGGTCATTTCCGCCGTCGGCAGTTTCACCAACCTGCAGGGCGGCCCGACCGGCGTGGCGGGCGGCAACACCTACCCGGCGATCCTTCGCCGCCGCCGGGGCTGGAATCGGGACGGGCAACCCAAGCCGATCAAGGTGTATTTAAGCGACGGCGCCAACGATCTGGATAACGCCGCCGGAAGCTGGCCGCTGGCGAACCTGGAGATGGATCGCGCTCTGACCTATGGCGGGTACGAGCATCGGTTCGTCTATGGCAACGGCTTTCACAGCGACCGCTTCGGGCGTTACCTGATGCCGGAGGCGTTGCGCTACCTGTGGGGACGGCCGGACGTGTCGAAACCGTAACGCGGGCGACCCGGCCCACCGGTTTGCCGATTCGCCGACCCGGCCATCAACGCCAGCGGGCGACCTGGAAGATGCGTTCGACCAGAGCGACGGCGGGCAGGGAGGTCGCCGCATCGTACAGTTCCCGTCCTTCCCCGGCTCTCTCGGTTCCGCGCAGGGCGGCGACAAACCCGGCGTCGGGCAGGATCGTTCGATAGCGGGCCGGGTCGCCCTCCTCGGTCGGCCCACCCTCCGGTCGGATGTACAGGTCGTGCGGCACATCCTCCCGCAGGAACCATCCGGCCGTCCCGTTCTGCCCGAAAAGCTGGATGCGTTCGACCTTCTCCGTGGCATCGCCCAGCAGGTTCAGATCCGCCCGCGTGCCGTTGGAGAACGCCAGGTGGATCGAGCCGCGCACATCGACCTGCGCCGCGCCGGGTCGTTCCAGAATCGCCTCCGCCTCGGTCACCGAGGAGGGAACGAGGCGCACCAGAAGGTCGATCATCGACGCGCCCGCGTCCAGCAGGAAGCCTCCCCCCTCTTCCTGATGCACCCGCCAGGTCCGTCGATGCTGCTGCCACCACGGCTGCGCGCGCGTAATGATGACCCGATCGAGCGGACCGATCCGCTCGGCGGCATGAAGGAGAAATCGCGCGTGCCCGCGACTCCGGCGGGTATAGGCGACGAACAGAACCAGGCCCCGGCGCTGCGCCTCCTCGACCAGTTCCGATCCGACCGCGTGTTCGGTGACAAACGGTTTCTCGCACAGAACGTGCGCTCCCGCCTCCAGAGCGTGCCGTACCTGTTCGGCATGTCGGGAGTGCGGCGTGCAGAGGAGAACGGCGTCGACGCCTTCCGCCATCAACATGTCCTGCTCCGAACGAAACAGGCGCGGACGAGGGCGGATACGTGCGGCCATTTCGGCAAGCGCGTTGGCATCCGGATCGCAGACGGCCGCGATTTCCACCTCTTCCCGCTCGAGACGCTCCCGATGCAGGTCGCCGACCAGTCCGCAGCCGACGATACCGATCCGCGGACGGGCCAGCGGACGAAACGCAGGACGCTCCGGCGAGGGCAGCGGGACCGCGGTCCCTTCCGGTACGATCGTGGAGGCGGTGGAAGACGTCTCGTTCATAAATTGGCGTCCGTGTCGGCGAATCTCGGAAGAGGGACAACCGCCGGAAACGACCTTCCGTACAGCGCGACCTCAGGGCTACATTATACGGGCCAACAGGGATGTCCTGCAATCGCCCGTGCCGCACGCCCGACCGGCCTTTCCCGTAGTTGCTGTTTGTTGCCGTTAATGTTACAATCAGCGCAGGGAAAACGCGGCGTCCGGCGGCGTTTCCCGAATCTTCCCTTACGTCTCCGTCGCTCGATGCGGACGACCCGGCGTATCCCCGCTCCCGGCAGGAGTGTTGCGGGACGCCGGGTTTGTTTTGCCCGGAGCGGCGGCAGGAACCCTGCGCCGATGATCAACGAAAAACCGAAAACTCTTCCGGGTGACCGCTCTCTCATTAAGGGAGACCCACCCGCGCCGGTTATCGGCGTACTGGCTCTGCAGGGGGATTTTGACGCGCACCTCGCGGCGACCCGCGAGGCCGGCGGCGACCCGCGCCCGGTACGGACACCCGCGCAAATCCGGCAGATCGATGCCCTGATCCTGCCGGGCGGCGAGTCGACGACCATCGGCAAACTGATGGCGCGGTACGGACTCGATACCGCCATCCGGGAGGCGCACGCCGACGGAATGCCGATCTTCGGCACCTGCGCCGGGATGATCCTCCTGGCGCGACACATCGCCCGGGGAGAGATGCGGGGCGGACAGAACACTCTGGGCCTGATGGATATTGCGGTCGAGCGCAACGCCTTCGGACGACAGGTCGATTCGTTCGAAGCCGATATCGACGCGCCGGACATCGCGCCGGAACGTCCGTTGCGCGGCGTCTTTATTCGCGCGCCGATCGTCACCGAAATCGGTCCGGACGTCGAACCCCTCGCGACGATCGACGGACGAACCGTGCTGGTCCGGCAGAGAAATCTGCTCGCGGCCGCCTTTCATCCGGAACTGACCGGGGACCACCGGGTGCATCGCTTCTTTTTATCGATGGTCGCGTCCCCGGAACCAAATCGAGGAGCAAGCAGTCCATAAGGCATACGCGCAGAACTGTTTCGGGTATTTATCGCAATAATGGTGGTCTATGGTGTCATTTAAGTGCTGAAACGTCTGCTACTTATGGGAGTCATTGCGCTGGCTCTGGGAGCGTCGGCTCGCTACTTTACCGCGCCGACACCCGCCGTGGCCGTCGTCAGTCCCGACCGGAATACGCCGACGCTTACCCCGACCGGTAACGGACACCTGCGCTTCGAACCGATCTGGCAGCTGTCCGCGCCCGCTCTGGTCGATCTGGCGATCGCCCCCAACGGCGAAAGCGTCGCCTGGGTCGACCGGCACGGATCGATCCGTCGCATCGATACGGAAACCCGACGCACCGTCTGGGAAACGCCGCCCTACCCCCGGCTGGACTCCCTGCGCCTGTCGACCCACGGCGATGTCCTTGCCTTCTCACGCCTGAATCCGACCCAGACCAGCGTCCGCTTCCTCGACGCCGCCCGCGGCCCCTTGAAAACCGCGTTGATCCCCGTTCAGGGAGCGGTCTGGAGTGCGGCCATTACCCCGGATGGCCGACAGGCCGTCATCGGCACCGGAAATTCGCTGCTCTACTTCCTGCCGATGCGGCACAACGCCATCTTCGCCGGAACCCCGATCACCGTACCGGGCATTCCCGAAAGCATCACCGCCACCACGTTAAAGGTGCCGCAGCCCGCGCCGAAAGGCGGGACGGCGGAGGAAACGGTCGCCCTCGTCGGCACCTGGGAGGACGGTTCGGTCTGCGCCTGGGGGAGCGATCGGCTGCCGCGCTGGATTCACGAGGAACGACGTCCCGACGCGTCCTATCAGGTGACCGTCAGTCAGGACGGCTCGACCGCCGCCGCGGTCGCCTATTTCGGCCCGCACCGGGAATCGGCCCGGCTCCATGTCTGGGACATGACCACCGGAAAACTCCGGTTTATCGAAGACCTGAAGGGGTTCGCGCCGCAGGTCGCGGTCAGCGCCAACGGGCAGCAGATCGCCGTCACCTACGCCCGCGCCAAGGCGGGGACCGGCGAACGTCCGCCGGACGCCGACCGGGACGTCGAGCGCAAGATCACCCTGTTCGACCGGGCCGGAAGACGGCTTTTCGAAGAGAAAGGCGGCATCTTTTTCGCGCCGGAACTGATCGGAATCTCCGCCGACGGTCGCCGTCTGACCGTTCGCGATCCGCACGGAACGATCTGGACGCTGGACCATCGCGGACGGACCATCGCCCGCCTTACCTCCGCCGGTAAATCACGGCAGCTTCTTCGCGCCCTCACCACCGAGGATGGCCGCTACCTTCTCCTGTATCATAGCGATAACACGCTTTCCCTGTACCGCGCGGTCGCGTCCTGACCCCTGTCGGAATTCGTAACGGAGCCTGTCTCATCGCCATGGATCGTATCGAGGAACCCCTGTCCGCCGAGAGTTTTCTGTCCCTGCCGGAAAGTGGTCCGGCGGGCGAGGCCGCTTTCGACTCGCTGGCCCGCCAGGTGTTTGCCCACCAGTACCGGCGGATCGAACCGTACCGCCGCTTCTGCGAGGGACGGGGCGTCACGCCGGAGACCCTGATTACCTGGCGTGATATCCCCCCCGCCCCGGCCGCCGCCTTCAAACAGTTCGCTCTCAGCGCGACGCCGATCACGGACTGCGTTCCCGAAAAAGGCGGGCGGACTTTCCACTCATCCGGCACGACCGGTTCCGAAACCAGCCGGCACTTTCTGGATCGGAACGCGCTCGATGTCTACCGTTTCTCGCTTCGTTACGGATTCCGCCGTTTCGTCCTGCCGGACGGGGCGCGTCTGCCCGTCTTTGCCCTGATGCCGCCGCCCGCGCCCTCCCCGGACACCGATATTTCTCCGAAGAACCCTGCCGCGCCTCACTCCTCGCTTTCCTTCATGCTCGGAGAATTGATCGACGACCACGGCGGCGGTTTCTTCGCCCGAACGGGCTGGCAGAACGAACTGGCGGCGGCGCTCCGCCATCGAACCGAACCACTGGTTCTGTTCGGAACCGCCTTCGCCTTCGTCCACTTTTTCGACGCGATTTCGGAGCGGTTCGCCCTCCCGGACGGAAGCCGGATCGTGGAGACCGGCGGGTTCAAGGGCCGCTCCCGTGAAATATCCCGTGACGAACTCTACGGTCTGTTCGGGGAACGGTTCGGGGTTCCGCCGCACTACCGCCTCTCGGAATACGGGATGAGCGAAATGGCATCCCAGTACTACGATTCGACGCTGCGGGACTACCGGGACGGACTCTCGCGGCCGGTCCGCAAACAGGGAGCCTTCTGGCTGCGTACCCGGTTGATCGATCCGGTGACCGGAACGGATGCGCCGCCCGGCGCGGACGGACTGCTCGCCCACTACGATCCCGGCAACCTGAACTCGGTGATGGCGATTCTTACCGAGGACCTGGGACGATGGGCCGAAGACGGCGACGGCTTCCATCTTCTGGGCAGAGCGCCCGGCGCGGTCCTTCGAGGATGCTCCCTGACCGCCGAGGAATGGGAAAGCCGACGCGGATCCGACGGGATCACACGGCGGCCTTGACGCCCGAACGAGCGACTATCTCCTCCGCTTCGCGCAAAATATCGGTCGGGTCCTCAATCGCGGTGGCCGCCTGACGCAGCCGTCGCATCTCGTCGGTCGTCGAACGGCCCAGACGGATCAGCAGCCGCAGCCTTTTCAGCCGACAGAGACACTCGAGATAGGGAGCGCCCAGAACGGACTGCAGCAGTTCCAGGCCACGGACCGCGAGAGCCTCCCCCGGTTGACCGCAGTACTCCCGGTACGTCGCCAGCGCATCGAAATAACCGCTATCCGGCACCTGACCCGATCGCTGGGCCAGAGCTTCGGCCAGTCGGCAACGTCTGGCCGCTTCCTCCGATCGTCCGCACTCCTCCAGGGCCAGCGCCTCCCACATCAGCAGTTCGATATTCGAGGACGTATTCCCCATCCGACCGACGAAAAGCTTCCCCGCACCGGACCAGTGCCGCAGGCTCTCGAAATCGTTTCGGACAAAGGCGATCCGACAGAGACGCGCGTAAAACTGAGAGACGAAAAACGGGTCTTTCCGCGCCATACGCAGACCGTCCTCCGCCATCCGGTCCGCCTCCTCGCTTCGTCCCTCGTCGATGGCTCCCTCCACCTCCAGCAGTCGCAGGCAGTGGCGACAGGGAGTGTCGTCCCCGACATTTTCCCGCATGAAGCGGAGAGCGTCCTCGATTTTTTCGCGATACCCAATCGGGTCGACATTCCGATAGGCAATGATCGCGTCCTCGTGCAGGCAGATCCGCTGTGGCAGGTCGCGATAAACCCCCTGCTGCAATCGGATCAACGCCTGATCGACGATCCGGATCGCTTCCGCGCTATCCGGTATCTTGTTCAGGTGAATCTGACACAACCAGTGGTCGCACAACGCCACCCACCAGGGTTCGGAGAGCGCCTCCGCCATGCTGCGAGCCTTTTCCAGAGCCTCTCGCGCCTCGGTGGGGCGTTCGTTCAGCGACTGCATCCCCTCCATCACGATCAGGCCCAGGTTCCAGCGGACGCGATCGCGGCACTCGTACGCCTGCCGCATGAAATCGTCCATCCAGTCGTGTATGTCCACTTTTCCCTCCGGATTTATGCTCACGATAATGTATCGGCAAGCAACGTGTACAAATCAAGGAGGAAAAAAGGGGAAAGGTTCAGTCGAAGCGCACGGCCTCGGCCCCCTGGGAAGCAACGGTTGTCAACAGAGATAATCTGCTCGCAACATCCGTATTGAAACGGACGGAATATTCGCGCGTCAACGCGTCCTTCAACGAATCCGTCACGTCCGGATGGTGCAGGATGACCGCGCACCCTCCCCAGCCGCCCCCGGTCAGTTTGCCGCCGTACACGCCGGGCTGCCGTTGCGCGATTTCGACCAGCGCATCGATCTCCTCGCTGGAATTCTCGAAGAAGCGGCGGCAGGATTCGTGGGTATGGCTCATCATCTCGCCGAAAGCGGAGATATTTCCGGCCTCGAGCGCGGCGGCGGCCATGCGGACGCGCTTGTTCTCGTAGACGATATGCCGCGCCCGCTTTTCCAGCGTCGCATCCAATTCGGATGCCAGTTCTTCCAGCAGTTCCGGGGTTACATCGCGCAGGGTACGGATCGGTTTTCCGGTGCGAACGGCGAACCAGGCCGCCGCCGCCTCGCACTGGGCGCGTCGCTCCCGGTAACCGCCGCCGGCAGCCAGATCGTGCTTGACCCCCGTATCGGCGATCAAAATCGCCGCGTCGGAGGCGGGAAGACGCACCCTCCGATGCTCCAGTGTCCGACAGTCGAGGAAGAGCGCATGCCCTTCCTCACCGAACAGGGACGAGAACTGATCCAGCAGTCCGACCGGCGCGCCGACAAACTCGTTTTCGGCCCGGCGACAGAGCTTGGCCAGTTCCATCGCATGGATCAGCAGCGGATGCGGATACAGGGTGAGAAGGAGCTGTGCGGTCGCCACCAGAAGCGCGGCGGACGAGGAGACACCCGCGCCGACCGGGACGCTCGAAACGGCGATCGCATCGAAACTGCCCACCGTCGCACCGGTCTTGTTCAGTTCGTCGACCACCCCTTTGACATAATGCGTCCAGGCGGCCTCCGGCGTCCTCTCGGGTTGAGCGGGGTCGAACGAGACCACGCCCTCATACTGCGTCGATGCGATGCGGGCATGCGGCACCTCGCGCGGGCTGCCGGCGATGGCGATTCCGCGGTCGATCGCCGCAGGGAGAACGAAACCCTCGTTGTAGTCCGTGTGGTTTCCGAGCAGTTCGACGCGCCCCGGAGCCACTCCGCAGGCCTGGGGCGGATAGCCGAAACGGTCGATAAACGCCACGCGCGCCGCTTCAATCAGTTCGTTACGATACATGCGGCCATCGTAACACAGGGTCCCCCGCCGGTCAAGGCATCCGCCCCCCGTGGACTGTCGTGCGATTTTTGGCACGGGAAGTCCGGCCGCGCGCCGACGGAACTGCCGACCGACCGGCAGGCGGCTAAATTTAGCATCGGAAAATCCGGTCAAATGGGGTACAGTCAGGGCGGGATTTCACCTCTCGGTAGAGGGTACAATCGGGGAATTTTTCATGTCCTTGTCTGATACTTCCGATAATCGACCGGTATTTGTCAGTCACTCCTCGAAAGATGCCTCTGCCGCGAACGCCGTTCGTGAAACGCTGGAGGCGGCGGGCATCAGGTGCTGGATCGCGCCGCGTGACATCGCCCCCGGTCAGGATTGGAGCGAGGCGATCGTTGCCGGATTGATGGGGTGCCGTGTCACCGTCCTCGTCTTCTCCGAAAATGCCAACGCCTCCGTGCAGGTAAGGCGCGAAGTTCAGTTCAGTTTTGAGAACGGGAAAAACGTCATCCCCTGGCGTATTACCGACATACTGCCGACCGGCGCGTTTGCATACTACCTTAATCCCGTTCACTGGCTGAATGCCTTTCCGCCCCCGTTGGATGCCCATCTGCCCGCACTCGCGGCTTACGTTCAGGCAGTCCTGTCCGGTGAAAGCCCATCCTCCATCGCAAGTGCGGTCGCTGTTTCGACGCCTCCTCCGACGCCGGCAGCCGAAACCCCGACGACGCCGACGGGGAACCTGCCGGAAGCGCTTGCGCCGTTGATCGGTCGAACCGTCCTCTTACCGGAATGGCAGTCCCTGGTGACCGATCCGGCAAACCGCCTGGTGACTCTCTGTGCCTTCGGGGGAATGGGAAAGAGTCGCAGTGCGCTGGAGATCGCGCATCGCTCCGTCGAATCGTTCTCGGACGGCGGGGTATGGTGGGTGGAACTGGATGGGGCACGAAGCGAGACCGATCTACTGGAGCGCATCGCCGGCGCCCTGAGCCTGAGCCTGTCCGCGCAACCGGCGGCGATGGATCAGGTGGGGGAACGACTGAGAAGCGGCGGGCGAACGCTTCTGGTGCTGGACAACACCGAGCAGATCGAGACGGCGAGCCGTGCCATCTCAAAACTCCTGAAGGTCGCCCCGAAACTGGTTTGCCTGGTGACCACTCGTTGCGCGCTGGAGATTTCCGGCGAGAAGGTCGCCGAAGTTCCGCCGCTGACGCAGGAAGAGGGCGAGGCATTGTTCCTCGACCGGGCGCAGGCACGGCACGCGGCCTTCGAGCGCACACCGGACAACGCCGGGGATCTCGCGGAACTGGTGCGCCATCTGGACGGTGTTCCACTCGCCATCGAACTGGCTGCGGCACGCGTCGGGGCGATGACACCGCGCGATATTCTGAACCGATTATCCGATCGATTCCGCCTCCTCCGAACCAGCGCCAGCCACCTGCCGGAACGTCAACGCACCCTGACGGGGGCCATCGAGTGGAGCTACGAACTGCTCAGCGAGGACACCCGTAATCTGCTGGCGCAGGTGTCGGTATTTGCCGGAGGCTTTACACTGGAGGTCGCGGAGCAGGTCTGCCTCGATCTCTTTGATGTGTTCGAGGGGATTCATGAACTGCGCCGTCAGTCGCTCCTGCGTGCGGAAATTGACCCGAAGACCCAGCAGGTCCGTTTCTCGCAACTGGAGTTTTTGCGCGATTGGGGAACACGGAAACTGGTCGAGCGGGGTCCGGAGTTTACGAACGCCGTGCGAGACCGCCACGCCCGTTTCTATCTGGAGATGGCGGAAGAGAGGGTGAAAGCGCTACGAACCGCGGGGGAGACCGAGGCACAATCGGCGCTGACCCGTGAACTTCCCAACCTTCGAGCCGCCCTCGAAAACTCGGTGACCGGTAGCGACCCGGAGATTACCGTTCGCCTGGCACTGGCGCTTTACCTGCCGCTCTACGATCGGGGCTACTGGGACGAACTGGCCCGGGTTCTGGAAACCGGGCTACGTACCGCCGAGGCGACCGGAAAAGTCTCCCCTGAGTTAAGGGCACAACTGAGCCTGCGCTATGCCAGTGTCCTGCATGATCGCGGCGATCTCCTGCAGGCGCGTACCCATGCCGAGGCGTCCCTGGCGAAAAGCGATGCCGGCGTCGTGCCCGCGCGTAACCTGCTGGGCCTGATCGCCGAGGATGAGGGACGCCCGGATGAGGCCGAGCAGCATTTCCGAACCTCGCTCGACCGATGCGGCGAGGAAGACGATCTTGGGCAGGCCCATGCGATCTACAATCTGGCGCGTCTTGCTTCCAAACGGGGTGACCAGGAACGCGCCCGCTCGCTCTATGAAGAGAGCCTGGTCTATCGGCGTCAGGCCGGAGATCGGCGAGGCGAGGCAAAGACGCTGGTAAATCTGGGAGCTGTCGCATTTCTGCTATCAGATTACGCGGAGGCCCGCCGATTATATGAGCAGGGGCTGTTCGTCCTCAGCGAACTGGATGACCGGCAGGGAGTCGCGACTCTTCTCTATAATCTGGCGGAGCTGGCCGAGAAGGAGGACGATATGCCGCTGGCAGTGGGTCTGTATTTTCATTCGCTCCGCCTGTTCCGCGCTCTGCCCTCGGCACTGGCATCGTTGCCGGAAGCGGAACTCTCGCGCCTCCGTGAAGCCCTTGGACCGGAAACGTTCGAAGCGGCGTGCGCGAATGCCGAAAGCCGTCCCTGGAAAACCTTATGTTAATCAAAAATTGTTTGTTGTCCCGCCTGACCGTCGTGGTTTTCATGCAAAGCGTTATCGCTGTGTGCCCTGCCCCGCTCCCCGCACAGACACCGCCGCCACCTGCCAGCAAAAAGCCGGAGTTGGTACTGAATATCGGTCACGTCGCCGCCGTCCGTGCGGTCGTGTTTTCGCCGGATGGAACCACAATCGCCAGTGCCGCCGATGACCGCACCGTCAAACTCTGGGATGCGAAAAACGGGGTGCTGCGCCATACCCTGACGGGGCATACCGCTCCTGTGACCGCGCTTGCCTTCGCACCGGACAGTAAATCGCTGCTCAGTACAGGTCCGGACGGGACCGTGCGCGGTTGGAGCGTCGGGTCGGGCGTACGTCAGGGAAGCCTTACTCCACCGGACACGGTGAAACTACCCTTGCGCGCGGTCGCCGTCACCCTGATCGGCGAGGGAACAACGCCCCTGGTCGCGGGCGTCGGGCAGGACGGCGCGGTCACGCTCTGGAAAACCGGAGCGAACGATCAGGCGGAGGTTGTGGCCGCTGTCGCTCCGGCGACGAAGGAAGGCGAGAAACCGGTCCTCTCCGTCGCCTTCTCCCCGGATGGGAAACACCTGGCGACGGGAGCGGGAAACGGTTCGGTGATCGTTTACGATGCGGAAGACGGCAGCCTTCGGTATCGTCTGCGCGGTCATGCGATGGCGGTCGTCGGATTCGCCTTTTCCGGGGACGGCAAGTATCTCGCCGATGCCAGTGCGGATGGCGAATCCGCGCTGTTCGAACTGTCTACCGGGAAAA
>JANRLW010000079.1:0-38094 GCA_033762295.1 Capsulimonadales bacterium
CCCCTTATCAAATGTGAACCGCCCCGCGTGCGCCGGGAGGCGCGACAGGATGTCATCGAACGGCTTAGCGGAGTAGGATTTCTGCTTCTCGGTCAAGATGTAAATGATAACACGGTCGTACTTCTCGTACAGACGATGCTCGATCACTTTCTCTAACGTGTGTTTGACCTTCTCGCTGTCGCTGGTTGAAGTGATTTGGAAAGCCACCCGCGCAGTCTCGTCGCCCAGATCAATACCAGGGTAGTTTGCCCCCTCCGTCGCGTTGAGATTTTTCAGGTCATGGAACCCGTAAACATGACGAAGTAACGGAATCATAAAGTCTTCCGAAACGTGGTTGATGTCCGTCCGACTCATAGCGGTGAAGCCCTTGATCTGGGCGACGAAGCGGGACATCAACTCAACGATGCGATTTTGGGTATGCAGGGTCTTCAATGGTGTGGTTTGACGCGGGTCGCGCTGGCAATGAAATTACGAAGTAAACTACGCTCAACTTCGGAAACCGGAAAGGTCGTCGAAAAAATTTATAGCACTGGACCCATCTCATGGGGTTGGTCTGCCAAGCCGTGATGTTCGGCTCGGCAGGCTTTTGCGTCAGACCCGCTGTGGCACATTCAATGGGTATCGGTCACGGTCGATCTTGTAGGAGTGGAAATCTGACCACACATTATCAAGAACGTCCGCTACTTCGTGTTGGGACTCACTGGCGTGGGTTATTAACACTGGGTCAATCTCATCGCCCTCCTCGTGCCAGAGTTGCCACACACCATCGTGATTCTGCTCGAACTGCCCACCAGCGTGATAAAGCATCTGCAATAGAAAGATGGCCTTAACACGTGGCGGGATTGCTGTGGCATCACACATTCCCGCAATGACGGTAGCAACGATAACGGCGACTCCTTGAAGCGTTACTGCTTCAGGCAGATGGGCACTCCCACTTTCCGACAGTCTGACGTTAGGATGTAAGCAACGAATCGCTTCGATTGCGAACGCCATCGCGTCCTTCACGTTATCGTGTCGCCCAAAATCAAATGCTATACCGCCTCGCTCGACTTCGACGCTCCATGAGCGTTCTGCTTCATCCCATCGAACGCATGAGGCGGCTTCCGCTTCCTTCGAAATCTCCCGAGTAGAACAGTCACGAGGAGCGCGGCGCTCAAACTTGGCGACGGCCTTCCAGACAGTCTCCACTCTGTCCTTGTCGATCATACGAGTGTAGCGGTCTGGGTCGCGATGTGCCGCTAACTCCTCGTCGGTGAGTAAGTCTGAGTTGTCGTATTCGTCGTAATGAACGCCGTCTTGGTTATCGTTGTAGATGCTGTGGTCATCTGATCCCAGTGGATCACAACCGGTGAGAAGCAGTTTTCTTGTAGTCATTTCTGTTGATTCCTTTTCTCAGTCCAGCACGGCTTTCCGCCGCACTGGGTCAGTATCTCACTGACATAATGTATGTCCTGCCGAGCCGCATATGATTCACCCGTTAAATTCGAAAATCGGTTTGCTTTTTTTGGCCTACCATTTGTAGGGCTTTTTTCTCTGCTCGCCTCGGCGTGTTGGTGTCAATAGAACATAAGAATCTACGGGTAAGGGGTGGGACACCCCGGAGCAAGTCAATTACCGAAGGATGTCACTCTGGCTCAAGAAGGGTCAACAATCCCAGTGATGCCGCACGCGCCGAGAAGACTGCTTGTAGACGGCGCACAATTCGCTCACGTTGATTAGCGTCTGTGACGTGGACACTGACACCATCGTGCAACCAGGACACGACGACCAGATCGCGTTCGGCCTCAAAGATGGGAAGGAGGGATAGCATGAGGGCAACCTCATACGACTGGACCTCCTGAGCCAGCAGAGATCGCATTTTTGCCTGTCGGCGGTTATAGTCGATGCGACGCCCGAACGCATCCACGATGTGTCGCTCCCTCTTAATTTGCCTTAGTCGAGCCTGACGGGCGGCGAGCAGTTCGGCGATGATAGGGTGGGCGAGGAAGGAATCCGCTGCCTCCCCACTAACATCGTTTACTGGTTTGACCGACATCGGCGTGCGCCTTCCTCTTTTTCGTGATTGTTGATAATTGGGTAGCCCGAGCAGGTTACGCCGGACGTTGATGACCTTCATTCCAAAAATGATCGAGTATAGTGCTTCCTTAACTAAAGGCTTGGCATCAGGACCGACTCCCATTGCACTGAGAAGTTCGGTCCAAATAGACTGTCGGGACGAGAGGAATTCCGATACGCGGGGAACGTCCCACAGTTTTGCGACGACAGCCAGTTGGCAGGCGCGAGCATCCAGAGATACGCAACCATGTAACGCCGCCTTGCGGAGTGCGCGAGGGAGTTGGTGGATCGTCGCTCCCAGCGCATGAAGCCGAGGTGTCCTTTCGGATGCCGCGTAGATCATCTTGCAGTAGTCCCGCAAAACCAAGAGGGTTCTATGAGCCGCATCCCTCGATGCGCCTTCGGGCATATTGTCAAACTCTCGCAGGACACGCGGCCAATTCGCCCGAACGATTTTGCCAATCGTGGTCTGCGGTTGGTTGTTGAGGTATGTCATCAAGGTGTGAGCAGGGTGATCTGGACCAACACCATCGGCGAGAAGTTTGAGCGTCTCCGTGTATGTTGCGGCCTCCGCGTACATCTTCTTGCGGGTCACAGGGATGCCGGTCACAAACCATACTTGGCCCCCGGTTTTGCCAAAGGCATGGAGTGGCTCATCCTCAAGGATGTCCTGAACATCCTGGGGCAAATCACGGATAACCGTTCGGGCCTCACCTTCCCAATGGTTGTGGGGGCTCACGTTAAGCCGCCAAACGTCCTGGCTGAACGAGTAGAGCCAGTCGGCAGCCGCGAAGTGACGCTTGCCAGCAATGGGTTTGCCCCTGACAACTTTCTCGATGGTGGTCGCCGGGACAATCAGCCTCCCCTCGTCATCCTCGAAACGCGAGAAAATCAGGTATTCGACCATGCGGCGGTACGCCTCAGCGTGAGGATGGTACGAAAGGGCTGGATAGGAGGCGAGTAGGGCATCGCGGCCTTGCTGGCTGATTTTTGCCGGAAACGGCACATAGGAGCGCGTAAGTGCCGCGCTGGGTAGTGAGTATGTCTGTTGCATACCCGCTACGTCCTGCCAACATTAAAGCGATCCGACCGTTAATTGCGATTGAATTTTTGCCGATGCACGGGCTTCGACCACAGCGAAAAAAGTTTCAAAAAAGTTTGTCGCTGGACGCAACTTATACTGTCGCCACCCTGATAAGAAAATGCGCGGAGGAGACACGGTAACGGTCACAGTACACCGCGCTACAGAACGAGGAGATCGCGATGAGTAAACAATGGATTCTTCAAAGCGCCGCTGACATAAACGCGGCCTACCCTGACACGTTCCTAATTCCGAGCGTCAGGGAACGAAATAACCTCCGGGTGGGGGATGTTGTAAAACTGATCTTCGCTCCGGTTGACGGGGGGACTTGCCCCGAGCGTATGTGGGTCGAAGTTGTGAAGGTCGGGCCGGGGCTTCGTATTCGAGGTTAAAAATTCGTTTCGCACCGGGATTCTTCGCATAAAAAAGAAGATCATCGTGCATCGACTGGTAATTCGTGGATGTCGAAGGCCAGCGCCTATAGCTCCAAATAACATGATTGAGAAACGCCTTTTCGCCAAATATCTCGTCCATCAACACTTTGATGTAGTGACTCTTCTTCTGGTCTAAATGCACATAGATGCAACCGTTATCTGACAATAAATCTCGAAGCATTATGAGGCGGCGGCGAATGAATTCAAGGAATTTGGCCCCTGCAATCTTGTCTTGGTATGCTTTCTGGTCTTGGCTACCGTGAAAATCCTGTTTAGTTGCAAAAGGTGGATCAATATAAATAAGGCGGACGCCTTCGGAGCCATCAGCATTTTTGAGTTCTCCCCGTTTCTTCATCGCAAGTAAGGTCTTCATGGCCTGGAGGTTGTCACCAAATATGAGCAGATTGCGCCAATCGGTAGTGCCAGGGTTCGAGCCGAACGTGCGGACAGGCTGAAGCGGAACCGCCATCGTATCCGCCAGTATGTCGGCTTCGCGCTCCTTGCCGCCGTACACGAGTTCGTACTCGCGCCGCTCCGGGGGGAACAAGAACCGCTGGTACTCCAGCGGCACATCCTCGCCGCGCATAAGCAGGTCTACTATCTCATCTCGAATATCGTCAGGTAATGTCATAAGCGTTTTGAGGTAGTTGAGCCGACTCTCCCAGCCCGCTCTTCTTCCTGATCCAGTATAGGACAGGAACTACCGGCGCGGTAGCCAAAGCGGAAACGTAAGGCAAACGATTAGGTAGCACAGGCTGGGGCAATCAACCTGTGCGGCGAGGGCGTTACCGAGGAACCCTTTGGAAGTTTGCCGCCGTCCGACGTAGAATAGGCAGGGCGCGGCTGTGGACGGATTATCCTTCTCGGGGATTGAACGCATGGACCGCCGTGATAAGTTCACCCAATGAGAGGCGCAAGAATGAGAGGGCGAGACCGTTCGGGGAAGCAGGTGGATGGGGCGATAACACGCCCTCTGATCCTGCTTGGGATAACTGTTCTGATAGATTTGTTGGGATTTGGAATTGTTTTGCCAAATCTCCCGCAATACATCGAACTGGCTGTCGGAAAGGATCATCGACACGCGGCGTTCATCGCCGGACTGCTCGCCGCCTCCTATTCGCTGACACAGTTCCTTTGCGCTCCGTTCTGGGGCAGTTACAGCGATCGGGCGGGCCGACGACCGGTAATCCTGATCTCCCTGATCGGGGTCGGCATCTCCTATATCTTCTTCGGGTTCGCGAACGGAAGTCTGACACTGCTGTTCATCGCCCGGCTGCTGGCCGGTCTGCTTTCGTCGGCGTCGATCGGGGTGGCGTTCGCCTATGTCGCCGATGTCACGTCGCCGGAGAACCGCGCGGTCGGCATGGGACTGCTCGGCGCATGTTTCGGACTCGGTTTCGCTTTCGGCCCGGTGGTCGGCGGACTGCTCGGAACCATCGACCTTGCCCTTCCCGCCTTTGTCGCCGCCGGAATGGCCTTCGCCAACTTTGTCCTTTCCTATTTCCTGCTGCCCGAATCGCTGACGGCGGGGCAGCGGACGGAACTGGCCCGACGGAAGCGGGAAGCCTATCCGGCCATGATGCGCCGGGTGCTGAAAGATCCCGCGTCTCCGCTCTTCCTGGTGACCTTCATCCTGACCTTCGGCTTCGCCGCGATCGAGCAGGCGTTCGGCTTTTTCCTGATGGCGCGGGGCATCGCGACGCCGGAGACGCAGCAGGTGCGACAGGCCTATCTGCTGGGATTCGTCGGGGTGGTCGGAATCGTTCTCCAGGGGTTTTTGATCGGACCGCTGGTCCGGAGATTCGGAGAGGGCCTGCTGGTCCGTCTGGGACTGGCGATCCTGACCGTCGGGTATGTGCTGCTCCTGATCCCCCGCGAATGGGGCGTCATGGTCTTTGTGGCGACGCTGTTCGTGGCGTTCGGTCGGTCGATGATCGGTCCGGCGGCGACCTCGCTGATTTCGCGGAGGACGCGGGTCGGTCAGGGATTGATCCAGTCGTCCTCGCAGGGGTTCGATGCGCTCGCACGCACGGTCGGACCGTTGACGGCGGGCGCATTGTTCAACGCCCTCGGCCCGACCGCGCCCTATGTGTTCTCGGCCGGATTGACGGTGCTGGCGCTGTTCGTGACGTTCGTCTTTGCCGGGGCGATGACCGTGCCGCCGCAGGAAGCGGTGGAGGTCGAGACGCAGAACACGGAGGCGGCGATGGTCTCCTCCGGGAAGGTCGGTGCGGTCGAATGACGGTGTCGTGCAAGGGGCGGATCGGATGGGCCGGAATCGCGGTCCTCGTGCTGTTCGCGGCGGGCTGTACCCGACGTGTGGAGCAGGAGGCCGAAAAGCAGTTCAAAGCGGCGTTGCCCGAGTATGTCGGTCCGGCGGAACGCTACGACGTCCGGGTGAGGAGCGACAGCGCGGGAGCGGTGATGCGCGGACGACTGCGGCAGGTTCGGGTCGACGGGCGGAAGGTGCAGGTGGAACCGACGCTGACGCTGGATCGATTGACGCTGGATTTCGAGGAGGTCTCTCTGGATACGCGGGCTCGCCGCCTGCAGAGTATCGGCCGCGCGACGTTCGAGTGCCGTATCCATGCGCCGGTGTTGCAGGAGTACGTGCGGCGTCAGCATCCGGAGATTCCGGACCTGGGGATCGCGCTCCGGGCGGACAGCCTTTTCATCACGGCGCGGCCGGACGCGCTCGGACTGGTGGAAAAACCGTTCCAACTCGACCTGCCGGGGAAGCTGCCGGTAACGATCACGGTGGAGGGGAAACTGACCCCGTCCGGGCCGACGCAGTTGAACTTTTCCCCCGAGAAGGCGGGGGTCAGCATCGTCCCGATACCGCGGTTCGCCCTGGAGTTTCTGGCGAAGCGTCTGAACCCGGTGGTCAATCTGTCGACCATGAAGGTGCCGATTCAGGCCGACCGCGCCTTCGTGCGCGGAGAGTATCTCCACTTCACCGGGACCATCCGACCGGAGGATCTTCTCCGACTCCCGTCCCGGTGACGACCCGACTTACAGATATTTCTTCTTTTTGGCGGGCGCGGCGTAGGGTTCGGGCGTGAACTGCTTGTAGGCGGTCTGGAGATACTGCCAGATGTGCGCACAGCAGAAGAGGGCGACGAACGCGATACCTGCCGCTCGGCGCGTGCCTTTCGGGATGAGGAAGATGACGCAGGCGGTCATCAGCATCGCCCAGATGCGCCACCACTTATCGGGACCGTACAGGAAAAGAAGGGTGTCGCGTACGGGTTGCGGCAAGGACTCCATGAAACCTCCGGGAAACCTGTTTCAAATACCGATACCAACGTCGGATTTTCGATATTGATTATCGGTCCCGGGGGGAGGCTGGCTCAGGGGTAGTTTTGTCTGATGAAGTACGAAAGGCGATGGCGTACCCGGTAGGTCCGACGATCCGGTAGGTCCGACGATCACAACAACTCGAACAGGAGTTCGACCGGGTAGAAGACACCGCCGAAGGGCGCGGTGGTCAGGTTCAGGCCGTTCTTTCCGGCGATCGCCTCGCAAAAGACCCGCCAGTGGGTCGCCGGAATAATGCGGCTCTGCCGCAGTTTGCCATTGAGGGAACCGACCAGGCCCGCTTTACCGCCGCGCGGGGAGAAACTCACCCGCACCCGTCGGCCCTCAGGGGCGTCGATCCGGAAGGCGTAGAGCATGCCGTAGGTGCCGTCGAGCGCATGATGCATCCCGATCTCCCGCTCCCCGATCCGGAAGTAGCGGGTTCGGGTTTCACCGGAAAGGGAGACCTCGATTTCCCGGCGCGGGTCCGGAACGACGATCGTGTGCACGCCCGGCGCGGTCCAGCGGTCGTGACGGAAGTAGAGGCGCAGCACGGCATCGGTCTCGCAGCGGACGGTGAGAACGCCGGAGGCGACCTGACGCGGGCGCAGCGGGTAGGCGAAACGCGCGAAGCCTTTCTTCCCGACGAACTCCGTGTCGGGTGAGGACAGGTAGCGGGCCATCGCCTGCCGACCGGCGACGCTCGGATCGCGGTTCGGATCGGCCAACCCCTGCCGCGCCGAGAAGCGAAGCGGACTGCCGTTCGTCTCGCGCAGACCGATCACGAACGGGGCGGTGTCGCGGGTGACATTCCGGAAGTGATAAAAAATGGTATACGTCTCTCCCGCCCTGAGGAGCGCGTTGCCGTACGCGCCGGGAAGACGGATTTTCTCCGGATTGTTGCAGAAGAGGAGATGCTCCCCGGCAAGGACGGGACACGGAAGAGCGAGCAGAACCAGCAGTAGGACGACGATGCTTCTGGGCATGGAACCGTGAAATCCACTTTCCGGGAGGTTATCGTCAGGGTATCATACCGATCCGGCCCCCGCTTTCGGTGCGAAGGAATCCGACGGGGCGTCCGGAGTTTGGCCCGTCCGGAGTTTGGCCCTTCGGGTGCGGCGGAACGTACGGAACGTGCTATAATGGTTCTTGCGTAGCATGTATCAACGGACGACGGCAATGAACGTGGCGTGCGCGGCGGTCAACCGCGGCGCGGGCAACGGCGGCATAGAACAGATTATTTCGCGCCCCTCGGCGTGAGGCCCCTGTGCGCGCGCGGCGAGAGTTCGCCCGGTGTGCGACGGATTCGACAGGTGCCTTACCATGCCGGGGGGCGCGTCCTGTTCGAACGTTCGTCGAGGAATCCGCTGCCCGCGCGGAAGGGAACGGGCTGACGCTCCCGCCCCTTCGAGAGTTGAAATCGTAATGGACTTTTCGCAAACGCTCAATCTGCCGAAGACCGATTTTCCGATGAAGGCCGACCTCCCGACACGTGAACCCCTCTGGCAGGCGTTCTGGGAGGAGAATGCCATCTATCGGAAATCGCTGGAGAAGGAAGCCCCGCGCGGCTCCTTCGTTCTGCATGACGGACCGCCGTACTCCAACGGCAATATCCACCTCGGACACTCGCTCAACAAAATCCTGAAGGACTTCATCACCCGGCACCGGACGATGCAGGGGTACCGCTCGCCGTATGTTCCCGGCTGGGATAACCATGGCCTGCCGATCGAAGTCCAGGTCATGAAGGAGTTCCGGGAAAAGAAGCAGACCTGGACCCCGGAGACGCTCCGGAAACGGTGCCGCTCGTTCGCCGCCGAATGGGTGGAGGTGCAGAAACGACAGTTTATGCGCCTCGGAGTGCGCGGCGACTGGGAACACCCCTACCTGACGATGTCCCCGGCGTTCGAAGCGAAAATCGTCGAGGTCTTTGCCCAACTCGCGAAACGCGGCTATGTCTATCGTGGCCTGAAGCCGGTGCTCTGGGACAGCGCGAACGAAACCGCCCTCGCCAATACGGAGGCCGAGTACAGGGATCATACCTCGCCGTCGATCTACGTCACGTTCCCCCTGGTCGAGGACGCGCAGAACGTTTTCGAGGGACTGGATCGGTCGAAACTCTCGGCGGTGATCTGGACCACGACCCCCTGGACCATCCCGGCCAACATGGCCCTCGCCTTCCATCCCGACTTCGACTACACCGTCGCGCGGACGGAGAGCGGTGACCTGCTGCTGGTCGCCGAGGACCTTCGCGAAGCCGTGGCCCGCGAGACCGAACTGGGAACCCTCACCCCGGTGAGAACGATCAAGGGCGCGCAGGTGGAAGGCTCCCGCTTCCGTCATCCGTTGCCCGAGATGAGCCGGGATTCGCTCGCCGTCCTGGCTTCGGACTACATCACCACCGATACCGGTACGGGTATCGTTCATACCGCGCCCGGCCATGGCGCGGACGACTACTTCACCGGACGACGCTACCACCTGCCGGTGCTCTGCGTGGTCGATGGCCGCGGACGTTACACCGAGGATGCCGGACCGTTCGTCGGATGGACGACGGAGGAGGCCAATACCCGCATCCCCGAACGGCTGAAGGAGGAGGGACGTCTGCTGGCCCATAAGCAATACGTCCACTCGTACCCCCATTCGCCGCGCGCGCCGTATCGTCCGCTGCTGTTCCGGGCCACCGTACAGTGGTTCGTCTCGGTCGAGCATGACAATCTGAAGGCCCGCGCCCTGGAGGAGATCGGCAAGGTCGAGTGGTTCCCGGCGGTATCCGAGAACCGCATCCGCGCCGCCATCGCCGGACGACCGGACTGGACCGTCTCACGTCAACGCTACTGGGGCGTCGGTATCCCCGTCTTTTACGCCAACGGCGAACCGGTGATGACGGAGGAATCGCTGGCGGCGGTCGTCCGTCTCGTGCGCGAAAAGGGCACCGATGCCTGGTACGAGGTTCCGCCCGAGGAGATCCTGCCGCCCGGATTCACCTTTAACGGCGTTGCGGCAAAGGATTTCGTCAAGGAGACCGACGTTCTGGACGTCTGGTTCGACTCCGGCACGACCAGCATGGCGGTCCTGGATTCCGGCCTCTGGGAGGGGCTGTCCTATCCGGCCGAGGTCTATCTGGAAGGATCGGACCAGCATCGGGGCTGGTTCAACTCCTCGCTGATGCTTGGCACCGCCATCAAGGGTAGCGCGCCGTTCCGGCAGGTCGTCACCAACGGGTTTACGGTGGATGAACGCGGGATCAAGATGAGCAAGTCCAAGGGGAATTCGGTCGATCCTCTGGGCGTCATCGAACAGTTCGGCGCGGATGTTCTGCGCCTGTGGGTGGCCTCGACCCAGTATCAGGAGGATACCCGTCTGGGCGAGAACATCCTGAAGCAGCAGACCGATAACTATCGCCAGCTGCGCAATACGTTCCGCTTTCTGCTCGGGAGCCTGTTCGATTTCGATCCGGCAGGGGATGCCGTCCCGGTGTCCGAGATGGATCTCCTCGACCGGTACGCGCTGTCCCGCCTGCAAAAACTGGTCGCCGCCTGTACGACGGCGTTCGAACGGTACGACTTCCAGGAGGCGTCCCAGGCGATCCTGCTCTTCTGCGGCACGGAACTGTCGGCGTTCTATCTGGATGTCCTGAAGGACCGGCTCTACACGTTGCTGCCGGAGGATCCGAAACGCCGGTCGTCCCAGACCGCTCTGTATGAGATCGCGTCCGTGCTGGCGCGGCTCCTCGCCCCGGTGCTGGTGCATACGGCGGAGGAGGTGTGGCAGCATCTTCCGGGTCGGTCGCCGCTGTCCGTGCATCTCGCGGACTGGCCGGAGGTGCGAACGGAGTATGCGGACGACGCTCTGGAGGCGCGGTTCGCCGAACTGCTCGCCGTACGCAGTGAGTTCGACCGCCAGATGCAACCGCTCAAGGACGCCCGGACTTTGACCAAGTCGGCGGCGGCGTTCGTGACCGTGATCGCGGGCGGAGAGCGGCTGGCGCGGCTGGGTGCGATGGAGGAAACGCTGCGGGAGGCGTTGATCGTACCGAAACTGGCGCTGGTCGAAGGGCCGGCGGCGGACGCCGACGGGTTTTCACTGACGATCGAACCTGCCCCCGGCGAAAAGTGCGAGCGAAGCTGGTTTGTGCGCGAGGATGTGGGCGCCGATCCGGAGTTTCCGACGCTTTCGCTGCCGCAGGCGGCGATCGTGCGGGAACTGCTTCGCCGTGCCGACGGAAAGGCGGGTTCGTGAAGTTATCGACCCTCGGGTTTTATGTCATCGCGATCGGGATCGTCGCTCTGGATCAGGCGGTAAAGGCCTGGACGCGGGCGACGCTTCCGGTGGGCGGAACGATCCCACTCTGGAAGGACGTATTCGAGCTGTCCCATGCCCAGAACCAGGGGATGGCCTTTTCGTTGCTGGAAGGGCAGCGGTGGCCGCTTGCGGGGGCGGCGATCCTGGTGGCCGGGGTGATTATCGTCGCCCAGCGCCGAATGGCCGACCGGACACCGCTCCTCCTGGGATTGGCGCTGGCCATGCCGCTGGGCGGGGCGGTCGGTAACCTGATCGATCGGCTCCGGTTCGGTTTTGTCACCGATCTGTTCTATTTCAAATTGATTAACTTTCCGGTCTTCAATGTGGCGGACGCCGCCATCACGGTCGGGATGGCGCTGCTGTTCTGGCATACCCTGACGGTACGGGAACCGGAACCCGCCGCCGTCGTTCCGCCGCTCCCGTCGAACGAACCGTCCTGACCGCTTCCGAGATTTTGAGGGATACCAACGTGCTGCCTGTCCTGTTTCATATTGGCAACTTTCCGGTACGCTCCTGGGGCCTGCTGCTGATGGTGGGCTTTCTGGCGGGGACCTGGTGGGCGGCGCGCAACGCCCGGCGTTACGGAATCGCGCCCGAGGACGTCTGGGATATCTCGCTGGTCGGTCTGTTCGGCGGCGTGGTCGGGGCGCGGCTCTTCTGGGTGGCACAGAACCTTCCCTATATCGCCCGGCACCCGCAGGAGATCGCGGCCGTCTGGACCGGGGGAATGACGTTTTACGGGGGGCTTTTCGGCGGGATTCTGGCAGGGATGCTTATGTGCCGCCGCAAAAAGGTAAACATGGCGGATATGGCCGACCTGGCGGGTCTGGCCTTCCCGATCGGTTATTTCTTTGGGCGGATCGGCTGTTTTCTCAATGGCTGCTGTTACGGCGGAGAGTGCGATTTGCCCTGGGGCACCCGGTTTCACCTGCCGAACGGAACGATGACGCCGCCGTCCCATCCGGCCCAGCTGTATGCCGCCGTGGCGGCGGTGATCATGTTCCTTGTACTGCGGACGATCGAGCGTCGGCGGGCGTTTCCCGGTCAGGTCATACTGAGCTTTGTCGGCCTGTATGCGATTTATCGGTTCTTCATCGAGTTCGTCCGCGAAGGCGCGACGGCGGACCTGGCGGGTATCGCTCACCTGACGGTCGGGCAGGTCTTCAGCCTCGGGGTGGCCGTGGCGGTCGCCGTCTGGTACGTCCTGGCCGCCCGGCGTCCGGTCCGATCGACGACTCGATGAAACGACGGGAACCAAACGACTAGCTAATCTATTACGGGTAGGAGAAGATTGTCACGGCGATCGTAACTCAGTCAAAGGTGCGGGCGATTCGGTAACGGTTACTGTTTTTATGGCTACGGGGATCGAATATGCATTTATCGTGAGCGGGGGGGACATCGGCAAGCGACTCGATGTGTATCTGGCCGCCCGACTTCCGGATATCTCGCGGTCGCAGTTGCAGCGCGTGATCGATTCCGGTACGGTTCAGGTAAACGGCGAGAACGCCAAGGCTTCCCGTAAGATGGAGGCCGGCGACCTGGTGCTGGTGACCTTGCTGCCGCCCCGGCCCTCCCATGTACAGCCACAGCCGATCGATCTGAACATCGTCTATGAAGACCGGGATGTGATCGTCATCAATAAGGACAAGGGCATGGTCGTTCATCCCGCGCCGGGGGCGGAGGACGGAACGCTCGTCAATGCTCTGCTGGCGCACAGCAACGAATTGTCCGGGATCGGCGGTATCGCCCGGCCGGGGATCGTGCATCGGCTGGACAAGGACACCACCGGCCTGATGATGGTCGCCAAGAACGATGTCGCCCATAACGGGCTGCAAAAGCAGATTCAGTCGCATTCGGCGAAACGGAAATATCTCGCGATCGTCTGGGGACGACCGCCGTTCGATGAGGCGATCATCGATGTGCCGATCATGCGCCACCCGATCGACCGGAAGAAGATGACGGTCTGCGAATCCTCCCGGCAGGGGGACGCTCGCGACGCCATTACCGAGGTCCGGGTCAAGGAGCGCTTTCCGCTGTTCTCCCTGTTCGAATGCACTCTGCAGACGGGACGGACGCATCAGATTCGAGTGCACTGTACCTACGCCGGTTATCCGGTGGTCGGCGACCCGACGTACGGCGGCCTGAAAAAGGTAACTCCGGACCAACTGCGGGGCATGTACCCGTCCCGCATCAACGAGCGGATCAACCTGATGCAGGGGCAGTGTCTGCATGCCTATTCGCTGACCTTCGAGCACCCGACGACCGGGCAATCGATGGAGTTTTTCGCCCCGCTTCCCGAGGAGATGACCGAGTTTCTGGACCTTCTGCGTTCGATTCCGGCGGAGGCGATCCGCTAGGCCGCCCGATGCCGGAGGAATCGACGCCGGGCGAGGAGCGGCCACTGACGGTCGGCGATGTCGCTATTCTGCGTAAGGCGCACCCGTGCGGCGGTCGCGACTGGAAGATCCTCCGGGTAGGCGCGGATATCGGGCTGGAATGCCGGGTCTGCGGCCGGAAGATTCTGATTCCTCGCGCGGAGTTCGAACGGCGGTGCGTCACCGTTCGCCCGGAGACACCCTGACCCCCGAACGGACGTCCCGTGCCCCGTCATCAGGAACGGACGGACCGCCGCTTCTACCGTTTCGGAAACACGATGGCCGCGACCGTCTGTTCCCCTTCGCGTATAAGCGAGAACTCACCGTTAAGATCGCCGCGTGTCAACGATTCGATAATCTGCAGGCCGAGGTCCCGGTCCTTGACCGGATCGAACCCTTCCTTGAGCGGGTCACCGGTATTCCGGACCTCCAGCAGCCATTTCGTCGGCAGTTCGGTCAGTCGGACGGCGATCTCTCCGTCGTTGACGGTTTTGAACCCGTGTTCGACGGCGTTCTGAACCATTTCGTTCAGAACGAGCGCCACCGAGTTCGCCTGATGCGAGGAGAGGAGGAGGTCCGGCCCTTCCACCTGCATCCGTATCCGTTTGTTCGGAAGGGTCAGGCTCTGCTGGGTCGCCGTGATGATCGAATCCGCGATTTTCCGTACGGAAATGGTGTCCAGGTCCTCGCGGGAGAGGAGGTCATGTACGGAGGCGACGGCAAGCACGCGATTGATGCTCTCATTCAATACCTGCACCGGCGACTGATCCCCGGCGTAATGCGCCTGGAGGCGAAGCAGGGAGGCGATCGTTTGCAGGTTGTTTTTCACCCGGTGGTGCATCTCCTGCAGGAGCGCGCCCTTGACCATCAGCTTGGCGTTCTCGATGGCGACGGCGACCTGATTGCCCAGAGTGGTCAGCACCGCGATCTCATCCTCGGTGAAGTCGTGCTGCTTTTCGGTATAGCAGTTCAGGACGCCGATAATCTTCTCGCGTACTTTGAGCGGGACGCAGGCGAGACTGGTCAGCCCTTCCTGACGGGCCATGTCCGTGAAACGGTAGCCGGGGGCACGGGTGACATCCAGCACCGTGACGACCCGACCCTTTTCCATGGCCTGTCCGGCGATGCCCTCTCCGAGCGGCAGGTTCGGTTTCTTGGCATACTCGCGCGAGTTGGTCTGCACCGATTTGAGCACCAGTTCGCGTTTGTCCTCGTCCACCAGGAAGAGGGCGACGACTTTGAAGCTCATCGTCTGCGCGGTGGCGGCGACGGCCAGCTGCAGAATCTCCTCCAGATACAGATTGGAGGTGATGGTCCGGGAGACCTCGGCGACGGTCGAAAGATGGAGGGCGCGTTTCTCGACGGAACGATACCGTCGTGACGCCGTGATCGCCCCCGCCACCTGTGAGGCGATCGAGGACAGAAGCTGAACCTGGGTCATGGAGTAGTCATGCGGCGCGCGCGTCCGCACATTGACGACGCCGATGCAGTCGCCTCGCCAGATCAGCGGCACCGAGAGCATGCTCTGGAAATGCTCTTCGTTCAACTCGGCGATGTACTTGAACCGTTCGTCGTTCCAGGCTTCGGCGGCGACGGCGACGTGCTTCTTTTCACGGGCGACCCAGCCGGTGATTCCCTCACCGACCTTCAGTTTGATCTTGCCCAGAACATCATGGGTGTCCGCATCGGTGGTCGCTCGCAGGATCAGGGTGTCGCGTTCCTCGTTGAACAGGTAGACCTGTGCGGATTCGGTACTGGTGATCTGGGTGGCGACTTCGGCGATCACCGGGATGATTTCGTCGGTATTCACGACATGGCCGACCGCCTCACCGATACGTCGCAGTGCGGACGCTTCGGCGGCGCGGGAATCGAGCGCGGTTTCCAGCTGGCGGATGCGGTTGCGGGCATCGGCCAGCTCCTGCTCACGCTTTTCCAGAAGGCGTGCCAGTTCATGTTCGGATTTGCCGAGGGTAGTAAAGGGCAGGCGCATTGGATCTATTGTACCGTACGGGGCCGTCGCCCGGCTTTTCCGCTCCGGAACCGCCATCGGAAATCGAACAGGGGTACAATACCCCATGGACGAGACAGAAAAGGAACTGATTCGGGATCGTACCGATATCGTGGAACTGATCGCCGGGTACACGACCCTGAAACCGTCCGGGAACCGCTTCAAGGGTCTCTGTCCCTTCCACCAGGAGAAGACCCCCTCCTTTACCGTCGATCCGGAACGTCGGCGTTACCACTGTTTCGGCTGCCAGGCGAGCGGCGATGTCTTTACCTTTCTGGAGAAGATCGAGAACCTCACCTTCCCGGAAGCGGCGGAACGTCTGGCGATGCGTGCCGGAATCACGCTCAGCCGGCGCGGAACGAACCCGGAGGAGGCGCGTCGTCAGCAGAGCGAGCGGGACCGGCTGTTTGCCGCCAATGCCGCCGCCCTGCGCTTCTTCCGTCAGGCGTATCGGCGAGCGACCCTTGCCCAGGAGTACGCCGCGAAACGCGGTCTGGTGCAGGAGACGATGGAGGATTTCGGCATCGGTTATGCCCCGGATGACTGGAGTCAACTCGCCCATTTCCTGATCGAACGGGAGAAGGTCCACCCAGAAGATGCCATTCGTGCCGGGCTGATCACCGCCTCGCGCGTCCGCGACGGGGAGTTTACCGACCGGTTCCGTGGACGCTTCCTGTTTCCGATCGTCGACGTGCAGGAGCGGGTCATCGGGTTCGGCGGTCGCCTGATCGTCGACAAGGCAGATGCCCCGAAGTATCTTAACTCGCCGGAAACCCCGATCTTTTCCAAGAGCCGGACGCTGTACGCGCTGAACCGGGCACGAAAGGCGATACAGGAGCAGGATATCGCGGTGATTGTCGAAGGATACATGGATGTGGTCGCTTCGCATCAGGCCGGTATCCGTTGCGTGGTTGCCACTCTCGGGACATCGATGACCGCCGATCATGTCTCGCTCCTGCGCCGCTATACGAAGAATGTGGTGCTGTCGTTCGACGCCGACAATGCCGGGGTGAAAGCGGCTCTGAAAGCGGCGGAACTGATTACCGCGGCGGGCGAGGATATGACGCTGAAGGTGTTGTCGCTGCCGCCGGGGGAGGACCCCGATTCAATGATCCGGAAAGGGGATGCCGCCGGGTTCCGCAAGGCGATCGACAACGCGATGACGGTCCCCGAATTTCAACTGGGAATGCTCAAACGGCAGTCCCGTCTGGAAGATCCCTACGGCTGCGAACTGTTCCTGCGCGAAGCTGCGAAAATTATCGCCCCGCTGCCCAATTCGCTGACGATCAACATGCTGACCAAACGGATCGCTTCGACGCGCGAGGTTCTCCGGTTTCTCCCGGAGAGTCAGGCCGAAGCGGTGTTGCGGCAGGAGGTTGCGCGCCAGGTCGGAGAGCGGGGCTACCGGCCCACCGACTTCACCGAACCGTCGTCGAACCCATCGCGCTCCTCCGAGCGTTTCGCCGATCGGAACGGGAAACGGCCCTTCCGACAGCCGTCGTCACGAGCCGGCTGGCGCGAACGTCCACCGGAACCCCCGCCCGTGCCGTTTGTGCCCCAGGTGGCGGAAGAGGCGGAGCGCACCTTGATCCGTGCCATCATGGCGGAGGAGTTCCTTCCCGAGGTTCGGAAGCGTTTTCCGGCGACGAAGGGCGCGTTGCTGTTCGTCAATCCTCTGACCGAGCGGTTTCTGGAGATCGTCGAGCCGGCGCTCCGGGGAGAGGGCGACCCGCAGGACCGACTGATCCGGCACGACGATCCCGATTTGAATGCCTATGTCGACGCCGTCCTCTTCTCGCCGGTATGGTCGGACGCCCGTGCCCGGTTGGAATTGAGCCAGGAGATGATCGGAGACGCGATTCTGGAACTGCGGAAACGGCGGATCAACGCCGATGCCGATCTGCAGGCGGAGGTGCTGGCGCGGGTCGCGGCACGCGGAGGAACCTTCACCCCGGAGGATGATGAGATTCTCCGGCAGATCACACTCCGGAAAAGCGCGTTGCGAAACGGTCGTCAACCGGCGAACGATTAGCGCAAAAAACAGGGAAATCGGCGCAAAACGCGTGTATTCGCCTGAAAATCACCCGAAAAGAAGGAAGTTCCCCGTCTCACGCAGAAAAACAGGCCAGTATATGCTGCGGCGAAAGGCGCTTCGTCCGTCTGGAAGCGCGTCGGAGTTCGGGTGATTTTCTCGTGTCCGGAAAGGACGGTTCGCCACCGAACGTCCCTGCGGCGTCGGCATCCGTTCCCGACCGACCGGGACGCCGTATTTGAATAAAGGTGGGGACAGCGTGGCGATTAAACGTGATGACCGGGGCGAGCGATTCGATCGTTCCGTTTCGTTCGACCGGGCGGAAAAGCGCAATGCGATGATCTTCCGACGCGGAACCGTCGTTTTCTCCAACGGAGACCCGGTCCGACCCGCCGTGTCGCGCCCGGTTCGGGAGGCCGGTTTCGAAGAGGAGGGGGAACTGCGAGCGGTCGATTCCACTTTGCTACTCGATTTCGCCGCCGATATCCTGCCGCCGCACCTGATCCCCGGCGACACCGACGTTCCCGTGGCGGAGTTGATCCGGGAAACCCTGGAATCCGAAGCCTTTCGTGCCGGGTCCCGACCCCGCCGGGCGGAAGCCGAGGAGACGGAGAAACCCGAACGGGTCGATACCGCCGAGGAACCGGCCGACGGAATGCCGCTCGACGATTCCGTCCGGATGTGGCTGCGCGAAATCGGCAAAACCCCGCTGCTTTCCCATGATCAGGAGACCCGCCTCGCCCGGCGCATCGAACGCGGCGATGAGGAGGCGAAGGTCATTCTCACCCAGGCGAACCTGCGTCTGGTCGTCTCCATCGCCAAACGCTACAGTGGCCGCGGCATCTCCTTCTCCGACCTGATTCAGGAGGGGAATATCGGTCTCCTCCGGGCGGTCGAGAAGTATGATTACCGGAAGGGGTTCAAGTTCTCCACCTACGCGACCTGGTGGATACGACAGGCGATCACCCGCGCCATCGCCGATCAGGGGCGCACGATCCGGATACCGGTTCACATGGTCGAGACGATCAATCGCCTGGTCAAACTCTCCAGCCAACTCCTGCAGGAACTGGGACGCGAGCCAACCCTGGACGAGATCGCCCGTGAGATGGGCACCTCGGTCGAACGGGTCAGCGAGATCATGCGAATCGCCCCCGAACCGCTCTCTTTGGAGACGCCGGTCGGGGAGGAAGAGGACTCCCACCTGTCCGATTTCGTGCCCGATGACGACTGCCGCGCCCCCTCGGAGGCCGCCGCGCAGGCCGTGCTGCGGGAACGAATCGATATGGTCCTGGGACTGCTGACCGACCGCGAACGGGATGTCGTCAAAATGCGCTACGGACTGGAAGGCGACGGTTCGCCGCATACGCTGGAGGAGGTCGGACGGCATTTCCGGGTGACCCGCGAACGAATCCGCCAGATCGAAGCGAAAGCGCTCAAGAAACTTCGTTGCCCCGAGAAGTCCGATTACCTTCGCGAATACGTCGACGTCGTCGATTAAGGATTACCGGCGGATAGCAGGAAAACGAGCGAGGCGGACGCCTCGCTCGTTCCGTTTTCAGTTCAGGCTTGCCGAAGGCTGGGACGGCATGGCGGAGCGTCCCTTTGCCCCGCCGGCTGCGGCTCCGCGGGATTCACCCGCGGATGTATCGCGTCGGACGACCGGCGGATTCAGGAAGAAAATCCCGATGCCGACGATCAATGCGAGGATCGCCATTGCCGCGACGATAATCATCGACCCGTTGACCTGCTGTTTCATGACATTCTCCTCCCGATCTCCGGGTTTACCAGCACTGATCGGTCGGCTGGAAGTCCGGCCGGAACAGGTAGGGATGGCAGGTCCACTGCTCGCCGTTGGGACCGGCCTGATTCCATCCCCAGTAGGAGAGGCCGCTGGGATCGTATCCGAGGCCGGGGTCGGTCTTGCAGTCGGTCGGGCGCGGGTTGGACTGCGCCTCCTCGGCGGAGGCGTTGGTCGTGCCGCCGAGCATCCGATATTTGGCATGGCCGTCCGTAAAGACGAAATTCTGCCCCTTCGTATGAACCCACATGGAGCCATCGCTCAGCCAGACGTTGCTCGTCTGTCCGTTCCTTCCGCCGTCGCAGGAATCGCTTGAGGGAGAGAACCGGCAGCCGGGAATGCTTGCCTCATCCGCGCCGGTCTCAGGGCAGATCAGGAACGGACTCGACAAAACCGCGCCTTCGAGCGAAATCTTTCCGTTGCCTTCCCAGAAGACGATCGTATCAGCGGGACTGGTCACACCGGCGATCGGGTAGGTGTGCAGGAGACCGTTGTAGGAGTAGGCGTTCCGGATCGGCGCGGTGACCCGTGCGGAGGAGGCCGCCGCTCCGTAGATATCGCGCGCCGTCTGGGACGGACAGGCAAACAACCCGATCGACTTGATATAGGGCAGGAGGACATTCTGGGTGGCGCTGGCGGACATGGCACGGTTGATCGGGCCGAACGCCGTCGACCAGGCCAGAGGCGCGTGATGGTAGTAATCCCATGCCCACGCTCTCGTATCCGACCGGGTGCCGTAGGCGGTCGGGAAGGTTTCATCGTAATCCTGAACGTACATCAGGGTCGCCGTGCCCAGCTGCTTGGCATTCGAGAGGCAGGAGATGGCACGCGCCTTTTCCCGCGCCTGGGCGAAGACGGGGAACAGGATGGCTGCCAGAATGGCGATAATGGCAATGACGACGAGCAGTTCGATCAGCGTGAATCCCGCTTCGAACGAAGAGCCGACCCGGTGCGAAATGGCCCGGGACGTGACAGCACGACGGCGATCGGTTGATAGCATGCAGAGTTCCTCAACCTGGCATATTTCGCCTCGCACCCTGGCGTATCCGAATATTTACCGCTGGGCCGACATCGTTGTTAGGCCGGTTGGAGACTGACAAATGTATACCAGAGCGCCAGAACGATGGAGTATTCTTAACACGGATTTAATGAGGTGTCAAGAAAGGTCGGAAACAAGTAAGTCGCGCGGAGGAGCGGAGGATTACAAAAAACGGGAGAACCCCGAAGGATTCTCCCGTGGAATGGACGGTCCGTCCGGGTTTTACTGCTTGCCGCCGGACAGGTCGGTCTTGACGCCGGGCGGGGCCGGGGCCGTGTCGACATCCATCATGTTATTCGGTTTGGCGGCGGCGGCTCCCGAACCGGTCGCGGTCGCGGCCGCCGGGGAAGGAGAGGCCGCCGTCGTCGTTTCGCTCTGGCAACCCGCCACGAAGGAAGCGGCCAGGAGCAGGAAAAGGGCGCCGAAGAAAGACATCTTCTTCATCGATCTTACTCCCGGTCCCAGACGTAGAGGTCCTTGTTGGTGATGACGACGTTATCGCGAAGGACGCCCTGGGCGAAGTTGGTACCGGCGGCCAGCGCCTGCCACTTGGTGAACTTGGCATGACCGTCGACCCAGACGACGTTCGCGCCGTCGTTGTGGCGCGGGGAGAGGAAGCCGAGCGCATCGGGTCGGGCCCTGTCCGCCGGCCAGTTCCAGCCGCCGTTCGTACCGGCCCAGGCATACACGCACTCATCCGGGGCCGGCGCGATGCGCGGCCAGCCATTCGGATCGTTGATCCAGGCCGACCCGGCGTTGACGCCGGCAATTTCGATGGTGCTGTCGGCGAAGGCGACGGTATCCGCCGGTCGGGAGATAGCGGCCAGGCTGACGCCGGAGGTGGTCTGGCAGTCGCCGTTGATCTTGGAAAGGTTCAGGTAGTTATAGCCGTAGTTCGGGAAGCGCATCTGGTTGCGGAACCAGGCGGAGCCATTACCCGGCGTGAAGACGCCCCGGTTGTCATGACCGATGGACGGACAGGCGAAGATGGCCCAGGACTTGAAGTAGGGGAAGAGCAACTGAGCGGTCCACTGCTGATACGGCGGGATCGGGTTTCCGTTGGCATCGCGCGGCGCGGCGGACGGGTCGGGCAGGGCGAAGCTGTTGCAGATGGGCGGCATGGTCTCATCGTAGTCCTGGATGTACATCTGCCAGGCGGTGCCGATCTGCTTGATGTTGGAAAGACAGGAAATCTGGCGGGCCTTTTCGCGAGCCTGCGCGAAAACGGGGAACAGAATGGCAGCCAGGATTGCAATGATAGCGATCACGACGAGCAGTTCGATAAGGGTGAACGCGCGAGCAGCGTTCCCTCGTTTCACAGAGAAGAACATGCAGAGTTCCTTTATCCGAAAAATTTATCGTCCTGGGAACCCTGGCAGGCAGAAGGAGGTAATGCCGGCAAGTCAAATGATTGAGGATTGCTGCCTCACAAAATTCGGGGAAGCAGGGCAACCAAAACGATTGCCGTCTTTTTAGCACACGAAACGAACGTTGTCAAGGCAACAATGTTAATAGTGCTTATATTCAAAACGAATATTACACGGAATCACCGGAGAACGGGATTTTCCTCCGGTGATTCCGGGTTTACCGGTACAGCGTCCGGAATTCGTTCAGTTGACGCTGGCGCGAGGACGCGTCGGCGGAGCGGATTTGCCGCTGACCATCCTCGCGCCACCGACCGCGCCCCGTTTGTCGACCGGTCGCATAGCAACCGGCGGGTTGAGATAAAAGTACCCTAAGCCGACCAGCAGGGCAAGGACGGTACCGGCGACGGCGATCATGATCGGCAGACTGACCTGTTGCTTCATGTCATGGTTCCTTCTGATGCAACCTGGCGCAACCCGGCGGAAGCGAAGGAGCGTCCGCTCAGGGGCGGGACTCCCGGCTTCCGCCGTGCCGGTTCCCAGGGCGATTACCGGGGGATGTCGAAACGATTACCAGCACTGATCGGTCGGCTGGAAGTCCGGCCGGAACAGGTAGGGATGGCAGGTCCACTGCTCGCCGTTGGGTCCGGCCTGATTCCATCCCCAGTAGGAGAGGCCGCTGGGATCGTATCCGAGGCCGGGGTCGGTCTTGCAGTCGGTCGGGCGCGGGTTGGACTGCGCCTCCTCGGCGGAGGCGTTGGTCGTGCCGCCGAGAATCCGGTATTTGGCATGACCATCGCTCATCACGAAGTTCGCGCCCCGGTTATGTATCCAGAAAGTTCCGTCGGCCGGCCACGTAACGCTGACCTGTCCGTTGACGGATTCGCTACAGAAATCGCTGGCGGGAGAGTAGCGACACGCAGGAATATTGTTGGCATCCGCCCCGGCCTCGTCGCAGATCAGTGTCGGACTGGCCAGAACCGCTCCCCGGTTGGACACCTTGCCGTTTCCTTCCCAGAAAACGATCGTATCCACCGGATTGATCACACCGGCGAGCGGGTAGGTGTGCAGGAGACCGTTGTAGGTGTACGCGCTGACGATCGGATCGTTCACCCGGGCGCCGTACACGGTTTCATCGTATACGTTCTGCGTCACCTGCGACGGGCAGGAGAACAGGCCCAGACTCTTGATATAGGGCAGGAGGACATTCTGGGCAGCGCCGGCGGACATCTCGCGGTTGATCGGGCCGAACGCCGTCGACCAGGCCAGAGGCGCGTGATGATAGAAGTTCCACGCCCACGCCAGGGAGTCGGAGCGAGTACCGAACGCCGTCGGGAAGGTTTCATCGTAATCCTGAACGTACATCAGGGTCGCCGTGCCCAGCTGCTTGGCGTTCGAGATACAGGTGATGGCTCGGGCCTTTTCGCGAGCCTGAGCAAAAACCAGGAAAAGAATCGCCGCCAGGATGGCGATAATGGCGATTACAACGAGCAGTTCGATCAGCGTGAACGCCCGGGCGGCATTCCTTCGGCGGCTGATTGCCTGCATTTTAGTTGCCTGCATACGGTTACCTCGGCACGAGTTAGTTTCGTTTTGCCGTCGGCTTGTTTCGAAACCGGAACGAAAGGCATCAAGAATTCGAACAAAGCTATCGCGCAAAACCTTGATTCGATTATCGGTACCTGCAAATTTATCCGGAGGTAGTCGACTGATTAAAATCAGTATGCGTAACTATAATTATATCAATATATTTTAAAGTAAGCGTCAACACGAAGACAAAAAGCGAATTATTTTCGTTGTGTTTGCGGAGATTCGGAAAGAGGAAAACGACGGGGGAAACGGGACGCTACCGGGCGATGAGCATCGCCCGGTAGCGTCGGCAGTAAAAAACCTACTTCTTGCCGCCGGACAGGTCGGTTTTGACACCGGGCGGAGCCGGGTCTACCGAAAGGTCGACGGATCCCGCCATCTTCTTGTCGACCTGACCGGGCGGCGGAGCCTGCGCGGCGACCGTCGGCGAGGGCGACGGCGCAGGTTCCGGGTTGGAGCAACCGCTGATGGCGCTCAGGACGAGCAGGGCGGCGGACAGCGAAAGGCAAACGCGAAGTCGCATTGTTACTCCCGTTACTCCAGGTCCCAGACGTAAAGCTCTTTGTTGGTGACCACGACATCGTTCTCGCCGACGCCCGGTCCGAAGTTGGTACCGGCAGCCAGCGCCTGCCAGCGGTTGAACTTGGCATGGCCGTCGACCCAGACGACGTTGCTGCCGTCGGAGTGGCGCGGGTCCAGGAAGCCGAGGAAGTTCGGCTTGGTCGCGCCGGTCGGCCAGTTCCAGCCGCCGTTGACGCCGTTCCAGTAGATGCACTCGTCCGGAGCCGGCGCGATCACCGGCCATCGGTCCGGAGCGTTCACTACGCCGTACCCACGCTGGGTCAGGTCGGTCGCACCGTCCGCGCTCCGTCCGGTTCCGAGCTTGGTGTCCACGAAGGCGATGGTTTCCGCCGGCCTACCGACCGCGGCCAGGCTCTTGCCAAGGCTACGAGCGCAGTTACCGTCCCACTTGGAAAGGAACGTGTAGTTGTAGCCGTAGGCTCCGAAGCGCTGCTGGTTGTACCACCAGGCGACCGGATTTCCCGCGGTGAAGACGCTGGCGTAGTTTCCGGAGAAGCTCGGACAGGTGAAGATCGTCCAGGACTTGAAGTACGGTTCGAGAAGACCGATCGCCCAGCGGTTGGTCGACTTCTGCTGGCAGGCATCGGTGTTGGTGTTGGCCGGGGTACAGGCGTTGTCCTGCATATGGAGCGGCAGGGTCTCGTCATAGTCCTGAACATACATCAGCATGGCGGTGCCGATCTGCTTCAGGTTGGACAGACAGGAGGTCTGCCGCGCTTTTTCGCGAGCCTGGGCGAAGACCGGGAACAGGATGGCGGCCAGAATGGCGATGATGGCAATGACGACGAGCAACTCGATCAGAGTGAACGCCCGGGCGGCGTTCCCCTTGCGGAACGGGGTCTGCATACGAATACCTCAACGAAAAGTTCGGATTCGTTTCGTTCGGCGCAGCGTCGGTCGATCATTGAGGTAAGCCCGTAGGTGCAGAGCTCAGGCTTGACGATACGTATTATGGCAAACAATAGTGGCGAAGAGAACAACTTGCGACGCGAACGAAACCTGCCACCTTCTTAACATGGATTTAATGAAGTGTCAAGTCGTTCGAGTATCTTTTACGAACAAAGTTATGCGTCGCCTGCGGATGGTCCGGAATTACACCAAAACGGCGATTTGCGACTCTATTTCCGGATAAAGTTTTCACAATGCTGCCGACCGACCGTTCGGAAGCCCTGTGTTTTCGGCGATTCCGTAACGTCCGAAGGATGTTCGGCGTATGAACTATATCCCCGGAATGTTCCCGGCAAGCCTCTCGTGAGATATGGTCGGCCGGTACCGATGCGATCCGTACCTTCAAAAGGGAACGTGAATGTGGAAAGCGTGTCTTTGAATTGGAAAGGTTTTTGCCAATGATGAAAGAAAGAGACGGCGTGAGTGCCGCGTGTCCGGCCCAACCGTCCGTTTTAACGGTATCGGCAGGGTCGATGGCTTTCAATCAATGGTATAATCAAACAATGTTTGGCGACAAAACGGAACGGCTTTCGCTCCGCTGTTCGGAGGTCGCCTCGATCCTTCGCCCTGAGGATCGTGATTCGGGTTCGAGGGCGGCGTCGCCGCTCCGGAGGAGGCTCCGTTTTGAATAGATATGTTCGACCGTTGCTGATGGTTGCGGCGGTTATCCTGGTCGGGTTCTTCATCTTGAAGTTCTTCCGAACGTCCCTGCCTTTTGTGGACGGCCCGAAGATCGTGCCGCTCAGCCAGTTCAAGCAGGAACTTCAACTGGGGAAGATCATCGAGAAGGGACGCTTCACCAAGGATACCTTCGAAGGACGGTATGTCGAAGGGGCCGCCGGCCAACTTGGAAAGAACCCGGAATTCCGGGTTGTCGTTCCGCCCGAATCGTCCGTCGCCCGGTCCGAGCTGTACACGCTCATGGACAAGGCGCAGGTCAAGTATGAGATCATTCCGGCAGGCTTCGGCGATATCGCGATGAGCCTGTTCGTGTCTCTCCTGTTGCCCTTGCTGGTGTTCGTCGTGTTCTGGGTTCTGTTCCTGCGACAGGCGCAGAGCGGCGGGAATCAGGCGCTGAACTTCGGACGCGCCCGTGCCCGTCGTCTGGGCGAGAACGTCCCGAAGGTTACCTTCGAGGATGTCGCGGGCGTCGAGGAAGCCAAACAGGATCTTCAGGAGATTGTGGAGTTTCTGAAGAACGCGAAGAAGTTCCAGGCGCTGGGCGCGAAGATCCCGAAAGGCGTTCTATTGCTCGGACCTCCGGGGTCGGGTAAAACCCTTCTGGCGCGCGCCATCGCCGGAGAAGCGGGCGTTCCGTTCTTCCATATCTCCGGTTCCGACTTCGTCGAAATGTTCGTCGGCGTCGGCGCCTCGCGGGTCCGCGACCTGTTCGACACCGCCAAGCAGAACCGTCCCGCGCTCATCTTCATCGATGAGATCGACGCGGTCGGTCGGCAGCGCGGCGCGGGCTGGGGCGGCGGACATGATGAACGTGAGCAGACCCTGAACCAGTTGCTCGTCGAGATGGACGGTTTCGATCCGAACGCCGGGGTGATTCTGATCGCCGCGACCAACCGCCCGGACGTTCTCGACCCGGCCCTGCTCCGGCCCGGACGGTTCGACCGCCGTGTCGTGGTGGATGCCCCCGACCAGAACGGACGCAAGTCGATTCTGGGCGTGCATACCCGTGGTAAGCCGATCGCGGACGACGTGCATCTGGAGAATCTGGCGCGACGGACGCCGGGCTTCTCCGGGGCCGATCTCGCCAACCTGGTTAACGAGGCAGCGCTGCTCGCCGCCCGTCGCGAGAAGACGCGCATCGAGATGCAGGATTTCGAGGATGCGATCGACCGCCATCTGATGGGGCCGGCCCGCAAGAGCCGGATCATGACCGAAGCCGTCAAGACGCGAACCGCCTACCATGAGGCCGGACATGCGATCGTCGGCGAACTGCTGGCGAACGCCGACCCGACGTACAAGGTCACCATTCTGCCGCGCGGAATGGCTCTGGGCGTGCGAATCAGCCTTCCGCAAGAAGACCGGTTCAGCATGACCAAGGACCAGATGGAGGACCATATCGCCATGGGCCTGGCCGGCCGGATCGCCGAGATGCTGGTTTACGGAAACCAGGATACCGGCGCGGCGTCCGACCTGGATCAGGTGACGGATATCGCCCGGGCGATGGTCTGTGAGTACGGCATGAGCGAGCGGGTCGGAAACCTCCGCCTCGGAAAGCGTCACGGTTCGCCCTTCCTGGGGCGAGACGGTGTGATGCAGGAGCGGGACTACTCCGAGGAGGTCGCCCGTATCGTCGATGAGGAGGTTCGCGCGATCGTCGATCGCAATTACGAGCGCGCCGAGGAGATTCTGAAGGCGAACCGCGAGGTGCTCAATCGGGTCACCAACGCTCTGATCGAAAAGGAGACGCTGGACCGGAACGAGTTCCTCAAGCTGCTCTACGATGCCGTTCCGCCGGAGAAGGGCGGACGCAAGCCGGAACCGCCGAACTCGCCGGAACCGCCGGCCGCGCCGACGACCGATGCCAGCGTGACCGACGGCGATATCCAGCCGACGAAGCGGCCCGTGCCGCGTCCCCGCCTGGAACCCGGAATGGCCTGACCGAATTCCTCGTCACTTGAAGCGACGCTCTCCGGGCTCACCTACCGCCCGGAGAGCGTCGCTTCGTGTCGTTTTGGGGAATCTCGGTTATTTTCGCCAAAAGGAACCGGGGTACGGTACAATAGCCAGACGCCGGCGATATCCTCAAAATATCCCGCGCAGGGCTTGTGATCAGATCCAAGGAGAAAGAGTGGCTTGAACGAGGAAAGAGTGGCGACCAGTTATCGTCTGACGCGACTGGTGCGCACCCAGACCAGTGAAATCTATCTGATTTGGGATGGTGATCAGCGGATCGGTCAAATCGACCTGCATTTCGCGCACGATACCATCCACGGAACACTGATTCTGGAGGCTGATCTGACCGTGGAACAGGAGGAAGGACTGATCGCGCAGATTGACGACGATATTGTCCATTCCTATCTGCCATCGTTCGATCGCGAGGACTTTCTCATAACGGTCTTTCGTGGCGAGGAAATCAGTCATTATACCGATTCCTCCGGCGCGATGGACGATATGGAAGAAGACGATTGACCCGGTGAACGAAAAACAAAAAGCCCCCGATATTCGGGGGCTTTTTATTGGTCGAATCGGACGGAAACTATGTTCCTCGCCCGATGGTCGCCGGGATGTACTGCTCGAAATCGGGTGCGACCGCATCGCTGATCGGTCCCGTGACGCTGACGCCGGTGGTCTGCAGATAGGCGATGGCTCGGCCGATCTCCTCGATCGTTCCGTTCAGTTCCACCTCCGCCCATCCGGCATCCTCCGACAACATGGCACGTCGGATATTGACCGTCAGGCGGAACCGCTTCCCGAGGTTGTGCAGGATCGGAACTTCGAACATCGCGCGGGTGAATGTCAGATTGTAGATGCCCCCTCCGGACGGCGTCACGCCCCCGGCGATGGCCGGGACGATGGATAACTCGTCCCCGTCGCCGAGCGGTGTTTCGGTGCCCTGAAGGAAGCGGATATCCTCGCCGTTGACGTAAAGATTGACGAAGCGGCGCGGTTTGCCCTCCTCGTCGATCAGCGGTTTGGCCAGTCCGTCATGCACGGTGACCAGAGTGTTGAGAAGAGAGCCGACGGTGTCGGCGTCGATATGCACGGAGTCCGCTTCGCCGGTAAACTTGCGGAGCGGAGTCGGTATCAGAACCTTAACGGTTGCCATGGTATTGTAGCCGTCCTCAATCAATTAGGTTCGGGAGGCGGGCATCCTCCGCACTCCGTATTTTTCGAACCGTCCCATCCGGCAGGATGACGGTGACGCCGTCACCGCATCGTCCCTGGCACATGGTCGGTCGAACCGGGTATCCCAGAGGAGCCGCCTGCGCTTCCATCAGGCGGAAGAGAGTCCGGTGTCCGCGAACCGTGCCGCAACGCGGTCCGCAACAGACGCGCAGACAGGGCGCATCGGAACCGGCCATCGCTCAGCCTCCGAGCGTATTCAGGACCGAGCGCAGATCGCCCCGAACACAGGTAAAGATCGGCGTATCCCGGACCGTATACCGGCTCGATTCCGTTTCCCGCAGATGCATCACCAGATCCAGGAAATCCGAAGGCCGGTTGGACTCGAACGCGACCACCCATTCCTGGTCGTCCAGACCGAAGGAGTAGATCGTGTTCAACTTGATGCTCGGGTACTCGTGGCCGACCTGAATATGTTCACGCATGATCCGCTGCCGTTCCTCTTTCGGCAGAAGAAACCATTCGCGCGATTTGACGAAGGGGTAGATAAAGAGATATTTATACTCACCCGGACGAATACGGCTCCGCTTCTCCTCCTGGGACGGGTGGATGAATTCGTCCTCATAGACGCTGGTTTTTGCCTGTCCGAGATAGGAATACGGGGTCGTCAGCCAGTTCCCGAGTCCGGTCGCCAGCAGGCGACCGCTCATCTCCTGCAACGTTTCCAGATCGTAGGTGACTCGCCAGAGCATGAAATCACAGTCGCCCCGGATGCCTACGAGCGAGAAGGGAAGGACGATGGATCGTCCCTGGTAGTCGGCGACAACGCGTGCGAACGCATCCTTGCCGGCCGCCCGTTCCGCTTCCGGAAGACGCCGCCAGGCCGGATCGACCTTGAAGAAGGCGTAGTGAACGAATTGACGGGGCAGGGACGCATTGGGAGAGGGTTCGCTCATAATCTCGTTACCGATCTTTCGGGAGTATTTTACCCGATCCTCCGTCGCTTCCCCACACACCGTCCCGGTGCGGCCCCGGGGCTTGACAGTGGCGGCGCGTAGCGAATACACTGAACTATGAGAAAGACGTACTGGCAAAGCGGCCTCGCCGTGTGCGCTCTGCTGGCAACCATCGGCGTCGTTCGTCTTGTACTGGCAGGAGAACTCCCAAAAATGTCTCAAAATCTCGGGTATGACGATACCCCTTTTCTTCCCTACAGCAAGTATCGGGTCCACGACGGACAGCGTCCACAGCCCGAAGTGGTTACGCCGGCCTATGTTCGCGAGAACGCGTTCGCGACTCCGCCGTCCGATGCGGTCGTGCTTTTCGATGGCAAGGATCTGTCCCGCTGGCGCAACGGAAACGGTGAGGCGATCGGCTGGAAACTGGTCGATGGCGAGATGGAAGTCGTGCGCGGCACGGGCGATATTTTCTCCCGCGATGAGTTTGGCGACTGCCAGCTGCACCTGGAATGGCGCGCTCCCGAAGAAGTGCGCGGCAGCAGCCAGGGACGCAGTAACAGCGGCCTGTTCTTCTTCGGCGTCTATGAGATCCAGATTCTCGACAATTACGACAACCCGACGTATGCCGACGGCATCGCCGGTTCGGTCTACGGTCAGTATCCGCCGCTGGTGAACGCCTGCCGCAAGCCCGGCGAATGGCAGTCGTACGATGTGCTGTTCACCGCACCCCGGTTCAAGGACGGCAAGGTCGAGAAGCCGGCTTACGTGACCGTGATCCATAACGGCGTCGTGGTTCAAAATCATACCGAACTGATCGGCATGACCAACCACCGCGCGGTCGGCGAGTACAAACCGCATGCCGAGAAGGGGCCGATCAAACTGCAGGATCACGGTGATCCGGTCCGCTTCCGCAACATCTGGGTTCGCCCTCTCAAGGGACTTCCCGAATAGTCGGTCCCGCTCCGTCAGGAGGCTGCCCGGCAGCCTCCTTTATCGTCTTCGCCCGAATGGACGATAAGGGGAGTGTCATGAGAACGATCCGCGAAACCGAAACGATCCGACCCCTCGACCTCTCCCGTTACCGGCATCTCTTTCTCCTCACCGGAGCCGGAATTTCGGCGGCGTCCGGCCTATCCACCTACCGAGGTCCCGGCGGGCTGTGGACGCAGAATGATGTCGCCCGGATCGCCGACGCCCGGAACCTGCCCGACTCCCTGCCCGATCTCTGGCGACTCTATCGAGGGCGGCGAGAACAGGCTCTCCGCGCCGAACCGAACGCCGCGCACCATGCGATCGCAACCCTGCAGCGGAACGCGTCATCCGGGCAGACCGTCACCCTCGTCACCCAGAATGTCGACGGACTCCACGGACGCGCCGGAACCCCGCAGGTCGTGGAAATGCATGGATCGGCGTTCCGCTCCCGTTGCCGGGATCCTCGCTGTCCGACCGTACCGTTTCCCGATACGAACCTCTACGACGAAACGCCGCGCTGTTCCGTGTGTGGCGGCTACCTGCGTCCGGACGTCGTGCTGTTCAACGAGAGTATCCCCCGTGAAATCCTCGGGACGATTCTGCGCGCACTGGCGAGTTGCGACCTGTTCCTTGCCGTGGGAACGTCGGGGGTCGTCGCGCCGGCCGCCGAGTTCGTTCGGGGAGCCGCGTCCATCGGCGCTCGGACGATCAATGTCAACGTTGAACCGTCCGGTAACCCGGCGTTCGGCGAGGAGTATGTCGGTCCTGCGGAGGTGGTTCTGCCGCGCCTGTTCGGGATCGTTACGTCCTGATACCGGAGTTCGTCTCGGAGTTCGTCTCGGAGTTCGTCTCGGAAGGCGAAGGCATCCACCGCTCCCAGAGGGCGCGAACCTGTGCGCGTGTCTCCTCGAGAGGAAGATCGGTGCGAACGACGTGATGGGCGCGACGCGCCTTCTCGGCGGCGGGTAATTGTGCGGCCAGCCGTTCGGCAAGGGCGTCAGGCGTCAGCGGGGGACGACCGGCCGCCGCTTCCCGCGCCTGAAGACGCTCCGCCTGCACCTCGGGGGAGGCCAGGGTCGCCACGATTTCGTCAAACAGGGCCTCGCGCCGCTTTTCGAACAGGAGCGGCACCTCGTAGACCAGAACGCCCCGACCGCTCGAACGCGCTTCGGCGACCGCCGCCGTCATCCGCGCAAAGATAGCCGGGTGCATGATCTTCTCCAGTCGGTCTCGTTCCGCCGGGTCGGCGAAGATGCGTCCTGCAAGCGCGGCGCGGTCCGGTGTTCCGTCCTCGGCCCGGCAGTCGGGAAAGGCGTCCAGAACCTCGCGGAGGGTAGGGGAGTCCGGGGCAAGCACGGCGCGTGCGTCCTCGTCCGCGGAACGGATGTGCGCGCCGAGTTCTGCGAAGAAGCGAGCTACCGTGCTTTTCCCGGAGGCGATGCCGCCGGTCAGGCCAACGATTCGCATAGGTGTTTCAAAAAAGCGAACGCCCCGACGCAAAAGCGTCGGGGCGCATCCATCCGGGGTCTACTCCTGGGGTTCTTCGCCGTCGCCCTCAGTGACTTCGGCATCGAAATCGATGTTATCGAGATCCTCGTCTTCGTCCTCGTTGCGTCGACGTCGGCCGCCTCCGGTGCGTTTGCCACCCTTGGCGGCGGCGGCGCCGCCGCGATCGGTGAACATATCGCCGAGAATATCGCCGATGGTGAAACCGCTGCCGGCGTCGCGGTTCCCGATGTACTGTCGGAAGTCGCCGCCTTCCTCGTCTCCGTCGCGCCGACCGCGATCCCGTTTGCTGCGCCGGGGGGCGGTGGTGCCGGCCGGAGCCTGACCTTCCTCGCCGGGAGCGGGCGGTGTAGCCGGCCCGCGTCCGCCACCTCGGTAGTCATCGCCGGCTTCGCGGGGCTGTAGCGCCTTGAGGGAGAGGGTCAGCCGACGCTCCTCCGGGCGGATATCGATGACCTTGATCTGGACCATCTGTCCCTGTTCCACGACATCGCCGGGTTTGGCGATCCGTTTGTAGGACAGTTCGCTGTTCGGGATGATGCCCTCGATGCCGCCTTCCAGCAGGACAAACGCGCCGAACGGCACCAGTCGGGTGACTTCCCCCTCGACCGTATCGCCGACGGAGAACTTGGACGCCGCTTCCTCCCACGGGTCGGGCAGGATCTGGCGCATACCCAGACTGACCCGGCCCTGATCGAGGTTGAGCTTCAGGATCATGACCTGCACCTGATCGCCGACCTTAACCACGTCGGACGGGTGCTTGACGCGGGTCCAGCGCATCTCGGAGACGTGAAGCAGGCCGTCGATTCCGCCCAGGTCGACGAACGCGCCGTAGTCCGTGACGCGTCGAACGGTCCCGGTTCGAACCTGGCCTTCGGCCAGACTGTTGATCGTCGTCTGCTTCTCCATCTCGCGCTCCTCTTCGGTCGCGAGTTTATGGGAAAGGACGACCTTGCGGTTCTGGCGGTCGACTTCCAGAACTTTGAGCGGGACGGTCTGTCCGACGAACTTGTCCAAATTCTTCAGCTTGCCGTTGCCGACATGGGAGGCGGGGACGAATCCGCGGATTCCGAGGTCGACCACCAGGCCGCCCTTGACCCGATCGTTGACGAATCCCTGAATGGTCCGGCGATCGCCGAGCGCTTCCTGTACCCGGTCCCAGGCGCGTTCGAAATCGGCGCGCTTTTTGGAGAGAAGGAGGTTGCCGTCGCGTCCTTCCGGTTCCAGTACCAGAACATCGATCTGGTCGCCGACCTTGACGACATCCTCGATATTGGTAATGGGTTCGCGGGAGAGCTCGTTGGGGCGGATCAACCCCTCGCTCTTCATCCCGACATCGACGAGGACACCTTCCTGATCGATGTGTACGACTGTCCCTTTAACGACCTGACCTGTTCGAAGTTCGCTGTCATCGCTCTTTCGACTGCCGCGCCCGCTGCGCCGGGGTTCGGGCTCGCCGCCGGGAACCTCGATCTCGTCGAGGGGAGGCATCTGTTGCATAGCCAGCGCCATCTCGTCCGGTTCGGACGAGGCGGACCCGTTGGCCTGCACGGTCTGGTCAGGGGCGGTGGCCATCGCGGTGTCATTTTCCGCGTTCGAAACCACGCCGGTCGTTTCCTCGGACATAGGTAAAAATTGCTCCTTAAAGCAGAGCCAGCATCTGGCCCATTCAACAACGAATCCGGAGTTCTCCGGGTAAAAGTTCAACCAACCATTTCCGAAAACGGTTGGCAGCGGGAACAGTATACCGTACCTCGACCGCCAAGGCGAATCCGTGTCAATTTTGTTCCGCAAACTCCGCAAGGTTGCCCGCCACGGTCATATACGCGCGGCGAGTACCGGCCCGGTTTTCCGGCCAGATCCGTATACTCGTCGGACAGGGTTCCGCCTCCGTTCACCGCTTCCGTCAAGACGGTTCGAATCGCCTCGGCCAACCGTTCGGTTTCCGTTTCGGTCAGCGACCGGGCAGGACGTTCGGGATGGATCCCCGCACGGTGGAGGGATTCGTCGGCATAAATGTTTCCGACCCCCGCCACCGTCCTCTGATCCAGCAGAACCGATTTCACCGCTCCGCTCCGTTTCGCAAGGCGCCGTCGCAACTCCGCGCCGGACCAGTCCTTCGACAGCGGTTCCGGCCCCATACCTGCCAGACCGGCCACCCCGGCCAGTTCCTCCGCCGTCAGCGCTCGGATCTCCCCCCAGGTCCACATATCGTGGAACCGCAAATCCCGGCCATCGTCCAGCCGAATGCGGACGCAATGATAAGGAGCGAGCCCGGTTTCCGCCGGCAGCAGAAGGAGTTGACCACGCATTTTCAGGTGAATACACAGAAAAAGGGGAGAAGCCAGGGGGAGATCATGATGCTGGCGGTCATCACGGACGCTGGTTTTTCCGTTCTCACTTAAGTTGGCACGCGGGTCCGCATCACCAAGCAAGAGGAGAAGATACTTTCCGCGCCGGTCTATCTGCTGAATCCACCTGCCGACGATTCTTTCACGAAACGCGGCTTCCGTTTGCTCCTTCAGTACCTTCGCGTTCGCGACCACCGTTCCGAGAATGCGACGCCCGGTGACTTCGATCTCTAACCCTCGCCGCAGCGTCTCTACTTCCGGTAGTTCCGGCACGATCTGGCGACCTCGTCTCAAGGGGAGGAGCGGCAAGAAACACGTTCCCCACCAAAACGGCGATATTGTACCGTACCCCGTATAACCAGTCAAGACCCGAAGAAAAATCTGCCAGGAAAATACGGCGACCGCCCACGGTTTGTTTCACCGGTCGGGTCGCGACACCGACAATCAACCGACAAAAAAAGGGCCGGACAGTTGTCCGGCCCGAGTTCCCTTGTCCCGTGTTATACTCGCTCGTCCGAAAACGCCGTTACCGGGCCACCGGGCGGCGGCTGAAGGCGCGAAGGATCGCGATCACAAGAATCGCGCCGACCGTCGCCATCAGGACTTCGCCGATGAAGTTGCCCGAACCGATTCCGAACAGGTTGCCGACGAAGCCGCCGACAAACGCGCCGACAATCCCGAGAACGATCGTCATGATCCAACCGGACGGCTCATTCGACGCGCCCGGCATGATCGCCTTCGCCAGAATACCCGCAATCAACCCGACCAGCAGGAAGATCAAAAAGCTCATTTCCGTGTCCCTTTCTCCTTACCGTTCCTGATTACGCCTCCTTGCATCCCGCAGTACAGCGTATTGACGTTCACAAGTCGTCAGGGAAAGCCGAAATGGTTCCCGGTTTTTAGGGGTCTTCTTCAACCGGGGACGACGACCATTGACTCAGGCAGCGCTCACGAAACTCCGGAAAACGATCCTCGTCGATGGATCGTCGGACATCCTCCAGGAGCCGGGCGTAGAACGCCAGGTTGTGGTAGGTGGCCAGTTGCGCGCCGAGGATTTCATTTGTCCGGTGCAGGTGACGCAGATAGGCCGCGCTATGTCGTCGGCAGACACGGCAGTCGCATTCCGGGTCGATCGGCCCTTCCGCATCGGTCCATCGGGCATTGCTGATATGTACCCGGCCCTGGGATGTGTAAAGCGTGCCGTTACGCGCCATCCGTGTCGGAAGCACGCAGTCGAACATATCGATCCCGCGCAGAACGGCGTCCAGAATATCGGTCGGCGTTCCGACGCCCATCAGGTAACGGGGACGGTCGGTCGGCAGGTGGGGCAGGGTCAGGTCGAGAACCCGGCGCATCTCGGCGGGCGGCTCCCCGACCGAGACGCCGCCGATCGCGATGCCGGGGAAGGGAAGTGAGGCGATAAAATGGGCCGACGACGCCCGAAGGTCCTCGAAGGTGCTGCCCTGAACGATCCCGAACAGGTGACGGCCCGAACCGTCCCCGCCCAGTCGCTGATGCTCGGAAAGACAGCGTTCGGCCCAGCGATGCGTGCGGTCCGTCGAGTTCTTCGCATACTCCCAGGTCGCCGGATAGGGGGGACACTCATCGAACGCCATGATGATATCCGCGCCCAGTTCATGCTCGATCCGCATCACCTGTTCCGGAGTGAAGTCGTGGTAGGAGCCATCGAGCGGGGAGCGGAAGCGCACGCCCTCCTCGGTAATCGTCCGCAGATCCTTCAGGGAAAAGACCTGATACCCGCCCGAGTCGGTGAGCATGGCCCCGTCCCAGCCGATGAAGCGATGCAGACCGCCGAATCGAGCGATTCGTTCGGAACCGGGGCGCAAATAAAGGTGGAAGGTGTTGCCCAGTATCAGGCGATATCCCAGGCCGGAAACCTCCTCGAAGGTCATGGCCTTGACGGTGCCCTGGGTTCCGACCGGCATGAAGACCGGCGTCTCGATATCGGCGGCATGCGGGAGGTGCAGGCGGCCCCGTCGGGCCGCGCAGTTCCCGGCGGTTTTCGTCAGAGTAAAAAGGCTCACGGTCCCAGTGTACCGCGTTCGAAAACCCGGATCGGAACCGGGCGGGGCGTCAGGCCGCCGCTGCCCGTGTCTGGTTCAGCGCTTCGGCCGCCATCTGGTTGTCCGGGTCCAGTTCCAGGACATGACAGAACTCCGCGTGCGCCTGCGCCGGGAACCCCTGCCGCTGCAGCGCCAGGCCGTGATTCAGACGCGCCTCCACATAGCGCGGATTGATCGACAGAGCATGGTTGAACTCGACGATGGCTTCCTCGTCACGCCCTGCCGCGTACAGGGTGACTCCCAGCTGGTTCCGAAGGTCGGCGTAGTTCGGCGCGATCTCCAGCGCCTGCCGGTACTCCTCGATCGCCTCCGTCAGCATGCCGCGTCGGAAAAGATCGAGCGCGAGTCGGGCGTGGTACATCGCTTCGTCCCCCTCGGACTCGACCATGCGGCGAAGACGGGCGACGACGCCGTCCCGGTCGTTTTCCGCGTCCGCGCGCCGGGCATCCTCGACAAATTTACGGGGAAGAACCGGATCGAGGTCCGCCGCCTGCTCCGCCGCCTGAAGACCCTCCTCATACGAACCCTTCAGATAGAGGGCGATTCCGTACTGCAACAATGCCCTGGCGTACGCCGGGTTGATCTCGAGCGCATTGCGGAAGCAGTCCAGCGCGTCATCCATCTGGCTGCGGTTCAGATAGGCCACGCCGAGGTGGTAGTGTAGGTCGGCGTAGTTGGGACTGATCGCAATGGCCGCCTGCAGATTTTCAATGGCGCGGCTGGTCGCCGGACGCGTCATCTGCGACTGCGCCAGGGCGGAATAGGACTCGGCCAGATAGAAACGGGCCAGACGTTCGACCAGCGCGCCTCCGCGCGCCTCCGACAGGGCCTGTTTGAACTCGTCGATCGCCTGTTCGTACAGTCCCTGATCGAACAGCCGAATACCGCGATCGTAATGCTGACTCCGGCCGCTCCGGTTGAACATCCGTCCCCATAAAGGCATAACTGTGTCTCTCTTTCGAGTTAAGCGCTCAGGCTGCGTTCTCATTTTTCGAATTCTGTCACCTGGCCCCCGGAAATGTCAACGACTATCTGCCTGTGGCCGGAAAAGGACGGAAGGTGACGACGGAGACGGCTCCGATCGATTCCGAACGCTCGTTCGATTAACGTTCGTTCGGAACGAATTCGTACACTGTTATTTCGGCGTTTTCGTAGAGAACCTTCAGGTAGGACGGAGCGGACGAACCGCGCCAATTTTCGGGGAGGTAAGGGGCGGCGGGGTCCGGAACCGGTGCGCCGTTCGGGTAGGGAGGAATGCCCTCGGCCAGAGCATTGGGGTAAAGGATGTACCGGATGTCGTGGTCGCGCAGGAGGGATTCGCGGAATGTGTCGTCGGTCCCCTGCCGGAAGAAGTCGTTCGCCCGGTTCCATTTACGAACGAAGTCGGCCGTCTCGCTCCAGTGGCCGTTGTAAACCGGGTGTCCGGTCCACCCCGGAATGAAAACCGACAGATACGGCTTGAGCGGAAAGCCGGGGAAACGAAGATGAGAGGTCGGGTCGGGCGCGACGAGGACCC
>JANRLW010000080.1:0-34399 GCA_033762295.1 Capsulimonadales bacterium
GCGTACAGTGCGGGCACGGGAGTTACTCCGTTGTAGGCGGCAGTCGGTCCGACGGACGAGTTAACCGTCCGGCCGGCATCCACCGCTGCGGACAGGGATCCTGCCGCCCTGACCAGATCGATTCCCGCTACCTCCGCCTGAATGAAATTCGCGGTCGGCGGAATATCGGGGTAGTCCTGGCTGATATTATTCAGGGCGGACGGGTTCCAGGGTTGCGTATCCGTGGGCGCCGTCTCCCACGGAAGCGGGTTGATCCGTCCGAGGAAGTCCATTCCGACCGGCGTATTTCGGGGGTTGTTCCGATTGATCGCCGGCGTTACGGAAGTCGCCGGGACGTTCGCGGGTGCGTTCGGAATCACGCCCGGCCAGGAGCGCCAGAGGGCGGATTTATCGGCGACGACGCGGACGCCGTCCAGCGTCGGCAGAAGGCTTCGGTTGAGGATGCGAAGCGTGTTCTGCACCTCGTTGATACTGCTTTGCGCGGCTTTTCCATGCTCGGCATAGCCAGTTCCGGCAATGACCGGGAAGTAGAACTCCGGTTCATCACCGCCCGCCGCTTGCTGCAGGATCTGGCGGAAACGCGGGTTTAGCCCGGTTCCGGTCTCGTTGTACCGATCCAGGACCCTTCGTCGCAGACGGTTGCCCTGCGTCAACGCCTGACTGTACGCGAATCCGGCCTTATCCGGAGTCAGAGTGGTGACGTTGGCGCGCGGCGCAATTTGACTCTTGACGCCGACCGGATTACTCTCCGCGGCGAACGGACCGATTCCGTTCTGGGTATCCCCGACGCCGACCGGCAGACCGGCCAGTTCCAGTTGTCCGGCCGCATTCGGCGCGGTACTGGCCATGTAAGCCTGGACAGCCAGAGGGTTGGCGATCGCGAACCAGACGTCGCTGTTGTTCACTGAGTTTTCCAGCGCCTGGGTGGCAATACCGCGCCTTCCGTCAGCGCGCAGATACTCCTGCGGCAGGGCGGTAACGCTGATCAGCGCACCGGGCGAGAGCGGTCGGGTGGAACTGGCGCCGTTGATTTCCAGAGCGTACAGTGCAACGCCGACCTGTCGTCCGTTGAAGGTGTAGGCGGAGATGGCGTTGTTGGTTCCCCGCAACATCGACACCTGTTCCCGACCGGATTCGGTATCGGCCTCGGCGCCCTGCCGGAAAACGAGCGTCACGCTGCCGTTTCCGGTGACGAAGTAGTCGCTCGGCGTCTCCGGCTGAGTGCTCGCGATCAGGTTATAGACGACGATGTAGACGGTTTCGCCCCATTCATAAAAATTCTTCAGTCCCCTTCGGGCGAAGGAGCCGTTGGAAATATTGGTGGGCGTCGCGTCGGACAGGACGCCGTCCGCGGCATCACTACGAATCTGTTCGTAGGTCGCCCGGTCGACGATCGCGATATAGGGCGTTCCGGGGACGTTGTCGCCGAAGAACCAGTTCGGAGTTCCGGCGACGAAACCGCTACCCTGGCCGACGACGGTCGGCGTGTAGGCATACAGCAGTCCGCCCAGACCTCCGGCGTAAATCCAGGTAACTCCCTGGCCTGCCGGGTTAACATCGTCCACCAGGTTCGCACCGGCCTGAATGTCGGCGCGCGCCCCCTCCGGCAACTGATTGTTTTTGTTCGCGGCAGGATCGATGGAATCGATCAACCCACCGATGTAGCTGTATCCGGGCAGGCGTGTTCGCACCAGATAGGAGCCGTTCGGATGCTGCGTCTGTTCGACATTGATCGGGTCGGTATTGAGGACCGTTCCCGGCAAAACGGCATTGTTCAGACCGGCGAATCGCTTGTCGAAGAAGAGACCGTTCAAATCGAGCGGGAATCCGGTCTGGCCCGTATGGCGGTCCGCCGGTACGGCGGTAACGGCGGGCGGTCCGACGGCACCGGCAACCCCCTGCGACAGGGAGCGGGGCCGGAAATCGGGCCGGGGATCGTCATTTCCATTGGTCGGGATCGCCGCCGCGGACGCGCTGCTCGGCGTCGGATTCGTTGTGTTCGGTTCTCCGTAAGGATAGTAGCGGAACGGGTCGGTCGGGTTCGCCGCCGCGCGGGCAGTATTGGCATAGGCCGGGTCGAGCGACGGGAAGTACGCATTGGTGATGACCGCCACTCCACCCGGTCCGCCCGGTCCCTGGATGGAGAACTGGAGCGAATGGATCTGCGTAAACTGGCGTTCGATCTGATCCGTGAACCCGTATAGAGGCCATCCCACCGTGTAACTGCGTGCCGGGTCGCTGATCCGGTCTTCCCCTTCGGTGTTGGAGTTCACTGCATGCAGGTTACCGTCGACATCCGTAACCATCAGCATCGGGTACTGGAACGCCTGGTTGTTTCGGGTCTGCAGGGTCTGGTTGGGATCGGTATTGAACGCTCCGGCGGTCGTGCTGAGCGGGTCGTTGATATCCTGGTTGACGAACCGGGAGAAGTCTCGGGTCGGATCGGTCGCATCAAAACGCAACGTGCTGTCCGGACTCGTGTAATCGGGCCGGTAGATGGGCGCGTCGTTGGTCGGCAGAAGCGGAACGGTCGGAACGGTCGGTGCCGGTCGACCGGGCACCGGAACGTCGGAGTTCCGATTCTGCGGGGGTCCGGCGGTGATGGTGATCGAACTGACGCGGGAGGGAACGCCGACGAGCGGGACGGAACGCACCAGGATACGTCGATCCGCCAGCCCGCGACCGTTGACGGTCAACAGCGGGTCGGTCGGGGCGAGTCGATCGGCGACCGCCTCGACGCCCGGATAGAGTGCATCGACTCCGGGAACCGAGGGGACCGGGGTCAGGTTCTCGGTAAATCGCAGCGGGTTGGGAACGGTTCCGGTATTGCGGAGCAGCGGTCGGTAACGGGTGAACAGGCTCGTATGGAAGTCGAAGTCGATCGCATAGACGGAACCGACACCGCCCACATAGACCGTAGGCAGGGTCTTTCGACCGGGTACTCCCTGACGCCGGCCGGTAGCGGAGGCGTCGAACGGGTTATTTCGCAGAGCCATATCTATGGAGGCGGTGGTGCCTCCGGTATTGAAGGTGTCAAAAACGTACCGGTACGTCCAGGCAGGCGGTGCGTCGCCGAGCAGGACTTTGGGCGACCAGCGGTCCCGCGGATGGGAGATGACCCGCTGTTGTGCGCCCAGCGTTCGGACGGTGGTATTGGTCAGGAGGTTAACGCGGTCGCCGACCTGATCGAGGAGGTAGAGTCGTGATTCGGTGGCGGGGAGACCGGAAGTGACGGCATCGTTGGCCTGGACGAGGACGAACGATTTCTGGACGTACTGGGAGGTCGCGACCACCGGGTCCTTCCAGGCGAAATCCACCAGAACGGGCGGGACGGTGATCGGACCGAGCGTGGTGGAGGCGTTGGCAAGGGTGCGCCCGACCACGGCGGCAGGAGCGATCTCGGCATTCGGGTCATCGGTCTTACGGGTCGTATTCGCCTGGGCGGTATCGGTAGGTTCGTCGATCCGGTTCCCGCTTCCGTCGATGTCCTGATAGAGGTTCGGGAAGGTCCACCGGGGTCGAATGGTCCCCTCCCGACGATCGGCGATGGCGCGAGGCGTCGCCGGGGTCACATTATGGAACTGATAATCGTCGTTGAGATTGATGGCGGCGTTCGAAACCAGGCGACCGCTATCGAGGGTCGCGTCGAGCAACTGGCCGGTGGCGTCCGAATAGTTGATCGGTTTATCGGTTCCGTTTCCGTTCGGTGTCGCCTTGATCGGCCCGGTCCAGTCGAGGGTATAAAGACGTCCGTCCAACCCCGTGACGAAGACGCCCTTTTCGGCCTGCTGCTGGGGGGTGCCGCCGAAGCGGGGCTTGTTCGTTCCGGGCGCGTTGGGTCGTTTTCGAATGGTGCCTTCGCCGGCATCCTGTCGGAGTACGGAGACGGCGGGCGTCGCATCGATACCGCCTCGCGCTCGGAACCACCAGCGGACATCCGATCGGGGAGACGCGATCACCTGATTATTGAAGTACGCCTGAACGGTGTACGAATCCTTACGAATCGGCAGGTTGGCGACCCCGACCACGACTCCGGTCGCCGTGATCCGAACGCCTGCGTCCGCTGCGGCATCGAGGGCGTACAGAACGCCGTTTCGGTTCGCCACAAACATCCGCAACTCTTCGGTTAGCGGGTCCAACGCGGCGTTGGGGTCCGCAGGCGTATAGCTGTTCGGGTCGATGTCCCGGCCATCACGCTGGTAGGCGAAAACGGGAGTGGAGGCTCCAAAACTGTCCGTGGCGGGAATCTCTCGCTGGAGTCGGCGGTAGTAAAGCTCCGTGGTGGTTTCGAGATTATTGCTTCCCTGGTAGTTTTGTCGAGGAAGGCTGGTCTTTCCGAAGGTCCACAGAATGTTGGTCGTTCCGTTTCGAAACTCGCCGAAAATCCGGCTGTCGGTCGGATGCGGAGAGTAGTCGTTGTCGTTGTTTCCGTACGCATCCAGAGCATACAGAACACCGTTGGCGGCTCCGACGAACACGACGCCGACCTCGACGGGCTGGTTGGCCCCGCCGGGCATCCAGGCGGCGCTGTAATAACGTCCGGGCGGAGAATCCATGACCCAGGGCTGTGGCGGCGCGACATTATTTCGGAAGGCCCGGATGCGGGTCCGTCGGCGGCCATTCGCTTCGGTGACCCGGTCGTACATGGGCAACTGCACATTGCCACGCACCTTGACTCGGGGCTGGTAGCTGAGGCTGGCGAAGATGCCTCCGGAGACATTATTCCCCTGCCCGACGATGAAGACTTCATCATCGCTGATGACACCGTCACCGTCCTTATCGAGTTCGAAGATGCCGGGAATCGGCGCGGCGTTGCCGGTTACCCCGGTTACCGGGTCGCGGACAGCGACCAGTCGGTTTCGGACGTTGGACGGCGCGTAGGTTCGGTCGGGGAACTGCCAGATCGGCGCACCGGTCGCGCCATCGTTCGCGTAGACTTTTCCGACCGGAATGGTTCCGATCCCCGCCTCATCGCGCGGATCGAGCACGTACTCGGTCCGGGCCGAGATGACCTGGAAATGCGACATAAACGGAACCGGCGGATTTGTCGTCAGGTTGGACGCATTCGCCAGGTTCGTTCGGTAGACATCGTGGTTGTCGGCATCGATCGGCGCGGCGGGTCGGGTAACGGGTTGCCCGTTCTGCAGAACGATCGGCTGATTGGTGAACGGGTTGCGTACGGGCACCTGCGGCCGGTCACCGAGTCCCGGACTGACCCGCTGGCCGTTGAAGCGGGGGTCGATCAAAGACTCCGGTCCGCGGAACAGGGTCGTCGGATTCCAGGGTTCGAACGTCAACGACGTGTCGCGCGGTCCGAAGAAGGCATTGAATGCAATCCCGGTATATTTGGGATCGCGCGGGTTATTGGCGAAATCGAACGATCCGTTATAGAGTTCGGTCGCGGAAACGCCGGTAAAAGCGTAGGGCGTCGTATAGTTGGGACCGGTGCGCGGCTGTAACGGTTGTTCGCCGGGATTGGTGGCCTGCTGGCGGAAGTGGAGTCCGTTATACGGAACACTGGGGCCGTTCGGCTGGTCGTAGCGTCCGGTCAGGCGTCCACCGTGCGGCGCGGTCACGATCGGCGTCCCGTAGACGGCGTCGATATTCTGAGCCAGGCGCAGCGCTTCGGCGATCACATAGAGATCGGTGCCCGAATTGTTGGTCGTATCGTCGAGCACGACCCCCTGGAACGCCGCTCCGACGCCGGGTTGAATCGGCAACGCGGCCATATTGGAGGCGGAGGTGAAGAACGGGATAAAGACCGGGTTACCGGCCGCATCCACCAGAGTCTCCTCGCCGCCACCGGTCTGCGATACGAAGAACACGGCGGACCGTGCCTCGAAGTCGAGCAGAGGGTTGTTGGTATTGTTGATACGCTTGTAGTAGAACACCACATACCGGGCGTCGCTGATCCGGTTTTCCGCCGGGCTGGCCGTGGAAGGCGCGGGCTGCGGCAGACGAACCCGGATCGAGAGGCGAACCTGCTGGAACGGGGTGTTGCTGGCGATGTTGACGCCGGGTGCGGCCGGACTCGGCGCAAGAACCGTTCCCGTGTTGGGAATCGCGGCGCTTCCCAGGTTCCAGTAGAACTTGTTCTCCCGGTTATAGCCGTTCGGCGCGACGTTGGGCCGGGGTCGGGCTGCCGCGCGGAAGTAGGTTCCGGTCAGCAGTTGGGACGAAGGGCCGGTCGCCAAAACCCAGATCGCATTCCCGGTGGTGGGGACGATGGTGCCGGTGCTGTTGCTGTCGCCCGCCAGTACCGGAACACTCAGGGTCGGGCGACTGCGGAAGACGCCTCCCAGAAAACCGCGTCGCTGGTCACCCCGCAGGGAGGGATCGGAACTCCAGCCATCGAGTTCGAGCGTGCGCGGCGTCGCCGCATCGTTCGGCACGCGCGAGGTGGGCAGGATTCCCCGGGCACGATTGGCATCGAGCATTCCCCAGTACCAATCGTTTTCGGCCCGACCGCGATTCTGGGCGCTGCCGGTCCCGCGCGGGAACGGATTGACGACGCTTTGCCGGTCCCGTGCCGGGGTCTTCGGCAGTTCCGGGGCCTGTTGCGCCTCGCCAACGGTCGGTAAGCCGACGACGAGCGTCAGAGCGGCCAGTACGGTTTTCCGGGCGTTCCCTGAAACTGCACCGTCCCGTCGGGGGGCGGGTCGCCGGTCCCGATCGGTCCGTCCGAGAATTGTCTTAAAGATGCTCGCGAAGCTCATAATTTTAGCGTGGTTGCAACCGTCCGGCATCGGTTACCGGTTTGCGATCGGGCGTCGTTGCCTTCCCGCAGGTCGTCGTATCGTTCATCGGTTCGTTTTCGGATTCAGGTCGGGCGCACCTTGAGGGCACGCCCGTTCGGGTTAATCGTTCCGCGATGACAGGTTAGGGACGAATGGCTATCTGGGGTTGTTCCAGCAGGCCGGTATTGCTTTCGGGATTTCCCATCACCTGTCGATTCAGGCTTCGAACGCCCGTCGCGCCCGCCAGTCCCTTTTCCAGGCGCGGTGCGGCGAAGTCGCCGAAGGCGCCCCCCGTTTGCGTCGGTACGGCGTTCAAGGTGCCGGCGGTCAGGACGGAGATGGGCGGTTCGACTTCAAATGCCTCGCCGACAAACTGCCCGTTCGCAAACAATGCGTTTCTTTCGGACGCGCTGTTGGTTATCAGGAAATTGCCGTTCGCCAGCAATTGGACGGCCGCAGGCCGGAAGGAAGGTAGTTTTCCACCGCCCGGATTATTCAACCGCCCGGCATTCATGACATCGTAGTCCGCCTGAGTAAACATCCAGAGGACATTTCTCTGCGGCACTCCGGCGTTATTATAGGTATTTTCGATCACGAACACGCCATCCTGATCGCAGATCAGAGAGACGAGCCGCTGTCTTACGTTGACCCGGTCCGGCAGGCTCAACTGCCTGTAATAGGTCGGCTTGATAATCTTCTTGATGATCGGCGGTTGGCCCGACCGAACGATATTCGCCTGATCGATCGTCTCGCCGACCAGACCGTTCCCTGTGGGTATGGTCGAGAGAGCGGAGGCTCCGGCGGCGGGTAGCGGCCAGAGAATCGTCGAGGCGATGGTACCGGCCCCGGTTCGCAGATAGATCGCGGTGTTCAACGGAGCGTACCGCAGGCTGACGATTGCGCCGCCGGTCGACTCGGTCGTGGCGTTTACGCTGCCCGTAGCCACGGTGCTGTTGCTGACCACCGCGGCGATATAGGGGTAGCCGGTGACGTTGCCGTAGACCGGATCTCCGACCGGACCACGTCCGAGGAACCGCTGAAGGCTTTCATATCGGTACTTTCGATCGAGCACCGATCCCGTTCGACTGGTCCAGACGAGAACGTGTTCTCCCGGTCCGGCGACCGGCGCGCCGGATGCGTCCCGGGCCGCGATCGGCAGACCGTTTTGATCGTAGTAATCGGCGACCTCGATGATCCGGTAGTTGCCCGGGTCGGCGATCAGGTAGTGAATCTCATAACCGACGACCTGATTCGCTGCGTTCAAGGTCTGGGTGGTGTAATACTGGGCGTCCGTCGGACCGCTCAGACTGGTCGGCTCTCCGTTCGTCAATAGACGGTAGGGGTCTGCGAACGAACTGAGTTGCCAGACGACCCTTCCACCGCGATCGATTCGTAGAACCCGGTTGTTTCCGGTATCGGCCATCAGATACTCGGAATTGACACGCTGTAACGCGGTCGGGCGTGCCAGAGGCACACGGGCCAGCACCTGGCGTCCGTTCGGGTTCGGGTCGCCCGGATTGACGATCGGCTGACCGTCCGGTCCGAAGACCGGCAACGCGCCTCCCGCCACAAACGTGCTGAGCGTCGAGTCGACGACCCAGCGCGCGGACGAGTCGGCGGCGACCTCGACGAGACGGCGGTTGTCGGCAACCGCGGTTACCGTATCGTTAAACGCCGTAGTACCGAGGGAGGTGTTGAGCAGGAGCATCCCCTGCCCGCCGACGGGCGGCGCGAAACTTCGAGAGTTTGTAAAGACGCCCTGGCGTCGCTTGTCGATCCGGAAGGCCATCCGAACATGGTTGACGCGCGGCGAGAGATTCGCCCCGGATTCGTTGACCAGAGCGGACACCATATTGAGCACGGGTTCGCCGTACCCGACCCGAATCTGTCCGTCGTTGGCCGCCGGATTGGCATCGACGGCAACGATATAGGAGGCGGTGGCGGTATCGGCCGGGAAGTTCGGGTCCCGCTTCGTCATCGTATAGTAGATGTAATCGCCGACCAGTGTCGGAGAGGTTCGGGCGCCGCCCGGCAACACGTAGTACCAGAGAAGCGGCGTGAACGCCGGGTTGGCCGGAGTCAGGGTAACGTCGTTGCCCTGTTCGTCCGAACCCGCACCATACGTCAGGGTCGCGCCACGGGGCACCGGATTGACGACCGTGCGCCGCTCGCTTCCGCCGCCCTTCGGCGTGTAACGGACGACGAAGGATTGCGACGCGGAGAACGCCTGATTATTGGCCGCCCGCGAATTGACGACGGTAATCCGTCCCCGATCGCCATCCAGAATCAGCTGCGGCGACCCGGACCGGACGACGATCGCTTCCGGGGGATTGCGGATCGGGCTGGAAATCGCATTGAACTGAGACAGTGTGACACCGCGCGCCGTTTCAAAGGGTTCGGGCAGGTTCAGGATAATTTGCGGATTGGTCTTGAAGGCCATCAGGATCGTGACGTTTCCGCCCTCCGCCGGCACGATCGGGTTAAAGGCGTTCGTGTTGTAGTCGCTGGTCGCCTCGGCCAGGACGTACGTAATGCCGCTATTGGCGGTAATCGGCGATCCGACGATCTTGATGTTGCGCAACGCCTCCGGATTGGTCATTCGTGTGGCGGACTGCGATGCCGGCCAGTTCGCGTCGTAACGCAGGTAATTGACCAGCGGCACTCGATCCTCGACGGTCGTTTCGTCGACGGTCTTGGTGACGGTGAGAGCGCCCGGCGCGGCGGCATCGTTGAAAACCAGATATCGCCAGCGGACCCGGGAGGTTTCGATTCCCTCCTGTTCGTTCACCGCGAAGATGGAAGGCATCTCGGCGCTGGACTGCTGCCCTGCCGCCCGGAACAGTTGTTGAACACCGAAGATCAGGAAGTCCTCCGGGGAGAAGGTCGGCGTGGTCAGTCCACGCGGACGACCGGGGATTCCGTTGATTCCCGCTGTTCCGAACGGTCCTGCGAAGGGAATCCGGAGGGCGTCGTTGTTGCGGGCGCCGACCTGGGTCGGGTTGGACGCGTAGTTGGCCGGGACGTTGTTTCCGACGATATATGCGACGTCGTAATCGACCGCGACGAGGAGGTCCGCGCCGGGCTGCGGGTCCGGATAATCCGCGCTCGGGTTGGGTTCGGTGACGGTAACTTTTCCGGTGTTCGGGTCCACGGTGGCCCGGTGCGCCGGAGAGACATTCCCGACGGCGTAATTCTGGAATGCGCTGACGCCGGTCGCCGTATTCGCGCTGTAGACACGGGCGGTCGGAACGATGAACGCGCCGCCATTGGCCATGAAGTATTGCTCGGCCTGCGGCCCGCCCGGCCCGCCTGCGATGCGGGTGTTCAATATCCCGCCGCTGTTACTGGCGGGGTCCCGGTTATCCTTGAAAGACAGGACTTCGTTGCGCGTTCCGAGCCAGTAGGGATAGATACGGGCGACGATCGTTCCGTCCGATTCCGTGACCATACAGGGGACATACAGCATCAGGTCATTCGTATTGTTGCCGCTGTCCCGGGCGAACGGCGTGTTGCTATCCTGGCGCGCGAAGCCGAGGGTGGGTGTTCCGACCGGCTTGATTGCGTTGACGCCGGGAGGAGCCGCGCCCTGGAAGGTGCGCCACAGTTCGGTGTTGGTGCGAGCATCGACACAGGCGACGAGTCCGTTCGGCTGCAGAATATAGAGCCGGTTCTCAAAGAACGTCGGCGAGGGCGCAACCCCCATCGGCATGGCGTCGAAAAGTCCGCCCGTTCCGTCCAGGGTTGCCGGATTGCTCACCGGGGAGTAGATGCCCTGCGCGGTTCGCGGGAACGCCGTAAAGGTAAGCAGGGAGCCGTTCGGCAGGGTGACGAAGATCCGATCCTCGCGCACTCCGCTCGGAAGAAGGACCGAACCGTAGATCGGAGCGGACGGATAAACGCCGTTCGCCGTTACCGGCCCGTCGAAGCGCCAGATTTCGTCGTAGGGGAAACCGAACGTCAGGTCCGGCAGTCCATCATCCGGGTTACCGTCGCCGTCGAGGTCCCGGTAGGGCGTCAGATCGTAGGCGCGAATACTCACCTGGTTGGTGGGAATATTCAGCGCGGCGTTCTGAACCTTGCCGGCCACGAACATGACATTATTGACGATCAGCGGGGCGGATCGCGAATCGAGCAATGATTTGTCGATGTTCTGCCGCGCCTCAGTATAGGCGTTGCGTGTGGAGAAGGCGGTGACCAGCGGTGCGCCGACCCCTTCGAACGACGCTCCGAGCCGTCGGTTGTTTCGGCGATAGGCGTTGTTCGCGCTGCCCCAGGCGGCGATGTTATAGAGCAGTTTCAGATCTTCGGCATGGGCCGTCTTGATGTTCGGCCCGGAGAACGCGCCGGAATTGCCGCCGAAGCCGGCATTGACACCGCCCGCGTAGTCATTGATATCGCAACAGGAGTCCGCGGAGGAGAGAATCACCGATCCGCCGCCGTAATTACCGGCCGCGATATACGGGAGCCCGCCCACGTTCCCGTTTCCGACGATATTGACGAGCGTCTCCGGGTTGGGCGCGGTCTGAAGCACATTCGCCGGGTTGGTCGGATCGATCGAGCAGAGCGAATAACCCCGGTAGTTCTTGTCTCCGAGAGCGGACACCTCGTCGAAGGTCAGCTGAAACGGAGAACTGAGAATCGGGTGCTCCGGCACGTTCACAATGGGTTTCGGTCCGCCGCCACCGCCACTCTGGAACTGAACGCTCGACAGGAAGAACGGGGCCGTGGGATCGATTCGCAGGTTTCCGCAGTCCTCCATCCAGATGATGCCGCCGGCATCCACGAGCTTACGCAGTTTTTCCCGGTCGGCCGGGGTAAAGGCGACGGTCCGGTGGGTATGGATCAGGAGGAGATCGAACTGCAACAGATCCTCGACCGTCGTCGCGGCCAGCGGCACTTCCCAGTAGGCCGCCATGGCCTTGGTCACCTTCTGACCGATCTGATAGGGGTTTCGCGGGTCGCGGGCCAGCCATCGATTCCGAATCGCGGACGTGACATTGGTCGGCGCGAGCGGGTTGACGAACACCCAGTTGGACGGCTTGAGGTCGGTGTACGCGTCCGCGATGTAAAAAACGTAAGGATCGGGATTTTCCGCGCCACGAGCGATGCTGGCGGGGTTGGTTCGGTCGATCGTGGAATCCAGCAGGAGAATGCCGACCTTGAACGGCCGCTGCGTCGTGGAATAACTTGTGGCGTCCGCGTATGCGGTATGCCCGGTCAGGCTCAAAACGAACAGCAGCCACAGCGCCGCTATCCGCCGAACCGCGGTTTGTGCGCCCGCGTTCGCTACGAAACGAATCGAAGCGCCCCGTACGGGGGTGATTATGTGGGTGGCTCGCATGAGGTTGTGCCTTTGGTTCCCTGTCTTTTTCATTCCCGTCGGTTGGACGATTCTCCGACGGCTTGTGTTCGCCATCGAAGCCCGGAATTCCTACCGGAGAGGCAACCCCCGGAAAAATCGTCGATCGATCTTTCCGGGGACGCCCGATCGCCGGACGTGATTATCGAACGGTGCTCTGACCGTAGTACAGCAATCCGGGCGCGACCGGCAGACGGGGCGCGAACGGTAACGGTTGGGTCGGGTTGTACGGGTTACGTCGCAACGGAGACGGCCCACCGGTGAACGGATCGTTGGTGCCCTGGCTGCTGTAGTTCGGCGCGTACGGGAAGACGGCACGGTCATCGAACTGGTAGGTGATGCCGTTGGCAGCCACGCGACCGGCGGCATTTCCGCTTCGCAGTTCGGGGAACGGGCTGTTAATCCCGTGCATCGTGCTGATCGGGTTGCCCTGGCTCGGATATTCCGACGCGGAAGCCAGACCGGTGGAGCCGTAGAGCGAGGGTATCCATCCCCACTTTTCCATCCACGCGCCCTGATCCCCGATCTCAGCGGGCAGGTTCTCGTTGATCGCTCCGCAGAACGTGATACGGACGTCGAGCGGTTCCCGGTAGAACGGGAAGAGCGGGTTGGTCGCCGGACGCTGCCCCGGGTCCGGAGTCCCCTGTCGCGCGCCGGTCCGGTAGCCACGCAGACGGAAGTTTTCGTAGGAGTCATCCGGGACCGGGTTGAACCACGGGCCGGGAATGATGAAGAACGATCCTTCCTGGGCGTACATCAACGCTTCGATACGGATATCCGCCGGAGCGATGGCGGCACGGGTAAGTCGGTAGCGTCCGATATCGGCGACGATCCGAAGCACGTTATTGACACCGATCGAATTTGCCGCCGCCACCGGGTACAGGGCGTTCCCGGGCAACGAGAAGGCGTCGTTTTTATAGACGGTCTCGTTCGGAACGTTCTCGATGGACAGGTTGACCGGGTCCGGCGACAGAACGGAACTGAAGCCGGGATTATTGAAATCGTAGTAGTTGCTTCCCTGGGCCGCTCCCGGGTTGGGGTTGATTTGCAGGGCGATCCGTACCTCGGCCCGCTCCCGGTCCGCGGCGTTGCCGGTCGAGCTGCCGCCCGGCGCCGACGCATGGCGAAGGAGCAGGTCGGGCGTGTGGGCGTTCGCCGCGCCGCTCAGGTATCCCGGCACGGTGAAGCCGGTTCCGGGAACGAAGATCGGCGCAAACGTCGACGAAAGCGTCAGCGGATCGTTGTCGCCCGTGACTTCGAGGAAGTAGGCGGGGACGCCGTTGTCGGTCTCGCTACCCCGGTTGTTCGCCCGCGACGACGTGGTAAAGAACTGGGTCGTATTGACGGTGATGTACTCCTTGGCGAGCAGAGCGATCGTCGATTGACCGCGCACCTGCTGGGCGACCGGATTGGTATCGTTTGCCAGAAGGTTGTCGCGCAGTAAGTTTCCGTCGACGTAGATCGTTCCGTTGGAAACGACCGTCAGATGCCGTTTGAAATAATTGACGCCATCGAAGCCACCGACCGTTCCCTTGATCCGAACGTTTCCTTCCGCATAGATCACGAAGTCACCGGAGTAGTAGGCGGTTTCATCGCCGGTGCCGGGGACGCCGTCCGGATCGCGCGTTGCCGGGTATCCCTCTCGAATCTGGTTGGGCAGGAATTCGGTTTCAACGGACGGGGCCGGTCTGTCGGTCCGGGTGTAGCGGAGGACACTGTTCTCCACAGCGCCGTTCGGCAGACGGACGTAATTGGCTCCGTCGCTGGCGGTGATGGTGAAGTAGCGCGGGTAGAGCGTGATCGTGACGGCGGGCGGCACATAGCGGTAGTCGCCGCTCCAGTAGTTCTTACTGGTGTATGCGAACGGGTTGATCCAGTCGTTGCGTACCGAGTATCCGACGTCGAGCAGTTGTCCGCCCGAAGCGGGCTGGGAATCCGTGGGGTTGTTGATGTAGAGTCCCTGGCCCCAACCAAGCAGACCGGCACGGTTCGACGTCACGAGATCGGCAGCCACCGGGTTGTCGGCGGAGAACCGGGGCGCGAGCGGCGCGGAATCCCGGGTCAGGGCGCGATAACGGGTCAACCCGTTCGGCCCGATGACATTATCGATGACCGGGGGTGCGGTTCGGGCGACCGCTCGCAACTGCTGGTAGGTATTTCGAGGATCGAGATTCTGGTCTCCGTCGTTGGGCAGGCTCGTGGTGTCCCCGCTTCCCGGGTTGTCGCGCACCAGGGCATAACCGCTGAGGTCGCCGCCGGTCACGCTGGCGAGTACCGGACCGAGCGTGCGGAACTGCGGCGAACCGGACGGGACGATCGGGACGTTGTTCAGATCGGCGGTCGGTCCGTAGAGCGACGAGAGTCCGACCGTGGAGATACCGACCCGGGTCGGACTCGCCGCGCCCAGCGATCCGGCCGTCGCGTTATTGGCGACGTCGTTGAGCGCGATCGTTCCGGCGACTTCCAGAGCGTCGTTGCGGAACGGATTGAGAATGAAACGGTTGACACCGAAGAAGGTCAGGCTGCCGTTGACACGGACCGCGCCTTCATAGACCGATTCCAGCGAGAGAACGGCGTCGCGGTCCCGGATCGGGAAGGGAGCGCCCAGCTGGATCGGGTTCGGCTTGTTGTCCTTGTTGGTGATGTTTCGGACGTATTCGTTCAGTCCGATCGCCTTGTAGGCGACCAGTTCCACTCGCTGACTGAGTTTTTCGGTATTGCCATAGGTGGTCGGGTCATCGGGATTGATCTGCCCGACGCGCCCGACGGATTCGAGCCGGATATATCGTCCGAGAGGATCACGACGTCCGGTGCGTCGATCGATGGCGTCCGGCTGATAGGTGATCCGGACCAGGGCGCGACCACCCGCCTGGGCCGCGCCGGCCGCCGTTCCGGGAACATCGCTGCCGAAGGGAACGCGGGTGAATCCGCCCTCGCCGGTCGCCGGTTCGTAGGGTTTGAGCCAGAAGTAGTCCGGGTCGGACTGGCTGATGGCGGTACAGGTCTGACCGTAGGCGCAGTCCGGGACCGGTCGCCAGTCCGCTCCTTCCGGCGAGTTGGTCAACTGCTGATCCAGATAGTTGATCCCGGCCTCGGCAAACCGCCCGGCCGCCGTGATGTTCGCCGCGACCTGAGTGTTTTTCAGGTTGCCCGCGATGATCGAGATAAAGATAGCGGCGATAAACAGCAGGAGGAACAGTACGATGATGGCGACGATGGCCGACTGTCCTGCCTGTGTTCGGCGGCGCGCCTGCGCCGCGAGCGAGTGATTCTCTATCCGGTTCTGCATTGGTTTTCTGATCCTGCGGTTTCCTGATCCGCCGCCGGGCGGCATCGCCCGGTGGCGGGTCTCCTGTTCGAACTTCCGGCGCGGGGGCCGACGATCGGACGACTATCGGGCGATGTTGCCGACGGTGATACGGTTGTTGATCTGTGCCGTTTGCGGCTGTCCGGTCGAGGTGTCGTAGACACGCGCTCCCAGCTGGACGTTGATTTGCGAACGCGTCGAATAATCGATCTTCATCACGTCCGGTTCCGGTCGGTAGTCCGCGCCGGTAATAAAGGTATGCCTCGATCCGACGCCGCCGCCCGCCGGAGTTCGATCCGCGCTGGTGACGATCTCACCGTACGTGTTCAGCGCGCGCCCGGCGGCGTCGCGAGCGTAGTTGTTCTGCCAGAGATAGGTGACGCGCAGTTCGCCTTCCGGCTTCCGCTGGTTGGTCGCAGGATCGATCTCGCCCGGAGTGATGGCCGGCAATCCCGGAATCTCGGCTTCAATCGCTTCCGATCCGCTCTCGCCGGAGGTCGTCTCGTCGAATTTCAGCACCGGGTTGTTGTAGTTGCCCAGCGCGGTTTCCAGCTGGTAGTTCGGCGCGATCGATCGGACAAACCGGCCGTTGGAGACGCCGGCTTTCTTGGCGAGCGATACCTCGCCGACATTGGGCAGCCGGGAGTAGTCGGCCAGCAGCAGGCGACCGGTCGTCGGATCGAAGCTGACGTTCACATCCGGTCCCTGTACTTTCTCGGACGAGGGCGTGATCATGATCCCCTGCCAGGTCGTCTGGCCCATAAAGGCGCTGAACGGCGAGGCGTACCCGGCCGACGCCGGGAGGGTGTAGATCGGCAGCGGCGACTGCACCAGATAATAGAGCGGCTGACTGAGCGAGGTGAACTGGAGTCCCGCATTGGTCGGGACGCCGCTCAGTCCGGCGTTGGTGCGACGCGTCCCTTGCCGGAACACGGTCGGGACCAGCGTCCCGTAGTTGCCGTCCGGTCCTGCGACCAGCGGCGTGACGGAGTTGGTTCCCTCCGGAACGTACAGCGGAATCGCCTCATTGGTCGCCTGCTGGGTGGCCAGCGGCGGGAACGCGGTTTCCACGGAACCGCGCGAGGGGTCGACGCGCAACGCCAGTTTCGAGGTATAGATAAAGATCGTTCCGGCGGTGCGGTCGAAAAGCCAGTAGTAGTTGCCGCTCACCGGCACGATACTATCTCCGGACATCTGCGACATGGTCACCCGGAGTAGGTTCGAAAGGTTCGCCGACGGAATCTGCTCGACCCGGAACTGCACCTGTCCGAAATTCGCCTGTCCCGGACGGTTCTGCGAGGAACCGCGATACACGGTCACGGTGAACGGATAGGTCCAGTGTCCGAACTGGGTGGAGTACAGATTCGGAACGGCGGCGGCCTGCCCCCCGAACGCGCCGGACAGGTAGCCGGGCGTGGCGGTCTCCCCGGCGACCGTGGTCGGGGTGAAGTTCAGAAGAATCTGGAACGGGCTTCCGGCAACGAGTTCCTTCGCCTGATTCTTGCGCCAGGCGATCAGGTCCAGGTTGGGCGCGGAGAGCACCGGTTGAGAAACCGCCCGCCAGTTTTCGGCGTAGGTTCGCCCGTTCGACGCCGGGTTCGGGTTGTAAAAGAAGTTCGGATCGTGCAGGCCGCCGCCGTTGATCTCGTACGGGTTGACGCCCTGATTGATCAGCTTCGGATCGTTCGGATTATATTCCGCGCGCCAGAGGATGAACGGGTTCATCGCCGAGTCGGTGCGCCGAAATTCAAACTGGTTGGTGTAGTAGTTCGGCCCGGCATACGAACCGTCGGGGTTTCTCCGGTACGGCTCCCGCAGTCCGATGAAATAGCGAACGTATCGACGTCCGGGCGCGACCGGCAGAACGAGCGGACTTCCGCCGAGCGGTTTGTCCGTGGTCGGGTCGATCGCGGTGTCGGCTCCCTCGCCTGCGGTCGCTGTCGGAATGAAGTCGATCTTGGCGAAGAGTACGGAAGGCGTCGGGTTCCCCGGTTGTGTCGAGTAAACGTTCGGATAGGCGCTCGCCCGCTGGTCGTTGACGGAGGCGGAAAACGGCAGAGTCACCGGGGTAAGCGAGTTGTCGAAGACATAGGCGGCCTGCGACAGTTCCCGCTTCAGCTGCTCGATTCCGAACCGGGTGGCGTCCTGCGCTTCGGCTAAGGCCCGCGCCCGGTTGGTCAGGTTGAATCCCTGTACGAGCGGTCCGAGGATCAGCGTCAGCAACAGCCCGGTCAGAGCGATGACGATAATCAGTTCGATCAGCGTAAAGGCGCTCGTTGCCCGTCGCCGTACGTTTGATGTATATTTTTCTGCCGTGATTATTTGTGGCATCGTTTGTCTCATCCGATTTTCGATCCCTACCGGATCTTTTTCGATCCATCGATTCGAGCACCGACTCCTGGTCTCGAAAGCGTTATCGCACCGTCGTCGTCTTGAGATAGGAGTCCATATCCTGAACGTGCCAGCGTTCGTTGGGCGTATCATTGTCATGCCAGACGACCCGCGTCTTGACGGAGACGCCGACGGCAGGTCCGATTACCTGGCAATCGATCGCATTGTTGTTGAAGTCGTTCCGATTGAGGAACGGAATGTAATCGGCGACATTGGCGAACGCGAACCGCTGATCGAAGAGCGCCGGGTCCGCGGTCAGGTCCTGTCCCCGCCGATCGAGATTGACCTGAATGGGCGAGAGTCGAACGACTTCACCGCCCTCTTTGGTGTACTGTAGGGTCACCGTGACCGACTTGTTGAAATCGGCGTACGGAAAGCGTAACTGGGCGGCGGTCAGGCGCGACCCGCTGAACGCCTTGTTCAGGACGAACGTCCCGAATGCGCCGGGCCGAATCAACGGTCCCTGGACCTGGTTGTAACGGGCATACGCCTTGCTCAGAGCGATCCCCCAGTCGCCGACGCCCTTGTAGAGCATCCGGATCTTGGTCCCCGGCTGAAGATAGGCCGTATTGGCGTAAATGACGCCGGTTTCGTAGGAGCTGTCCTTTCGGACGGACGCGCCGGGGCGGTTCCGAACGTCGCGCAGCATATAGTAGGCGGCGTTCCGGGTCGCCACGGTCAGGTTACCGCCCTGCGAGTAGGCGGAGGAGGCGACCAGGGGCGAACCGAGCGGCAGGTTGGTCGCCGGATTCGCCGGGTTAGGCAGGGCGTCGAGCGCGTAGACCTGAAAATCCTTCGGGTTGCTGTCGGTGTTGGGACCGGGCACGCTTCCGTAGATACCGGGATAGAACGTATTGTCGCTCTCCGGGTCGCCGACGCGCTTGATGCTACGCAGAGTCGTTCGCACCGGGATCAGGGTCACGGGCGCACCGCCGCCTTCCACCTGCGCGGTGACCGGCAATACCGAGGGCACTTCCCGGTCGTCACGAATGATATGCCAGTCAAGCGTCTGGTAATCGACATATGCGGTGAACGGCTGAGCGCTATTGCCGGTCGACGAGTCGTAACTGGCGCCCGACGGATTGAAGGCGAGCACGCCGATGTTAGCGTTTCGCTGGGTCGATCCGGTGTTCGCGGGCAACAGGTTCGGCGAAAGCAGTTTGTACTGGTAGGGGTCGGTCGGATCGAACGTCGCGTTGCTGGCAATGCGCAGGAAGTTCCGAGTCACGACCTCGGTACCGGGAACGATCGGGCCGGGGGTGGCTCCGCCGATACGGATCGGATACGCCGCCGGAGTGCCGGTGGCGGCGACATCCGGGACGACGATCGGGTCGGCGTCGGCGGTAACGATCTGGCTGCCGTTGTCGTAGGTCACCGTAATATTGAAGATCCGGTTGGGATTCGCACGTCCGGCGACCTGTCGCGGCGGGAAAAAGATCTGCGGCGTACCACTCTGGGTGCCGTAATCGATCAGGTAGGATTGTTCATCGGGAATCAGGCCGAGCAGACCGAACAGGTAGTCGGCGCTGGCGCCGGCCGGGACCACGACCGGGCGACCGCTGAGCGGCGCGCCGTAGACCCTGAGGAAGGTGTTGAAGGTCGGCAGGGTCGCGGCGTTCGGGAAGCTCAGAGGGTTTCCGACCAGGTTACTGGAAAAGAACGGCCCGAACTTGATCGTGTACAGAGACCCGGAGCCGTACGCGGTCGGCGTCGGCAGCGGAATCTTGACCGCTTCGCCCTTGATGAACCGGAACTTGTTGATATCGGCCATATCGTTGCCGTTACGTGGCAGAGTCCGGTCCTCGGAGCACGGATTGGTCGCCGACTGATAGCAAAAGTCGAGGTTATCCGGGCTGATGTCGGTGAAGGTCTTGAGGATCGTCTGTCCGGCCAGGGTCGGGTTGACATCCTGGTAGGCGAACAGCACTCCTTCGGGCATGTAGGCGGCATCGCCTTTGACCATGCCCATCATATTCTCGGCCAGCTGCGTCGCCACCGTCCGGTTACCGTTGGATCGAAGAACGCCGAAGCCGACGGGGAAGACGCGAATCGCCAGGAACAGGCCGATCAGGACGATGACCAGGACGACCATCACCTCGATCAGGGACGCTCCGTCCTGTCCGCGGCGCGTTCGCCTCGTTCCCTGCGTTTCCATCGTTTCGTTGAATCTCATCCCGTAGGTCTTTTTCATGGCTGTCGCCGTCATCCTGCTCTTTTTCGCGTTTCAGAACGAAGGTCTGCGCGAAAGAACGGCGCAGACCTTCGGACAAGGGTTCTCAATTCATCTGCCTGATCCGCTCGCTCCGTTGCGCGCCGGATTTCGGTCTTTTGTTCGACGCCTTCAGGCAAGGGATTGTTCCGACGACCCCGGTCCTTCAGGGCAGGTCAGTCATAGTTTGTCGGAGTCATTCTATACACATCATAGTCCCGACCGCTGGTTCCCTGGAAGAGCGTCTTGTCGAGCTTCCGGTTGTCCAGGACCTTCGGCGTGCCGTTGAGCCAGGTGACGACGATCTTGCTCTTATCGGTATGATAGGTGCACATCGTCAGGAAGGTGTCGGAGCCGGGGTTACGGAACAGCAACTGGTTCTGGTACGCGGTACGCTGTTCGGGCGTCAGTGTATCCAGCTGATCACGATTCAGCAGGGGCTGCCAGACACGGGAGTATCGCGCCTGACCGAGCGTGGTGCTGTACCGTCGATCGCCACCGGTCCCGGTAATCGCGCCGTTGGCATCGTAGGAGTCGAACTTATAGAACCCGAGGTTCAGCGAGAGGACGGTATTCGGGTCGTTCGGGTCCTGCAGGAGCCGACCGGCGACATAGATATCGGTGGATTTCGCGCTGCGAACCGGGTTGTTCGGACAGCTGTAGACGCCCAGATCGTTGATATAGGTCGGGAAGAGCGACCGGGCATAGACATCCTGGACGTTGCGAACGCGCTGCTTCTCGGCGTCGGACATCGCGTCGGTGATGGTGGCGCGCAGATCGCCGGCAATCTGTTCGGGAGTGAGCAGGTTACCGGCCGCGCTGGCGAGCGTCCCGTCGGCGTTCAGAGCGGGGCCGAAAAGATACTCCGGATATTCGCGGTTATCGAGCTGGTACTGACGGACGGCGACATACAGCTTTCGCATATTGTCCATGCAGTTCGCGCGGCGAACGTTTTCCTGAACGCCCGCGAAGGCCGGGAAGATAATGGCCGCCAGTATCGCTATTATCGCGATGACCACGAGCAGTTCGATCAGCGTAAACCCCGACCGGGTCCCCTTCGGGAGGCGGGAGGCCGCTCCGGCATCGGAACCGGCCGCGGGACGGGCGGACGACACGGCCCTTTTCTCACGCAACGATTTCATAAAAGCGAGACTCCTCATCGGGACCGGGGGCAGCACGGTGACGGGAACGAAGTCCCTGCCGACGCGCGCCGATCCAAGAAACTATGCCAGGGTAGGTTACCTGAGATTCAACGTCAACTTGATTATTGCCAGGAAGGCAAATTAAACGAGAAGGAATTCACCGAAGAACTCCGATCCCCATTAAAACCGACGACCCACCAACACCTGATGTTCCTTGTTCGTCTCTTCAGTCCTTTATTCCTTTTTCATACACGAATTTTTCGTCGGGACAATCGATAGTGGGTGGCATTATCCTCTCATATCGAAGCCGCCATCGACGGTAATGGTCGAACCGGTGATAAACGCGGCCAGCGGCGAGAGAAGGAAACAGGCGGCGGCGGCCGGGTCCTCCGGCTGCCCGATGCGTCCGAGCGGTATCGAGGCGATGATACCGTCCCGTCCCTCGGCGTCCATAGCGTCCCGACTCATATCGGTTTCGGTCCAGCCGGGCGCGACGCAGTTGACCCGGATCCGGTCCGGCGCGAGCTCGCGGGCCATCGATCGCATAAAAAGGATCTGTGCGCCCTTGGAGGTGGCGTAGGCGGAGAAGACGGAGGAACCGCGCTGTCCGGCGGTCGAGGTATAGATGACGATACTGCCGCCGCCGTGGCGGCGCAGGTGCGGTACGGCGGCGCGGACCGCCAGAAAGGTGCCGTTCAGGTTGATGCGCATCGTGCGATCCCAGAAGGCCAGGCTCATCTCCTCGATCGGCATCCCTTCGAAGATACCGGCAGAGATGACGAGTCCGGTGAGAGGTCCGAGCCGGTCCGTCGCCGCGCCGATGGCACGTTCGGCCGCTCCCTCCTCCGAGATATCCGCCTGAACCGCGACCGCTCGCCCGCCGCCCGCTTCTATCCGGGCAACGGTCTCCTCGGCGGCGGCGCGATCCCGAACATAGTTGACCGAAACCGCCGCGCCCGCGCCCGCCGCCATCAGCGCGTTCGTTCGACCGATACCGCGACTTCCGCCGGCAATCAGGATATGCTGGCCGGAAAGGTCTATCATAGGCCACGTTCCTCCGGAAAATGGGTCCGCATAGTTACGGAACTATTTCCTCTCCGGAGGCCCGGTGTCCTTCCCGACTACTTGCCGGTCGGATCGTGCAGATAGTGCTCGGCAAGAATCAGGGCGGCGTAGTCGTCGTACGGGCAGGGCGGGGTGCAGAGGCTTTTCGGCAGCAGTTTTTTCAGTCCGTGCCGGGGATGCTCGTCCCAGTACCGCCGGCGGGCCTCCTCGGAAGTAAAGTCCTCCCGGACCAGACCGATACTGACATCCTCGGGCAACACCTGCCGGAGTCGGCGCAGGATGGCTTTGCCCTGGGTGGCATTCCCGACAATCACACTGCGCAGACCAAACTCGGCGACCAGTTTTTCCGCGCAGGTTACCACGTCCTCCGTGGTAACGACTTCATGATGTAAGGCGACGGTACTTCCCTCGTTGCGGCGGACGACGGCCAATCCGCACTTCAGAGTTCCCGGATCGATGGCTAAAACTTTCATAAACGAAATCCCGAATCGACGCTTTCCGAACGGTTGCCAGGATGACGAACTCCCTTTTCCCTTTTCACCGGAAATAACCTGTCTCGAATGAACTTTTTTGGCACGCACCATCATCCTGCGGGCGACGCCCCTTCAGGGCCACCGGTCCATTGCGGTTTGGAGGGGCGGGCTCGGTCGTCCCTTCACTTCAAACCGCAGGGAGACCGGGTCTCCCGCTCGCAACGTCTTCCCGGCATAAGCGATCACCCGGGCACGCGATCCGGAGCGTCGAACTTCATCCATGAGTTCCAGCCACTCCTCACCGCTCAACGTAAACTCCTCCAGACGCGGCATATCGGTCCCCTCCGCGCCGCTGTCGCCTCCCTTGACGGTCGGGATCATCCCCGCGTCGACCAGGCGTCGATGAACATCTCGATTCAAAAAGTTGAAAAGGGCGTCGGCGACTTCCTGCCGCCCCCCCTCGCCGTTCACCACGATCTCCGCCAGTTTTGCGTCCCTTTCGAGAACGATCGGGTTTCGATAGATTTCCAGGCGCACCGCCACCGGTTCTCCCGCCACGGCGTTGCTCTGCGCCAGGGCCACGACGACGACATCCTCATTGGCCTTTCGAATGCTGGCCGCCGCCGCCGACAGGGCGTCCTCCTCGGAAACCATCCGCATTTCGGTGTCGCGTATTCCCGCAGGAGCAGTATTCGTGCCAACCACCGGGACCGGCGGGATCAGGACCGCCCGTTCCTCGCGTCCCCGACTGGCGCCCCGGTTCTCGGCCTTTTTCGCGGCTTTCGTCAGAAACGAATACAGGATCGCCTGGATACGCCAGACATTGTACCCCGGTCGGATGGCCAGCCGATCCACCTCCTCGCCGACCTGGTAGGTGATCTGCCGTCCTCGCAGGGCCTGGGTGCTGGCGGCGACCCGGCCGTACTCGATCCGCTTCTCCTCCAGTTCACGCGTCAGGCGATCGAACTCTTTCTGCTGGGCGTCGGTTTCGGTCCGGAGAGTGGCGTAGAGGGCTTTCTGCTCCTGAAGCTGCGTGCGGATTTCGGTGAGCTGGGTTTCGACGTTTCTCCGCTGTCGGTCGGCATCCCGAACCAGCCGGACCGCGGTGCGGCGAGCGCTGTCGGCTTCCTTCAGTGCCTCTCGTTGTCGCTCCTCGGCGGCGGTGACCCGTAATTCGGCGGCGGTGACCCGGGCCTCGGCGGCGAGCCGTCGCGATTCGACATTTCGAACCGCCCGTTCGGCCCGCTTCACCTGCCGGGTCTTCTCCAGGAGGCGGGACTGGATTTCGGCGAGCGACCCTTTCGCCAGAGTCACCTCGTTCCGGGCGTTCCGCAACCGGGCATCCGCTTCACGAAACCGGGTCTGGGCCTGCCGTGCGTCCCGCTCGGCGGCGGCGAGGCGGTTCTGCGCGTCGTTCCGGGCCGCTTCGGCGAGACGCCGTTCGTAGTTCAGCCGATCGGCCTCGATCCGGATCGCATTTTCCTGAAGGCGCATCTTCCGGATCGCTTCCGCCTTCCGACCGTTCTCCGCTTCGAGCCGGATGTTGTTCCGGTACAGGGCCTCGCCCTCGCGAACGACGATCCGGAAAGATTCGCTGGACAACCAGAAGACCCCGAAGGAGACGGCGACAATCAGCACGCCGGAGCCGACGGTAAACAGGGTCGCCGTATGCCGGGGCCGCAAGCCCAGGAGCGTATGGCGTCGTTTACCCGTCCGATGGCCGATCCGGTCGCCCGCCCAGGCGATGAATCCGGCCAGCGGAAAGAGCAGAACCACAAAAAGCAAGGTAACGTTGGTAAACATCTGGGGTCCATCCGTTGCCTTTCCGGCTCATCTTGACTTCCGCGGCTTCGAACCTTCCTCTGATATCTTCGCTATACGGATACGTGACTTCGGAAATTGCCACCGGTTCCTTATTGTACAGCGGGTGAACGCATTTTTCGCTCCAAGCGGAATATTACCATGAACGGCGGCCATGGCCGTCCGCCGTCCGTAAAGGTTTTGGCCGTCACCGCAGAACGCGCCGGATCAGGTACAGCCCGACCCCCGCGCAGAGAAGATTGGGAATGGCAAGGGCCACATCGGCGGGCAACGCGCCGCCGCGCGCCATGATCGAGGTGGTCTGCAATCCGACCCAGTATGCGAACGTAATGACGACCGACCAGCCGAACCCGGCTCCCTTGGGTCCTCGCTGCCGACTGACGCCGAGCGGGGTTCCGATCATGGCGAAGCAGAACGATGCGAACGGCAGGGCGTTACGGCGGGCGATCTCCACCTCATACTCGCGCGCCTTCGGAAGATTTTTTCCGTCCCGAAGAAGCCGGGCGCGTCGGGCCAGTTCGCGGGTTTCGATATCCTCGGCCCTGCCCTCCAGCAGCGCGGACAGCTGTTCCGGCGTATCGAGCGGAACCTTCTTCTCGCGCGTCTCCAAGGAATTGCCCTCGAAGATGCCGGGGGTGTTCCCCTCGAAGTAAACGGATCTCCAGTTTTCCAGCGTCCACTCCTTGGTATTGGTGATCCACCGGGCGCGCGGCGCGTAAAAGACGGTCGTGACCCGTCCCTCCTTCCAGAGTTCGACCGAGACGTTCGTCATCTCGCCGTTGATCAGGTTGGCGCCCCCCTCGACATGCACCAGGGTATGCAGGGAGCCATCCGCGTTGCGCAGGGGCGCGGTCAATTGTCCGACGGAGAAGAGGCCGTTTCCGCCGCCCCGCTTCACGTCTTCGATGATCCGGTTTCGGCCCTGGCTGGATGCCGGAACGACGCTGTTGGAGAACCAGAGTCCGGCCAGAGCGACCACCAGCGCGAAAACGGCCACCGGAACGACGATTCGCTCGAAACGAACGCCGGCCGCCGTCAGGGCGACGATTTCGGAGTTTCCGGACAGGCGTTCGAATCCCATCAGGGACGCGAGCAGCATCGCCATCGGGAAGGTCAGGTTGAGCATCCCCGGTATCGTCAGCAGGAAGAGCCGCCCGACCAGCATCAACGACTCTCCGTTTTGCAGATATTCGGCAAGGCGCAACAGTTCGCCGCCCGCCAGAACCAGACTGGTAAAGAGCAGGGTACTGCCGAAAAATAGCGGGACGACCTCGCCCAGAACCAGGCGGTCCATCCGGGTCACAGCGTGAAATCCTCCGTCAGGTAGTACTCACGGGCGACCGGATCGCTGGCGATCTCCTCCGACGTCCCCTCGGTCATGACCCTGCCGTCGGCGATGATATAAGCGCGGTCGGTCAGGCGCAGCGTCGTCCGCTCATCATGGTCGGTGATCAGGATACCGATCCCCTTCTCGCAGAGGCGGCGAATGATATCGCTGATCTCCTTGCGGACCTTCGGATCGATTCCGGCGAAGGGTTCGTCGAGCAGGAGGAAGGCCGGGTCGGCGGCGAGGGCGCGAGCGATTTCGACCCGTCGTCGTTCTCCTCCCGACAGAGAATAACCGGGCGAATCGGCCTTGTGCGTGATCGTAAACTCCTCCAGCAGTTCGTCGGCGCGTTTCCGCCGTTCCCGCGCCGGATACCCGACCTGTTCCAGCACGAGCAGGATATTTTCACGCGCCGACAGCTTCCGGAAAACGCTGGCTTCCTGCGCCAGATAGCCGATCCCTCGTCGGGCGCGGGCGTACATCGGCAACCGGGTAATATCGTTCCCCTCCAGCAGCACGCGTCCCCGGTTCGGCTGCACCAGGCCGACAATCATATAAAAGGTGGTGGTTTTCCCGGCTCCGTTCTTTCCGAGCAGGCCGACGATCTCCCCCTGCGATATGGACAGGCTGATGCCGTCGACGACCGCCCGCCCCCGGTAGACCTTCACCAGTTCCTTCGCTTCGATCGTTTTATTCAACATCAGGGATTTCCGTCGGGCGCGGGTTTGGCCTTCGGTTCGATCGGCGTCCCGCTGAGCGTGGGTTTCGTGATGACAATCCGGGTGGTGTCGGCGTCGAGGAACTCGACGAATCCCTTCTCCCCGGTCGTCACGAAGGGATCGTCGGCCGCGAAGGTGGCATCGCGCTGTACGACCCGGACGTTCCCCTCGACATCGATCCGGGTGGGCGCGTCCCCCTCGGCGACACGATACACCGCAGTATTGCAGGTCAGTGTGGTCGTCCGTCCGGGATCGCGTACGACGACGCGCACCTCGGTGTTCGCCCGCGCGTTGGTCACGAGGCCGCGCTTGATATCCCGAATCAGGGTGATCTTTCGCGCGGAGATATCGTAACGGCGGGAAGTGATCGTCACCACCCGGTCCGTCAGGTCCAGCTGCCAGACGTTCTTTCGGGTGCTGGTGACCAGTTCCAGTTGTCCGGTCGGGGCCGCCACGCGGAACTGTCCGATCTGCGTCCCCCCCGGTACGGTCGGCGGCGCGCCGTTGCCCTGGCGAGCAACCGCCGCCGGCATCAGACCTGCCGCTATCAATATCGCGCCGATGAACGCTCGTTGTTTGAACATGCTACTCATTTCGTAGGTCAGAGAGTGCCGGACGAGGGAGTCTGCCCCATCTTCACCCGGTACCGGCTGAGTTTCGTATCCGCCGTAAACGATCTGCCATGAAGAACAAAGTCCGGTCGGGCGGTCATAACGACATTTCCGTTTCCGGTCAGCAGATTTCGGTCGTGGGTCCACACCATTTTGTCGGCGCGGACGGCCGGCGCTCTGGGCTGCGAAAGGGACGTCGCGACAACGTTCCCGGTCGCGACCACCGTGCGCTCCTCGCGGTTGGCGGCCAGTCGATCCGCCGTCAGGGTGGCGGACGCTTTTCCCTCCTGGTAGAGGACCGCGCTTCCCCGGGATACGACGACCGTTTCCCCTTCCGCTCCCGTACTCGCGCCCGCGCCCCGGCTTTTCAGGTCCAATACCTTCGGCAGCGCGCCGGAAGGCGAGACGTCGCCTTTTGAGTCGTACACCGAGACGCTCAATCCGGTGGAGGTTGCGGACAGCGGCGGCGGGGTCGGGGTCGGCTTCGAGGATGCGGTCTCCTTTGATTTTCGGCCGCATCCCGCCCCTGTCGCAAAGACTGTCAGGCAAAGCGCGAGGCCGAGGATCGTCCTTTGTCTCAATGTCTCATTCTCCTGCTTTCCTACCTTTTGACGGCGTTTTTCGTTTCGCGTTACAATGAATCGCGCCTCAGCGGAAGCGCCGGAGGATTCACCATGCGGTTCGGTATCTGTACGGGGATCGGGAACGCGCCGATCCTTCGATCGGCGGGATACGATTATATCGAGATGAGCGTCGCGGGAGACCTGATTCCGGACGACCCGGAGGAGTCCTGGGCGACGAAACGCGCGGCGATCCGGGAGATGACCGGGACGACGGGTCTGCTCCCGGAGGCGTTCAATTCCTTTGTCCGCTCCGGAAAGATCGTCGGTCCCGAGGCCGATTTCGCTCGTCTGGAACGGTACGTCCGCACCGCGCTGACGCGGGCGGCGGAGGTCGGCGGAAAGATCATCGTGTTCGGCAGCGGCGGGGCGCGGAACGTTCCGGACGGGTTCGACCGTGCCGACGCCGAAGCGCAGATCGTTCGGTTTCTGCACCTGTGCGCGGATGCCCACGAGACGACCGGAGTGACGGTGGTGATCGAACCGTTGAACCGGGGTGAGTCGAATATCCTGAACACGGTCGCCGAGGGCGCGGAGTTCGTGCGGCGCGTGGACCGTCCGGGCGTTCGGAATCTGGCCGACACGTACCATATGATGAAGGACGGCGAACCGCTGTCGGCGGTGACCGTTCACGGGGCGACGCTCGCCCATGCCCATACGGCGGAGGCGGGAACCCGTTCCGCTCCGGGGACGGGCGATACCGATTTTCGGGCGATTCTGTCGGCGTTCCGCGCGGCAGGATACGACGGACGTCTGTCGATCGAATGCGGGTGGAAGGATATGGCCACCGAGGCCGGTCCCGCCCTGGCGAGTTTGCGAGCGGCGTATTCGGCAGCGCATTCGACGGCTTCGTGACCGGCTTTCCTTGCCGGGTCAAGCGGCGTTGAATCGGTTCATGGCCGTATCGATGCCCTCCCGCACCCAGACCTCGACCGCGCCCATCGCCTGGATCAGTGTCTCGTCCATGATTTTTCGGTCGGCGGACGAGAACTTTCCCAGAACCCACTCCACCTGGAGACCGGGCGGCGGTTCGCCGACACCGATCCGCAGCCGCGCCCAGTCCTGCGAACCCAGATGTGCAGCGACGGATTTCAGGCCGTTCTGCCCTCCGCTCGATCCCCGCGGACGCAGGCGGAGCCGACCGACCGGCAGATGGATATCGTCGCAGAGGACCAGGAGTTGCGATAGCGGCACGGCTTCGCGCTGCATCAGAAGGGTCACGGCTTCCCCGGACAGGTTCATGAACGTTTGCGGTTTGACGAGAAGCGTGGGAACGCCCGCGATGGTTCCGCGTCCGGTCAGCGACTTATCGCGGCGATAATCAACCTTGAACCCGTGGGCGGCGGCCAGGGCGTCGATCAGTTCGAAGCCGATGTTATGACGTGTCCGATCGTAGTCCCGTCCGGGGTTTCCCAGACCGACGATCAGACGAAGCGGGACAGCAGCAGTTTCGGACACGGTGGGTTTCTCCGCCTGTCGTATCGCCGGAGCCGGGGGGTTTGTTCAACGGCTACCAGACGCGGTCGAAAAGTTCCGAGACGGAATCGTCCAGATGGATTCGCCGGATGGCGTCGGCGAGCAGCGGCGCGACCGACAGCACCTTGACCCGCCCGCTTTCGATATGCTCCGTGCGGCGGAACGGGATCGTGTCCGTGATGACCAGCTGACGGATCGGAGAGGCGATGATCCGGTCGATCGCCTCCCCGGAGAGGATCGGATGGGTGCAGCAGACGACTACGGCGGCGGCTCCCCGTTCCATCAGCGCCTCGGCTCCGTGAACGATCGTTCCGCCGGTATCGATCATGTCATCGATCATGACGCAGACGCGGTCCTTGATATCGCCGATAATCTCCACGACTTCGACTTTTCCGGGTTCGGGGCGGCGTTTGGCAATGATCGCGATGCTCGTCTTCAGCCATTCCGCCAGAGCGCGGGCGCGGGTAACGCCGCCGACATCCGGGGAGACGACGCAGGTATCGCCGTTGCCCAGTCCCTGTTCGCAGAGGTATTCGGCGATCAGCGGACCGGCATACAGATGATCCATCGGAATCCGGAAAAAGCCCTGAATCTGTCCGGCGTGGAGATCGACGCAGACGGCGCGGTTCGCGCCCGCCTCGGTGATCAGATCGGCGACCAGACGCGCGGTGACCGGTTCTCGCGGCTTGACCTTTTTATCCTGACGGGCGTAACCGTAGTAGGGCAGAACGACGGTGATCCGATGGGCGGAGGCGCGGCGGAACGCATCGATCAGGATCAGCAGTTCCATGAGATTATCGTTGACGGGGTAGCAGGTCGGCTGAATGATGAAGACGTCCATGCCACGCGCGGACTCATCGACCTGTACGCGGATCTCGCCGTCGTTGAAACGGGTGCAGATCATTTTTCCGAGGGTGACGCCCAGATGTTCGGCGATACTGGCGGCAAGCGCGGGATGCGCGTTACCGGAGAAGACCCGCAGCGTTCCGGGCGTTTCCATCAACCCGACCGGCATTCGTCGTTCCGAATCCGTTGCCATGCCACCTTCTCGGAAGATCGCGCTCATGGTTTTTCTTCTTTCCGGCGGGCGGCGAACGCACGGCGACGCCGTTCCGCCCAGCCTTCCTTGTTCGTCTGCGGTTCTCGCGCAATCGCCAGAGCATCCTCCGGCACATCCCTGGTAATGACGGACCCGGCCCCTGTGACGACCCCGTCGGCGACATTTACCGGCGCGACCAGGACGGTCGCCGACCCGATAAACGCGTTCGCCCCGATGGCGGTGCGGTGTTTATCGTAACCATCGTAGTTGCAGGTGATGGTTCCCGCGCCGATGTTCGTTCGTTCGCCGACTTCGGCGTCCCCCAGATAGGTCAGATGCCCCGCCGCCACGCCTTCGTGCAGACGAGCATTCTTGACTTCCACGAAGTTACCTAATTTTACACCGGATTTCAGTTCCGAACCCGGTCGAAGATGCGTGAACGGACCGATTCGGCAATTTTCTCCGACGACCACGCGATCCATGACGCAGACACGCGCCTGCACGCCGTCGGCCAGCCGGGATTCATGAATCTGGGCGTTCGGGCCGATGACGCAGTCCTCGCCGATGACGGTTTGCCCGGTGAGGATGGTGAAGGGGTGAAGGACCGTATCCTGTCCGACCGAAACGCCGGCGTCGACGAAGGTCGTGGCCGGATCGACGACGGTAACGCCGGAAAGCATGATCTCCTTCAGAATTCGGGCGCGCATCCGGGCGGCGACCTCGACCAGTTCCACCCGCGTATTCACGCCGAGGACGACATCGGGATCGGGGGAGACGAGCGCCACCACCTTTTCGTCGTTGGTTCGGAGCACGGCAATGGAGTCGGTAAGATAGAGTTCCGCCTGCGCGTTGTCGGGAGTGATCCGTGCCAGCGCGCGGAAAAGGGACGGCGTATTGAAGACATAGATGGAGGTGTTGATTTCGCGCAGGGCCAGTTGTTTCGGGGAGGCGTCTCTTGCCTCGACGATTCCGAGAACATGGCCCTGGTCATCCCGAACGACCCGCCCGTAGGTCCCGGCGTGATGCGGCAGGATAGCGGTCAACAGGGTGACGGCGGCGGAGCGTTCCGAATGCAGGCTGATCAGTCGGGACAGCACTTCGCCGGTCAGCAGGGGCGCGTCGCCGGGAACGATCAGGGTCGGACCGGTATGGTTTTGCAGCAACGGCTCCGCCATCAGGACGGCATGACCGGTGCCGCGCTGCTCCGTCTGTTCGACGTACTCGATGGCTCCGACGCCGAAATGCCCGTCAATCGTCTCCCGGACCAGTTCCGCCTGGTGACCGACCACGACGACTCGCCGGGTCACTCCGGCATCGGACAGCGCCTGAAGAATATGGATGATCAGCGGTCTGCCACAGATGGGGTGCAACGTCTTCGGCAGTTTGGAGCGCATCCGTGTGGACTTACCTGCCGCCAGCACGACGGCGGCGATGTCGACAGGCGTAGAGGCGGTGGCAGTGGGCGCGTCTTGGTCCCCGATCATGAACCCGTTCCTTATCCTGCTTTCGATCGGGCGGCGCAGCGGAGACCGTTGAAACGCGAGGCAGGTCCGAGGAAAGCAAAACGCGGCAGCCGGGAGATGGCTCCGCTGACGGCTCCGCGTCGCCGAATTATAGCACGACGGGGTTACCGCGTCAACCGGAAAACCCTCGTCGTTATTCCTGATCTCCTGTCGTCTCCTCTGCCAAATCGTCGACTTTTGTTCTTGCCTCTATTTCCTCGGTCGGGACATAGTATTTCCCGTAGTAGTAGTAGCCACGCCCCCCTGCCCCCAGACGCAGACGGTTAAAAACAGTCCCGATAACGTTCGCCCGTGCGCGGGCAAGCATTGCCATACTTTGTTGAACGTTCTTTTTGGTCGTTTCCTCGTCCACGACCAGAATGGTGGCGTCCGTCTGATGCGCGATCAGCAAACCGTCTGCGACTATCACTGCGGGGGGGCTGTCGACGAGAACGACATCGCAGAGGGCGCTCAATTCGCGCAGCAGGTCTGCCATGACGACGGAACCGAGCAGTTCCGCAGGATTCGGCGGGATAGATCCTGCGGGCAACACCCGGATGGCCGGATTGTCGGTTTCTCGGAGCATCGTCGCGAGTTGTCGCCCCCCGCCCAGCACATCGGTTAACCCGGGCACAATCGGCAGGTCAAAGACTTTATGTTGAGTGGGACGGCGCAAGTCGCCATCGACGACGATAACGCGTTTTCCGTCCTGCGCCATGACATGGGCCAGATTTGCCGTGACAGTCGACTTACCTTCGGCAGCAATCGAGGAAATAAAAGTGATCGTTTTGGCCGGACGGTCCAGAGTTGCGAAGCGGAGATGGGTGCGAAGGGTCCGGAAGGATTCCATCAGCGGACTGAAGGCGTTCTGATCGCGGACCAGGCGCAAACCTTCGTCATCGATCTGGGGAATCATCCCGAGGACAGGGACGCCCAGTTCGTTCTCCACTTCTCCCGGAGTCATGAATATGTCTTTGTAATGGGCCAGCATGGTACTTACTCTCCGCCTCCGTCCTTCCGAATCTTTCGTTTCAGGTATATCCGCGCCTCATGGAGACGACTCTTGACCGTGGAAACGGGCAACGACAATGTGTCCGCGATCTGCTGCAGCGACTGCCCGCCCACATAGTACAGCAGGACGACGTTCTTTTGTGTCGACGGAAGCCGCCGGACGGCCTCCCGGATGATCTCCCGACGCGCCTCCTCCTGCATCCGCGCCATCGGATCACCTGATGCCCCGGCGGTCGACGGAACCGCGAACGCCTCATTGAACGGACTCGTCGGCAACGCCCGTCGGCGGGTCAGTCGGTCGCAATGCTTGCGAATCAACGCTTTCAGCAGCGACGGAAACGCCTCTGGCACCTCCAGCGACGCGATTCGCAGCATTGCCTCAATCAGGGCCTCCTGCGCCACATCCTCCGCCCGCTGCGCATCCCCGAGAATCGAAGTCGCATAGCCGATCGCCATCTCGCGGAACGACCGAACCAGCAGGTCCCGCGCTCCCGTCTCCCCCCGCTGCGCCCGCCGCACCAGACTGCCTATGGAAAGAGCTGAATGACTGTCTGAATGCTTTCGGTTATTCTGCGGGGTCATCATCGTACGCTATAAGAGACCCGGGTTCCACTGCTATGGTTGGAAATCTCTTTACGTCATTTAAAGAAGATACGTAACCGGACTTGCGTGAGGAAAGTGCCACTCGGCCGTATGGCCCATTTCATGGTCGGGGCGCACTTCGGCGTCGGTGGTCAGCGGGGAGGCGGGCGGGAGGAACGGCTGTTCGGTTCCGTTGATGAAGGTGCCGCTCCGGAAGATCAGATTGACGGTTGCGACCCGGAGCGACGGCTCGCTCCGCGACAGATTAAAGGCGAACGAGGGCCAGAGATCGAGGAAATGCTTCGTCGGCGGCACGATTCGGGAGTGCATGTTGCCGCAAACGGCCAGAATCTTTCTGTCGGGAACGTGCTCCCGGCGCTGTGCCAGGAGGTTCCGGGCCATCGTCGCATCGCGCCCGGTCCAGGTTTCATAGGGTTCGTCGGTGGCCTTATCGAAGCAGAGAATGTCCCATGGCTGCGGCGCACTCCGCACCTGACGAACGCAGGCAAGCAGTTCGACGCTGCCGACGCCGTCTCGAAACTCCCCGGCGGGCTTCAGAAACCGTGGGGGCGGCGTCTCCGTTCGACCATGCGCCCAGTCCAGCAAGCCCGTCCGCTGATCGCAGGGGATTTCGATCGCAAGCGCCCCGTAACCGAGCGCGGTCAGCCGCGGCATCAATCCCAGCACGATCCGCCAGGTCTCCTGCTGCCCGTGGACTTCACCAAGCACCAGAATATCCGCTGCCGACGCCATCGTATCGACTTCTCGCAAGAAAGCTTCGGGAAAGGTACGGGGCCTCAGTTCCATGCTGTCATTATACGGAGGATTCGCCCGGAAAGCGGGGAATTCTGGGCGAGGGACAATGGAGTCAACTACCCCCGCCTAAAGGCGGAAGGGCTTGTAACGAACCATGCAAAGCACGATTGCTACAATAGGCCAGTTGACAGACAGAGCGAACTCTACCTTTTGGTGGCCCGTGTCGTCGCTTGTAGTGGCTTGCCACTACAA
>JANRLW010000081.1:0-28508 GCA_033762295.1 Capsulimonadales bacterium
CTGATTGACCGGATCGAGTCCGGAGAACGGTTCGTCGAAGATGACGATTCGGGGGCGATGCAGGATGGCCTCGGCAAACTGAACCTTCTGCTGATTACCGCGCGAAAGATTGGAGAGTGACGTTTCCGCCCGGTTCATCAAACCGATCCGTTCGAGCCATTGCGCGGTAACCTGGCGGGCCATATCCTCGCGCAGACCGCGTTTGCAGGCCGTATGGTACAGCATCCGTCCGACCGGCAGGGTGCGATAGATCGTACAGTCGCCGGGGAAGTAACCCACATGCTTCCCTTCCGGGGTGCCGATCTGTCCGTCCTCGAAGAAGAAGGAGACCGAACCGCCATCCGGGACGTGGGAGCCGACCAGCAGATTCGACAGCGTCGTCTTTCCGGCGCCGTTCGGACCGAGGAGGGCGAAAACCTCCTGTCGGTTGACCGTGAAGCTGACATCGCGAACCGCAGCAGCTTTGTCAAAGTGCTTGCTGACATTGCGTACGTCCACTATTACGTCTTCAGCGAAATCCGCCATTCTCGTCTTTCTCCTACACAGGGTACCGATGCCCTCTCACTCCGTACGATATGCCGACACCGGGGACCGCCCCTTCCGTGGGAAGGGTCTTTCGCGCGCGATTCGCAGGCACAGGGTAAAGGCGGGAAATACCTGTCTCTATTAACGGCAAATCACTGCTGCATCTTCATGCCTTATTTCCCGAAAGAGACGGCTTTTCGCAAAAGAAATCCTCGGCCAGTTTCCATCCGGACTCGAGGGCGCCCTCGACCCGCGGTCCGCCGCACCAGTCGCCGCAGCAGGCCGGACCATGTGCCCCCTCCCGCAGAAACGGGACCGTCAGAGGACGGATCGGCTGAGCGTAACGCCAGCGATGGACCTGGACCGTCTCGAATCGAACGTCGCCGATCGTGTCCCGCAGCGCGTCCGTCAGATGGCGGAGAACCGTCTCCGGCGCGTCTTCCGAATGCTCCCGGCTCCACGCTCCCGAACCGTGCGCGACCAGCGTCGGTGGTCCCCCCGGTTCCCGCTTGGTATGATCCCGCGAGACCCAGCCCAGCACCGGATGCTCCATCTCCAGCGCCGGCCAATCCGCCCCCGGCACATCCTCCGACAGCACGGCCATCCATGTCCATGCCGGGAGAAATTCGACCGATTCCAGGGTCCGCACCGTCTCCTCCGATAGCAGATTGCGTGCCATGTTCCGGACCTGAACCGGCGGCGCATTGAGAATGAGATTCCGTCCGCGATACCGCTCGCCGGCCGCGGCGGTCGCCACGAAAACCCCGTTCTCCTCCGTCACCGACCGGACCTCGGTCGATCTTTCGATCGTCAGTCCCGCGCCCAGGCGACGCGCCAGTTCGTTCATTCCGTTTCTCGGCGCATACCGGGGATGCCCTTCCTCGCGCCGATGGATCGTGCCGTCCTTCCACAGCGGGAAGCCGTGTGTCCAGACGGACAGCCAGCCTTCCGCCAGTCCGGCCTGCGCCCAGGCGGACAGCCGTGTCTCACGCGCGGTGAAAAACTGCGCGCCGTGATCCACCCGCACCTCCGTCCCGGCGGTTTCGAGGCGGCGGGTCGCCATGCGCCCGCCGACGCCGCGCCCCTTGTCGAGCACGCGCACCGTCGCGCCCTGCGTCCGCGCCTCGGAAGCGAAGGCCAGTCCGGCCAGTCCGGCGCCGATAACCAGAAAATCCGTGATGTCGTCCGGTTCGTTCGTCATTGTCATGTTGTGAATAACGGTCTGCGGGCAAACCGGTTCCGAACGCCTTCCTCGCCCCTTACCCGGCGAGTCCCGGTCCGGAGTTGGGCCTTTTTCTTGACACGGTGTGGGACGCCGCCTACAATAGGTTACCCTCGGGGAAGGAAACGTAGTCGGGATGGAACGCCGGAGTCTGGTTCGCATACTGGCGGCAATCGCCATTCTGGGATGGGGCGCGGCGGCCCATGCCAGCGAAGTGCAATGGGGAGCGTCGCTTGACGCCGCGTTGCGGGAAGCGAAGAAGAGCGGTAAGCCGATCCTGATCGACTTTTATGCCGACTGGTGCGGCTGGTGCAAACGGCTTGATCAGGATGTTTATACCGATGATTCGGTGGTCCGCACGTCCAAGCAGTTTATCAATGTCAAACTGGACACCGATCGCAACGGCCGGGATGCGGCGCGGCAGTACGGGGTTCGCAGTCTCCCTACCATCCTGGTCCTCGATGCCAACGGCGAGGTCGAAGCGCGTTTCCGGGGTTACATGCCCGCCCCCGTATTCAACAGCAAACTGAATCAGACCATCCAGGCGCATCGCGCCATGCCCGGCCTTCTTTCCCGCTTCCGTCGGAGCGCCACCGATCTGGACGCGGCCTCGCAACTGACCCGCATCTATGCCGGTCGCGGTCAGGAGGAGCAGGCGCAACGCACGCTGGCGCGGGTCGCCAAGCTGGACCCGAGCGATGAAAAAGGCAAGTACGCCCGGTCGCTGAACAGCGTGGCCGATATGTACGCCTCCCGTGGAAACCTGGACGAAGCGATCGCCCTGTTCCGACGTTCGGTCAAGGTGGGCAAACGCTCGGATGAGATCAGCTACGGCCAGTTAAGCCTGGCGCTCTGCCGTCTGAGTCGGCGCGATGTGAGCGGCGCTCGCAGCGAATTGAAGACGGCGATCGCCCACCCGCGAATCGGCGAAAAGTACAAGTCCGACGCCCGCAAGATGCTGGCGGAGCTGGATAATCTGGCGAAGCAGGGAATCTGACGGGCAATCGATCGGCAGGCGGGCCGGACCGGGAAACGATGGTTGATGGTTCCGGGTCCGGCCCGCTTTACTCGTCTTTACTCGTCGCTCTTCAAACAGTTTCCGGGGGGGACCGTTATTTTCGGGGTCTTTCCCTTCACGACCGTCTCTTTCGGAGCGGTTTTCGGCGTCGTATCCGCCGTCCTTTCCTCCGCGTGCTCCGGGCACGGCCAGATACCCCCGTCCTGCGCGTTCGTTCCGCCGTACGCGACCGACGCGTTTTTTCCGACTCCGTGATCGGCCCGCGTCTCCGTCGTTCGAAAAACGCCCCATCCGACGCCACCGACACCGATCAGGACCAGCAATGGCAGGTACCATGGGAGTTCCCGATTTCGGAAGCCGGCCGAACGTCCGGCAGGTTGCCAGGAGGGCATTTCCGGACCACGAACGGCGAACGCCAGAGCCGCCGAGGTCGTTTGGAAGGTTTCCAGTCGGGCGCGACAGACGGCGCAGTGGCGAAGGTGGTTTTGGACCCGGCCCCGGGCGCGCAACGGCAGAGCGTCGTGCAGATAGAGCAACAGGTCCTGCTCATACCGCACGCAGTCGTCGGCTTCGAACCATCTTCCGATTCGCTTCATCGTACGGCACTCAGCCCTTTCCGTCCGGCCAGTCGTTTCGCGCCCGTCTCACGCCGTCCGGCGGAGGGTTCCTCCCCGCCGACGACAACCCCTTCCTGCGGTTCGGCGAACGTTTCCGCGGTTACCGCATGAATCCGATAAAACTGATACTTGAGCGTATTCAGGTTGCGTCCGAGAATGGTCGCAATCTCCGGAAGCGTCAGTTCGGCAAAGTAGTACATTTCCAGAATCTGCCGCTGATCGTCGTTCAGACCGTCCAGCAATCGCCGCACCATGACCCGTCGTTCCGCCGCATCGAGGGCATCGATCGGCGACGGCAGACGGGCGGTATCGAACGCGACCTCCTGCCGCTGCAGTCGTCCCTGGACTCGATGATGATCCGCGACTTTGCGGACGGCGATACTGAACAGCCAGGTTTTGAAACGCACCCTCAAATCGAGTCGCGGAATCGCCTGCCATGCCGCCAGAAGCGTCTCCTGAAGGACATCCTCCGCCGCGTCGGGGCCGACCCGTCGCATCAGGAACGCGCGCAAGCGTTCCTGATGGGCCTGAATCAGCCTGTCGAACGCTGCCCGATCGTTTTCCCGCGCCGCTTTGAGCAGTCGCCGTTCCGTGTCCATCCCCGGCAGGGGAACGCACCACTTCCGGAATACAGGCCCCACCTTGAACCTCTTTCCTGACAGGGAGGAAAGCCCCTCGGACCCAAATCGCTTCTCCCTGCGTAAAAGTTGGGAAAGTTGCGGCGGATGCCGTTTTTTCACTTCGTTTTCCGCATGGTATCGCGAAAGGGAAAAGCGATCGAACCCGTCGTGACCGAAGGATTGGCGGTATAATCTTTCGTTATCGCTTCGACATTGTGAGGTTCCTCTTTTGGAGACGCTGCCCGCGGGCAAACTGCGTATTATCCCCCTCGGCGGAGTGGGCGAAATCGGTAAAAATATGTATGCGTACCAGGTCCTCGATCAGATACTGGTCGTGGACTGCGGCTTGAAATTTCCGGATGAGCGCATGTTCGGCGTCGATATCGTCATCCCGGACGTTCGCTGGCTTGTGGAACATAAGGATGCCATCCAGGCGATCGTGATCACGCACGGGCATGAGGATCATATCGGCGCTCTGGCATACGTGATTCCGCAGCTTCCGAACATTCCCGTTTACGGGCCGCCCCTGGCGCTCGGACTGGCGCGCGGACGACTGCAAGAGCGACGCGTACTGAGCCAGACCACGCTGAAGGAGTTCGGGCCGGACGATATCCTGGAACTGGGACACTTTATCGTGGAGCCGATCCAGGTCGCCCACTCGATTCCGGACTCGTTCGCCCTGGCGATCCGGACGCCGGCCGGAAATGTCATTCACACCGGCGACTTCAAGTTCGACCAGACGCCGGTCGACGGTCGCCTCTTCGATGTGGCCAAGCTCTCCCGCATCTCGGATGAGGGCGTACTGGCGCTGGTTTCCGACACGACCAATATCGAACGTCCGGGGTACGTTCCCTCCGAACGGATCGTCCTGCAAACCTTCGAGCGCGTCCTGAGCGAAGCGCCGGGCCGTGTCATCATCGGTTCGTTCGCCTCGCAGATCCATCGGATGCAGATGGCGGTCGATATCTCGAAGAAACTCGGACGCAAGGTGGCGGCGGTCGGCCGGTCGATCGCGCAGAACATGGACATGGCCGCCTCTCTGGGGTACCTGACCGTCCCGGAAGGCGTCCGCATCCGCGCCGAGGATATCGGCAACTACAAACCGCACGAAATCACGATCCTGACGACCGGATCGCAGGGAGAACCGCTTGCCGGGTTATCCCGCATGGCCGCCGACGATCATCGTCATGTACGTATCCAGTCCGGCGATACGGTCATTCTTTCGGCGACGCCGATTCCGGGCAACGAGGACGCCGTCTGGCGGGTGGTCAATGCGCTGTTCGCCCGTGGCGCGAACGTCATCTACGACGCCCTGATGCCGGTTCACGTCTCCGGCCACGGTTACGCCGAGGAGTTGAAACTCGTTCTGAACATCGTCAACCCGCAGTATGTGGTACCCGTCCACGGCGAAAACCGTATGCTCTACCACTACGCCAAGGTCGCCGAGGGGATGGGCTGGCTTCCGGAGGATATTTTCCGTCTGGATATCGGCGATGTGCTGGAGTTGGACGAGGTACAGGGCCGGGTGGTCGAACGTATCCCGTCGGGTTCGGTCCTGGTGGACGGTTCCGGCACGACCGGCGTTCATGAGGTGGTTTTGCGCGACCGCCAGCATCTGGCGGAGGACGGTTTCGTCGTCGTGGTCGCCGGGCGCAATCGCGAGACGGGCGAACTGGTCGCCGGTCCGGAGATTCTGTCGCGCGGGTTCGTTTACCTGGACCACAACGAGGAACTGATCCTTTCCGCGACCGACTTCATCCGCGAACTGATCAAGGCGACGCCGGGGGACGCCCCGCCGGAACTGGATGCCCTGCAGAACGAGGTCCGCTCATCGCTACGGAAATGGTTCGAGAAGCGCACCAACCGCCGCCCGATGGTCCTCCCCCTGATCATGGAGTTGTGACGAACAACGAGCCGGGGGAGGCCATCGGCCTCCCCCGACCCGTCGGCCGTACCTGTTCGGAACGCCTCAAACGGTGGACGCTCCCCGGCGCATTTCGGCGGCAAGGGCAGCCAGACGGTCGCCATACTCGATCCGTTCGGCCCATTCCCCCGGCCAGGCCGACATTCCCAGGTGCGCTCCGGCGAACCCCCCGGTCAGACACGCGATGGAGTCCGAATCGCCACGGGTCACCGACGCGCGGCGCAGGGCGGCGATCGGTTCCTCCGGGAACAGCAGAAAGCAGAGCAGTCCTGTGGCGAACGCCTCCTCGGCAACCCAGCCGTCGCCCGTTCGCTCGCACGGATCGACCTCCCGGTCGCCGTCCCGGACCGCCGCCTCCAAACGGTCGATCACCCGGACGCACTCGTCCCAGCCGTGCGCGATAAACGCCTCCGGCGACTCCGCCCCGACTCTTTGCCACAGGTCCCGCAGCCAGTCCGCATGGTAGACCCGGCGTTGCGACACGACATAGGCGCGGAGGCGCGGCAGTAACTCCCCCGGCGAGCAGCCCCCGAGCAGTTCGGTGAGAACGTATGCGGTGACATCGGATGCGGCCAGCGCGGTCGGATGACCGTGCGTCATCGCCGCCTGGAACTGGGCGATTGCGGCTCGGGTCGGGGAGTCGATTCCTCGCAGCATGCCCACCGGACCGACCCGCATGTTGGCGCCGCACCCCTTGGAGTGGCTGACGGTGGCCTGGGGCCAGTGGTCGCCCTCTTCCAGCCGACGGGTTGCCAGCATGCAGGTCATGCCGGGAGCACGGGTGTTATCCGGCGAGTTCATCCAGTCGATAAACGCCCGGCGCAACACCGGTTCCAGCGTCGTTTCGAGGAACGGACGGGGCGCTTTCACCAGCGCCTCCCCGACGGCCAGACTCATCTGCGTGTCATCGGTAACAAGAAACACGGTTCCCGGCGGTTCGGTCAACCCGCCCTTTCCGTACAACCGTTCGATCTCCTCCGTTTCCCGGATGAATTCGTTCGGCGCGGCCAGAGCATCGCCGTAGGCCGACCCGAACAGACTTCCCTCGATCCGCGTGCCGAAATCCTCCCTCAAATCCATAGCCGCCCCTCCTTTCCGCAGTTCTCTTCCAGGGCGCGAAATCAACGTACCCTGAACCATCCCTTCCATCAACCCCCGAATGGCCGATCGTTTGCCCGGCAGGGCAGTCAGGGCAGTCAGGGCTGTCGGGAAGGAATCGAGGAAGGCCGGGAGGAAACTGGCGAATGAGCGTCTTTCATGGCGAAAGGAGGCCCTTATGTCTCAGTCGGCGGAGGTTTTTCTCGTGATGCGCGCGGACGATGCCGGTTCCTGTCGCAGCGCGAACGAGGCCGTTTGCGAAGCCTGCGATGCAGGAGCGGTTCGCAACGTCTCCCTGATGGTCTGCGGACCGGCGTTCGATCATGCGGCGGAGCTTTTTGCCGGTCGCGAGGACCTCTGCCTCGGATTGCACGTCGTTTTGAACGCCGAATGGGAGGGTCCGCGCTGGGGTCCGGTGCTTCCGTCGGAGCAGGTGCCGTCCCTGATCGAGCCGGAGACCGGCTTTTTCACCCACTTTCCGCACGATCTGCAACGGCGCGGCTTTTCGATCGCCGAGGCGGTCGCCGAGGCCGAGGCACAGCTGGAACGAGCGCGAGCGGCGGGACTGCGTCCGTCCTACCTGGACGAGCATATGGGGGTCGGGTGGCTTCCCGGTTTGCGGGACGCTCTCGCCGACCTGGCGCGGCGCGAGGGTCTGATCGATGCCATGACCCTGCCGGTGTCTCCGCTGCCCGTCTCCGATCCGATGCCGGACGAGACGCCGGAGGGGATGGCGGACCACTGGGAGGTCGGCGTGGCAAAAGCGCCTCCCGGCGCCTATCTGGTGGTCACCCATCCGGGCAAGGACGCCCCGGACATGCGGGCGTTCGCCCTTCCCGGCCACCCGACCGGCGTCGTCGCCCGGGAACGCGATCTCGAACGGCGCGCCCTGATCGAACTGGGACGGCGCGGCTCACTGCGCGTCTCTCGCTATGACGAACTCCGATAGACAAGGACGGCCCGCCGTCCCCCGGAAACATACCGCTGCGCCGAGCGCCGGAAATCGAAAACTGCCGTGACTACCGCCCCCTCCACCACCGATATCGTCTCCTACCTCCGGAAGGTCGAACTGTTCGCCGGGCTGAGCGAGGAGACCATTCGCATTCTCGCGAAACAGTGCCGCCGCCGAAAGTTCCCGGCGCGTACGGCCCTGTTCCACCAGGATGATCCGGGACAGACGCTCTATATCATCGTTTCCGGATATGTGAACATCCAGCGGGAAACGCCCGAAGGCGTCATCCATATCGCCGAACGGGTCGCCGGGCAGCATATCGGCGAGTTCGCTCTGCTCGATGGTAACCCGCGCTCCGATGATGCCGTGGTCGGAACCCAGACCTGCGAGGTCATCATGCTCGACCGGGAACCCTTTCTGAAGGCGATGGAGGAGTACCCCATCATCGCGCAGAACGTCATCGTCAGTCTCGTCACCCGTCTCCGGGAGACGTCGCGACGCGCCGAGGCTCAGCAGAGCCTGGATGTCACCGGACGGCTGGCCTCCTTTCTGCTCGACAAGGCGCGAACCATGGGCGAGGAGGCGACGGGTGGGACGGTGCGCCTGCCGTTACGGATGACCCACAAGGAGATCGGCGGCAGTATCAACGCCACCCGGGAAACGGTCACCCGCTGTCTGACCCGGCTTGAGCGGATGGGCGCGATTGTGCGCGAGGATCAGGACATCGTTCTGCGGGATACCAAGCGCCTGCGTCGCCTCTGTAAGTTGTGACCGTTAAGTTGTGACCGTTCGTGACGATTCGCCCAAACGGCTGCTAGGGCGCGGACACGGGCCGTCCCCCCGTCCTGGACAGCGACGGCACATCGATCACCTGGTCGGACGGCGCGGCGGAAGGCGATGCCGTCGGAGAGGGTGAGGAGGGCGGGGGGGTCGGCGACGAAGAGGCGGAGGCATTCGGTGACGAAGAGGCGCCCGGCGAATCCGGGGCAACCGTCGTATACTTCGGAGGATTGAAACGGTCGGCGAAAACGGTGAAGCGCAACAGCATTCCCAGGCCCAGAACGACGATGGCAATCCCCACGGTGGCAAACATCCAGAGGTTTTGCATCCGTTCCGCGCGGGACGGCGGGAGAAGCTCCTGAACTTCATAATCCTCGGACGCCTTTGGACGCCCGAAAGCCGGTTTTCTATTCGCCATTTTTCTGCTCCTCGGGAAGTGATTCGCTCCCGAAGCCGCTTTCCCCTTCAGTTATACGTCATTTTCGGGCGAATGTCCTTCGGATGTTCGTCGCCGTTATAAATGCCTGAGCCGATCATCTCGAACCGCCGAAAACAAGGTATACTACATCATTATCCCGTTCTTCTCTCGTCTGTCTCGGACTCCAACCGTCGTTTCGCACCGGCCCGTACCGAGGAACCGTACTCATGAAAAAGTGTCGCTTGTCACCCCTTCTTCTGCCCGGAATTCTTCTGCTTTCGGCCTGGCTTCTGTCCGGCTGCAGCAATAACCCGTATCCGCCCGGCGAATCCTACGGCAACGTGATCTACCGGTCGATGAGTGATGATCCGAAATCGCTGGACCCGTCGTTCTCCTATACGGTCGATGAGGCCTACATTACGGATCTCGTCTATCCCTCCTATTATAAATATGAATACCTGAAGCGACCTTTCGAGGTCACGCTGAACCTGGGAGCGAAGGAACCGATCCGGGAGCCGTGGCAAACGACCGTTCGACAGCCGGACGGAACGACCCGGACGGTGACCGGCGAAAAGTACACCTTCACGATCAAAAACGACCTTCGATTCCAGGACGATCCCGTCTTTCCCGAAGGCAAGGGCCGTCCGATCACCGCCAACGACATCGTCTACTCGTTCAAGCGAATGTGCGATGCCAAGGTGCAGTGTCCGGTCGCCTCCTTCTTCGCCGATAAGGTGATCGGTTGGGAGGAGTACTCCCAGGGGTTCGCTACCGGCAATGAGGCGGCGCGGATCAAACACTACGACGACGACCTCCCCGGCGTCCGGGTGGATAAAAACGATCCGTATACCTTTTATATCTTCCTGAATCAGCCGTATCCTCAGTTGAAATACCTGATGGCGATGCACTTTACCACGCCCCAGGCACGGGAAGCGGTGGAGTTCTACAAGGACGAGTACGCCCGGCACATGGTCGGCTGCGGCCCCTACCGGATGGCGGAGTACAAACCCAAGCAGCGAATCACCCTGGTGGCCAATCCGAATCGGCACAAGGACTATTACCCCACCGAGGGCGAACCGGGCGATCGCGAGAAGGGACTGCTCGAGGATGCGGGGAAACCCCTGCCGCTCAACGATAAGGTCGTGGTCAACATCATTCGGGAAGGAACCTCCGCCTGGAACCTGTTCCGGCAGGGGTACCTCGACGCCGCCGGAGTGGGCAATACCAACTACCAGCAGGTCGTCGGTACGAACGGCCTTTTAACCCCGCAGATGGAGCAAAAAGGAATTCAGCTTCGGAAGGATACGCAGGTCAATGTCTACTACCTCGCCTTCAACCTGCTGGATCCCGTCTGGGGCGGCTATACCCCGGCAAAGCGTAAACTGCGGCAGGCGGTCTCCCTGGCGGTGGATTCCCGGGAGTTTATCGACCTGATGCGCCAGGGGAACGGCGTTCCCGCCGAATGGCTGCTGCCGCCGGGCGTCTTCGCCTACGATCCCGATTACAAAAACCCGTACAAAACCGCCGATCTCGAAAAAGCGAAGAAACTTCTGGCGGAGGCGGGCTATCCCAACGGCAACGATCCGAAAACCGGCCGGAAACTGGTTCTGAACTTCGACAACACCGGAATCAACGCCGCCGGACGTATCCTCACCGGACTGATTCAGCGACAGATCGAACGCATCGGTATCAAGGTGGAGAGCCGCGCCACCCGGCCGGACCTGTTTCAGGACAAACTCCTGAAGAATCAGCACCAGTTTATCTATTACGGCTGGTTTGCCGACTACCCGGACCCGGAGAACTTCGTCTTCCTGCTGTACGGACCCAACAAAAAGCCGGGACCGAACTCGTCCAACTACGCCAACCCGGAGTACGACGCACTGTTCGAACGGATGCGGTCCATGGAAAACTCGCCCGAACGTGTGGCGATCATCCAACGGATGCGGGATCTGGCGGTCGAGGACGTGCCCTGGATACCGATTTACCATGAGGTTGCCCTCTCGGTCGGATACGATTGGATGAAGAACGTCAAGGCGCACCCGATCGACAACTCGTTCAACCAGTATCGCCGCGTGGATGTGGCGGAGCGAACGCGCAAACAGAAGGAATGGAACCAGCCGAACTATCTGCCGGTCGTCCTGCTGCTTCTGGCCATCATCGGCAGTATCCTTCCGGCGATCAATGTCGTCGCCCGACGCATCAACCGGCGGGTCCGCCGTCCCGGCGCGGAACACAGCATGGAAGGAGGCGGGGAATAAGTCATGCTCCGCTACACCATCCGCCGACTTCTCTATTCCATTCCGATCCTTTTCGGAGTGCTTCTTATCACCTACTCGCTGTTTTTCGGCGTCACACCGCCGGAAATCATCGCCCGACGCAACCTTTCCACTCGTGATCCGAAACCCGCTCAGATCGAGCAGTGGCTCGCCGACCACGGCTACGGCGAACCGAAAACGGAGGAGATGGAAAAGGACGCGTTCGGTCGTTTCCTGCTTTCCGCCGGGATCAAGCCCAAAGTAAAGTCAGTGAACCCGGCCGAACCGCCGAATCCGGCGGAACCGGCGACCGCGCCCCCGGCACCGGACTTTCGCCCGTCCGCCGCCGCACGCCTGATGCAGTTGAAGCGCAACACCGTCGATGTCATGCTCTTTCAGTTCGGCAAATCCGATTCCACCAAAGAGGACATCTGGGAGCGTCTGAAGAAGGGTGCCGTTCCGTCGTTCCTGATCCAGGCGATCATTTTCGGCACCGGGCTCTTCACCGCGTTGATGCTCGCCGTTCTGGTCGCCTACTTCCGGGGAACCTACATCGATAGCCTCGCCACCATCGTTTGCGTTCTGATGATGAGCGTCGTCTATATGGTCTATATCATCGGTCTGCAGTACGGCATGGGGCGCGTCGCGCAGTACGGACCGGTCTGGGGCTTCGATCCGGAAAACGGTATCGGGAAGTTTCTCCTGATCCCGGTCGTTATCGGCGTCATCGCCGGAGTGGGCGCGGAAATCCGGCTGTACCGGACGTTTCTCCTCGATGAGACCGGACAGGACTATGTCCGGACCGCCCGTGCCAAAGGCGTCCCTGAGGGACGTATTCTTCTCGGTCATGTTTTGAAAAATGCCCTGATTCCGGTTATCACACAGACGGTCTCCGCGATTCCGGTTCTGATCCTCGGAGGACTCCTTCTGGAGAACTTCTTCGGGATTCCCGGACTCGGCTCCTATCTGAACGATGCCATCAACTCGCAGGACTTCGCGGTCGTTCGCGCCATGGTCTTCCTGGGCGCCCTGCTGACGATCGTCGGACAGATCATGACCGACCTTCTGTACGCCGTCGTCGATCCCCGCATCCGCCTGGAATAGAAGATGCCAAACGAAACACCGAATTTCTTCCAATCCGACCTGTTTCAAAACGCCGTTCCGGTCGTCGTCCTCGCCGGTCTCGTCTGGGCGCTGGTCGCCGCCGGACGGACACCGCTCTGGTCGGAAGCGTACCGCCGCCTTTTGCGCCGTCCGCTCGCCGTCTTCGCACTGGTCGTGATCGGTCTCTACGGGACCGTTGCCCTGCTCGACAGTTTCGGCGCGACCGATCCGAAGTCCCAGACCCGGAAAACGGTTCTCGATCGCCTGTTCGAGCGTCCGAAAGAGCGCACCTACTCCGCCCCGATGGCCGACATGACCTTCGGTGAACCGGAGCCGCAAAAACTGAAGGAGCCGGGAACGCACCTGCTGGGAACCGATGGCGTCGGCAACGATATTCTCTATCGAACGCTCAAAGGGGTTAAAACCGCTCTCACCATCGGGGGAGCCACCTCCCTGATGGTCACACCGATCGCCCTGCTCCTGGGCATGATGGCCGGCTACTACGGGAAGACGATCGACGACATCATTCAGTACGTCTATACGGTCCTGTCCTCGATTCCGGGAATCCTGCTCCAGATCGCGCTGGTCCTGGTTCTGGGCAAGGGACTGCCCCAGATCTGTATCGCTCTCGGCATCACCCGATGGGTTGGCTTGTGCCGCCTGACGCGCGGGGAAACGCTCAAGCACCGGGATCGGGAGTACGTGCGCGGCGCGAAAGCCCTCGGCGTCTCGGATTTTCGTCTGCTCACCCGCCATATCCTGCCCAATCTCCTGCCGGTCGTGATCATCTCCGTGACACTGGGCTTTTCCGGCCTGGTCCTTTCCGAGTCGACGCTGACCTACCTGGGGATCGGCGTGGATGCGGATACCGGCTCCTGGGGCAACATGATCGACGCCGCCCGTGACGAACTGGCGCGGGACCCGATCATCTGGTGGAACCTGACCTCGGCGACCTCCGCGCTCTTCCTTCTGGTGCTGGCGTTCAATCTCCTGGGCGACGCCCTGCGCGATGCGATCGATCCCCGTTTGCGAAGTTAGACGGACCGCCCCTGACCCGGATCGACCGGGTCAGGGGCGACCGGAGCCTACTCCGTCACCCCATCCTTGAACAACGCGATCTCACGACATCCGTTTCGCTCCGCTTTCGTCTCCTCGCCGGACGCAACCCGCAGCGTCAGTGCCAGAAGTTCGTCGGCCAGACGTTCCGGGTCCGCGCCGGTTTCGGCGATCGGCCCGGCGTCAAAATCGATCCAGTGCGGCTTGCGACGGGCAAGATCGGAATTCGTGGAGATTTTCAGGGTCGGGACGCAGGTGCCGAACGGCGTTCCCCGCCCCGTGGTAAACAGGACGATCTGCGCTCCGGCGCAGGCCAGCGTCGTGCAGGAAACGGCATCGTTGCCGGGTCCGTAGGCCAGAGCGATTCCGCCCTCCGTCTCCCCTTCGGCCCGACGCAACGGCTCGCCGTAACCCAGGACGAAACGGACCGGGGCGGCGGTCCCGCCCTTCTGGACACAGCCGAGGGATTTCTCCTCCAGGGTCGTGATGCCGCCCGCTTTATTTCCCGGCGAGGGGTTTTCGGCGATCGGTTCGCCATAGCGCCGGAAGTAGTCCTTGAAGTCGTTGATCATCGCACCGACCGCGCGAAAGGTTGTCTCCTCGTCGGCGCGCGCCATCAGCAGACGCTCCGCCCCGAACATCTCCGGCACTTCGGTCAGAACGGAGACCCCTCCCCGCGCGGCGTGCCGGTCGGCGAGGATTCCGACCAGCGGGTTGGCGGTCAGCCCGGAAAAGCCGTCCGACCCGCCGCACTTCATTCCGAGGACAAGTTTCGACGCCGGGACGGGCAACCGCACATCCGTCGCGCAGCGGGCGGCCAGTTCGGTCAGAGCGTCGAGCGCGGCTTCGTACTCGTCCTCCGTCTCCTGGGCGTTGAACCAGCGCAGACGCGAGGGATCGGCGAGCCGGAGGGCATCGACCTGTTCCCTGAGGACATTATTTTCACAGCCGAGTCCGAACAGGAGAACGCCGCCGCAGTTGGGGTGCGTCGCCAGGGCAGCGAGGGCCCGCCGGGTCTGTGCCAGGTCGCTCCCGATCTGGGCACAACCGTACGGATGCGTGTGGGCGTAGACTCCGTCCACGGTCCCTCCGTTGGCGCGAGCCAGTCGCGCATGTCCGCGTCGCGCGATCTCCTCCGCCACCCGGTTGATACAGCCGACGGTGCAGAGGACCCAGAGTTCGTTCCGGATGCCGACCTGACCGTCGGCCCGCAGGTAGCCCGCGAAGGTCGTGTCGGTGACCGGTGTTTTTGCCCGCGGAAACTCCGGAGACCGAACATTTCCGGTCCATTCGTAGGTTTCGTTTTTGTCGAGGGCGGTACGGACGTTGTGGGTGTGTACCCAATCGCCGGGGGCGATATCGACGGTCGCCTGCCCGAACGGCAGGCCGAACTTTCGCAAAAGAGCGCCGACGGGAACGGCCCGCAGAGCGATCTTATGGCCGGACGGAATGGCTTCCCGGGTGACGACGACGGTTTCACCGGCTCGTACCGCGGTTCCGGCGGCAAGAGCGGGCGACAGGAGGGTGGCGACATCATCTTCGGAGTGGACGCGCAGGGCGCGGGCTTGGGTGGGCATGGCAATTCCTCCGTTTTCGGTTCCTTCTTCGGGACGGAAGTTCCTCCGTCCGTCGGGAAAGGCAATTTGGCATAAAAAACATCCCCACTTTTTTTTCGATTCGTTTTAGCAAACGGTGCAGGATGCGCTATACTGCGAGAGAAGGCGCGTGCGTACCCCGCCAACCTTTGATGGCGCGCCTTTCATACGCATTAGCAGGAGGAACGTTTGATGTTGAGCATTTGGCCCATAAATCAGCCGATGTCCCGCGTCGCCGAATTTGCCTGCTGTGCGATCCTCGACTTCCGCTCTCCGAGTGGAAACGATAACGACAACCGGAAAATGCCGTCGGGCATGTCCGAGGTTGCCCGACCGGCAACCGTCGACCGCACCGCGAAAGCGGGGCTCCTGGAAACCGGCGTCGTGCCGGCAGGAACCGGAAACCCGGGCGAAACCTATCGCCCAGGCAACCTGCCTCGGAAGACATACCGACACTTTGCCTTCGTCGGCACAGGAACGTCCTTCGGCATGCGCCGCAGAACGAACCTGCCGCTCCCAGGCAAGGCATCCGGTCAATCCGGCAACGGGTAAGACGGAACCTGGCTCCTTACACGGGGGCCGCCACCGTCAACCCGGAAGGTTTGAAATCGTCATCGTTTTCGCAACGCGGCCCGTAGCGCGATGTCCCGGATCGCCAGCCTTTCCGAAAGACTGACGAATCCTACCCGTTTCGTCAGAAGAGGAAAAAATGGCCACCGGCAGACAGGAACCACCGACGCAGCACGCACGACCGGCAATCGCCGCCGTCGTTCGCTCCCTGCCCGGAACGGACATCCCGATCGCGCGCTTTCGGGCGCATTCCGCGTAAACACAGGACAGGAGGATGCAGGGACACGTATCGAGGGATACATGTCTCTCATCCGGAGCCGAAGTAACCGGCTCTCACTCTATCTGTCCTCACCCGACCTGACTTCGCAGCGAACCTGAACAATCGTATACCGCTTCGGATCACGCCGAAGGTCTGCCCGTCCTGAACACTCCCTGTCGCAGGCGGACCGGCATTCCCCGACGTTTCGATCCCTGAACCCGACGTCCGTTTCGGCCGTCCGGGAACGGCGGTCTGCGGTTTGTTCGGCGACGAAGGAGCAAATTCCGGCAGCCGACCCCATGGTAACCCGGTGGTGATCAAGTGGTGATCCACAGGAATGCTGCTGCGCTCATTGCCCTCTCGCTGCGCCTGACAACGACGGAGAGAAACTCAGCCGTGACGACTTATCTGAAGAATACGCGAAGGACTCCCGCTTCCACCGCCCCGCTGGCCGGAGTCCGAAACACCGCTCCGGGAGATTCCACCCTCCGGGTGATGAACCGGGCGCGCAAGGGAGACGTGGTCGCACAGGATCGCCTGCGAGAGACGCTTCGTCCGCGACTGGAATCGCTCGCGGGTTACTACGCCTCGCGGACCGGTATGGATGCGGCCGACCTGCTGCAGGAGGCCTGGGTCGCTGTCTTCGAGGCGCTTCCTTCGGTGGATATGAACGTCGGTACGCCGACTCAGTACCTGCTGAAGCATGCCCGGTGGCAGATCCTGGACCACATCCGCTGGAACAAGCGCCGGTCGCACGATGCGCTCGACGAAACCTATGCCGAAACCACGGAAGCCGAGGATTCGGCGTTCGGTACCGGGTCGATCGCGCCGGGAACATCGGAAGTGGAAACGAAAATGCTGGTCGAGGACCTGGAGCGCCGCCTGAACGCCCGCCAGAAGGCGATTCTTCAGGGCTTGCTCGACGGCTGCACCTGGCGGCAGATCGGGGATACCCTGGGCTGCACCTCGGCAAACGTCGCCTACCATGTCCGGGGAATCCGACAGGCCTACTCGGACATGACCGGTAAGCACTGATGTACCGCCCGTTGCCGCGACGGGACAACAATCCGGTTGTCCCGTCGCTCACGGCTCAGGCTTTAGGCCGGGCCAGATCCCAGAAATCGTTCGTTTCGGTGTCCTGATGGCCGATCCCCAGGATGTCGGTACACCCCTGATCGGGGTCGTACGTGTAATAGATGCGATACCCTTCTCCGAAAGAGGCGCATTCGGTATCGCCGAACAGGGCTTTCCCCCGGAGCGTTTGAAAAACTCCCTCGTTCAGTTCGGCCAGGGCGCTCTCCGCCTGCGCGACGACCTCCGGGTTCTCCTGCCGAATGAACCAGTTGACCACCCGATTGCCGTAGGTCAGGCGGGGGGCGCAGAAGGCCAGGTGATGGCGAAGCTGCTCGCTACGTTTTCGATAGATGGCTTCCAGTTCGCCTCGCAGATCGTGCAGTTGCGTTTCCAGAGCGCCGGTTCGCCGGGTGAGTCCCGTCAGTTCCATCTCCAGGAACGGGGTTTCGTCCGCCGCTTTCTGTCGCGTCTCCGCCAGTTGCCGTTCCGCCAGCATCTGCTCCCGGCGCGCCTCATAGACCTGGCCGCTGAGAAGGGCCGCCAGTCGGGCGCTATCGTCGCCTCCGTTTTCCGCCTGACGTTGCGCGTCGGCCAGCATCGACTCCGTAGACATTCGTTTCTTTCGCGCGGTCTTGACCGCCGCTTCCGCTTCGGACACCGTCTGGCGCAGCTGGGCGAGCGCATTGCTTGCCTGTCGTAACTGGATCTGCGCCTTCGTCAGTTCCGACCTACCGACGTTGATGTCCTTCTCCACCTGCCGGATGCGGGCGGAATCCGTCTCAAACTCGGCCCTGGACGCCGGGGACGTACACCAGCCTTCGCGTTCGAAAAATCGGTTCATCCGCTCCATGCGTTGTGCCAACCCGGCGAAGACGATGCAATCGATCAGCTCGTTCCCGGCTCTCCGTCCCTGGGCGACCCACTGGAAAATGGGCGTCAGGTTCCCGGTCGGGACGGTAATCCCCGGATGCGACAGGGCGCCGGGAGCGGACGACAGGAACATATAGGCGGCGAACGGCAGAGATATCCCGCAGGAGACGGTGAACACCGAGTAGGCGATGACCGAGAGCGCAAGGCAGGCCCCAAACTCCGTCGGCTCGATTCTGCCGGACACGCCTGTACTAACGTTCAGGGAAAAGAGCCGGGTACGGATGGCCGGTGCGGTCAGGGAATCGATCCGCAAAGCCTCATGGAGCGTTTCCTGGTTCTCGCGCGGAATTCGGGCCAGATGCTTTTCCAGTTCGCGATCAAACTGCGTACGCTGGTCGGCGTTCATGCCCTCCCATCGACCGTGGAAATCCTCGCTCATCCGGCGAAGTTTCGCCGCCATCACCCGCTGGGCCAGGACATGGGGGGTCAGATACGGATCGATGTCGTGCTTTTTGGCGACGGCTCGCAACGCCGCCAGGGTGATACACGGACCGGAGAGCGTCCGGGGACAGCCCGATCGTTCCGCCACGGTCGATTTGAGAAACGCCAGTCGCTCCTCTCCCTGCATTCGCGCAAACTTATCGCGGGACTGCAGCGAAAGGGCTTCGGGAGTGCCGTGAGCGGCACCCGCGTTCCGTTTGAAAAAGGAAAGGATCTTATGGGTGGGACGCGTCGGTTCCGGGGTCATCGAGTTCCGCTCGATGTGCCCCTGTTCCAGCAAAGCGGCGAAAGTCGCCTGCTCGTCGGACGAACACTCACTCAGGCCATCGAAAAGATCCGGACAGACGCTCATGCAATATCCTTCGTCAGTCCCGGTGGGCACCCTGCGCCGGTAGAGTCCCTGGCTGCCGGATCCGAACCGGGAGGAATTCGCAGGTGCATAACGCACAAACCGTACCGAAGAAGCGTCCTCCGATTTTCCGGACGAAATACCGGGAAGCCGGTGTCCGGCCCCGTATGTTTGCCGTAATGCAGTTTGCCACAATTGGTGGGCCCCGCCCCGGAAACCTGTTATAATGGCGCGTGTAATGGGTGCAATCCGTAGAAAAATGTAATTCTTCCGAAGCCGAAATACGATCGCACAGGACTCGTTATTCGTTTTGAGAAGGAAACCGACTCGTGCAAAACAAACGCTTTCCCCAGGCGCTTCTGCCCTGGATTCGACGTCAGGGCCTGGAAAACTGTACGTTCGTTGAAATTATCCGCTCGCAGCGGCAAACCGTCGAGGAGCCGCGACTCCCCGAGACGCCCCTCCCCGCCGATCTTCCGGACCCGGAACCGGGTTCCGGCATGGTCGAGGAGCCGACGCTGACCCTGTGCTGGCAGGAGGACGGCTTGCGCTACTTCACGCGTCAGACCGAGCCGCTCGACCGGACCTCCGGGCCGCACGGCTTCGGCACGACGAGCCTTCGGGTCTGCTACTGGCTCGCCGTACCGACGCGCGAGACGAACGCCCCCGTTTCGACGGCGGACGCCCGGTAATCGGAAATCCTCGCGGTCCGTGTCCGGTTCGGGGGATCCGGTCCCCCGAACCGGAGACCGCCTAACCCTCCATCAGCATCGAGAGCAGATTGATCTGTCCCTCATGGTAGGACATATTCCAGAACGGCAGGCTGATCAGTTCGAGGACGGTGCGCGGTCCCCACGGCATCTGAATGACAACCGCGAGTTCCTCGTCGGACAGGGTCCGAATCTTGGCCGCCAGTTGGGCGGTATTCTCCTTCAATGCCGGTTCGAGCTGGCTGAGGTCCGCCAGCATCGCGCCGATCGCCGCCGGGAATTTCGCCATCGCGTCGGCGGGGACCGTTTTGCTTTCCAGCATTCCGACCAGACCGCCGTTGATGATCGCGCACTCGGCCACCTGGTTGGCGGCGGAACGGGTCTTTTCGGACGGCGCCCAGTTTCGCTTGTCCTCAGGAAGTCGATGATACGCCGCCAGCAGATCGACGGCGGCTTTCTCGGCGGCATCGGCCAGGTAATTTTGAACGGTAAGGGACATGGTACGCTCCGGGATCGCAGGAGTAACGGTCGGCCATGGCAGTGGCGGCCGACCGTCGTTGATCCCTGCGTAGCATACCCGTCACGTGGCCGGTTTTGTATTACCGTGCCGGATCGGGCTTGGCGACCGCGGCGATCAGGATCGATCCGAATCGGTTGACGCCCGGCAGGGCGGCGGCCTGACGAGCCACCCAGGCCCGCAGACGATCGTTCGGCACCCGGCTGATGAACGGGACTTCGACGCAGATCGGCCGCATTCCCTCGATTCGAAAATCCGTCAGGTCCGCCTTCAGGGAATTCGGCGTGAAACACTGATAGAAGATTCCGCCTTCGGCATAGTAGCCGGACTCCGGCAGCTTTTTCAGGATGCGCCGCTGATCCTGATGATGGGCGCTCACCACATACCGACCACCCGGTCGAAGCGCCGCCGCGACGGTTCGATTGCAGGCACGACGCAGTTCGGCCGTCGGCAGGTTGGAATACAGGGTGGTCAGAGCCAGGTCGAACGCATTCGGCGTCAATCGGAGCGTGCCAACATCGGCCCGTACCAGACCGACCCGCGCCCCCGCCGGAAGCTGGGCGAGATTCCGGCGTAACGCCGTGATCGAGAAGTCGACCGCCAGCAGGCGGTCGGCCGTGGCCAGTCGGCGAGTATAGATTCCGGGGCCGCAGCCCAGTTCAAGGATCGTTTTTCCTTCGGGGGAGCCGATCTCCCGCAGAGTGGAATCGACCTCCGCGACATCGCGCCAGGACGGCGGCGTTCCCTGAACACCCCGAAGGATCGGTTCACTTCCGTCTCGCAGTTCCAGTTCGTGCCGGCTGTCCGCATCCTGCGGCCCATCCTCGCCCAGAAGATCGAGAATCCCGTCCCAAATCCGGTAGAATCGCCCGCACTGCCGGCACCGTACCTTGCCGTTTGAAATAGTCTCGGAAGCCGAAACGGATACCGTTTCGAGCGCCCCCCCGTCCTTCGTACAGCGCACCAGATTCAAAAAGCGTAGCGAAAACATCGTTAAGACTCCATTTCTCGCCTCGTCAGCAGGCGTCGTTCATCGTCATGACCGTCGCCGACGGTCAGGAACCCGTCACAACCCACAGCAGCCAGGCTCCCAGCATCTCCTTTATGAAAGAACGCGGATAACGCAGCCAGGTCAAGAACGCCCCGGTTCGATCGATCAGGGACGGCATTCGGTCATCGGAATCGGCGACCGGGTCCGTCAGCCGTCGGCCACGGTCGAACCGATCGAGCCATGAACGCCAGCTTCCGGCCTCCTCCGGTTCGAAACGCCCCAGAGCCGTCAGGAGAGAGAGCATCAATCGAAACTTCCACCGATGGCAATAGGCACGCGGTTCGGCGGTGTCCGCGGACTTCGCCCGGGCGACCAATCGTTTCAGGGCTTCGCGCTGTCCCAGAGCCGCCCGGTAGGTCATTTCCGGCAGAGGCATCCCCCGATCGATGTCGAAAGCCATCTGGTTGAAATAACGGGGGTTAAAATCGATCAGGAGGTACCGACCATCCTGATTCCGTTGAATAAACTCCGCCTCGAAGACGCCATAATAGCCGGTTCTCCGGCACAACGCCCGAATCTTATCCCGCAGTTCGGGATCCACCGGCGCACTTTCGAAGCAGAGGCCGATTCCGACACGCCGTGGATACTGCAAAACCTTTCGCGCCGCTCGACAGACGAACTGCTCCCCGCTGTCGTCGATAAAGCCCGAGATCGAATAAATTCCCTCCGCCGCCTCCGGAAGGAAAGCCTGGATCATGGGCCACCGGAGAAACGGATCGCCGGTAAGGCTATCGTCCTGGTTCACCTGGGAATCCCGAAAGTCCCGGAAATCCCTGATGGTCTCTTGCGAAGATCGAACGACGGATCCCTTGGCCAGCCAGAATACCTGTGTCCGCGCCTTGATCAATGCCGGATAGGTGAACGTCTCCGCCGCCAGGCGCAGAGACTCTTCGTTCTCCGGATAGACGGTAGGGGGTGTTTCCAATCCGACGTCGGCACAGGCTTCATGAAGCCGTTTTTTGTTCAGGATTCGGGCGATTACGTCAGCGGACGGCGAATAGAGTCGGTAGAACCGCTGCAGTGACTGTCGATGTCGGGCGAACAGCCAGGCCGTTTCATCGCACGCCGGATAAAGCACCTTTCCGGGTTCCTTCTCTCCGTATTCCAACAGCCAGTTGAGAAACTCGGTTGGCCGGGAGATCGGTGGGCTTTTCAGGCGGCGCGAGGTATAGCGCGACCACCGGGAGGGGGTAACCGACCGTGCATCCGCCAGATACATCGGGATTCCCAGGCGTCCGCAGTGGCGCACGGCCGCCAGCGTTCCCATATAGGTCGTCGTCGTCAGCAGGATGGGGCAGGTGTCTTCGCCCTCCGCCAGCGATTCGATTTGCGCCCGAAGGGTACTGCCTGTGTCCGCGACGGTTCGGCGGACACTCGACGGCGGAACTTCAATGATCACGTTTCTATCCTTGTCAGGGTTCTCAATAGGGGGTTCGATTAGAAGGAGCCGCGAAGAAGGGGCACTCGTCCGGGCGATCGCCGATCGCTGCGTGCATGTTCGATCTCGTCGAGAACGACCAGATCCTCGAAGGTTTCGGCGCGGCGTACCAGGGTCGATTCCCCTTGCTCCAGCCAGACGATAGCCGGTTGAGGAAAGGAGAACGACGTACTGAAGGGTACGAAATACGCGCCGGCGTCCATGATGGCGATCGGATCGCCCGGAGACAGTTCCGGCAAATCCCAGGCATTCACCAGAACATCGCCCGGAGTGCAGATCGGTCCGGCCAGTCGGTACGTCTTTTTCGGACGCGCCTCCGGATCGCCGACCGGGAAAATCTGGTGGTATTCGTTGCGGACGCTATCGGCCAGGTTGATTCCGGCGTCCAGAATCGCGTAGGTGAGATTCTCATCGAACGCCTTGGTCATCATGACCTGACTCAACAGCATCTGCGTACTGGCTGTCATCGCGCGGCCCGGTTCGACGAAGATCCGCGGCATCTTGCGGGATAGCTGACGATAATGAGCGAAGACACAGTCGAAAAGCGTCGCGACATAGTCACGGATCGACAGCACCGACTCCGGGCGGCGTGGCTGCAGATCGCAGAGGAAGGTCCGGTTCATCCGAACGTCCCGTGCGGACAGACTGCGGGTCGTTCGACAGGCGAGACTGCCGCCGAAGTCCAGGATTTCGAGTTCGAGTCCCAGTTTCTCCCGCAACGAATCGGTGAACGCCAGAACCTCCCCGGCAAAACGAACGACCTCGTCCCGTTCGGAGATCTCCGCCCCCCGGTGAATGTGCAGCCCGACCACGTTCAGTTCCGGGTGCGCCAGCGCCTCCTCGAAGGCACGGAAGGCCGCGCCGGTGACTACGGGTTCACCGAATTGTCCGCCCCAGCCATCCGGAAGCACGACCCGAAGAGCGATGCGCGGTCGTTTCCCCACCCGTCGGGCGGCGGCCACGACCCGGGGAATCTCTTCCCGGCAGTTCAGATTGAGCAGGCAGATCTCACGATCGATCGCCAGATGCAGGGATTCATCGGACTTCGCCGGACCGTTATAGACGATTTTCTCCGGCGGCACCCCGAGGCGCAGCGCGAGCCAGAGTTCGTACGCCGAAATCACTTCCGCGCCGATGCCACGATCATGCATACGCCGGAGAACGGCGGGAACCGGGTTGGTCTTGTAGGAATAATAGACCTCGCACCCATGCTCCTGCCCCGGGGGCGGCGCCAGGAAATCCGCAATGTTGGTGTCCAGCGCCTGCGCGTCGACCACATGCAGCGGCGACCCGAACCGGCGCAAAAGGGAGCGCAACGACGTTCCATCGAGGCAGAGCTCCCCTGCGGAATTACGGGCCAATCGCCAGAGGGCCGGGTCCGGATCCGTGCGACGCGGTGTCCGTCCCTGATACCATTTTGTCGCAATTTGCTTGACAGTTCTCTTGATTCGCGCTCTGGTACCCGCAATAAACGGTGCCATACGACCTCTCTCTCATTCGTCAGTGGGGAAAATGGATGGCGGTTGACGGGTGCCGGCATACTCCGGACGATCCCGTCATCGCTCGCCAACCGGCACGGATGCGCCGGCGATGTCTCTACGCTTTTACCGGGATAACGGAAGGCAGGGTCAGGGAGAAAAGCTTCAGCAGGGCGTATTCCGCCATACCATGCCGCTCCTTGTATTTTCGATGGATGATCCGGTAGGACTCCATCACCGGCACCCAATCCTCCTGGAGGTCGTGCATCAAGGAGGAGGAACCGACCCGATAGTTGAGAATCGGGCGATTGACGTAGACATGCCCGTAACGGCGGATGGCGCGCATCCAGAACTCCACGTCCTCGTAGTAGGCGATTTCAGGGTCGTAGCCTCCGAGCGTTTCGAACAGTTCGCGTCGGATCATGCAGGCGGAGTTCACCATTAACGCGCCACGGAACAGAATCAGCGCCACCGTACGCAATCGCGACGATTTGCTGGCGATTTGTGCGGCGCGAGTGAAATAGTCGGTCTTTTCGGCACAGATTTTGGGGTTGTTTCCGAACGGGACGACCCATCCGTAGGCGACCCCGGCGTCAGGATTCTTTTCCAGCGCGTCGATCATGGCCTGGTACGCGCCGGTCGCGATACGGTCGTCATCATCGAGAAAATGCAGGTAACGTCCGGTAGCATGCCGGTAGGCAAGATTTCGAACCGCGGCGGGCCGTCCGCCGGAAGGTGTAGGATTCATGCAGTAGCGAACCCGCGCCTCGCCGAAACCCTCCGCCACGTCACGCGCGGACCCCTCCGGACTGTCGTCCATAACAATGATCTCGGTATCCGGACCGGTTTCGTCCAGAACGCTTCGAATCGCTTCCGCCAGGAGAGCGGGACGCCGGAAAGTCGGAATGATCACCGATAAAAGCATCGACATAAGGACCTCGCTAATCGATTCAATCCATTTTTAACCGACCGGGCAACGTCCTTGGGCGCGGCAGGCAACTTCGTTCCATCAGTTCCAAACGAACACTCTCACTATACAGGGTCATCTCCGAATCCTCGCTGTATATTTTACTGAAATTTTACTAATTTTTATTAAGGGGCCGAAGAGAGAGGGAATGGACTCAAAAGCCGAAAGAGGCGGGCAATGCCCGCCTCTTTCCGTCGTCGCATCCGGCATTCCGAAACCGTCGCTCAGTGGTCCGGGGCTTCGTCCGGGTCACCGTACTCCAGTTCGTCCGTGCTCGCGAAGCGGGCAACGGTGATCTTTCGGGTGAATGGCCGCCCCAGATTCATCGCCTCGCAGTTGACATCGTAGACGAACTGCTGGAGCGTGCGGATCTCCGTTCCACCGATAACGCAGGAACGCAACGCCACATAGACCGGTGACCAGGGACAGCAGAAGAAATGGCCGATCCGTCGCCCGTCCGGATGCATGGCATAGCCGATGTCCCCGCGTGCGAACGCCGCCCGAATCTCCGCCAGGATAGCCAGCGTCCTCTGCGGGTCCGGGTCCATCTTCCAGAGACGACCGATCGCGACCCTTGCCTCCGGATCCCCCTGCAGACGCGTACGGCGGTCGCTGTCGGTCAAACACCAGGGATCGAAACCGATCTCACCGGGTCCGGGCAGTCCGTGTACGGGCGGCCCGACGACCGCGGTCGGCAACGGACGCAGGACCGGTCGCGATTGCGACAGCTTCCGGTCCTCCTCGAGCAGATCGGGCATGGCCAGCATCTGCCCCAGTCGGTAAAGTCGTTCGACCGCCTCCTTGACATGATCTTCGATTCGCTCATGGAGATCCTCGGAGGGGTTCCCTTCCCACAGGCGATCGGCATACTCGCTTTTCGTATGGGCGGCGGCCCAGAGCTGCCGGGCATGACGGATCGCGTCCTGTTTCTCCTCCGGCGAGGTCGTCTCCTCGAAAAAGGCCATGGCAAGGCTCGCATGATCTCGCAAAGCCCGCATCGCCTCCATCATCCCGTGCAGGTGAGCGTTCGGGCAGGGTTCCACCTCGCTCCAGGGAGGCATATCGGCGGGAACGGCGACATCGAGCCGGTAGTTGGGGTTGCTGTGCGCCTGTCGCGCCCGGTTCATCCAGGGTTCGACCTGCTCGTAGAAGACCAGCACCTGATCGGCGGTAATCGGAGGCAGGTACCCCTGCGTCGCCGGGTTCAGGCGGTAATCGGCATCGACAAAATAATCTCCCAGTAACTGCAACGCATAGGCGTTCCAGGCGCACAGAATCTCCGCCTGTGTCGCCGGGGGCGCTGCCCAGGGATGATGACCCGCCAGTTTGATATCCAGGCGTTTCTGTTCGACATGATCCAGCATCTCATAAACCGACAGGCTGGCGCGGCGATAGGCGTCAATGACGTCCGCCGGCACCTCCCCGCTCAGACGGCTCACGAAATGCCCCCAGAGATTGACATCGGACACGAATGTTCCCTCCTGTAAAGCCTGCTCCGAAAACGATTCTCCCGTTCGACAACGCCTCAACGATTCACGGCTCCGACGGTGGCGAGGGCGAGCTATGGAACTGTTCCTGGTGCGTCCGCTCCTCCTCGTACGGTTCCGTGTGAATTACCACATGCAGGTTCGTCAGAGCGGCTCGCATCTCATCCTCCAGTTCCTCCGTTCGACGGTGGGCTTCGCGAAGAGACATATCGTCGTCCATCTGGATGTGAACATCGACATGACGGTGCGAACCGGCTTTGCGCGTCCGAAGTTTGTGCCAGCCAAGCACATTCGGGTTCGCCGTCATAATTCGTTCGATAATTCGAATCTCCTCCTGTGGCAGCCGTTCATCGAGCAAGGGAGCGAACGCATCCCTCAGGATGGAGCCGCCGGTGTGCAGGATAAATCCCGCCACGATCAGTGCGACCAGGGGATCGAAGAGGGAGATGCCGGTGAATCGAACCAGCGCCAGTCCGGCGACCACACCGACGGAGGTAAGGACATCGATACTGAGGTGGTGGGCGTCCGCCTCGAGCGCGGCGGAATCCGTCTCACGCGCCACCCGAAAAAGGTAACGCGCCAGGAAAAGATTGACGACGGCGGAGATTGCCATAATCGCCATTCCGCTCTCCGTTCCGAGGTGTTCACGAGGACGCAGGAGCGCCTGTCCGGCCTGGAACACAATGTACACGCCGGCGGCCAGAATGAGCAGCGCTTCGACCGCTCCGGAGAGGGATTCCATCTTCCCGTGACCGTACGGATGGCGCGCGTCCGGCGGCGCGTCGGCGGAGCGGACAGCGATGAAGGCGATCAGCGAGGCGATCAGATCGGTCGCGGAGTGAGCGGCTTCGGAGAGGACGGCAACCGACCCGGTGACCACGCCGACACCGAGCTTGAAGAGGACCAGCAGTGCGTTGGAAAGGATCGACAATCGGGCCGCGCGCACTTTCCGGGCCACGATTGCCGACATGGACCTCTACTCCTCCATCATCGGAGCAATCACCAGGTACCGGTCCGGTTCCTCCCCTTCCGAGTAGGTTCGAACGCCCGGACGGTCGACCAGCGCCTGATGGACAATCCGCCGTTCCGCCGGGGTCATCGGATCGAGAACGGCCTCCTGTCCGGTCGCGATCACCTGTTCGGCCAGCTCCTCCGCCATCCGAAGCAGGGTGTTTTCCCGCCGGAGTCGGTAGTTATCGGCATCGTAGGTGATATGAAGTTTCGTATTGCTCCGGCGCAACACGGCCAGCGTCGTGAGGTACTGCAACGCATCCAGGCATTGCCCGCCCTTGCCGATGAACAACCGGGCATCGCTACCGCCGAAAGCCATGGTGATTCCTTCCGGTTCTTCCTTCGTCACCGCGACGTGGAGATCCATGCCGGAGGCGTCCACGAATCCCTGGGCGAAGTCGATCGCCTGCTGTTTCAATTCGGTCACAGTTCCTGCCATGCGATAGGTCGTTCCTTAAAGTTTGCTTTCCCTACTTTTTCCTGTTTTTCGGCGACACGAGTTTCGGGTTCGGCGCCAGAGGTTTGGGGTCCGGCGAAGCCGCGCCGGCCGCCGTTCCTCCGTTTCCGTCGCTATCCTCGATCAGGATCGGCGGAGGCGTCGGCAGGGTGCGGTAGATGATCCATTGCTGGCCGAGCGCCAGAAGGTTACTGACGAACCAGTAAAGGACGAAGGCGGAAGCAGGCTGCCACTGCAACAGCATGATGAAGAAGATGGCGGGCATCATGATCGTCATCATCTTCTGCTGTTCCGCCTGCTGCGGGTCCGAAGGCGGTGTGGACGGCATCAGTTTGGTCGTCAGATACATCGAGAACGTATAGACGATCAACATGAGCATGTCCTGCTCGCCCAGATGGTGTCCGAAGAAGCCGGTCAACGGAAACGGCAGATTGGCCGCCGCATCCCCTGCCGCCGGATTCACCCACAGGAAAGTGGACTGCGCGAAATGGAACTGATAGTGCAGGATCACATTGTACATCAGGAGGGTGACCGGCCACTGGAGGAGGAGCGGAAGACAGCCGGCGAACTCGTTGATGCCATGCT